>CP053449.1:430000-1177814 GCA_013285465.1 Pseudomonadota bacterium
TCTTTTTTTTACCAATTATCTGCGCCGGAAATCAGGCCGGATTTTGCCTACTGGTTTCAGGCTAAGTGTTTTTTCAAGGGGCCTGTAGCTCAGTTGGTTAGAGCGCGCGCTTGATAAGCGTGAGGTCGAAAGTTCAAGTCTTTCCAGGCCCACCATTGAACAGTTTGATGGATAAGGGGCCATAGCTCAGCTGGGAGAGCGCCTGATTTGCATTCAGGAGGTCGTCGGTTCGATCCCGATTGGCTCCACCATTAACTTCTTAAGTTCACTTGGATAAAAACAGTGAGTTTAAGAAGTTTATGAACCGGAAACGGCGCATAGATGATCGGAATTTTTTGCCAAAAGCAAATAACTCCGGGGTTCTTGTATATTGTGAATAGGTTTTGTCATCAGTAAAGCACACTGATAATATAACGAATGACCAAAAATTCAATTTGTGCTGCCGAGATCATTTGCAGGCGTCGAAAGCGTGCTTTTGTTTGTGTTACAACAAGCAAAAAAGCGGTTTTGTCACTGCGCGTGATTTCAATTCAAGCGTTTAATAAGAGCATTTGGTGAATGCCTTGGCGTATGAAGGCGATGAAGGACGTGATAGGCTGCGTTAAGCTGCGGTTAGCTGCCAATAAGCATTGATCCGCGGATTTCCGAATGGGGAAACCCACCACATTAGTGGTATCCTTAACTGAATACATAGGTTAAGGAAGCAAACCCGGGGAAGTGAAACATCTCAGTACCCGGAGGAAAGGACATCAACCGAGACTCCCTTAGTAGCGGCGAGCGAACGGGGACCAGGCCAGTGGTCCTACGATAAGAACTAGAATAGTCTGGAAAGACTAGCCAAAGTGGGTGATAGCCCCGTATAGGTAGAAAGTCGTAGGATCCTCGAGTAGGGCGGGACACGTGAAATCCTGTCTGAACATGGGGGGACCATCCTCCAAGCCTAAGTACTCTCATACGACCGATAGTGAACAAGTACCGTGAGGGAAAGGTGAAAAGAACCCCGATAAGGGGAGTGAAACAGACCTGAAACCGAATGCTTACAAGCAGTGGGAGCCCCCTTGAGGGGTGACCGCGTACCTTTTGTATAATGGGTCAGCGACTTAGTCTATGTAGCAAGCTTAAGCCGATAGGTGGAGGCGTAGCGAAAGCGAGTCTTAATAGGGCGAATAAGTTACATGGATTAGACCCGAAACCCGGTGATCTAGTTATGGGCAGGTTGAAGGTAAGGTAACACTTACTGGAGGACCGAACACGTATCTGTTGAAATAGATTGTGATGACCTGTGATTAGGGGTGAAAGGCCAATCAAACCGGGTAATAGCTGGTTCTCCGCGAAATCTATTTAGGTAGAGCGTCGTGTGATTACCTACGGGGGTAGAGCACTGGATGGTTGCGGGGGGCGCGAGCCTTACCAATACTAACCAAACTCCGAATACCGTAGAGTACAGCACGGCAGACAGACTGTGGGTGATAAGGTCCATGGTCGAAAGGGAAACAGCCCAGACCGCCAGCTAAGGTCCCTAAATCATTGCTAAGTGTAAAAGGAAGTGAAAAGTCCAAGACAATCAGGAGGTTGGCTTAGAAGCAGCCACCCTTTAAAGAAAGCGTAATAGCTCACTGATCTAAATATTAAGACTTCTTGCGCCGAAGATGTACCGGGGCTCAAGCAATGTACCGAAGCTGCGGATTCCATAGTTTACTATGGTCTGGTAGCGGAGCGTTCCGTAAGCCTGTGAAGGGTAACCGCGAGGTTGCCTGGAGGTATCGGAAGTGAGAATGCTGACATGAGTAGCGATAAAAAGAGTGAGAAACTCTTTCGCCGAAAGTCCAAGGGTTCCTGCGCAAGGCTAATCCGCGCAGGGTAAGCCGGCCCCTAAGGCGAGGCCGAAAGGCGTAGTCGATGGGAACTAGGTTAATATTCCTAGGCCAGATGGAGAGTGACGAAGGCTGTAAGTAGTATTTCCTTATTGGATTGGAGATGCTGCGAAGGACTTCCAGGAAATAGCCCCATCATTAAGACCGTACCCCAAACCGACACAGGTGGACAGGTAGAGTATACCAAGGCGCTTGAGAGAACTATGCTGAAGGAACTCGGCAAATTACCTCCGTAACTTCGGGAGAAGGAGGCCCAGCTAGAAGGCAACTTTTAGTTGGGGGCACAGACCAGGGGGTAGCGACTGTTTATCAAAAACACAGGACTCTGCTAAGACGAATAAGTCGATGTATAGGGTCTGACGCCTGCCCGGTGCCGGAAGGTTAAGAGGAGAGGTGCAAGCCTTGAATTGAAGCCCCGGTAAACGGCGGCCGTAACTATAACGGTCCTAAGGTAGCGAAATTCCTTGTCGGGTAAGTTCCGACCTGCACGAATGGCGTAACGACTTCCCCGCTGTCTCCAGCATAGACTCAGCGAAATTGAATTCTCAGTTAAGATGCTGAGTTCCCATGGTTAGACGGAAAGACCCCGTGCACCTTTACTACAGCTTTACAGTGGCATTAGATTTGACTTGTGTAGGATAGGCGGGAGGCTTTGAAGCATGGACGCCAGTTCGTGTGGAGCCACCCTTGAAATACCGCCCTTGTTAAGTCTGATGTCTAACCGAGGTCCGTGAAACCGGATCCGGGACCCTGTATGGTGGGTAGTTTGACTGGGGTGGTCGCCTCCCAAAGAGTAACGGAGGCGCACAAAGGTTGGCTCAAGTTGGTCGGAAATCAACTGTAGAGTGTAATGGCATAAGCCAGCCTGACTGCGAGACTGACAAGTCGAGCAGAGACGAAAGTCGGTCATAGTGATCCGGTGGTCCCGCATGGAAGGGCCATCGCTCAACGGATAAAAGGTACGCCGGGGATAACAGGCTGATACCGCCCAAGCGTCCACAGCGACGGCGGTGTTTGGCACCTCGATGTCGGCTCATCTCATCCTGGGGCTGGAGCAGGTCCCAAGGGTATGGCTGTTCGCCATTTAAAGAGGTACGTGAGCTGGGTTCAGAACGTCGTGAGACAGTTCGGTCCCTATCTGCCATGGGTGTTGGAATACTGAGGAGAGCTGCCCCTAGTACGAGAGGACCGGGGTGGACGTACCACTGGTGTACCAGTTGTTCCGCCAGGAGCACCGCTGGGTAGCTAAGTACGGACAGGATAACCGCTGAAAGCATCTAAGCGGGAAGCCCCCTTCAAAACAAGTATTCCCTATCAGAGTCGTGGAAGACTACCACGTTGATAGGCCAGGTGTGGAAGTATGGTAACATATGAAGCTAACTGGTACTAATATCTCGATTGGCTTGAATTGACCGCGCTTACTTATTTTCTTCGGAAGATAAATAAGAGCAAATTCACGCGCAGCGATAAGACCGCAAAATGAAAGCGGTTGTACAAAAGAATTTTTGATCGCGAATGCCCGTGTGCAATACGCGATGACAAAACCCCTGTTTTGATCAAAGACACATATGTTTGGATGAGTCGGTGATTATAGCGAGGATGAAACACCCGATCCCTTCTCGAACTCGGACGTGAAAAGCCTCTGCGCCGATGGTACTTTGTCTTAAGGCACGGGAGAGTAGGTCGTTGCCGACTCTTCCAAGCATATGTTTCTAAGAGAAAAACAGGTCACAAAAACAAGATTTTAAAAGGGAGCTTTCGGGCTCCCTTTTTTCTTTATGAATGTCCGTATAGCAAAGAATAAGAACAATAAAGGTGGCGCGATGATCACGCAAATCAGAACACTTTCCCCGGGATTCCTGCTGGCGGCACTTGTCGGTCTAGCAGCGCAAGGAGTAGGCAACCACTATGATGCGCCGGTGATGCTGTTTGCTTTGCTGTTCGGTATTGCACTCTCTTTTCTGCATGCGCGCTCCAATCTGCAGCCGGGTATTGACTGGACAGGGCGTACGGTTCTGCGCCTTGGAATCGGGCTTTTGGGTATCCGCATTGCCTTTCAGGATTTATTTGCTTTGGGCTGGACGATGGCGGCGGTGATTGTCTCCGGCATTGTGACAACAATCTTTCTCGGCGTGTTTTTGGCGAAATGGATGAAATTGCGGACCGAGCTGGGCATACTGACCGGCGGGGCGGTCGGCATTTGCGGCGCTTCGGCGGCAATGGCAATTTCCGCCGTCCTTCCCAACCATAAAAGCAAGGAACAGGAAACCGTGCTGGCGATTATCGGCGTGACGGCTTTATCCACTGCGGCAATGGTACTGTATCCGCTGGTTGCGTCTTTTTTCGGATTGGATGAACATCAGGCGGGCATTTTTTTCGGCGGCGCAATCCATGATGTGGCGCAGGTCGTCGGGGCGGGCTATTCCGTATCGGAAGGGACGGGCGATCTGGCAACGCTGACCAAGCTTGTCCGTGTCAGTCTGCTGGTGCCTGTGGTGATGGCGCTGCTCTTCTGGTTCAGAAAGCGCCATGCGGAAGCCGGAGAGGGAAAAGTGCCGGGACTGCCGCTGTTCCTGATCGGATTCTTTGCCTTGATGTTGCTGAACAGTTTGGTGGATATCCCCCCTGTTTTAAAAGACGCAACGGCAACATTGTCGCGTTTTGCGCTGGTCTTTGCGATCGCTGCCATCGGTGTGAAATCGCATTTGCAAAAACTGCTGACGCTTGGATTGAAGCCCGTTTTGCTGATGACATTGGAAACATTGTGGCTGACGGGCTGGGTGCTTTTGGCTGTGCTTTATCTGGTGTAAGGAAACAGGAAGATGAGCCGCGTAACAAGCTTTCCGCCTGTGGCTGCAGATGATGCGCAGATTTTGATTCTGGGTGCGATGCCGGGCGTAAAATCGCTGGAGGCCGGTGAATATTACGCGCATCCGCGCAATGCCTTTTGGCCGGTGATGGCGGTATTATTCGGCGTGCAAGGCTTTGATAATTATCAGGAAAAAACGGCGCTGCTGCGGGAAAACCGCATTGCGCTTTGGGATGTCCTGCAGCATTGCACCCGTCCGGGCAGTCTGGACAGCGCCATCAAAAATGACAGCATCGTCACCAATGATTTTGACGTTTTTCTGCGCAGGCACCAACAAATACACCATATATTCTTTAATGGCGGCAAGGCCGAGACGGAATTTCTGAAACGTGTGCAGCCTGATTTGCCGCAGGAAATACAGGCGCGGTTGTCGCTGACCCGTCTGCCCTCGACCAGCCCGGCAATGGCAAGCCTGAATGTTGTGCAGAAAACTGCGGCATGGTGCTGTGTAAAAAAGGCGCTGCTTTAACGCGTGGATTTTTTGCTTTTCTGCGCTGTTTTTTCTTCTGTTATATTGGCAGCTGTCTTGCGCTTGATCTTCGGCGTCATGCTTTCCTGTGCGGTTTTGATCATGGTTTTCAGCAGGGGTGTGACACCGACCGGCATACGCATGGCGGGCAGATAAGTTCCTTGTTCCGCTGAGGGTACAGCCTCGCTGATAGTGATGCGCCAGATGCTATAGAGTCCAAACAAAAGATGCAGAACGCTTAACGAGACAGGGAAACTCTGCATGCCGTAGACATTCATAACAAAGGCGCAGAGCAACGGCCCGATAACCGAAGAAACGCCGTAAAAAATATACAGCGTCGCGCTGGCCGAGACCATCTGGCTGGGCTTCAGTTTGTCATTCATATAGGCCAGAATCATCGCGTAAAGCGGCAGGAAAAACACGCCATAGGCAGCCATGAAAACGGCGGCAATCAGACGGTCCGTTTCGACAAACCAGCCGACACCCGCAATGGACACCGCCGATAAAAAAGATAAGCCGCAGATGACAACACGGCGGTCGCCGCGGTCGGATAATGCTCCTGCGGGCCATTGCGATAAGGCACCCGCAAGAATGAAGGTGGAGAGAAGTAATGTGATATCGGCAGTGGCCAGTCCGATCCTCTGCAGATAAATCACGCCCATCGTAAACATGATACTATGTGTCAGCCCCATATTGATGGCACCGATGGCACTCAGGCGACTGGTATCAAACAGTTTTTTAATCGGAAAAAGCTCGGGTGTTGAAAAATGCGGCGTTTTGCGCGTGGTTAGCAAGACGGGCAACAGAGCTGCGGAAATCAGGATGGAGACCAGAATATAAAGAAAGGCCTCCGTCGGCTGCGCCATATTCACCAGATTATAACCGAATGCCAGAAACAGATACTGAATGGTCATGTAAATAGCCACGACCTGTCCGCGGACGCGTGGACGCGCCATGTCATTCAGCCAGCTTTCCGCTGCGACAAACAGGCCGGCAAAGGCAAAGCCGTTGACGGCGCGCATCACCATCCAGACATAAGGGTCGATACTGATAAAATGGAACAGAATGGTAATCGAGGAGATGGAAGCCATCGCTGCAAACATGCGCGGATGTCCGATCCCGCCGATGATACGGGGCGCATAGCGCGCACCTGCCAGAAAACCCGCATAATACATCGACATGAAGACACCGATCATCATGGTTGAAAAGTCTTCAATGGCAGCACGTAAACCGATCAAAGTGCCTTGCAACCCGCTTGCCACCTGTAGCAAAGCAATCCCGAGAAGTAGTGCGGAAATATTTTTAAAAGAGCCGATTAAAAGGCGGGTGGCATGTTTCATTTTATTTCAGTTGCCGCTTTTTACTGTCGTTCATTGTTTTTTCAGTATATAACCATTTTGAAGGAAACGGGCGCAAGCGCTTTCTGTTCCCGCGGGCTTTTTGTTTGAAAGTTGCTCCCCCTTTTCCTATAATGAATTATGTTATCAAAACGACAGGTCGCCGTGATATAAACGGGCAGAATAAAAACAGGACAGAAAAAATGGATCTTTCAAAAATTCCAGTTGGCACGAATCCGCCGGATGAAGTTTATGTCGTTGTTGAAAACGGGAAGGGCGGCAATCCCGTAAAATATGAAATCGACAAGGACAGCGGTGCTGTGTTTGTGGATCGTTTCATGTATACCGCGATGCGTTATCCCGGCAATTACGGCTTTATTCCGCACACATTGTCGGAGGATGGCGATCCGGTTGATATTCTGGTTCTGGGCGATACGCCTGTCATCCCGACGGCGGTGATGAGCGTCCGTCCAATCGGTGTGCTGATCATGGAAGATGAGCAGGGGATGGATGAAAAAATCATCGCCGTACCGGTTGATGAACTTCTGCCCGATCAGGAAGAAATAAAATCCTATAAAGATCTCAGCAAGATCAAGCGCGAGCAGATTGAGCATTTTTTCAAACATTATAAAGATCTTGAGCCCGGCAAATGGGTGAAGGTCGGCAGCTGGGGTGATGCCGATGATGCGAAGCGGTTGATTGAAGAAGGCATCCAGCGCGAAAAAGATGCGAAAGCCTCTGTAAAGAAAGCGGCCAAGAATACGGCAAAGACGGATGGCTCTACTGCCAAAAAAGATAAGCCGCAAAATTCCTCCGCCGCGAATAAGAAGAAGCGCGCAGGCGGCAATACGGGTAAACCAAAGCGTTAAGCCGCTTTTTTCTTTTCATTCCCTTTTCTCTTTGTGTCCTATATCATAAACGGCAGGGACAGTTTATGCGCTGAAGGAACAAATCATATGGAACAGCAACCAGAGCAGAATATTCAGGAAACGGCAGCGGAAAAAAGTAATGCTGTGCAGCCGGAACAAGAGCCGGAAACAGTGCCGGAGAAACCGGAAGAGCAGGCGGAACCGAAAACCCGTATCGACAGATTGTTGCGCCGTGTACGCAATGATGTTCTGACCGTTTATCTGATTGGAAAAGATAAGCGCCTGTCCACAGGGCTGAAAATTTTTGCGCTTTGCATTCTGTCTTATGCGCTCAGCCCTGTTGATCTGATACCGGATTTTATTCCGGTACTCGGTTATCTGGATGATATTCTGCTGCTGGTTCCGGCCGTCTATATTCTTTATGCGATGATTCCGCCGGAAATTCTGGAAGAGCTGAAAATCAAAGCGCGTAATGCAAAAATCGAAGTCTCGAAAAAGCAGAAAATGGGCGCCGTCATGTTCGTCGTTACGCTTTGGACAATCGGCGCGGCATGGATCTTCTTTATGTTCGTTCTTTAAACATCCTCTTGATACGGCGCGATATTGTTAAGGGCCGCGATAAAATCCGTCACAGGTGCCAGCGGGTCGTCCTGTCCGGCCAGTTCTTTTGCGATAAATTGACCGATCACCCCTTCATGGGCAACGGCAAAGCGGATGCGTTCCTGTTCGTCAGGCGGGGCAAGCGGGACAGCAGCGGCATAATCGGCAATACAGTTATTCACCAGCTTCGCCATTTTTTTCAGCTCTTTCGTCCAGTCATTCGTGCCAAGCTCTTGTCCGGTTTGCACGGCGCGTGCCAGATAGGAGTCGGAGGCTTTGGGGATGCCGTGTTTTTCCGCCAGCGGTGTCAATAGCCGGATAACGCTTTCTTCCAGCTGTTTCAAAACCAGCAACTGTTCTTTAATCCGCTCGTCTTTCACGGCATCCGCTGCAGTCCGGAACATGACAACACCGAATTCCTCGCCGTGATAAATGTCGCGTAAAT
Organism: Pseudomonadota bacterium; assembly: GCA_013285465.1. NCBI lineage: Bacteria > Pseudomonadati > Pseudomonadota > Pseudomonadota bacterium. The sequence goes on from CP053449.1 coordinate 438,464, forward strand.
GCGCGTGATAGGATTTCTCGGTATTGTCAGCCATAAGAATGAAATCAGTGATTATGTTTGCGCCCGCGCCGGATCATTGTTCCCAGACGTGACGGTTTCTTGGGCCTGTCGGGAAGGTTCGGCAGGCGTTTCCATTTATCCATTATAGAGGAAACACCCATTAAAACAAAGATCATCGGAAAAACGGAGAATAGTCCGACGATGGCACCGGCGCCGGATTGGTTTCCATCCATATCACGCATCTCGCGGGACATATCGACGTAATCTTGGAATTGCGGGTTTAGAGGCAGATCTGCACGTGCCTCGTTCCGCCATTCCGCATAGGCGGGGTCAATCACAATTGCGGTTTGCTTGTCAAAACCGGATTGTTGAAACCTTTCGGCAACGTCGCGAAAATCCTCTTCATTGATAGCATCGGAGCGAAGCATAACAGAGGCATATTCCTGACTAAGCCAACGGATGGTTTTTGCGTTCTTATCAATCTGCGTGGATAGACTGCGGCGCTTGCTGATATCGTTATTCAGTGCGGCCATATCAAATTCCTGCTGCAGGCTGCTGTTTTCCGCCATCAGGTTTTCCAGACGATCCATGCGCTGATCCAGAACTTGCAGAACCTCCTCCCGCTGGGCGCTGTGTTCCATATCCATATCAGTATCCATAACGGTGAAGGTGGCCGTGCCAAGCGCGGCCATACCACTCAAAACAAAAGCGGCAGCGGCAAAGCCGTTATCCGTTTTGCGGGCGATTTTTTTGCGAAGCGGTTCTTGCGCCATGCTATGCACCATCCGTTGTTATTAGCGTACAAGGCGGTGACTATAGCGTATTTTTATTTTTATGTCAATTTGGCGGCGGGTCAGTGACTGCGAAACAGCGTGTCGGCCAGAAACATGCCTTCATCGCAAAGCGTGCTTTGCTGGGTTTCTCCCAGCGCCTGAATACCGCTGAGATAACCGATAAAAAAGCCGCGTTCTTTCGCCGGGGCGGTCAGAATCAGCGCGGCTTTATATTCACCGTAACCGCCGATCTCTGCGAGTTGTTCCTGCCGCGTATCAAGATATTCGTCAAGCAGTGCGGTAATTTTCAGCCCGCGCCGCTCGGAGAGCAGGGAGGTCAGCGTATCGGCAACGCCTTTTTCGCGGCAGGTTCCCAGCAGGATTTCCGCCTCCATAAAGGGGGAAATATCCAGCAATATTGCGGCGGCATCATCATAGGCCATTTCCAGCACATCCGTTGCCGTATCACTATCATCCGCAGCGAAAACCGGCGCGCTGCCGCATAAAACCAGCAGGCAGAACATACTCAGCAGGGAGAGGGCGTAAAAGGATATTTTCGGCATAAAGGGCGGATCTCTCTTTATTCTTCAAGAGATATTATGCGGCTTATATTTTAGAAAATCTAGCGCCGTTTTACCTGATGCCGGGCCGTATTGTCATTGCGTCCCCCGGTACCGGGAAGGCATTTTTGCGCTTCTTTGACCATTTTGGGCGGCATTTCGCTGAGCTTTTTGGTTTCGGTCGCGGTAACGCTATTGCCCTGAATGGTCGAAATTGTGGCCATAGACAGGCTGAAATCCAGTTCATACATGCGCAGTGTGTTATCGTCGACACGCCGGAAATAGAGTGCAGTCGTGTCGTCAAGAGCGCTATAACGCTCTTTGTGGCCTGATTGTTTAAAATCGGCGGCGACAGGAGGCATCTCTACGCGCTGCGCATCAATTTTTTTTGCCTGTTCTTTAAAGGAACGGCGCATATCATCGCGCAATTCGTCGATATTTTCCTGTGCGCGGCGAATGTAATAATAGGCGTCGCAGGACATTGTTATCCTCGCTTACTGCGGATGATGTTGCGGGGCGTATCGATTTTATGGGCTTGCTGGTGCCCTTGTAACAATTGCTGGCCCGTTTGCACCATTTTCGGCGGCATCTCGCTGAGCTTTTTGCTTTCGACACCGATCAGGCGGCGGTCTTTGACAACCATAATTGTGGCCATTTGCAATTCAAAATCAAATTCATAAAGGCGCAAGGGATAGGTGTCGGAGGTCTTCACATAGGTGACGGCGTCCTTATCGGTGACGTGATAGCCGCCGATGCCGGATTGTGCCAGTTCCTGCAATCTTTCCGGCAGTTCGGCAGCAGCCATTTTCCGGCGCATATCCTGCGCAAAGCGGTCAAAGTCGCTTTTCAGATTATTAATCTTGCTGCTGGAGTAATAACAACTCATATATCAGGGTGTCCTTAATCGCCGTAACTATCGCAGTAAGTATAATAAAAATACCAAGTTATGTCAATTTTTTATTGACAATTTATAGGGTGGTGATTACTGTTTCGGAAATGGTATCAAGACTTTTGCCTGAGGAGAGGAAAGTATGGTTTACCGTCGATCGGAACGTTTGGAAGAGCATTTGAAAAGCGTTAATACGCTTGAAATGTTCAAACGTTCGGAAAATTCAAAACAACCGGTGGAGAGTGATGCCGCATATTGGAGCGAGAGCCTCAATATGAAGGAATGCATGCGCAGTTTAAAGCAGTTGTGCAGCCTGTCCCCCTATTCCGAACGTTTTCAGGAATTGTGCGAAGACCGCGACGCGACACAGATTTTCTACCTGCATCTGGCGCGTATTGCCCGCAGTGTTGAAATTATGGGTGACCGTGCGCCGGCATTGTATAAAAAAATTGATGAGTCGCTGCGGGCATTAAGTGACGAAGACTATAGTGATACCCGTAAGGCCTATATGGTGGTCTGGACGGCGATGGATCTGGATAAGCCCGAACGCGTGCGTGATAATCCTTTCAACCGTCTTGCGGCAAAAAAAGCCGCTGTGGCGGAAGCAGAGGCGGCGCAGGAAAAAGAAAAAGCGGCGGCCGCGAAAACAGGCGTCAAAAAGAAGAAAACGGCAAAAAGCGCTCCTGCCAAGAAGAAACAGAGTAAAAAACAGCTTAAAAAGCCCGGACGTTAAAAGACATCAGTCTTTTTTCCAGAACAGCCATTTACGGCCGCGTGCCTCTTCCTTTGCGGTTTGGGCAACAGGTTTTGTATTGTTCAGCTGGTCGGAGAGGTAGTTTTCCTCTTCGCAGATACCGCCTTGGCAAAGACTGCGTAATGCGGCCAGACGCTCGATGACAAGGTCGCGCTTTCCTTCTTTTAACTGCAGCAGCCCGATATAAAGATGTGCGCCCATATGATGGGGGTTCCCCATCAGCGCCCGGTCAAGGGCTTTTCGTGCATCTTCCATCATGCCCAGATGAAAATAGCACTGCCCCAGATAGGCTTGGGTATCGGCATTGGAAGATTCGCGTGACATGACTTTTTTCAATGTTTGCACAGCCTGTGCATATTGTCCGGCCATCATCTGCGTTTCTGCGACCTTCAAGCCGGCATCCGCCCCCCAGGGTGCCATTGCCCCCGTTTTGGGCGGGACGGCTGCGCCGGAAACAGGGCTGTTTTCACCGGCAACGGCGTTTTTTAACCCGTATGATGGCGGCGGGTTTTCCGGTTGTTGTTGCGGGGCTGTTTCAGCATTGGACGGTGCCGCTGCGGGAGGAGGATCACTTTCCATGCGGAAATAGCCGTAATTCCCTTGTCCGGCTTTCATTGTCGGAGGTGTTTGTACACCGGGCGGTGTCTCGGCAGAGGCGGAATGGGGGAAAAGAAACAAAACGGCAATAGCGACGGCAATCACCGGTTTATATTGTCGGCTTCTGTTCAAAATTTTCGCTGCCATCATATTCCCCTTCTGTTGCGCTGATATCGCTCACGCGTGCTAGAACCGGTCCTTTATAGCAGGCTGCGACCATATCGTCCACCGCTTCCTTTGCGCCGTGAAACAGGGCTTCAACCCGTCCGTCGCGCAAATTTCTGACCCAGCCTTTCAGTTCGCGGCTTTGGGCTTCGGTGACCGTCCAGTAACGGTAGCTGACGCCTTGCACGCGCCCGCTAATGAAGACATGTGTTGTTATTTCGGGGGAGGTCATGGGGATGCTGAATCTTACTGTGCTGCGGCGACAATGATGCAGTTATTGATATTGCTGCATGTCTGCACGGCGCTGTCACGGCTGAAGCCGGTGATACGGGCGCGGTAAATCGTGCCGCGCTGGGTGTGCAGCGGCAGGACGCGGGGAAGAATTTTCTGCTCCCGCGGTGTTTTCAAGGTGGTGATCGTTTTGTTCAAAGCTTTTTCCGCCGCCTGTTTCGAGGTAAAGGCACCGATTTGAATTTGCCAGCCCGGATCATCTGCGGTTTGTGCGGCTTTTTTCGCGACAGGGCGCAGCCCTGCCTTTGTTTCGGCGATGGCGCTGACGCTTTTCCGTGTCTCTATATCAATATCGCCTTCACCCGTAATCAATCCCATCATATCGAATTGCGCATTGTGGTCGGCAGGCTGGGCGCCAAAGTTCTTTTCCACGGCGGTATCCAAAGCCGCCAGTTCGATTTTCGGTGTCACCGGCTTGCGGGACGGCAGCGGCGGTGCTTTTTGCCATTGCGCCAATTGCAAACGGTCTGCCCGGGCAAAGCCGTTATCCAGCAGCATGGCCATATGATTGTTACGTGTTTTTGATGTTCTTCCGCCGAACACAACACCGATCAGGCGGTGCCCGTCACGCACGGCAGAGGCAACAAGGTTAAAACCCGAAGCGCGGACATAGCCTGTTTTGATGCCGTCCATACCTTCATAGGTTCCCATCAGGTGATTGTGGTTTTTATATGTCACACCGGCATAGGTGAATTCGCGCAGGCTGAAATACTTATAATATTCAGGGTGATAATACATCAAAGACCGCGCCAGCACCGCCATATCCCGCGCCGAACTGACCTGTTGCGGATCATGCAGACCGGAGGCGTTTTTAAAGACGGTGCGCCGCATGCCGAGGGTGCGGCTTTTGGCCGTCATCATGCGGGCAAAATTCGATTCCGTGCCGCCGATGGCTTCCGCCAGAACAACAGCGACATCATTGGCGGATTTTGTCACCAGCGCGGCAATGGCATGGTCAACCCGAATCGACGTTCCGGGTTTGAGTCCCAGTTTCGATGGCACCATACTGGCCGCGTGCCGCGAAACGGGCAAATATTGGCGCATTTTCAGCTTGCCGCTTTTCAGGGCATCGAAAGCCATGTAAATAGTCATGATTTTTGTCAGAGAGGCCGGATGCAGGCTTTTATCGGCATGGCGTTCACTCAAGACCTTGCCGCTGCCTGCATCGACCACGATCGAGGCGTAGCGGCTGTTGGCATGGGCGGCAGACGGAAAAAACGCGGCAACAAAACATGCGGTCATTACAAACGCAAACAAATGCCTGAAGGTTTTAAGCCTGTCGTGCATGTGCATATCAAAAAATTCCTAAACGGTTTGTTTTAAAGACGCGACTGCGCTCAACCATCGGTCGGGAAAGAAAACGTCTCCCTGTCAGTTATTTTATCATAGCGGTTTTGCCCTGTGCTGTCCATATGCCCCTTGTTAAAGATAAATATGCGGGTAATAAAACCAGTATGGCACAATTTCGTAAATAAAATTCAAATAGATAGACGGCTTTTTAAGCGTTTTTTATTTTTTCCTGTGCCGATGCTTGACTAAGGCAGGAAGACAGGGCATTTTCTGATGTTTAAAACAATTACCAGAGCAACTCTTTTTTAAGGAGAGAAAAATATGACGACGGCAACGATGACAGCTGCGGCACCTTCAGATACGGCAGGGGTTGCGGGGGAAAGATTGAAATCATTTATCGAACGGATTGAACGGCTGGAAGAAGAGAAAAAAGCTCTGTCCGAGGATATCCGCGAAGTCTATGCAGAGGCCAAAGCCGTGGGTTTTGAGCCGAAAATCATGCGTAAAATGATTTCCCTGCGCAAAATGGAACTGGAAAAAAGACGGGAAGAAAATGAACTTCTCGAACTTTATATGGCTGCTGTCGGTATGGCGGAATAATTTTTCGTGATAATTCACTAGACCTTTTTGCCCTGCCGTCATAATATTTTCATTGGAAGCTTTCATCAACTGAAGGCGTTTTGAAAAAACGGGTTGTGGCCAAAAGGTTTAAACGCCGGAATTCAAAGCGAATATGCGGGTAAAACAATAAAATAGTATGACCAGCCAAAAACACAGTTATAACCCACTGCTTGTCTTGTTGGCGGCCTTTGTTGCCGTTTACTTTGTTGCTGTTCCGGTTGCGCTGGCACAACAGCAGATGATCAGAGGCGGTTTTCAACCCAGCTTTAACGCAGGGCTGCGCGCGTTTTCTCAAGGCGATAACGAACTTGCCGGGAAGCATTTCCTGCGTCTGGCGCATGATGGCGATGCCCGTGCGCAATATTATCTGGCCTATCTGATGGATATTGGCGAAGGTGTCGGTCGTGACCCCTATGGCGCGATTTCATGGTACCGGAAATCGGCGGAACAGGATTATCTGCCTGCGCAAAGCTATCTGGGTTATGCCTATAGCGCCGGAAAAGGTGTTCAGAAAAATGATACGGAAGCCTTTAAATGGTACACGATTGCGGCGCGGCGGGGGGATGCGATTGCGCAGAATAACCTTGCGACAATGCTGCGTCTTGGCCGCGGCTATCAGAAAGACGAGGCGCTTGCCGCGAAATGGTACGAGCAGGCGGCCATGCAAAATAACGTCCGCGCACAATATAATCTGGCCACGATGTATCTGCGTGGCGCAGGTGTTGCACAAAATTATAAGGAAGCTTTGCGCTGGTATGAATATGCCGCACGTCAAGGCGATGTTTTCGGACAAATGGCGCTGGCCTATATGTATCGCCGCGGTATGGGCGTTCCGCAGGATTACATGCAGGCAGTACAATGGTATATGCTGGCAGCGGATCAGGGCAATGCCGATGCCCGCTATAACCTTGCCCGCATTTATGAAAGCGATATTCCCGGTCTGGATAAGACGGCGGAAGATGCTGCTGTCTGGTATTTCCGGGCAGCCAGCGAAAACGGCCACCCCGGCGCACAATACCGTCTGGGAAAAATGTATGCGGAAGGCAAGGGCGGCGTCAAAAAAGATGACCGCGAAGCGATTGCCTGGCTGCGGAAAGCGGCGGATCAGGGCTATGTTCCGGCCTTTGTACCTCTGGCGCGCTATTACGAGAAATTCGGGACAGGTATCCCCGCGCGTTTGAACAGCGCGATTAATCTGTATCAAAAGGCTGCGGAATGCGGGTCGCCCGAAGGGCAAATGGAATTGGGGCGTATCAATTATGAAGGACTTGGCAATTTCCGCGCGAATCACGTGAAAGCCTATCAATGGTTTGCACTGGCGGCGATGAATATGCCATCGGGCGAGATGAAAAACAACGCGATTATCGCGCGTGTCCGCGTCTCTGCCAATCTGACGGAAGAACAGCTTTTTGAAGGCAAAAAGCAGGTGACGGCATGGAAGCCGAAGCCGGGATGCGGTACCGGCAATTAATCACTTCTGCGAAAAATTTACAGGGAAACGAGGGATATTATGAATGCTTTGGTGATTTTGCTGGTTATAGTCGGTGCCATCGGGCTTTTACTGATTGTTATTTACAACCGTCTGGTGGCTTTGCGTCAGAAGCGTCTGAATGCCTTTTCCGATATTGATGTACAGCTGAAACAGCGTTATGACCTTATCCCCAATCTTGTGGAAACGGTAAAAGCCTATGCAAAGCACGAAGATAAAGTTTTCATGCAGGTGACGGAGGCGCGTGCCAGCGCCATGAAAAGCCGCGATGACGGCATTGAAGGCCGTGCGGCTGCAGAAGGCGTATTAGGTGCGGCAATGATGCAACTGATGGCAGTTGCCGAGAATTATCCCGCACTGAAAGCCAATGAGAATTTTCAGCAGTTGCAGGCGGAACTGTCTGACCTTGAAAACAAAATTGCCGCGGCGCGCCGCTTCTTCAACAATGCGACGAGCGAGCTGAATACGGCAATCCAGCAATTCCCGGCGGTATTGTTTGCCGCATCTTTCGGCTTTAAGAATGAGGCGTTTTTCGAACTTCCCGAAGCCGAAGCGGAAGCCGTGCAAAAAGCGCCGGATGTCAATTTTTAAGCATTTCTTCCTTTGCCGGGACGGCAGAAATGTGAAAACTGTTTTAACAAGAGGTGTTCTACCTCTTGTTTTTCAATAAAAACTGTAAAAACAGTGCCTTGCGCCAATATCTGAAGATTTTAATAAAATTTTATCTATTTCTTGGTACTGTTAAAAATACGCCCCCTGTTTCTAGTGGACAGGGGTGTTTATCTAAGTGGAATCAGAGTGAAAGCTTTAAATGGCGGAGCAGCATCAGGCAGAAGCACGAAAAACAGGCCCCCCGCCTTCCGGGCCGGTGCGGGGCAGTGCTGCCGTTGTGTCCGGTAAAGCCGGCTATAGCGACGTTCTCGGCTTCTATCTCAAGGGGCTCAGCGTTGTTTTAATCTTTTTTGCCGTTATTTATCTCCTCATGCAGGATCTGAAATCCTCGGAAACGCAAAAAATTGCACATGCTTTTCTGCAATCTGCGCAAGAAAATGTCCGTGATCTGGAAGTCATCGGAGAGCATCTGAATAATTATCTGATCGCCTCCGGCGATACACTTGATAAAAAGGACACCACCTTCATCTGGGACATGCTGGATAAGGGTAATCTGGCACAAGGACTGCTTTGGTTTTCTCCCTATGATGGAAAATGGCGCCAGATGGATTCATTTTCCCGCTATAATGTCAGGGAAGTATTTACCGAAGGAAATTTAAGCCGCTTCCATAAAAAACTGGTTGAAAAAGCGCAGCTTGGGCAGAACCGTGCCGTACTGGATATGGATATGCTGTCTCCGGTGCTGCCGTCGTCTAATTTCAAAGACCCGGAACAAATCAAGGGGCTTTTGCCTTGGCTGTTTGCATATGAGTATAAGCCGGGTAATTACGGTTTTCTGATTTTACTGCCGGAAATTTCAAAGCTTTTTGCCCTCGAGCAAGTTGAAAACGGGGTCGCACCGGTCAGCGGGCTGGCTTTATTCACACCGCATAGCGAAAACGAGATGTTCCGCCATGGCGGCGACAATCAAGGGAGCGGCGGGCTGTTTAAGCCAATGAGGTTGCGTCAGGGGATTGTTATGGCCGGTGAAAGCTGGGAAACGGAAATTCTTGCACCGCCGACAACCGCTTACCGTGTCTTTACGGTTCTGCCCTGGGCGGGGCTTGTACTGGGCTTTCTCTGTATCGGTGCAGGCGGGGTATTGCTTCACCGCGGCTATTTGAAGGAAAGGCAGCTGGCGCATATCTCCGAAGCGCTGTCCAGCAAGAACACGGAACTGTTGAACCGTGAAACGGAACGGCAGAAGCTGATTACGGAGTTTCAGAAAAGCGAATGGGAATACCGTAGTATTATCAATGCGGTATCGGATGTGATTTTTGAAACCGATCAAACAGGGAAAATCCTGTTTTTGAATGATAAATGGCGCGACATTATGCAGGCCGAAGCGGATTATGCGATCAATACAAATCTGTTTGATTATTTGCACCCAAGCGATCTGGGACGGCATAAAGAGCTGTTTCAGGGATTTACCAGCGGTGACCGCGGATCGTACCGCCGCGAGGCACGTATGAAAACGGAAAGCGGTGATTTCCGTTTTGTCGAACTGGGTTTCAGCATGATCCGCATGTCGGAATCCGGCTCCCGCGTGGTCGGAACAATTACCGATATTGAACAGCGTAAAAAAGCCGAACTTGCGCATGACAGTGCTGAAAAACAATACCGGGAAATGTTTGAAAACGCGCTGAACGGGATTTATCAGGCGACGCCCGAAGGAAAATTCGTCAGTGTTAATCAGGCATTTGCCGATATTCTCGGCTATGCCGATCCCGAAGATTTGAAAGAGGCGATTACCAGCATCCGCGACCAGATCTATGTTGATCCGCATGAACGTGCCGTTCTGGAACTGCAGGTTGCGCAGCATGGTAAAGTCTTTGGTGTGGAACACGAGGTTTATAAAAAAGACGGCAGTACGATATGGGTACTGGAAAATCTGCGTGCCGTTTACGGCAGTGATGATGAAGTAAAACATTTCGAGGGGAATTTATGGGATGTCACATCGCGCCGTGCGGCCGATGAAGCCTTGAAGAGTGCCAAACTGGAGGCGGAATTAACCAGCCAGGCCCGGATTGAATTTATGGCGAATATGAGCCATGAGCTGCGCACGCCGCTGAATGCGGTGATCGGTTTTTCCGAGATTATCCGTAACGAAGTCATGGGACCGATCGGACAGGATGTTTATAAAGAATATGCGCAAGACATTCATGACAGCGGCAAACAGCTTCTGAATATCATCAATGATATTCTGGAATTGTCACAGATTGAAATCGGCGACCGCGAATTGAAGGAAAAATCTTTCCCGATGGCGCGGATTATCCAATCCGTCCTCAGCTTGCTGGATCATAAAATAAAAGAAGGGCAGCTGCGCGTTGACACCTCCATTCCGGAAGACCTGCCGAATATCTTTGCGGAAGAGCTGGCGATGAAACAAGTGCTGATGAATGTGGTCAGTAACTGTGTGAAATTTACACCGCCCGGCGGCAAAATCGGAATCACTGTCTCTATTGATCCGGAAGAACATATGATGGTTGAAATCACCGATACAGGTGTCGGCATGACGGAAGAAGAGCTGGCGAAAGCAATGCAGCCCTTCGGTCAGGTCGAGACGGAGCTGGATCGTGATACGTCGGGAACGGGGCTGGGACTGTCTATCGTTCAGGCGCTGGTGGACCTCCATAGAGGCCGTTTTATGATCGCCAGCCAGAAAGAGAAAGGCACGACTGTCAAAATGGTTTTCCCGAAAGAGCGCGTCGTGCCCAAGCCTTATGAGGCACCGCGGGAGGAAGACGAGACGCAAACAGGTGATAACCGCTCTGCCGGTCTGATTTAATCAGGCGATTTTCTCAAGATACTCCGCCATTTTTATATCTTTTTCCGATAAGCCGCCCGCATCATGGGTCGTCAATGTAATCTCGACACGGTTATAAACATTGAACCATTCAGGGTGATGGATCATTTTTTCCGCCTTCATGGCAACCCGCGTCATAAACGCGAATGCCTGGCTGAAGTTTTTGAATTTGAAAGTTTTTTTAATCGCATCCCGTGCGGGGTCATGGGTCCAGTCAGGATGTTTTGACAGGAAATCATTGCGCTGTTCTTCTGAAAGTTTATTTTCCATTTTTCATTTTCTTCTCGTCTGGTTATACTGAATATTACGAAGCAGATTAGTCGGGTCTTTTCACGATTGCAACAAAAGGGTGTCAAACCTGAAAACGGGAAAGATTTCTTAGGAGGAGATAGGCTTGGAAAACCGCGGAATTATAATGAGTTACACGGAGCCTCCGACATTGGAGGATCTTGAAGCACTTTCAAAATCCATTGTTGACGCACTGCCGGACGGGCTTGGAAAATATATCGGCAAGCTGAAGATCATTGTCGAAGATTTCCCCGATGCCTATATCGAGCAGGAGCTCGAACTGGATACGCCCTACGACATCCTCGGCTATTACGAAAGCGCAGGCCCTGCCGCTATCGGCCATCTTGCCGCCCATAAAGACCGCCGTGATACGCTGCGCCTGTTCCGCCGTCCCATTCTGGATTTATGGTGTGAAACGGGCGAAGACCTGACCACAGTCGTCAATCGCGTGATCTTGCAGGAAATCGGCAACCATTTCGGCTTTACTGATGACGAGGTGGAAATGTATGAGGAAGATATGGAGAAGAATGATCTTCTCAATTTCGACCTGACGGCCTAAAGTATTTTTCGATTTTACCAGAACCTGTCGTAATGCACTCTTTCTTCGGGAACGCCAAGCGTTTCGAGGATGCCGAGCGTGTGCAGCATCATGCCTTTGGGGCCGGCAAGGTAAATATCGGTATTTTTCCAGTCATGTGCCGCTTGTTCAATATGTTCGCCGACCAGCCCGGCGGCAAAGTCCTGATGCGGGCGCAGCAATACGGGCGTGTAGAGAAAATGCGGATTGGCGTTATCCAGTCCGCGGAACAGATCATGCAGATACAGCTCATCCGCCGTATTACATCCCCAGTAAAGATGTACGGGGCGTGCGGGGTTATGCGCCTGTGCCGTGGTGATGATCGAATGTATGGGGGCAATACCGACACCGCCGGCAATGGCAATGAGCGGGGTATCCGCGTCTTTTTCCAGACGGCTTTTCCCATGCGGCATATCTATAGTCAGGCTGTCGCCTTGTTTTAGCTGTGCGAAAGCCTCTGTCGTAGGGCTTGCAGGGGCGGTTTTGATGTGAAAGCTGATCAGCGCATCACCTTCGGCGCTGGCGATGGAATAGGGACGCGGCTTTTCCATGGCCTCTGTTTGCAGATAAGCAAATTGTCCGGCGGCAAAACCGGCAGGCGCGTCGGGACGGCACATCAGGATAATGGTTTCCTCTGTGGCTTTGATAATGTCTTCAACAATGGCTGTCATTGTCTGCGCGCCGGAGGCGGGATTTTTCATGGGTCTTGTCGCCGTTTTGTCTTTTATGGTCTAAAGCGGAAGCTTTTCTTATTGTTATCGCCGCCGCGGGCGGAATTGTCGAGATTTTTTTTATCTGCCAATCCCGGAACAGTCGTTCCCAGAATATCCGCAATGGAAGGTGCGGAGGTCGGAATGGCGGAGGGGGTGCCGCTTTCAAGAATATTCAGATAATCCTCAATCAGTTCCAGCCCTTTTGTCCAGAATTCCTGCGATGTATGGTCAAGGCCGAGCGGTTGCAGCAGTTCTTTTAGGTCGGCGCTCATACCCGCTTTCAGCAGATTGGTGTAATCTTCGATAAATTGCGGCTTGTCATCGGTTTCCTGATACAGTTTGTAAAGGCTGTTGGCCATGCCTTGCGCAAAGCTGTAGGAAAAGACATAGAAAGACGGCGGTTCGAAGAAATGCGGCACCATGCACCAGGAATAACGCTGGTAGTCGTCGATTTCGACGGACGGGCCGTAATATTCCTGCAAGACATCCACCCAGATATCGCTGATTTCTTCCGCATCAGGCGCGCCGGTTTGTGCGCTTTCATAGACGCGTTTTTCGAAATCGAAATAAGCCATTTGCAGCATACCGCTTTCCAGCAGCCCCTCGATCTGGTGCTGTAGCAGTTTTCTTTCGACATCGGGGTCTTTGGTTTTGCCGCGCAGATAATCGAACATCAGCATCTCGGAAAAGACGCTGGCGATTTCCGCCATGGTTTCCGGCGTGTCGGATAAAAGCCCGCCCTGGGCTTCTTCCGCCAGCACCATATGAATGCCGTGTCCCAGCTCATGCGCCAGTACGACAAGGCTGATAATATCTTCATTGAAATTGGTCAGGATATAAGGGTGTCCATCCGGTCCCGTCGGCAGGGTGAAATCACTTGCCGCTTTGCCTTTATGCGGCGCGGCATCAATATAGCCGCCCTCGAAATATTCTTTGGCGATATTTGCGAATTTCGGCGAAAATTTGCGGAAGGCGGAAAGGATTTCCGGCTCGGCCTGCTCCCACGGATATTCCAGATCTTCCAGTTCCGTCTGACCCGGCACAGGGTCGGAGAGGCGGCTGGATGGCAGTACATCCACACCATGCTGGTCAGCCAGCCATTTGTAATAGCGGTGCGACAGCGAGATATAGGATTTTTTCACGGTCTCGCGCAGCATATCGGCGGTATCCGCATCCAGTTTGTTACGGTCAAGAAAGTTCTGGTCATGGCGGTCATGCCCCAGCCATTCGCGGTCGATATCCTGTGTTTTAATCACGGTGCTGAGGACGGTGGCAAAGCGTTTGCTATGCTGTTTCATCAGATCGGCCTGCGCCTGACGGGTTTCCTCAGGCGTGTCTTTTTCCACCGCGGCGACCTTTTCTTCCAGCGCGATGACATGTTTCTGATAATAGGCGGACAGCCCTTCGGTATGGATGGAATCAAAAACACCGCTCAGCGTCTGGATGTCCGCAGATAATTCACGGGTGGGCGTGCCGCCGCGCAGCTGCGCCAGCCAGGGCGCGTATTTTGACATGGCGGGGGCGCCGAGTTTGAACAGCAGTTTTTCCTCGCTCATATCCGCCAGCTGGTCAAGAAAGTCTTCAAGCTGCTGGTCAATACCGCCGACCCAGCTTTGCAGCGGTTTGATCTTTTCAAAATTCGCGGCATTGTCGGAAATCAGCAATTCGCCATAGGCATAGATTTTCATTTTGCGGTTATTGATGACCTCATAAGCGGCAAGGGCTTCGGCCAGTTCTGCGCCGGGCATGTCATTAACATCAACACCTTCATAAGCATCTAGAAATTCAGCCAGTTTTTCTTCGACAAAAGCCTGATCATTTTTCAAAGCGCGGGAGCGCAGGCCGGGATAAAGATTTTTTAAATTCCAGCGGCCGTTTTTACCATTGGCGCCGCGCCCGGCATCATTCTCTGCTGTTTTTTTGGTGTTCTCCGGTGCGTCATTGCCCTCCGCGCTACGGCGTTTTGCAAAAATACGGGACAGGCGGTCATGGCGTTGTGGTTTCATGCGGACGGCCCTCCTTTTTTCTTTTGTGCAGCGGGCTTTTGTACCGATTTGTCTGCCGCCAACTGCTTGTCCAGCGCGGTCAATTGCTCCAGACGCTTCTCCAGCAGGCTGACACCGTCCTGCCATGTTTGCTCATCCGTGATATCAATTCCCAGCGTTTTCAGAAGCGGTTTCCCCTGTTTGGAGGAACCTGCGGCCAGAAAATCGGCGAATTTTTTATTCTCCGCCGCCGGATCGCTGCTGTCTTTGCGGTCATGCATCAGCTTGGCGGCAAGCGTCAAACCGAACATATCCTGCAAAGCGTCAGCTGTATCGGACAGCATATAGGGCGCTTCGACCCACAGCATATCCAGACCCGGTGCATCATAATCGACGGCAGGACCAAAAGCATTTTGCAGCGAGGCTTTCCAAAGTTTTTTCGCTTCATCAACGGAGACTGTACCCTGTTTTTCCGATAAATCGTTTAAGGCGCGGTCACATGCGGTGACGGCGGCGGAAAGCGAGAGCGTTAAAAGGCTGCGCTCAATCTGATAGGCAATCAGGTCGCGTTTTTCAGCGGGATCATTTGCGGCATCGATCAGCGCATCCAGCGCGGCGAATTCCGCCGCATGTCCGGCCAGCGTTTCAAAACCGGGCAGCGGTTTTGCCGTCAGCGGCGTATTGTTTTTGGCGGCATGATCTCGCTGGATATCGCGTCCAATGCCGTGTGCCGTCAGCGCCATACGTTCCAGCGTTGCGGGTGTACCGTCAAGGCACAGATAGGACGGGCGGTCATCGGGCATGATAAACAGCTTCATCGGGCGCAGCGGTGTTCCGCTGCCGCTGTTTTGTCCATCCAGAACTTTCAGTGTGCCGTCATTTTTCGGGAAGAGCTTTTCCAGCGCGGGCAGGGCGGTTTTCTCCCACGCTTCTTCCTTGGTTTCCGGTACGGGAATATGCAGCAGGTCGGCGGGGTGCAGGCGCGGTACACCCGCTTGCTGCGCCTTGCGTTTGTAAAATTTTGCGGCAATTTGCGGCAGCTTTCCGGTGAGGGCCTTCATCATTTTATGCGGCACATCCTCGGGAGTCTGGCTTTGCGCGGTAAAAGCCTTTTCCGGCGTATCAAAGCCGCGGATGGCGGCGGCAGCACCAGTGCTGCGCATACGGTTGCTGAGAAGTTGCATCAGCGTTTCGACATCTTCTTCCGTCTCGGCAGCAAAATTTGCAAAAATTTTGCTGCGTTTCTCTGCATCACTTTCTTCACGCAAAGCCTGCAAAAGCGGTGCAGCATTATCTTCCGTAACGGGGGCGGCAAGTTTGGCCCAGATATCTTTCAAATCAGGGTGCTTATGCGCCTGATCATGCAGATAGCATTCGACATCTTCTTCATAAACCGTACCGCTATAGGAACGGTGCAGGCGCAGCCAGGGCGTATAGGCGGCCAGTTTCGGCTCTTCCGCCATGCGGTCAAGAAGTTCGAATTCCGGAAAGGCGGCAATCTCGCTTTTGAAAAACAGCGTGTCGCGTGCGGCGTCATTCAGTTTTTTTTGTGTTTTGCGCGCCCAGTCATCGTTTTTCTCGACGGTGATATGGCGCAGATCAACATAGGAATGCAGGGCTCCGGCCTGTGACAAAATGGATTCATACTGCTGAAAAGCGGTTAGAAGGCCCTGCCCGTCAAGATCGGCAATGCCTTCCGCATAGTTGTCGCGGAAGGCTTTGACGTCTTTTTTCAGTTGCGACATAGCAGCGCGGAATTCACCGGAGGTTTTTCCGGGGAAAATATCCTTCAGGCTCTGCAAATGGGAGGCAGGGCGCTCGGTTTTCATGGCGTACCGTCTTTCCGCATATCTTCCTGCAAATGGTTTAAGGTCACAGGAAGCCTAGCATAAATCCGGATACAGGGAAAACAAAACTTCTGTGCAAGCTTTATGTGAATAGGGCTTGCGACAGGTTTTATGCGCTCATGCGCTCATACTCTCATTCGTTGCGGCATATTTGATATCAATATCTTCAATACTGGTATCTGCCGGGCCGCGCTTTTTATAAAGCTGGCCGTTGCGCGTTTCCAGAAATTCATCAAAGGGAATATCTTCCTGACGGATAAATCCGCGGCCGGCAAGCTTGCCGGTATCCACCATTTCAATAACCGAACAGACCGAGGCTGCCGTTGTCCATGAAATAGCGCGCCATTGCCGTCCGTTAATGACTTTGGGCAGATAGCCGTTGATGAATTCTTCACGCAGCAGCTTGTCATGCTTGCTCCAGCCTTCGACCGAGGCATGGACATAAACGATGTCTTCGGAAACCGGCGGTTTTGCATGGGACAGGACTTTAGCGGTTTCCTGCAGGTTTTCACGCATGAACAGCTCATGCAGCAGGAAATTCATCATCTTGGCATGACCGGGGTAACGGATGCTTTTGTAATCCAGATTTTCAACACGGTCGATATAAGTATCGCACATTGTGCCAAGCCCGCCCGATGTGGTGAAGGCTTCCAGCTCCTGCCCGTTAATGAAGATTTTTTCCAGCCATTCCAGCGGTGATACCAGTTTTTTCTGGCCGCGTTCTATGACTTCACAATCATTCAGATATTCGTTGATAACACCTTCGGGTGACCAGTTAAAGGCATAGCCCAGATGCCCTGTCGGGTGCTGGGGCAAGGCGCCGACGCGCAGTTTCATATGGCGGATTTTTTTGAAATCGCGCGCCAGATAGGCACCGACAATCCCGATGAAGCCGGGGGCAAGACCGCATTGCGGTGCCAGCACGGTTTTGGCATCTTTTGCCAGTTCCAGAATATATTGCGTGGTCGGGACATCTTCCGTCAGGTCAAAATAATGCAGACCTTCTTCAACCGCCAGACGGGCGATATCTTTATTCAGGAAAAACGGCAGGCAGGAAACAACAGCATCATTGTCTTTCATCAGCGCCTGCAACTTTGCGGGATTGGAAACATCCAGCTCTTTTGCGTCAAAGGGAAAGTCTTCGGACAGCGCGGCATCTGCGCCCGTGACCTTATAACCGGTTTCATGCAAAAGTGTTGCAACCAGTACACCGACACGCCCCAGCCCCAATACCAGGATATTTTTGATTTTTTCCTGTGCCATTTCTTTCCCTTCCTTTTCTTCTGAAACTTGTTATCTTATTGTCTTGAATAGACCAAAATACGGATAAAGACAAGTAATGTCGGAGCAGGATAAAAAAAGCGGTAAAGGTAAAAAAAACGGTGCCGGTGATGATAATGTCACACCGTTTCCGTCTTCGATGCGCGATCGCCAGCAATATTACAAGGAAAAACAGCTGAAAGAGCAACCGCCGCCACCGAAACAACCTTACGAACCGATGCTGAATCTGCCGCCGGCGGTGAAAATACTGTCTTTGGTACTGATCGGCATTCATGCGGCATCGCTGCTGCTGTCGGCGGACATGAAATTCAAAATTTATTACGCTCTGGCTTTTGTGCCGGCCCGTTACACGGGTGACATGCCTTTTGATATATGGGCGTTTATCGCACCTGTAACGCATATGTTTCTGCATGTCGGCTGGACGCATCTTTTCGTCAATACCGGTATGACGCTGGTATTCGGAACCATGCTGGAGCGCCTGATGGGCGTGAAGCATATGATGATGATTTTTATTGCCGCGGGTCTGGTCGGGGCGTTTACGCATATGGCCTTTTATCCTTTTTCACCCGCGCCGCTGATCGGCGCATCAGGGGGGCTTAGCGGTTTGTTCGGTGCGGTGATTATCATCATGGGCAACCAGCCCGGCGCCAGCCGGAAAAGCATGTACTGGATGATCGGTATCTGGGTTCTGATCTCGCTGGTTTTTGGCGGCATCGGTTTCGGCAGTGTTGACAATGTCGCATGGACGGCGCATATAGGCGGTCTGTTCGGCGGAATCGGCATGTTCGCCTATCTCAGAAAAAAATACTATAAATACAAAGAGTAAAAGAAAAAGAGGAAATGCGGATGTCTGACAAAAGCTATGATGTTGTGGTAATCGGGGCGGGACCGGGCGGTTATGTTTGCGCTATTCGGGCGGCACAGCTGGGGCTTTCCGTAGCCTGTGTTGAAAAACAGGCGCTGGGTGGTACCTGTCTGAATGTCGGCTGTATCCCTTCCAAAGCGCTATTGCACACATCCGAGCGTTTCGAGGAAGCGGGGCATGATTTTAAAAAACTCGGTATCACTGTTTCCGCACCGAAGCTGGATTTGAAAACCATGATGGCGCATAAAGATGCGGTGGTGAAAGACAACACGCAAGGCATCGGCTTCCTGTTCAAGAAAAACAAGGTCGATCATGTCAAAGGCACAGGAAAAATTCTTGATGCAGGCAAGGTTGAAGTAACCGAAGGAAAAGGCAAGCCGACGGTTTTAAAAACCAAGGCGATTGTGATCGCGACGGGTTCGGAAGTCACGCCATTGCCGGGGATCGAGATTGATGAAAAACAGATCGTCTCCTCGACGGGGGCGCTGGTATTTGATGCCGTGCCGAAAAAGCTCGCCGTCATCGGCGGCGGTGTGATCGGGCTTGAAATGGGAACGGTCTGGCGCAGGCTGGGTGCGGAAGTGACCGTCATCGAATTTCTGGATAAAATTCTGCCGCCGATGGATAACGAAATTTCCAAACAGATGCAGCTGATTTTGAAAAAACAGGGCATGTCCTTCAAGCTGGGAACAAAAGTCACCGCTGCGAAAAAAGCGGGCAAGAAAGTCACATTGACGATGGAACCCGCCAAAGGCGGCAAAGCCGAAACGGCTGACTTTGACGCTGTTCTGGTCTCGATCGGGCGCCGCCCGCATACGGAGGGGCTCGGTCTGAAAGAAGCGGGCGTGAAGATGACGGAACGCGGACAGGTTGATGTGAATGATCATTTCGAAACCAATGTCAAAGGCATCTATGCCATTGGTGATGCCATCCGCGGCGCGATGCTGGCGCATAAAGCCGAAGATGAGGGCATGGCGCTGGCTGAAATTCTGGCAGGCAAAACCGCACATATTAATTACGATTGCATTCCGGGGGTGGTTTATACCGCGCCGGAAGTTGCCGAAGTCGGCAAAACCGAAGAGCAGTTGAAAGAGGCCGGTATCAAATACAAATCCGGTAAATTCCCTTTCATGGCCAATGGCCGCGCCCGCGCGATGAATAAAAGCGAAGGCTTTGTCAAAATCCTGACCGATGCGAAAACCGATAAGGTTCTTGGCTGTCACATCATTGGCGCGGAAGCGGGAACGCTGATCGCCGAAGTGGTGCTGGCGATGGAATTCGGCGGCAGTGCGGAAGATATCGCCCGCACCTGTCACGCACATCCGACTTTGAACGAGGTTGTGAAGGAAGCGGCTTTCGCAGCCTTTGATAAACCCATCCATATGTGATGGCTGTGATGCGGCTGCTTGTCACAGGTTTTCCTGCCTTTTTGACGGTGCGGCGCAATCCGTCGGAAATTCTTGTCCGAAAATTGCAAACCGAAAACTGGCGACCGTTTGAGAATTGCCGCACGGATTATGCCGTACTGCCGATGGATTACGATGAAACCCGCAAAATCATTCAGGGCTTTTTTGATGATGATCCGCCCGATGTTGTTGTACATCTGGGGCTGGCGGTGTCATCTTCCGCGATCCGGCTGGAAAAATTTGCGAAAAATCTGGTTTTCCCGAAAGACCCTGCACAGCAGATCAGGATAGAAGAGGCTGAAGAAGGTGATTGCGGTGATGTGGCGGCAGACGGCGCGGCGCGGCTGAAAGCGACATTGCCGCTGGAAAAAGTAAAACAAGCGCTGCTGCAAAACGACATTCCTTGTGTAATCTCCGAAGATGCCGGTACCTATCTGTGCAATTTTGCCTCTTATGTGACGGCTTATGAAATCCGTCGTCGCAACAGCAAAAGCTTATCGGGTTTTATCCACATTCCCTTCACAACGGCGGAGCGGGATATTCTGCAATATTGCGCGATGGAGAAGGCCTCTCCCTATCTGATGACGCCGGAGATGCTGGAACAAGGCATCAAAACGGCATTGCAAATTTGCGCGGCGGAAATGCAGGCCGTCGTCTGATTTTAATGCACATACGGATTTTTGGTGGTGCGCAGCATCAGCCGTATCGGTGTTCCGGGGATGTCGAAAGATTCGCGCAATCCTGAAATCAGGTAACGCTGATAACTGTCGGGCAAATCTTTTGGACGCGACAGCCATAATGCGAAGGTCGGTGGGCGTGATTTGACCTGCGTCATATAGCGTAAACGGTTCGGGCGTCTTTGTACCATCGGTGGCGGGTGGCGGCCCTCCATATAGGCCAGCCAGCGGTTTAAGCCGCCTGTCGGTACACGTTTGTTCCAGACATGGTAGGCTTCCAGAACGGTATCCATCAATTTATCCATACCGCGTCCGTTCAGGGCGGAGATCGTGACAATCGGCACATCCTTGATTTGCGGCAGCGATGTTTCCAGCTTATAGGCGGCATGTTCCAGCACTTCGGTTTTTTCCTCTGCCGCATCCCATTTATTGATGGCGATCACCAGTGCGCGGCCTTCTTCGACCACATGCGCGGCAATGGATAAATCCTGACGCTCAAACAGCTTATCGGGTTCCAGCATCAGCACGACAACCTGTGCCAGACGAATAGCGCGGAAACTGTCATCCACCGCGTATTTTTCGATTTTATCGGTGATTTTGGCTTTTTTGCGGATGCCTGCCGTATCGACCAGACGAAACGGGCGGTCATTATAGACCCAATCGGCGCTGACGGCATCGCGGGTAATACCGGGTTCCGCCCCCGTCATCGAGCGTTCTTCTTTTAAAAGCGCATTCATCAAAGTTGATTTTCCGGCATTCGGACGGCCGACAATGGCCAGTTTAATCGGTTTTTCCAATGCGGCTTCCAGCTCTTCCGGGCTTTCCTCTTCATCGCCAAAACCTGTACCGCTGCCTTCCTCATAAGGAATATAGGCGTTTTCCGCATCCTGCGCTGCGGCATTTTCCTCCTCTTCTTCGGCGGCCTTTGCTGCCGCCTCTTCGTCCGCTTTTTTTACCAGCGGCGCCAAAAGCGAGGCAAGATCGGTGAAGCCGACGCCATGTTCGGCGGAAATCGGGACGGGTTCGCCCAGGCCCAGCTCATAAGCTTCGTAAAGGCCTTCGTCGCCGCGGCGGCTTTCGCATTTATTGGCGATCAGGGCACAAGGCATATTCTGACGGCGCAGCCAGCCTGCGAAATGCGTATCCAGCGGCGTTACGCCCGCACGGGCATCAATCATAAACAGCACAAAATCGGCATGTTTCAGCGCATTTTCAGTGCTTTTACGCATCCGGCCTTCGATGCTGTTATCAAAATTCTCTTCCAGCCCTGCCGTATCGACAACGCGGAATTTCAGCCCCATGAATTCACAATCGGATTCGCGCCAGTCACGCGTGATGCCCGGCGTATCATCGACAATCGACAGTTTTTTGCCCGTCATGCGGTTAAACAATGTCGATTTTCCGACATTCGGGCGTCCGATAATGGCGACTTTTAACGTCATTCTGGCTTATGATCCTTTTTATCTTCTTTTGCGTCTTCTTTGCGCACAGCTATAGCACAGAAAAAGCCGTCTGTCTTGTGTTCGGAGGGCAGCAGCCGCATCGCCGCACCGCTTAAAGGAATATGTGCCAGTTCCGGCATTTTTGACAGATCGGTTTGCGTGAAATCAGGGTGTTTTTCAAGGAATGCGGCGAATTGCGCTTCGTTTTCCTCAAATAGCAGCGAGCAGGTGGCATAAACCAGCTTGCCGCCCGGCTTTACCTGTTTGGCGGCACTGTCCAGAATGCGCGCCTGTGTTTCCAGCAGAGATGACAGGTTCGGGCCGATATTGCGCCATTTTTTATCCGGGTCGCGCCGCCATGTCCCTGTTCCCGTACAGGGGGCATCCACCAGCACGATATCAAATGTGCCGCGCTTCCGTTTTAAGATTTTGTCGTTTTCACTGCTTAGCGGCAGCAGCGTGGTATTGAACATTCCGGCACGTTTAAAGCGCTGCTTTGCGCGTTTCAACCGGCCTTCGGAAATATCGGCGGCGGTGATACTGCCTTTATTTTCCATCAAAGCACCCATTGCCAGCGTTTTCCCGCCCGCACCTGCGCAGATATCCAATACCCGCATACCGGGCTTCGGCGCTGCGGCCAGCGCAATCAATTGCGAGCCTTCATCTTGTATCTCGAAAAGCCCGTCCTGAAACAGTTTCATCTGCCCCAAAGCAGGACGACGCCCTGCAATACGCAGTCCCCAGGGGGAATAGGGTGTTTCTTCAATGCCGCGCGGCAGTGCTTTTTCCAATGCGGCTTTCAAGGTCGCGCGGTCGGTTTTCAGCGTATTGACGCGCAAATCCAGCGGCGCTTCCTCCAGCATGGCTTCCATGACGGCATGAAATTTGTCGCCCAGAGTTTTCTTGAGCGTATCGGCCGCCCATTGCGGGCATTCCAGCGCAATATGTTCGGGCTGGCCTTTTGTGAAAATCGGCTGGCCTTCCAGCATCCGGTACAGCTGTTTTTCATGCTCCGACAGCGGGGCGGGGGCATATTTGTTATCCGGCTCTCCGAAGAAATCGCCGGGTTTTTCCTTGGACAGCAGCGCCATTTCGGCAATCACGAACAGCCGCGGCTCGGGCGCGGGAAGATGTGCAGACAGGCGGTGATAATGACGCAGGATACGGTACAGCCGGTGGGTAATATCGCGGCGGTCACCGCCGCCGATATAGCGGTGATTGCGGAAAAAAGCCGAGATCACGCCGTCAGCAGGACGGTCAGAGGCAAAAATCTCGCCCAGAAGGGAGATAACGGTGTCGATACGGGCAGCGGGCGTCATAGGCGGAGCCTGTCTTTCTTTTTTGTGTTTTCTTGTATTCGTGTTATAAACGGGAACAGAGTTTTTGCAAAGGAAAGAGTATATTCATGCAGCTGATACGTCCTGTTTTTCTGGCGTTTTTCGCATTCATTTGTTTCACCGTCCTGCCTCATGCGGCAAAGGCCTCTCTGCAACGTGAAGGTATTGTCGCGGTTGTGAATGATTCCGTGGTGTCTTACAGCGATATGCGCAACCGTATCCGTCTGAATATGACGGGTTTCCGCGGTGAACTGACGCCGGAAATCCAGCAGCAGATCGAAAAGCAAAGCCTTGATGCGCTGATTAATGAAACCCTGCAAATGCAGGAAGCCGCACGTCTTGATATCAGTATCACACAGCAGCAGGTCAATGAAGGGATTGATCAGGTCGCCAAAAATAACGGCTTTGACCCGCAGGAATTCCGTGCCCGTTTAAAAGCGACAGGGGTTCCGATGTCAACGCTGGAAGATCAGGTGCGTGCGGAAATCGCATGGTCATATGTGGTACAGCGTAAACTGCGCCCGCAGATCAATATTTCCGAAACGGAAATTGATGCGACTTTCCAACGGATTGAACATCAGAAAACCCGCCATCAATACCGGATTGCGGAGATCGTCCTGAAAGGTGAGGATGATGAGGTTTTGAACGGCAGTATTAAGGAAGTTGTCGGGCATTTACAGCAAGGCGCACCTTTCCCGGCGGTTGCACAGCGTTATTCGCAAAGCGCCACCTCCGGCCGCGGCGGCGATCTGGGCTGGATGGATGAACAGCAATTGCCTGCGGAATACCGTGATGCCGTGTTGCAATTGGCAAAAGGCCAGCTGGCGCCGCCCTTGCAAGTGGATGGCGGTGTAGCGATTGTGTTGCTGATTGATAAATATGATGCGGATACAGATAGCACCGCTCCGGCTGTCGCGCCTGATTCTGCGGCAACGGAAAGCGCTGCGGCAGGGACGGATTCCGAAATGCGCGTCACGCTGAAACAGATTGTTATTCCGATTGCGGAAGATGAGCCCGAGGCCGTGATTGTGGCCAAAACCGCCCGCGCCCGCCAGCTGGTACAGGAAATCAGCGGTTGTGCCGATATGGCGGAAAAATCCAAACATTTCCTTGCTCCGGCAACAGGGGATATCGGAACGATTCCTTTAAGCGCCCTGCCGCCGCAGATTGCGGCGATGGTGGCTGACCTTCCCATCGGAAAAGTAAGCGATCCGATCCGTCACCGTGACGGAATCGGCGTGTTGATGGTCTGCGCCCGCGAAGGAGCGGCGGCAAAAACTGCAGAGGTTACAAAATCCGCACCTTCGCCTGCCGCACAGGCTGTGGCATCTTTGTCAGAGAAAGATGAGGCGATGCGTGACGAGGTCGCCAACCGTCTGGGTATGGAACGTCTTGGCCGTTTGCAGGAACATTATCTGCGCGATCTGCGCGCTTCGGCTTATATCGAGCTGCGCGCACAATAAATCCTGTGGTTCAGGGGGTAACAAGGGTGCGGTTTTAGGTTTCGGACAGCAATGCGGCCTGATCTTCGGATACCAGCACATCAATAATCTCGTCCAGCGCTTCCCCGGTTAAGACCTTATCCAGCTTATACAGTGTCAGATTAACGCGGTGGTCGGTGACGCGCCCTTGCGGAAAGTTATAAGTACGAATGCGTTCGGAACGGTCGCCGCTGCCGACCTGACTTTTACGGTCTGCAGCACGTGCATCGGCTTGTTTCTGCCGCTCGGCTTCGTAAATCCGTGCGCGCAGAATTGTCATCGCTTTGGCACGGTTTTTGTGCTGGGATTTTTCATCCTGCTGGCTGACAACGATTCCTGTCGGAATATGGGTGATGCGCACGGCGCTATCGGTGGTGTTGACGGATTGTCCGCCGGGTCCCGAAGCGCGGAACACGTCAATCCGCAAATCATTTTCATTGATATCGACATCAACCTCTTCCGCTTCGGGAAGAACGGCAACGGTTGCGGCGGATGTGTGGATGCGCCCGCCGCTTTCCGTTTTCGGCACACGCTGGACACGGTGAACGCCCGATTCAAATTTCAACCGTGCAAAAACATTGGTGCCGGTAATCGAAACAATGACTTCCTTATAACCGCCGATATCGCTTTCCGACGCTTCCATAATTTCAAAACGCCAGCCACGCAGACCGGCATAGCCGCGATACATATCAAACAGGTCGCTGGCGAAAAGTGCGGCTTCATCGCCGCCTGTTCCGGCGCGGATTTCCAAAATGGCGTTTTTGGCATCGGCCTCGTCTTTGGGCAGCAGGGCGATGCGGATATCATGTTCCAGATCGGGCAACTTTTTTTGCAGAGCGTAAAGCTCTTCTTCTGCCATGTCGCGCATGTCTTTATCCATGCCGGGATCGGCAATCATACCTTCCAGATCAGCCGCTTCTCCGGCGGCGGATTGATAGCTTTCGATTTTTTCGGCAATGGGGGACAGTTCGGCATATTCGCGCGACATGCTGACGAATTCCTCTGACGAAGCCGTGCCCTCGGACATCAGCGCGGTCAGTTCCTGATGCCGCGCCAGAACCTGTTCCAGCTTGCGGTGAAAAGATTGTGAGGACATTGGCTATCGTCCCGTATGACGTTTGAGGATTTCATCGGCATCCAGAGAGATACCGCGAATAATGTCGCCTTTTTTACCGAAAGGCGGCATTTTCTTGCCGTCGACATAGACATCAATGCCGCCTGCATTCGCTGTCGCCAGCTTGGTATTCTCGCCGCGCGGGACGTAATAACTTTGCCCGGGGCGTAAAACCTGCTGGAACAGGGTCTGGCCGCTGCCGTCGCGCACCTGCACCCAGCTGGAATCGCGGGCAATCAGAACGATACGGCTGTTGCCGCGCCTGTTGCCAAAGCTTTCTCCGGTCTGGATATCGGAGATAATGCGCTGGCTGCGCTGTGTGACAGGCGGCGGAATGGGAGCCTGCCGTTCCTCGACCGGAATAATATCTGTCGGGGCGGTTTCCGTTTCAGCCATGCTGTCAGTTGCGGCTGTTACAGCGGCGTCCTCTGTTGTTTCTTCCGTTATTGCGGTTGTTTGCGCGGCGATATCCGTTTCGGCAGCGAGAAGGTCATGCGTGCCGTCCGGTGTATCTGTTGAGGTGATACTTATCTCGGCATTTTGCAAAATACCGGTATCGTCATAACCCGCCTGCATTTGTGCGGGAACATCCGGAACCATTTTTTCAGCGCCTGTTTCCTCATCGCCGCCGGAGAAAAGGAACCACAGTGCCAGAATAAGAACCAGCCCCACGCCTGATGCCGCCAGAATGAAATGTGACGGCAGATGCGTGTCACGTGGCGGAGGGGAGATGTTCAGCTCCGCCTGTTTGGGGGCGGAAGCGGCATGTTCCTCTTTAAACAGCCGGGCAATCTCGTCGCCGTCCAGCCCCAGCTGCACAGCATAGCTGCGCACGAAACCGATGGCATAAACCATGCCCGGCAATTCAGCGATATTGCCGCTTTCAATGGCTTCAAGCTGTCCCGCACGCACATTGATAGAGGTCGCGACATCTTTCAGGGAAAGATTTTTCGCCTCTCTTTCACGTTTTAAAAACGCGCCGACTGATTCGTGTCCATCCTGTGTGTTCATCACATAACCGTTTATTGTCTTTGCCGCTTATACTGTGCTGATTCCGTGATCCTGCGCGAAAGCGTGCAGTTCGACCCGCAGACTGTGTTCCTCCGTCTGCATCAGCTTTTCTATATAAGGCTTTAGCAAGGTAATATCAAGGCTGCCGCACATGTTGTGCATCAACGGGATGCGCGCGCCGGGCATGGATAGCCGCGTATAGCCCAGGGCAATCAGCGCGGCGGCTTCCAGCGGCTGTGCGGCGGCTTCGCCGCAGACCGAAAGCTCCGTCCCGTGTTTTTTGCAGCTATCGGCAACATGTTTCATGATGCGCAGCATCGGCGGTGATAAAAATTCATAACGGCCATGCATCAGGGCACTGCCGCGGTCGGCGGCGAAAATATATTGCATCAGGTCATTGGTGCCGACGGAAATAAAATCGACCTCGCGGCAGAGCGCATCCATTTGCCACAGCAGTGACGGCACTTCCAGCATGACACCGAATTTGACATTTTCCGGCACATCGCGTCCTTTGGCGGCAAGCCGTTCTTTGGTCGCGCGGAGGATCGTTTTGACATGACGGATTTCTTCAACCTCCGTCACCAGCGGCAGCATAATATGCAGCGGTATTTTGTAATTGCCTGCCGCTTGCAGAAAGGCGCTGAATTGCGTCCGCAGAATGGCGGGGCGGTCGATGCCAATCCGTACGGCACGCCAGCCCAGTGCGGGGTTCTCCTCTGTCGGTGCTTCGAAATAGGGCAGGGGTTTGTCGCCGCCGATATCCAGCGTACGGAAAAAGACAGGTTTTTCCGCGCCCGCCTGATCGAGAACCTTGCGGTACATTTCCGTCTGTTTGGCGACGCTGGGATAACGCGTCCAGCCCATAAAGGTCAGTTCGGTGCGGAACAGCCCGATCCCCGCTGCGCCGTAATCATGCATCAGCGCGACCTCGGAGGGCAGGCCCGCATTCATATAAAGAGATATTTTGGTGCCGTCACGGGTGGTGCAATCAGCATTGCCTTGCCGTCCGCTCAGACTTAAATGGCGTTCGCGCTGACGGATTTGCGCTTTCTTGCGTTTATACAGGCGCAGCGTATGCGCCTCTGGCAGCACGAAAGCAACGGATTGGTCGGAATCAATAATAATGCGGTCGCCCGGATTAACATGCCGCATTGCGCCCGCGCATTGTCCCAGAATGGGGATATCCATCGTGCCGGCGATAATGGCGATATGGCTGGAAATGCTGCCGGTTTCAAGAATGATACCTTTGATCGTTTCCAGCGCATATTCCATGAGCCCCGACACACCCAGATTATGAGCGACCAGAATGATCTCATCGGTGTTGGCTGTCTCGGTATCGATATTATCCAGCGCCAGCCGCAATTTGTCGGACAGGTCATTGATATCGGAAAAACGGTCGCGGATATAAGGGTCGGCGACTTTCGCCAGTGTGAAATAGGTTTTTTGCCGTGCAAATTCGACCGCTGCCGGAGCGGACAGGCCGAAAGTGATGCCCTGGCGGATCTGCTCAATCCACATCGGATCCTGTAACAGCAGCTGGTGCATACGCAGGCAGTCCACCGCCTCCTGTGACAGATGGGCGCGTTGCAGAGTCAGAACCTGCTCGTTCTTGGCGATCAGCTTGGCGATGGCATCATCCAGCGCGTTATATTCATGTTTCTTGCTTTTGGCGGCATAGGTTGTGATCTCATGCGGCGCACCATGCAGCACGGCCTGACCGATGGCAATGCCGCCGCCAAAACCGGTACCGGTTATATGGGTCGAACGCGGTGTGTAATTCAAAGGCGTTTTACTGACATCACGGCGGTAGGAGGCGGTGTTTTTCCGCCGCCGCTTGATCTGCGGCGCAAGGCTTTCATGCAGTTTTCGTTGTGCCGTTTCCGATAAAAGATGTCCCGCCGTCTGATGCCGCATCAGAGATGACAACCCGACGGCCAGTACATGCAGCTTGTTGATGCGCTCATCCGTCATGTCATCGGTTTTACGCGTATAACAGACAAAGCCGCCCTGCACATCCATCTTGTGGTCAAAAACCGGCAGAGCCAGAAAAGCGCCTTCTTTCGTGCGCAACGGAATATCGCCGAATTTGCCGGAAACCAGCAACGGCGCTTTGTCACGCACCAGCACATTCAACACGGCAAAACCGTCATTGATGCGTTTGTCTTCATAACGCTTGCTGCGTACCCTGCCGTTGATATAAAGGGGTCTGCGGTCTGTCGGTGTCAGGTAACACAGAAAATCCATGTCGGGAAAACAGAGCCCCGTATCTTTCAGCAGTGCCAGAAAGGCGTCCTGAAAACTGCTATCCTGCTCTTTTGAAACATCCTGATAAGCTGTGCGCAAATTGTCGATGCGCTTCAGCAGCATGAGAAGCGTCATACGGCGCTTTTTTGCGGGCGTATTTCCGCTTGCCGCAGTTTTTTTACGCGGCATCATCCAGCCCATAGGCCGTATGCAGCGCACGCAAGGCCAGCTCGGCATATTCCTCGCCGATCAAGACGCTGACCTTGATTTCCGATGTGGAAATGACATGGATGTTGATGCCTTTATCGGCAAGGGTCTGGAACATCTGCTGTGCGACACCGGCATGGCTGCGCATGCCGATACCGACAATGGATATTTTGGCGACATCGCTGCTGTGCTCCATTTCGCAACCTTCCAGCCCTTCATTCTTGATGGATTTGTTAAAGATGCTGATGGTGCGTTCCAGATCGGCACGCGGTACGGTAAAAGTCAGATCCGTCATACGGGTATCGGCGGCGATATTCTGGACAATCATATCGACATTGACGCTGGCCTCGGCCAGCGGCCCGAAGATTTTTGCTGCGACGCCCGGCGTATCGGGCAGTTTCCGCAAGGTAATTTTCGCATCGTCGCGGCTGCATGTGATGCCGCTGATAAGAGCTTTTTCCATTAATTCATCCTCACTGACAAGTAGGGTTCCTTTTAAATCGCTGCCGACGGCATCTGCAAAGCTGGACAGCACCTGCACGCAGACATTTTCCTTCATCGCCATTTCGACCGAGCGCGTCTGTAACACTTTTGCGCCGACCGAGGCCATTTCCAGCATTTCCTCATAACATATCTGTTTCAGCTTTTTCGCCTTTGGCACAATGCCGGGGTCGCAGGTATAAACGCCTTTGACATCGGTATAAATATCGCAACGGTCTGCGCCGACGGCTGCGGCCAGAGCCACAGCGGAGGTGTCCGAACCGCCGCGCCCTAATGTCGTGATACGGCCTTCGGGCGAAATGCCCTGAAATCCGGCGACAACGGCGACGGCATTGCCGGCGAATTGTTTTTTGAATTTTTCGGTGTCGATATCTTCAATCCGTGCCTTGGCATGGGAACGGTCGGTTAAAATAGGGATTTGCCAGCCCTGCCACGAGCGGGCATTGATACCGCGTTTCTGCAAGGCCATCGCCAGCAGTCCTGATGTGACCTGTTCACCCGAGGACACAACGGCATCATATTCGCGCGCATCATGCAGCGGGCTGATTTCCTGACAATAGGAGACAAGCTGGTTTGTCACGCCCGCCATGGCGGAGACGACAACGGCGGCGCTATGCCCTGCGCGAACTTCCGCCGCGACTTTATTGGCGACATTCTCAATCGCCTCAATCGTGGCGACCGATGTTCCGCCGAATTTCATGACCAAAAGCGCCATTTGATCGCCCTTCCGCTTTTCTTTCTTCAAATTGTTTATAGCATTTTCACAAAGACATTGGAAACGCTACCTTAATCGAATAGAGTAGATTCGGCTTCTAAAAAAACACCAGCATGAAGGAAGGTTTGTCATGGGAAATGTCGTCGTCGTTGGCTCGCAATGGGGAGATGAGGGCAAAGGCAAAATCGTTGACTGGCTGGCAAGCCGCGCCGATGTGGTTGTGCGCTTTCAGGGCGGGCATAATGCCGGTCACACGCTGGTGATTGATGATGTGACCTATAAGCTGCATTTGCTTCCCTCGGGCATTGTCCGCAAAAATACACATTCCGTCATCGGTAACGGCGTTGTGCTGGACCCCTGGGCATTACTTGAGGAAATTGCCGCCGTCGGCAAACAGGGCGTAAAAGTCACACCCGATAATTTGTCGATTGCCGCGAATGTGCCGCTCATTCTGCCGCTGCATGGAGAGCTTGACCGCATTACCGAAGAGGCGCGCGGACGTAATAAAATCGGCACGACCGGACGCGGTATCGGCCCGGCCTATGAGGATAAAATAGGCCGCCGCGCCATTCGTCTTTGTGATCTGGCGGATGCCAAGGCGCTTTCAGGAAAAATCGAACGTCTGCTGGTACATCATAATGCGCTGCGCCGCGGTTTTGGCGTTGCCGAAACCGATGAATCGGCCCTGGTGCAGAAATTGCTGGATATTGCGCCGAAAGTTCTCCCTTTTGCCAAACCGGTCTGGAAAATGCTGGCCGATGCACAGGCCGCCCGCAAACAAATTCTGTTCGAAGGGGCACAAGGGATGATGCTGGATATCGATCACGGCACTTATCCTTATGTGACCTCATCGAATATCGTGGCGGCGCAGGCGGCAACGGGCAGCGGCTTTTCGAGCGAACATCTCGATTTCGTTCTCGGCATTACCAAAGCCTATACGACGCGCGTCGGTGAAGGGCCGTTTCCGACCGAGCTGAGCGATGATACGGGCGAGGAGCTGGGGCGTCGCGGACATGAATTCGGTACAACAACGGGACGCAAACGCCGTTGCGGCTGGTTTGATGCCGTACAGGTGCGTCAGGCTGTGATGACAGGCGGTATCAACGGCATGGCTTTGACCAAGCTGGATGTGCTGGATAGTTTCGCGGAGATCAAAATCTGCACGGGTTACGAATATAAAGGTGAAAAACTTGATTATCTTCCCGCCGCCGCCGAAATACAGGCGAGTGTGACACCCGTCTATGAAGTCATGGAAGGCTGGAAGGGCGAAACCAAAGGCGCAAAAAGCTGGGCGGAATTGCCTGCCGCCGCCGTCAAATATGTCCGCCGTCTGGAAGAGTTGGTCGGTATTCCCGTGACAGTCCTGTCAACAGGCCCGGAACGGGATGAAACGATTTTGGTCGCCGATCCTTTCGCCTGATACATATATTATATATGTCCTGAAAAACAGGAGATGATGACGATGAGCCTTCTGAAACGCCGTTCCTTTCTGAAAAAAGCCGCACTTGCCGGTATCGCCGCCCCTGTTGCGGCGGCGTCAAGCTTTCCGGCACCGGCAATTGCCAAAGATAAACTGCGCTGGAGCATGACGACGACATGGCCGAAGAACTTCCCCGGTCTCGGCACGGCGGCAAACCGTCTGGCACAGGAAATCACTCGCGCCTCTGACGACCGTCTGGAAATTCGCGTCTATGGTGCGGGCGAGATTGTACCGGCCTTTGACGCAATGGATGCGGTGTCAAACGGCACCGTGGAAATGGGGCATGGCGCGCCCTATTACTGGAAGGGCAAAGCCCCTGCCGCACAGTTTCTGGCCAGCATCCCTTTTGGACTGACGGCACAGGAGCAGAATGCCTGGCTTGATTTTGGCGGCGGACAGGAGCTGGCGGACGAGATTTATGCTGGAATGGGCTGCAAGTTTTTTGCCGCAGGCAATACCGGCGTGCAGATGGCGGGATGGTATAACCGCGAGATCAACAGCATTGCCGATTTTCAAGGGTTGAAAATCCGTCTACCCGGTCTGGGCGGTGAAGTGTTAAAGGCGCTGGGGGCAACCGTGGTCAATCTGCCGGGCGGGGAATTACTGCCTGCCATTCAGTCCGGCACGATTGACGCCATTGAATGGGTCGGCCCTTATAATGATGTCTCTTTCGGGCTACACCGCGCGGCAAAATACTATTATGCACCCGGCTGGCATGAACCGGCGACGATTCTGGACAGTTTTATTAATCTGAAGGCATGGCAGGCTTTGCCTGCGGATTTGCAGGCTATTGTTGAAAATGCCGCCCGCGCGGCGAATCAGTATGTTTTGAACGAATTAATGGCCAGGAATGCTGAATTTCTGCGGATTTTGCAGGAAAAGCACAAGATTGTGCCGCGGCAACTATCTCCCGAGATTCTGAAAAACATCAGAAAAGCGGCGGAAAAGGTCGTCGGGGAGCTTGCTGCGCAAGATGCTGTCAGTAAAAGACTTTATGACAGCGTATCCGCCTTTCAGGCCATGGCGGCACCATGGAGCGCACTCTCCGAAACGGCCTATCTGACGGCGCGCGGCGCGTAGAGCCCCTGATATATGGGGGCTCTAGGCGGTTTCCTGTTGAAAATCCCTTTACAAGCGGCGGGCGGTATTATATGACTGCAGGATCACCGCGAATTGTATTTATTCGGAAAAACGCAAAATTATGGAATTTTCCGGTTGACAAAATTTCCGTGTTATGGTAATTCTTAACCATACGACGGAATACGACATATGCGAAAAAATGCTCAGCAATGATGCTGTGCGGATTTTTTTTACAAAAAACGGCATATGCCCGCGTAAAAAACGGAAAACGGATTTGAAACAGATTATAAAGACTGAAAAGTAAGAAAGGGGAATACTGATGGGTAAGGTCATCGGGATCGATTTGGGAACAACGAACTCCTGTCTCTCTGTGTTAGAGGGTGGTTCATACAAGATTTTGGAAAACCAGGAGGGCGAACGCACGACCCCTTCTATTGTCGCGTTTACAAAAGACGGCGAATGCCTTGTCGGTGACCCGGCAAAGCGTCAGGCGGTTACCAACGCACAGAACACGCTTTATGCGATTAAACGTTTGATCGGTCGTCGTTTTGACGACGAGAAAACGAAAGAGCTGCAAAGCAAAGTCCCTTATAAAATTGTGGAAGCCGATAACGGCGATGCATGGGTCGAAATCGACGGCAAGAAAATGTCGCCGTCCGAGGTTAGCGCCCGTATCCTGCAAAAACTGAAAAAAGCCGCAGAAGACTATCTTGGTGAAGAAGTCACGGATGCCGTTATTACGGTTCCGGCTTATTTTGACGATAGTCAGCGTCAGGCAACGAAAGATGCCGGTACGATTGCCGGTCTGAACGTCCTTCGTGTCGTGAACGAGCCGACGGCTGCCGCACTTGCCTATGGTCTGAAAAAATCCGGCGACAGCAAAGTCGTTGTTTATGACCTTGGCGGTGGTACATTTGACGTTTCCATTCTGGAACTCACCGAAGACGAAGGCGAGCAGACCTTTAGCGTTCTCTCCACAAATGGTGACACCTTCCTGGGTGGTGAAGATTTTGACAACCGCATCATCGACCATTTGGCCGAAGAATTTGCCAAAAGCAATGACGGCATGGATCTGAAGAAAGACCAGCTGGCACTGCAACGTCTGAAAGAAGCTGCGGAAGATGCCAAGAAAAAACTGTCCACGGGACAAAGCTATCAGGTCAATATTCCGTACATTACGGCTGATGCAAGCGGACCGAAACACCTTGATGTCACGATTACGCGTTCGACGCTGGAAAATCTCGTCGGCGATTTGATCGAAAAATCAATCGGCCCGTGCAAACAGGCGCTGGCGGATGCCGGTCTGACGATGAATGATATCGACGAAGTCATTCTGGTCGGCGGTATGACCCGTATGCCGAAAGTCCGCGAGACGGTGAAAAACTTCTTCGGTAAAGAACCGAATAAGAGTGTGAACCCCGATGAAGTGGTTTCCGCAGGTGCGGCACTGCAAGGCGGTATCATCTCCGGTCATATCGATAACGCACTTCTGGTTGATGTCACGCCGCTGAATATCGGTGTTGAAGTTGAAGGCGGCTTGATGGATGTCCTGATTAAGGCGAACTCGCCGATGCCGTGTGAAGGCAAGGATATTTATACAACGGCCAAAGACAATCAGATGGATGTTGAAGTTCAACTGTTCCAGGGTAACCGCGCACAGGCGAAAGACAACCGCCCGCTGGGAACCTTCTGTCTTGAACTGCCGCCCGGCACGAAAAAAGGCGAGCCGGAAATTGAACTGACGGCCCGTATCGATGCCAACGGTATTCTGAATGTTTCCGCGATGGATAAATCCACGGGACAGAAAGCCGATATCACGATTAAAGCCAATAGCGGCCTGTCCGAAGACCAGATCGAGGCAATGCAGCAAGACGCGGAAGCCAATGCTGCGAAAGATAAGGAAGTCCTTGAGAAAGCTGAATTCAGCAACAAAATCGAGGCGGCCCTGAACGTGATCGATAAGGTCAAAACCAAAGAATATTATACGGAAGCAAAAGAAGATTTGCAGAAAGGCTTTAATGAGGCCGCAGAAAAACTGCAAACCGTCAAAGGCTCCGATAATGTTAAGGAACTGAAAGAAGCCTATACGGCCTTCCAGGAAAAACTGGAAGAGCTCGGCAAAGCCTTCACGGCCGCAAAACAGGCCGAGCAGGCAGCAAAAACGGGCAAAGACACGGCAGCACCCGCAGCAAATGCTGATGAAGCCGAGAAAAAAGCACCGAAAACGGGTGGCGGTGCAACCCCGAAATAAGTTGTTTCAATCCGTTTGGAACTCTAATAAAGGCGGGCAGATAGAAATATCTGCCCGTTTTTTTTATTAATTTAAGGTTGAAAAAAAAAATCTTTTTGTTAAAATTCCTTATTTGTTAATTTTTTAAAAATATTTTTTTATGGCTTGCCAATCCCTTGAATCTGAAAGCATTTACATCCTTCGTGAGGTTGTAGCCCGGTGTGAAAATCCCGTGATGATGTACTCGATCGGTAAGGATAGTGCCGTCATGTTACATCTGGCGATGAAGGCATTTTATCCTGCAAAACCGCCATTCCCGCTGTTACATGTCGATACGACATGGAAGTTTCGCGAGATGATCTCTTTTCGGGATCGCGTGGCGGCAGTAAGCGGTATGGAGCTGATTGTGCATGTCAATGAAGACGGTGTACGGCAGAATATCTCTCCCTTAAACGGAAATAGCAGTCTTTATACCGATATTATGAAGACGGAAGGGTTAAAGCAGGCGCTGAATAAATATGGCTTTGACGCGGCGATCTGCGGTAGCCGTCGTGATGAGGAAAAGTCGCGTGCCAAGGAGCGTATTTTTTCATTTCGTGATACGCATCACCATTGGGATCCTAAAAATCAACGTCCCGAATTGTGGGATGTCTATAATACACGCAAGCAGAAAGGCGAAAGTATTCGGGTTTTTCCACTATCAAATTGGACAGAGCTGGATGTCTGGCAATATATAAAAGACGAAGGCATTGATGTTGTGCCGCTGTATTTTGCGAAGAAACGTCCCATCGTTGAACGTGATGGAGCATTGATCATGGCGGATGACAAGCGTCTTCCGCTCTTGCCGGGAGAAAAGCCGCAGATGCGCTGTGTGCGCTTTCGTACGCTGGGTTGTTATCCTTTGACGGGGGCGGTGGAATCCGATGCAGACACACTTGAAAAAATTATCGACGAGATGTGCGTTGCGACAACATCGGAACGTCAAGGGCGTCTGATTGACCATGACAGCTCAGCATCTATGGAGAAAAAGAAACGCGAGGGATATTTCTGATGCAGGGACGACAAACACAGGTGGTGAAGCCATCCTTTAAGCATAAAAAGCAATTGCAGATGGCAACTGCTTCTGCACAGGACGTTCTGCGTTTCATTATCTGCGGCTCTGTTGATGACGGCAAATCAACCTTGATAGGACGCCTTTTATATGAATCGAAAAAGATTTTCGATGATCAGCTTTATGCGCTGGAAAATGATTCGAAGCGATTTGGAACGACAGGAGAAAAGATAGATTTCGCTCTGTTGGTCGACGGGCTTGCTGCAGAGAGAGAGCAGGGCATTACGATTGATGTAGCTTACCGTTATTTTTCGACTGAGAAACGGAAATTTATCGTTGCAGATACCCCCGGCCATGAACAATACACACGCAATATGGCCACTGGTGCCTCTACAGCAGAACTGGCAGTTGTTATTGTCGATGCCCGTAAAGGTGTGTTGGAGCAAACGCGTCGACACAGCATGATCGTCTCCATGATGGGAATTCGGAATGTTATTCTGGCCGTTAACAAGATGGATATGATGGAATATGATGAGGCTGTTTTCCACAATATTGTACAAGATTATATGCATTCTGCCGCATCTCTTGGAATAGAAAATGTCACGGCAATACCTATTTCAGCACTTCAAGGCGATAATGTCACAAAGCTTTCCCCAAAAATGCCCTGGTATGGCGCGTATGTGTTGCTGGAGGCGCTGGAGAATGCGGAAATACGAAAAGATGTAAAAGATGCCCCATTCCGTATGGCTGTGCAATGGGTAAATAGACCTCATTCAGATTTCCGCGGATATGCCGGAAGAATTGCATCCGGGGCAGCTTATCCGGGAATGTCGGTAAAGATCATGCCATCGGGGCGGCAGACGACAGTCACGCGTATTGTGACGTATGACGGTGATTTACCCGAAGCTGTGGCGGGACAATCCATCACTCTAAAATTGGCAGATGAGGTCGATATCTCGCGCGGCGATGTGTTATGCTCTGCAGAAAATCCGGTTCCTGTCGCGGATCAATTTGAAACAAAACTGGTCTGGTTTTCTGACAGGCCGATGGTTTCCAGCCGCCAATACATATTGCAGGCGGGGACGGCATCACTTTTTTGCACACCGAGCAAGCCAAAATATATCTACGACATGGAAACGTTTGAATGCAAAGCGGGAAAAACACTCGCCATGAATGATATTGGTATTTGCGAAATCGCGCTGGATCGCCCGCTGGTCTTTGAACCTTATCAGGACAACCATGTTCTGGGCTCTTTTATTCTGATTGACCGCATGACCAATGAAACCGTAGCGGCAGGTATGATTAATCATTCACTACGGCGTGCAACTAATGTGCATATGCATGCATCAAACGTCAATAAATCCTCACGCAGCCTCGTAAAAGGACAACAACCTTGCGTATTGTGGATGACAGGCTTATCCGGTTCGGGAAAATCGACAATTGCCAATATCGTTGAGGCGAAACTGACGGCGATGGGGCGGCATACGATGCTGCTGGACGGTGATAATCTGCGCCATGGGCTGAACCGTGATTTGGGTTTCACCGATCAGGACCGGGCCGAAAATATACGCCGTGTTGCTGAAGTCAGTAAGTTGATGACGGAGGCAGGTCTCATTGTTCTGGCTGCTTTTATTTCCCCCTTCCGCGCAGAGCGTGATATGGCGCGGCAGCTGATCGGTACGGAAGAGTTTATCGAAATTTTTGTCGATACACCACTGGCTGTCGCTGAACAACGCGATGTAAAAGGCTTATATAAAAAAGCGCGTGCCGGTGAAATTCCTAATTTTACAGGCATAGGAAGTCCTTATGAGCCGCCTGAAAAACCGACGATTCATTTGCAGACAGAAGAGAGTGATGCCGAACATCTGGCGGAACATGTTATTTCTTTCATGGAAGAACGAGGCTTCCTTGGAGATGAGGGGTGAATATGACAGGAGCAGATTTACCAGCCTACAGCTTTCCGCTTTATAGCTTTAACAGGCTGTGGTTTAACACGACAACTTTGCGCCGCCGTAATTTTGACGGGCAAATTGTCAGTACACATCAGTCCGGCAGTCATTGGCTGAAATATATGCTTTCGCATGTTTTGGCGATGGCATTTGATCTGCCGCCACCGGAACATATTCAAGATGATAAAATTATTGGGCATCCAAAGTCCCCGACCAGATATAAAAATGTGCCATGTATTGTGCATTCCCATTCCATACCGCATGGATTTCTTAAAAACGGTATTGCTGATAAATTTCTGCGGTTTCCGCGTTACCTTGTTTTGTTACGTGATCCGCGCGAATCTCTGATTTCCCATTACGAACGTTTTAAAGGCGATTATGGGAATGTTGATTTTACGACTTACCTGCACGGCGACCCGCGCGGAAAGAAATTTTATAGTGACTTGTGGACGCGTCTTTGTTTTATGAATGCATGGGGCGATATTCTTCGCTCCCAACCGCAACGCAGTCTGCTTTTAACCTATGAAGGGATGGAAAAAGATACGGAAGGTAATCTGCGCCGCACCTGCAGTTTTTTCTTTCCCAATTTAGATGTGCAAGATGATGTTATTCGGCGCACATTAGAGTTGTCAACGCGAGATAAAATGGCAAAGAACCCGAATAAGGCCGTGACGACAACAGTGATACGCAAAAACAAAAAACCGCTTGCGGAGTATTTTACGCCTGAGAATGAGGAATTTTTCCGTGCGGCATGTCGCAAATTTCTGCGCCATGATTTTGGCTATGATTTAAAGTAAAGCACAAGGCAGATAGAAATATCTGCCCGTTTTTTATTTGATAAGAATACCTTGCCCTGTCGGAAGCGTGGCGATGCTGCGCCCTTGTGCGGCTGCGAAATTATCCCACATTTCCTGCTGCGGACGGTAAGCGGCAAAACCGTAATCATCTAATAATATAACAGCACCTGTTGATAGTTTTGGCCAAAGAATATCTATACAGGCTTTCTCGTAATCCGCATTATTCAGGTCAATGGAAAGATAGGCGATTTTTTGAATATCGGCCTGTGCAAGTGTTTCCGGTAACATGCCTTGTATCATGCGCACATGCGGGAAGGGCGCAAAGGATTCCGTTACGGCTTCGAAGACACCATCGCGGTGGTAATAACTCTTGTTATTGCCATCAGCGACTTTTCTTTCTGCTTCGGAAACGCCGTCAACAGGAACACCTGACCATGTATCAAAAAGCCAGAAATTTCTGTCGGTGTTCTCGAACCCGAAATAGCGGCAGATCATCATTGATAGCAGACCGGTGAAAACGCCGCATTCGACGAAATCTCCCTCAAGCCGTAAACCGTTTTGCGCCGCCCAGATTGCCGTATGGGCACGCCAGCGGACATCGGGTGCTTTCAGACCCGTTGTCGCGAGATGGCGTGCAGCGGTGTAGTCCCAAGCCTGTTTAAATTTGGGGTCTTCCATAAACTGTAAAGATTTTCCCTTGGTGCCGAAACCGTCACCGCGGTAGTCACAGGACATACGGTAAGGAAGTTTGCACAGGCCGAGTTTGTGTAAAACAGACTTATTCTTTACATATGTGTTTGCGGGGGGGATCATTTGACCCTCTTTAAATAACCATTCGGCGCAACGGAAATCATCAATTTGTTATCCATTTTCTGATCAATCTCAAATTCGGGATGGGATTTCAGATATTCCCAGACCGCAGTTTTCGGATTATCGCCGGGGCTCCACGGGCGGTCGGGCCACATATCGGCGGGCAGGTCTTCGACAATCGTGTCAAAAACAATGCAATAGCTGCCGACACTGGTCAGCGGCGCATAGGCTTCCAGCTCCGCCATCACATGTTCATGCGTATGGTTGGAATCCAGAATAACCAGAACCTTCTTCTTGCCCTTGGTGGCATCATGCACCTGATCAATAATCTCCTGCGAGGTACTGGAGCCTTCCAGCATGGTAATGCGTTTTGCCATCGGATGGTTTTCAATGGCATCACGGTTATGGGCGCGGATATCAATATCAATCGCCAACACGCCGGCATCAGCGGGGCCGCCGCAGGCCGCATTCAGTTCCAGCATCGCTGCGGAAAAAATGATAGAGCCGCCATGAGCGATGCCTGCCTCGATAATCAAATCCGGCTGTACGTCCCAGATAATTTCATGCAGGGCAATCATATCAACCGGGGTCTGGATAATCGGACGCCCCATGAAAGAGAAATTATACATGTATTTCTTTTCAAAAGCGGTACGCAGCCAGTCGCCGGACAGTTTCTTCCATGCGTCGTCATTGCCGTAACTTTCGATCAAAGCCGATTTCTCTTCTTCAAACGCCACGATCGGATTGTTTGCAGCCTGTGTCATCATTCTCTTCCTTTGTCAGTAAAAACGGTAAGTCATCTTGTATTAAACGGGGTGAAAAATCAAATTCATTTGCAATGCGCGCAATGTCGATTTTCGGAAAGGCACGGGGCGGCGGGGCGGTTTCGGCAAAGCCGATATCATATCCCAGCGCATGGATGGCATCAGCCAGCATATCGCAACGCGTTTGTGTGCCGCTGGCGACATTGTAAATTTTCTGTTTGCCGGAGAGTGCGATTTTTTCCAGCAAGGGTACGACATCATCTATGGAGACGTAATCTTTTGATGATGCCGGATTGTCAAGGATTGTCGCTGTGCCCGTTTCTTTCAGGTCTGTTGTCAGTGATCCCAGAAAAGTATGCGGACTTTGCCCGATGCCGTAAACATTGGACAGACGGGCGACCCGCATGGCGGGATGATCGATGGTCAGGCACAGGGATTCACCGAGCAGCTTGCTGTAATCATACAGCGCATCTGCGGAAGGCTTTGCCGGAAGCATGCTCTCCTCGGAAGCAGTATCCTCAACGTCAAGCCCGCCATAAACGCGCGTGCTTGAAAGATAAAGCCATGAGTCAAAAACCGTGTTTTGCAGCAACGCCGATAAAACGCCGACATGAGCTTCAATCGTGTCAAAGGGCTGCTGCCGGAAATTACCCGTCAGGCCGATACAGTAAATAACATGGCCGAGATTTTTTCCGTGCAGTGTGGACGTGTCGCGGGACGGCGCGGCAACATCATGCCCTTGCGCCTGCAGATGCGCCGTTAAGTGGCGGCCGACAAAACCGCTGGCTCCCAAAACCGTGAAAGAGGTCATTTTCTCTGTCCGATCATTTTCAAGGGATTGCCTGCATTGATGCTATAGGCCGGAATTTCACCGCGCACCAATGACATGGCACCGATGACGCAGCCTTTGCGCAGAATTGTACCGTCCAGCAGAATACAGCCTGCGCCGATCCAGACATCATCTTCAATGATAATGCCGCCTTTGCTGGGTTTGAAACGCTGTTCGCGGATCGGACGGTCTTTTTCCTCATAAGCATGATTGACCGGCGCAAAGACGCAATTGGCGGCAATCGCCACATCATCGCCGATGGTAATGCCGTTGCCGGAATAAAACACACAGCCGGAATTGATATAACTGCGCGCGCCGATAATGACATCGCCGTTGCCGCCGACCGGTTTGATTTTGACAAAGCTGTCGACCATGCTGTCATCGCCGATGACGATGCGCGTGCCGCGTGTGCTGTCTTCAATATCGGCCTGTGCGGAAACGCGTGCCGTCGGAGAAATTTCGATGCTCATGCCGCCTCCAGTTCCGGTACGGCGGTCACAAATTGACCGTCCCAGCTGCGGATATAAGCCAGTTGTTCGGCAATTTCCGTACGCAGATTCCACGGCAGAATAATCACGAAATCCGGCTTTCTCTCTTCAATTGCTGCGGGCGGCAGGATCGGAATACGGCTGCCCGGCAGAAATTTACCCTGCTTGGCGGGGTTCATATCGACCACGAAGGGCAGCAGATCAGGACGGATACCTGCGTAATTCAGCAAAGTATTGCCTTTTGCCGCCGCGCCATAACCGGCAACGGTTTTGCCCTCACGTTTGGCGAAAAGCAGAAATTCCAGAAAGTCGTTTTTGATTTTATCGGCCTTGTCCTGAAATCCGGCATAGTAAGCGGCTGTTTGCATTCCGGCGGCTTTTTCCCGCGCTAGCAATGCGCTGACACTGTCCTGAACCTTATGTGCTTCCGTATCGGCGCGGCAGGCATAGACGCGCAGACTGCCGCCATGGGTCGGCAATTCCTCGACATCAAAAACCGTCAATCCGTTTGCGGCAAAAATATGACTGACCGCCGTCAGCGACAGATAGGAATAATGTTCGTGATAAATCGTATCAAACTGGCCATGTGTGACCAGCTGCATCAGATGCGGAAATTCAAAACTGGCCACGCCGGAGGGTTTCAAAAGAAGAGAAAAGCCGCGCACGAAATCATTGATATCCGGCACATGCGCCAGCACGTTATTGGCGGCGGTCAGATCAGCCTGTTTACCTTCCGCGGCAAGGCGCTCCGCCAGTGCCACACCAAAAAATTCTTCCAGCGTATCGATGCCTTTCTCGCGGGAGGCGGCGGCCGTGCTTTTCGTCGGCTCGATCCCCAGACAGGGAATGCCGCGTTCCTGCACATATTGCAGCAGATAACCGTCATTGGAAGCGATTTCAACGATATGGCTTGCATCCGTCAGACCGAAACGCGCCTGCATTTTTTCAACAAAATTCTCGGCATGGGCCAGCCATGATTTGGAAAAAGAGCTGAAATAGGCGTAATCCTCGGAAAACAGCTCATCAGCATCGGCGTAATCTTCCGTCTGCACCAGCCAGCAATGTTCGCAGACCAGAATATGCAGCGGATACCATTTCTCCGGTTTTTTCAGATCATCTTTGCCAAGATAAGCGTTGGAGGGCGGCGCACTGCCAAGATCAATAAAGCTGGTGGCAAGCGGTGTCTGGCAATGGCGGCATTTCATAGGCGTTTTATCCTCGGATTTTATAAGTCGATTCCGGCAAATTCGCGATCCGCCAGCATTTTATGCGCCTCGTCGCGTGCTGACAAGCCCTTGGGCGGTAGCGGCCAGTCGATGGCCAATACCGGATCGGCGATATTTAACGCGTCTTCGGCTTCGGGTTCGTAATTGCCGGTATGCAGATAGATCAGTTCGCAATCATCTTCTAGCGTTTGAAAACCATGGGCGAAACCTTCGGGAATAACCAGCGCGTTCTTTTTTTCAGGCGACAGTTCCACGCCGTACCATTTCAGATAGGATGGCGATTGCGGGCGCAGATCAACGGCAACATCGAATACACGCCCTGCCGTGCAGGAAATAATCCGTGTTTCGGCATAGGGCGGATGCTGAAAATGTAA
This sequence comes from Pseudomonadota bacterium, assembly GCA_013285465.1. Taxonomy (NCBI): domain Bacteria; kingdom Pseudomonadati; phylum Pseudomonadota; species Pseudomonadota bacterium. The sequence continues at coordinate 482,119 of CP053449.1, forward strand.
GCCGCGCACCGTGCCTTTCTTGCGTGACAGCGAATGGTTGATTTGCACGATCGGGCGTGTCAGGCCGATCTTTTTGAAATCATTAGCGGAAAAAAGCTTGGCGAAAACGCCGCGCTCATCGGAAAAATCATTCCGGACAATTTGCCACAAGCCGCTGATCGGAGTGGTGTGAAAGGAAAACCGTTCGCCCATTTTGCCGCACCTTAATTATTGTTTATGCGATTTGCTGTTTTTGTTTTTGGCCGCCCGTTGTCGTGGCTTCTTCGCCGCAATAATCTGCGATTTGCGCCAGAGAAATATCCCGCATGATGCTGTTCCCTTCAACGGCGGTCTTATACCATTGGACGGTGTTTTTCAGTACCTCCATGATCGGCCAGTTCGACTCCCAATCAAGATGTGTGCGTGCAAGGCTGGAATCAAGGCGCAGCAGGGCGGTCTCTTTCGGATCGTCGGGGTTCGGTTTAAAGACGGCCTCGGCTTTATCCCCCCACATCTGCGCCATATGACCGGCAACGAAACCCACGGTTTCCTCCGACGACGTATCCGGTGCAAAATTCCATGCACGGGAAAATTCTTCCGGTTTGCGCCATTGCGCTTCGGCCAGCATTAGGTAGCCTGTCAGCACATCCAGAACATGCTGCCACGGGCGCACGGCATCGGGTTTGCGCAGCTCCAGCGGCTTTCCGGTTGAAAAGGCGCGGATGGCATCGGGGATCAGACGGTCTTCCGACCAGTCGCCGCCGCCGATAACATTCCCCGCCCGCGCCGAGGCGATGCTTTTGCCTTGTCCTTCCAGAAAGGAGCGGCGGTAGCTGGAAATCACGATCTCGGCGCAGCCTTTACTGGCACTGTAAGGGTCATAACCGCCCAGCATATCCGTCTCACGGTAAGGGTGCGGCCAGTGCTGGTCTTCATAAACCTTGTCGGTCGTAATCATTGTGGCAACGCGGACACTGTCCGTCAGACGGATGGCTTCCAGTACATTAACCGTGCCCATCGTATTGACGGCGAAAGTATAAGGTGCATCTTTGTAGGAAACGCGGACAATCGGTTGTGCCGCGAGATGAAAAACGATTTCAGGCTGAATACCGGTGACGATTTTGCTGACGTCATCACCGTCGCGGATATCTCTGCGGTGATCGCTTGCTAGGTAATCTTTGACGCCTGCCAGCGTAAAATGATTGGGCTCGGAGAGCGGATCAAGCGCAATACCGTGAACCTCCGCCCCCATCGCGCTCAGCCATAAAGCAAGCCAGCTGCCTTTAAATCCGGTATGTCCGGTGACCAGTACGCGTTTTCCCGCCCAGAATTTTTTATCGGGCATCACGCGCGGCTTTGCTGTTGCTGTGCTGTTTGTCATTGTCATCAATCCCATGTTTTCCAAGGCGCTTTGCCGGCATCCCAAAGATCTTCCAGCATATTCTTTTCACGCAGCGTATCCATCGGCTGCCAAAACCCTTCATGTTTAAAGGCCTGCAGCTCACCTGCTTCGGCAATCTGCTGCAAGGGCTTCACCTCCCAATGTGAGCTGTCGCCGTCAATGTAATCGATGACTTTCGGTGACAGGATAAAAAATCCGCCATTAATCCATCCGCCTTGCCCTTTTGGCTTTTCAGTAAAACCGTTGACGGCATCGCCGTCCATTTTTAAAGCGCCGTAGCGTCCCGGCGGCTGTACGGCCAGAATGGTTGCCAGTTTGCCATGCGCCTTGTGAAAGGCGATCTCCGCCGTGATATCGACATCGGACACGCCGTCACCATAGGTAAAGCAGAAGGCGTCCTCGTCTTTCAGGTAATCTTTGACACGTTTCAGCCGTCCGCCCGTCATGCTTTCATCGCCGGTATCAACCAGCGTCACACGCCAGTTTTCAGCCTTTTTGCGGTGGACTTCCATTTCGCCGGTCGCGGTATGAAAGGTCACATCGGACATATGCAGGAAGTAATTGGCGAAATATTCCTTGATCAGATAACCCTTATAGCCGCAGCAGATCACAAAATCATTAATGCCGTGGGTGGAATACAGCTTCATAATATGCCACAAAATCGGACGTCCGCCGATTTCGACCATCGGCTTGGGTTTCAGTGTCGTTTCTTCCGAAAGACGTGTGCCGAGGCCTCCTGCCAGAATGACTGCTTTCATGGATATTCTCGCCTTTGTTTTTTTAATTTGTATCGGTCTGTATGCGGCTTTTGTCGTGTTTTTTCAAGCCGTTTTGTAATACACGTTTTCGCCCTTTGAGTCAATGAAGCGGGGTTGTCAGGCTGAACGGGTTTCCGCCCCTGCGGCAGCGCTTTTGCGTATAGTCTCGGCAAAACCCTGCCAGACATCTTCGGGTGGAAGTTTTTCAATGGGAATGGCGCGCAGCACCGTGACATTCTTACCGTTCGGTGCGGATTGTTCAGGCTGCGATGTGCCGCCGAACAGTGAAATAACAGGGCATCCTGCGGCGGAAATCAGATGCATCGGTCCGGTATCATTGCCGATTGCGGCAAGGGCCTGCCGCGCCAGCGCGGCAATATCGCCAAAAGACGTCTGTCCGCACAGATTCAGGGCCGTGTCTTCATGTCCCGCAACTTCCGCAGCGATCTCCTGTTCCGCCGGACCGCCCAGAATAACAGGTTGAAACCCCTCTTTGGCCAGTTTTTGCGCCAGAATGCCGTAATTTTCGGCGGGCCAGCGTTTTAACGGGTGCTGCGGCGCAGCGCCCGGCACCAGCAGAACAAAAGGCGGTTTTAGGGCAAAAGCGCCGGTGTCACCGTCCATCCAGGGCATATCGGGAATGGGGAAAACGCGGCTGTCGGTAATGGTTAAAACCTGTTTGCTCGTGGCACCGCCGCGGTACCAGTTTTTGCGCGCCGGAGCAGGGGACAGCAGACGCAGGATTTTTGTGCGGTCATTCTGCTGCATGTCATAGACAAGGTCGAAACGCTGCTTCCGCATCATGCGGCGCAATCCCAGCCATTTACCGATTTCCGCGAAGCGGTAACGCTGCATGGTCAGAACCTGATCGAAATAGCCGGATTGTTTTGCCAAATCTTCAAACAGTGGCGTGGTCAGCAGCGTTATTTTGGCATCGGGATGATATTTGCGCACGGCTTCCATCACGCCGAGCGTTAAAATAAAATCGCCAAAGGCGCTGAGCCTGATGAAAAGGATGTTTTTATAATCCGCCATGTTTTCTTCGCGTTTGCTTTTGCTGTTGACTGCTTTTATATATACAGGTGTTTGACGATGATACAAGAGAACAATATGTGACGGAATGACCATGACGGAATTGCTTGAAAAACTGACAATTGCCATTCCCGTCTATAATGATGTGAAATATATCGGACGGACGATTGAAACCTGCCTGACCGAGGCGGGGAAAATCGTTATTTATGATAACGCATCGGATGACGGCACCAGCGATGTTTGCGCGGCTTTTGCCAAAGAGCATCCGCATGTCACGCATATCCGTCATGCGGAAAATGTCGGGGCGTTTGAAAATTTCAAACGGCCCTTATTTGATTGCGACACGGAATATTTCAGCTGGGTCGGATCGCATGATCTGCTGGGAAAAAACTATGCTGCGCCGATTTTGAAAGAAATGGAAAAAGACCCTGCCGCGATTCTGGCTGTCGGCACAATCAGACATATTGATGAAAACGGCACGGAAACGGGGCGGGTCAGTATTTCGCGCTGGGTCAATAAAACGCGGAACAAACCGCCGCTTAAGCGTCTGGCAAATTGTGTGGCGAACTTAAAAGACTGTTTTATGATTTACGGCGTTTTCCGTACGGACGGTCTGCGTAAGGCATGGATTGATCACGCGCTTTTGGGGCATGACCGTGTCATGCTGACAAAGCTGGCAGGGCATGGCAATTTTCTGTATGTGCCCGGCAGTATCTTTTATGCGCGTAATCAGGATAAAGCGCGCGATGCGGCAAAAGATCAGGAGCGCCGTACGGAAGTACTGGTCGCAGCGAAAGAGAAACCTTTGGAAAAATCGCTGCTGCCAAGAAATCTGGGTATGGTTGAAACCGTGCTGTCTTTCGTGGAAAGCGACAAGGATCTGAAAAAGGCGCTGAAAATTATTGATAAGATCAACCGCCGTTACGTCAACCGCCGCTATTACCAGAAATTGCGGCTGGTAAAAATCGCAGCCATGCTGTTGGCGGGCGCTTTGCTGTTCTGGCTCTGGCGTATCTGAAACCGCTTTACGCTTTGCCGCCCCTGCGTTACCATCTTGTAGAGAAGGGGATCAGGCTGCGCCATGGCGACCAAAAAAACACCCGCAAAGAAAAAGACGAAAAAACCTGCCGCGAAAGAGCAAAAGCAGGTTGAACTTGCTTTGCAAGGCGGCGGTGCGCATGGCGCAATTACATGGGGTGTGCTGGATCGCTTGCTGGAAGATGAGCGGGTGAATATCGCCGCCATCAGCGGTACCAGCGCAGGTGCGATGAACGGTGTTTTGGTTGCTGACGGACTGTCAGGGAAGGGCGGTCGCCAAAACGCCCGCAAAAAACTGCATGATTTCTGGAAGGCTGTCAGCGATGCGGCGCGGTTCAGCCCGTTGCAGCGGACATTCTGGGATCGCTGGGTCGGGAACTGGAATCTGGACCATTCCCCCGCCTATCTGATGATGGACTACATGTCCCGCACATTTTCTCCCTATGAAATCAATCCGCTGGATATTAATCCGCTCAGGCAGGTTGTCGAAACCATGGTCGATTTCGGACGCGTCAATTCCTGCAAGGCATTGCAGGTTTTTGTCACGGCAACAAATGTCCGCACCGGCACGGCGCATATTTTCCGCCAACCCGATATTACGGCGGAAACGCTGATGGCCTCCGCCGCGCTGCCGTTTTTATACAAAGCGGTTGAAATCAAAGGTGAAGCCTATTGGGATGGCGGTTTTACCGGAAACCCTGCGCTGTTTCCGCTGGTTGATGACTGCCATGCCCGCGATATCGTGCTGGTGCAGGTAAATCCGTTTTACCGCGAGGACGTGCCGCGCACGGCGCGTGAAATTATCAACCGTTTAAATGAAATTACCTTCAATGCCAGCTTGCTCAAAGAGTTGCGCGCGATCATATTGCTGAAAGAGATGATCGAAAATGAAGGGCTGGAGCAGGAAAGCTACCGCTATATGCGTATTCACCGCATCCATGCCGATAAGGATGTGGCGCGGCTGTCGGCTTCCAGTAAGCTGAATGCGGAATGGGATTATCTGATTCATTTGCGTGATATCGGGCGCAAACATGCGGAAAAATGGCTGAAAGAAAATTGGGAAAATGTCGGAGAAAAATCGACATTTGACCTGTCTTGCGCTTTGGCAGGCAGTATCCGCCCTGTCAGCCGTCCTTTTTCCGATGCTGCGAAATCGGGCGCTGTGAAAGAGAAGCCGAAAAAACCCGCCAAGTAATTCACATAATGTTAACCCTCTTTCTCTATACTGTTCAAAGGGATAATAGAGCTTAGAGGGGGATTGATTGTGGGGACATCAATCGAACGCGACCGGCTGAATGCCGCGGTCGCAAGGCTTTTCGGCCTGAGAGAGAATCTGGAACAGCACGGGGTGAAACTGGACGAGCTTGAGGATCTTCATATATTCGGTTACGGCTCTCTTCCCGATAAACCGCACTGGCAGCCGACGTCGATGACGCCGGCTTTTTTAACGGGTTTTCGCCGCAGTTTCTGCTGTAAATGTATTAGCCGCGGCACGGATGACTTCACGGGACTGACTTTGGGGCTTGAAAAGCTGGAAGACGGAGTCGTGCCGGGAGCGGTATTATCATACCGCAATATACCGTTGGGGGATCTGGCCGATATGATGCATGTTTTTGCCGACCGCGAAGTACCACGTTTAAAAATTTATCATTTCGGATTATGCGATACGGAGCTGGCTGACGGCCGGATTGTGAAAGCATTGGCCTGTTTTGCCGATACAGGCAGCGAAAATTATCTGCACGGCATGTCCGTGACGGAAAAGTCGCAGATTATCGCCATGGCCAGCGGTGAAAAAGGCACCTGTAAGACCTATCTGGACCATTATGTGCGGCTGCGTGTGCAGAATGCGCGTTTTGACGATCATCCGCCGGAGCGGCAAATTGCTTTGATGCGGGACAAGGATTATTTCATGCGGCTGATGCAGGCGGTTGATTTGCGCCGCGCTGAAATGCGGCTGACAATGCCGGAATATGTTGCGCAGCTCGAAGAGCTGGAAGCACAGCAGCTGCATCTGTGGCAGGTCAGCAAAGGCAAGGCTGATAATGTGTTTGAAAATGACAATCCCGCCGCAAAACATGCCGACAGGGCATAGGTGACATTCCCCCCGCTTTGGTGTAGCTTTTGAGTCCGAAGTTATAACCGCTGGATAAGGGATACGGAATCATGACGACACAAGCTGCATTGAAAAACCGGCGTGAAATTCATGCGCCGACGGGAACCGCGCTGACGGCAAAATCCTGGCTGACCGAAGCCCCTTTACGCATGTTAATGAATAATCTTGATCCCGATGTTGCGGAGAACCCTGATGCGCTGGTTGTTTATGGCGGTATTGGTCGTGCGGCGCGCAACTGGGAATGTTACGACAAAATCATCGAAACCCTGACGGCACTGAATGAGGATGAAACCATGCTGGTGCAATCCGGCAAGCCTGTCGGCGTGTTTAAAACCCATAAAGATGCACCGCGCGTGTTGATTGCCAATTCCAATCTGGTGCCGCATTGGGCAAATTGGGAGCATTTCCGCGAGCTGGATCAAAAAGGTCTGATGATGTATGGCCAGATGACGGCGGGATCGTGGATTTATATCGGCTCGCAAGGTATTGTGCAGGGCACTTATGAAACCTTTGTCGAGGTCGGGCGCAGCCATTTCGGCGGTGATCTGAAAGGCAAATGGATTTTGACGGGCGGGCTTGGCGGTATGGGCGGCGCACAGCCGCTGGCCGCGACGATGGCCGGCGCATCAATGCTGGCGGTGGAATGTCAGGACATCTGTATCTCACGCCGCCTGAAAACCCGTTATCTGGATTGCCGTGCCGAGACGCTGGACGAGGCGATCGACATCATTGAAAAAGCCCATGCGGACGGCAAAGCCGTTTCCGTCGGGCTGCTGGGCAATGCAGCGGAAATTTTCCCTGAAATTGCCCGCCGCGCGAAAGAGGATGCGCGTTTCCGCCCTGATGTGGTCACCGACCAGACCAGTGCCCATGATCCGCTGAACGGTTATCTGCCTATAGGGTGGACATGGAAAGAGGCGGAGATTAAACGCGAAACAGACCCCGATAATGTTGTGAAAGCGGCGCGGGACTCAATCGCCGTGCATGTGCAGGCGATGCTGGATTTATTCCATATGGGTATCCCGACGCTGGATTACGGCAATAATATCCGTCAGGAAGCTTTCGATCAGGGCGTGAAAGACGCCTTCGATTTTCCCGGCTTTGTTCCGGCCTATATCCGCCCGCTGTTCTGCCGCGGTGTCGGCCCGTTCCGCTGGGCGGCTTTGTCGGGCGATCCTGAGGATATTTACAAAACCGATGCCAAGGTCAAGGAGCTGATTCCCGATAATCCGCACTTACATAACTGGCTGGATATGGCACGGGAGCGCATTGAATTTCAGGGCCTTCCGGCGCGAATTTGCTGGGTGGGTCTGGGTGAACGCGCAAAGCTGGGGCTGGCCTTTAACGAGATGGTGGCATCGGGCGAATTATCCGCGCCGATCGTGATTGGCCGCGACCATCTGGACAGCGGCTCTGTCGCCAGCCCGAACCGCGAGACCGAGGCGATGAAAGACGGCAGTGATGCCGTTTCGGATTGGCCTTTGCTGAACGCGCTATTAAATACCGCATCGGGTGCGACATGGGTATCGCTGCATCACGGCGGCGGTGTCGGGATGGGATATTCCCAGCATGCGGGGATGGTGATTGTCGCTGACGGCACGGAGGATGCGGCGCGGCGTCTGGAGCGCGTTTTGACCAATGATCCGGCAACAGGTGTGATGCGTCATGCCGATGCGGGTTATGATATCGCGGTGGACTGCGCGAAAGAACAGGGTCTTAATCTGCCGATGATTAAATAAGGAAAACACAAGGATGGCAAAAGAATTTCTGCTGCAACCGGGGGCATTGACACTGGCTGATTTGCGCCGCGTGCTGGAATCGCATGTGCCGGTCAAATTGCCGAAAACGGCTTATGCCGCCATGGCGAAAAGCGAGAAGGCGGTCGCGGATGTGATCGCGCAGGGGCGAACGGTTTACGGGATCAACACCGGTTTCGGTGATTTGGCAAAAGTCTCAATCTCCACGGAAAAAATCGGACATTTGCAGCGTAATCTGGTGCTGTCCCATGCGACGGGGGTTGGCAATCCGCTGTCGGATGATGTCGTGCGGCTGATACTCTTTATGAAGATCAATGCGCTGGCGCAGGGTTATTCCGGTATCCGCCGCGAAGTTATCGAGGCGCTGCTGTTTTTATACAATAATGAAATCTATCCGATTATTCCGGCGAAGGGGTCAGTGGGGGCATCCGGTGACCTCGCGCCGCTGGCGCATATGGTGCTGCCGCTTTTGGGTGTCGGCAAGGTGCGCATCAAGGGCAAGGAACAGGATGCCGCCGCCGCGATGAAAAAACGCGGTTTCAAATTCCTGACGCTTGCGCCGAAGGAAGGTCTGGCGCTCTTGAACGGGACGCAGGTCTCCACCGCGCTGGCGCTGGCGGGATTGTTTCAGGCAGAGGATTGCTATGCCGCTGCCGTGGTGGCGGGGGCTTTGTCGATTGATGCGGCAAAGGCCAGTACCGTGCCGTTTTATCCCGAAATCCAGCGTGTGCGTGGACAGCAGGGGCAGATCGACATTGCCGCGCAGTACCGCAAATTGATTAAAGGTAGCGCCATCCGTGAATCGCACCGCGCCGTCGATTCCAAAGTGCAGGACCCGTATTGTCTGCGCTGTATGCCACAGGTGATGGGGGCCTGTCTTGACCAGATGCGTTATGCTGCGGATATTTTCGGGCGCGAGGCTAATGCCGTGACTGATAATCCGCTGATTTTTGCCGAAGACGGCAATATTTATTCCGGCGGCAATTTCCATGCCGAACCTGTTGCGATGGCCGCCGATGCGCTGGCGGTGGTGATCGCCGAAATCGGCGCGATGAGCGAACGCCGTATTGCCATGCTGATTGATGCCAAGGTTTCCGGTCTGCCGTCTTTTCTGGTGAAAGATGCGGGGGTGAATTCCGGCTTTATGATTGCGCATGTGACGGCGGCGGCGCTGGCCTCGGAAAACAAGATGCTCTCGCATCCGGCCTCGGTCGATAGTCTGCCGACATCGGCCAATCAGGAAGATCATGTTTCGATGGCGACGCATGGCGCAAAGCGTTTGATTACGATGGCGCGCAATACCTCCGACATTGTGGCGATTGAGTTGCTGGCATCTGCACAGGGCGTCGGTTTCCATGCGCCGCTGAAAACCTCCGTGCAATTGCAAAAAGCCGTGGCGCTGATCCGCGAGAAAGTCGACCCCTATGAGGAAGACCATTATTTCGCGCCCGATATCGCCTTTGCAGGCGGGCTGGTGCGCGCGGGGCATTTCCGCGGTTTTGTCACGGCGGAAATTCTGCCGTCAGGGAATAAAGGGGTATAAAGGAAAGCAAGCGGTATGAAAACGCATAACCTGTATTGCGGTACGTCGCCGCTTTTGATCTCCGTCCCGCATGCGGGCACATTCGTGCCGCCTGATATCAAGCGACGGCTCTCCACCCCCGCGATCAAACTGCCGGATACCGACTGGCATCAGGAACAGATTTACTACGAAATGCATGAGGCGCTGGGCGCGTCCCTGCTGGCGGCGACGCATTCGCGCTATGTGGTTGATCTGAACCGTTCCCCTGCGGATGAAGATTTATATCCCGGTCAGGTCAAGACAGGGCTGGTGCCGCTGGAAACTTTCGCGGGCGAGAAAATCTATCTGCCGGGTGAAGAGCCCGATGCGATCGAACACAGTAACCGCGTCACCGCCTATTGGTATCCTTACCATGATGCGCTGGCGGCGGAGCTGGCGCGGATTAAAGAAGAATTCGGTTTTGCGCTGCTTTATGACGGGCATTCGATCTGCTCCACCGTGCCGCGTTTGTTTGACGGCACATTACAGGATTTGAATATCGGCACGGCACGGGGTGAAAGCTGCGCCCCCGATCTGGCGGAGTGTTTTTACGGCGCCTTGCAGGATCAGGGATATTCCAGCGTGCTGAACGGGCGTTTTGTCGGCGGCTTTATTACCCGTAATTACGGCAAGCCTGCCGAAGGCGTGCATGCCATCCAGATGGAGCTGACATGGAAGAATTACATGAAGAAAGAGGCCGCGCCTTATCATTATGATGCGGATAAAGCGGCAAAGCTTTCCGCAGTTTTGCAAAATGCGCTGGCGCAGCTTATCCGCTTTGCGGGTGAACGGTTTGCCCGCCCCGAATTGTCGCTGCACAAGGACTGAAGCCGATATAGTAGGATAGCTCGGCAGGGTGTGAAATATCCCAGAGTGCGAGATCAGCGGCTTTGCCTTTTTCCAGTGTGCCGCAGTCCTCCTGCCAGCCGAGTGCCTTTGCCGCATTGATTGTTGTACCTTGCAGCGCTTCCAGCGGGGTCATGCCGAACAACATGCAAGCCATATTCATCATCAGCAAAATCGAGGCCGAGGGGGAGGATCCGGGATTGCAATCCGTGGCAATGGCCATCGGTACATTATGCTGCCGCATCAGATCGAGCGGGGGCAGTTTTGTCTCTTTCAGGAAATAGAAAGCACCGGGCAGCAGTACGGCAATTGTTCCGGCCTCCGCCATTTTTTTGATGCTGTCTTCCGTCGTATATTCCAGATGGTCGGCAGAGAGCGCTTGATACTGCGCCGCCAAAGCGCCGCCGTTCTGATCGGAAAGCTGGTCGGCATGAAGTTTGACCGGCAGGCCGTATTTTTTTGCGCGCTCGAAAACGCGGGCAACCTGTTCGGGGGTGAAGCCGATTTTTTCACCGAAAGCATCAACGGCGTCGACAAGGCTTTCGCGGAAAACGGCGGGCAGCATTTCCTTGCAGACATGTTCGATATAGCCGTCAGGGTCATCCTTGAATTTCGGCGGCAGGGCATGTGCGCCCAGAAACGTACGCTGTACGCGTAGCCCCGTATCCGTTCCCAGACGGGTGGCAACACGCAGCATTTTCGCCTCGGATTCCGGTGTCAGGCCGTAGCCGGATTTGATTTCAATACCTGTCACGCCTTCGCCGATCAGCGTATCAAGACGTTTGCGGGCGGCATTATAGAGGCTATCTTCATCGGCGATATTGGTTGCGGCAACGGTGGAGAGAATGCCGCCGCCTGCCGCGGCGATTTCGGCATAGCTGGCACCGTTCAGGCGTTTTTCGAATTCCGTGGCGCGGCTGCCGCCATAGACAAGATGGGTGTGGCAGTCGATCAGTCCGGGGGTCATCCATTTGCCTTCTGCGTCATGGACTTCTTTGGCAAGCTCTTGCGGTGCGCCGGGCGGCAGGGCGGACATTTCACCCAGCCAGCGTATTTTGCCGTCGGCAATACCGAGCGCGCCGTTTTTGATGATACCGTAATCCCCCTCCGGCGCCATCGTGGCAAGATGTGCGTTGATCCAGATTGCGTCCCACATAATTTCCCCCTAGACTGCGTTAGTCGTTGCGTTTTTTATTGAAGCTTATTATCCGCATCGGGGTAGGGAATGACAACAATTTTTGCAAAAACCGCGCTTTTGCCCGCAGGCTGGGCCGATAACGTGTTGATCAGAACGGATGATAACGGCCGGATTACGGATGTGCAGCCGGATAGTGTCGCGCCGCATGATGCCGTGCAGGCAAACGGGCCGGTGCTGCCCGGTATGCCGAATACGCATTCCCATGCCTTTCAGCGGGCGATGGCGGGGCTGACGGAACGGGTGACGGGCGAGAAAGACAGCTTCTGGACATGGCGCGATATGATGTACCGTTTTGCCGCCAGTATCACCCCCGATGATCTGGACGTGATTGCCACACGTCTTTATATCGAGATGTTAAAGAGCGGCTATACCAATGTGGCCGAATTTCATTATCTGCACCACCAGCCTGACGGCAAACCCTATGATGACCGCGCCTTGACCTCGCGCGTTCTGATCGAGGCGGCTTTGGCGGTCGGTATCGGTATGACGCATCTTCCGGTGCTTTACGCCTATAGCGGTTTTGGCGGTGCAGCGCCGCATGCGGGACAAAAGCGTTTTTTGAACAATGTGGACGAGATCTCCGGCATGGTGGCAACGCTGACGGCGTCCTATGCGGATAGCGCACAGGTGCGGATCGGTCTGGCGCATCATTCGCTGCGGGCAGTGACGCCGGAGATGCTGACTGCGGCGACGGAAAATCTGCATGCGGCGGATAAAAACGCGCCGGTGCATATTCATATCGCCGAACAACAGGCGGAGGTCGATGCCTGTATTGAATGGAGCGGAAAGCGGCCCGTGGCCTGGCTGTTGGATCATGCTGATTTGAATGAAAACTGGTGCCTGATTCATGCCACCCATATGGATGAGCCGGAAACGACGGCATTGGCGGAAAGCGGTGCGGTGGCAGGGCTGTGTCCGACGACGGAGGCGAATTTGGGCGACGGGTTATTTCCGCTGACGGGATATCTTGAAGCGGGCGGGAAAATCGCCATCGGCTCGGACAGTCATATTTCCGTCAGCGCACGGGAGGAATTGCGCTGGCTGGAATACGGGCAGCGGCTGTTTTTTCAGGCGCGGGCGGTGACGCGGATTGCGGGTAGTGCCTCTTCAGGAGCGGCGCTTTATAACCGCTGTTTGGAGGGCGGTGCGCAGGCGGCGGGGCGTAAGATCGGAAAAATTGAAAAAGGATTCCGCGCTGATTTGATTGTGCTGGACGGGGAGAGCCCGGATCTGGCCGGAAAAAACGGTGACGATATTCTGGATGTGCTGATCTTTGCGGCCAATAGTAATCCGGTGCGTGATGTCTTCTGCGGCGGTAAACAGGTTGTGAAAGACGGGCATCATGTTATGGAATCTGATACCGATACGGCCTATCGCGCTGTGCTGGCGAAGCTGCTTTCCTGATATTGCAATTCTTTATGTACAAATAAAGCCCGTCATGCTAGGCTCGGCGCATTCAAAACATGTGCATTTTTTAACAGGAGCCTTTCCCATGAAAAAGGAATTCAATCTATTGTCGCGCCGTGTTCAGGCGATTAAACCTTCTCCGACGATGTCGCTTTCCGCAAAAGCGGGCGCACTGAAAGCGCAAGGGCGCGATGTGATTAACCTCGGCGTGGGGGAGCCTGATTTCGATACGCCGGTGCATATTCGTGATGCGGCAAAAGCGGCAATGGATGCAGGCCAGACGCGTTATACGCCGGTCAACGGCACAATGGAGCTGCGCAAAGCGATCTGTGAAAAATTCAAACGCGAAAACAATCTGGATTATGCGCCGGATGAAGTAATTGTCGGCACGGGCGGCAAGCAGATTTTATACAATGCCTTTATGGCGACGCTGGACAAGGGCGATGAAGTGATTATCCCTGCGCCGTATTGGGTCTCTTACCCCGATATGGTCGAACTGGCGGAAGGCACGCCGGTTATGGTTGAATGCACATCGGATGACAGTTTCAAACTGACACCGGAAAAACTGGAAGCCGCCATCACCGAAAACACGAAATGGGTTGTGCTGAATTCGCCCAGCAATCCGACAGGTGCGGCCTATACGCGGGAGGAAATGAAGGCGCTGACGGATGTGCTGTTGAAACACCCGCAGGTGCATGTGCTGACGGATGATATTTACGAACATCTGGTTTATGACGGTTTTGAATTCGTCACTCCTGCGGAGGTCGCGCCGGAATTGAAAGACCGTACGCTGACCGTGAACGGTGTCTCCAAAGCCTATGCGATGACAGGCTGGCGCATCGGTTATGCCGCAGGTCCGAAAGAGCTGATTAAGGCGATGTCGAATATTCAAAGTCAAAGCACTTCCAATGCCAGCTCCGTCAGTCAGGCGGCAGCAGTAGCCGCGCTGAACGGTGATCAGGAATTTTTGAAAGACTGGCGCAAAGAATTTCAGGCGCGCCGCGATCTGGTTTTGTCGCTGCTGGATAAAATCGACGGTATTGACTGCGTGAAACCGGAAGGGGCGTTTTACGTCTATGCCTCTTGCGAAGGGGTGATCGGAAAGACGACGCCATCGGGGAAAGAGATCAAGAATGATCAGGATTTCGCCGAATATCTGCTGGAAGAAAAAAACGTCTCCGTCGTTCATGGTGAGGCTTTCGGTCTGTCACCCTATTTCCGCATTTCCTACGCTTTGTCGCAGGAGGATCTGACCAAAGCCTGTACCCGCATTAAAGAAGCGGTAGATGAATTACAGCCTGCGGCAGTACAAAAACCTGCGGCCAAGAAAAAGCGCGGCTTTTTCAGCGGTTTCGGCAAGCGGTGAAAATCAGGTTTCTATTTTCTTGGCTTCGCGGCGGTAGATTGTCGCGGTGATCTCGAAGATAAAGGCCGTGCTCCATCCAAACAGCAAAAAGCCGTTCGCCGAGGCGATGCTGCCAAGCAACCGCCAGTTATCGGTCGGGATAACATCGCCGTAACCCGCCGTTGTGAAGGTGGCAATGGAATAATAAAGGGATTGTTCCAGATCGGGGAAGGCGCCTAGCCCGTAAAATAATCCGCACCATGCCCACATCTCGATGACCAGCGCGACAAAAACCGCCAGAACGACGATGGCCAGTAACAGCGCCTTCCAGATTCTGCGGATATTGCGCAGAACGCTATCCTCCAGCCAGCGTACCTTTTTGATGATGAAATCAAAGGCAAAGGCGTGAAAGACAACGGTTGCGCCGATCATAAATGTGCCGAGTAACAGCTGTGTAAACATGGGCTTATCTTCCGAAAGCGGTGGCGGCATTATGCTGCCTTTTATCCACTATAGAAAATCCTGTGCCGCAGTGCTATGACGAAATTAGCGCTTGCGATTGGGAAAAGCGGCAATCGTTTTTGGCACGCGGCGCGGTACAAGTTGATCACCCAGTGTTTTTTCACGCAGTTCAATCACTTTGGAATAGGGGATCGGAGTGGAATCCGCCGGCGTGAACCATTCGTAACGGTATCCTGCGGCGCAGGGATAGCCGTTTTCCTCCGAATCCTTTTTTGATGCGGCATTGAAAACGCCGCGCACAGTACGCGGTATGCTGACGACATAGGTATCGCCGTATTTATTATACATGGCCGCTGTTGTCGTATGTTCCAGACCGTAATGCCCGTTACCGCTGCGTCCTGACGGATCACGCAGATGGTCAGGGTTGGTCGGCACATCTTTTTGGCCTGTCAGTCTTTTGGCAAACAGCGCATAGGTCATCTCCAGCCCGCTCGGGATATCTTCCATTTTATCATACAGCGCCAGACCTTCCGGCGTGTCCGTATTGATGTCATAAAGGTACACGGTTTTTCCGTCTTTCTCGGTTTTTTCCTGCATGAATGTCAAAGCGGGATGCGTTGTTTTTTCGGCAAAGCGGAAGGTCGCGTTATAGCGCCCGCCTTTCAAAGACAGCGCACCGTATTCGCGGGCGATTTCATCCAGCAGCGGCTGCGGGTTTTCACAATCGGCTTCATATTTTTTGATGATCTCAAGCGTGCGTCCGCCTGCAATAAAATGTGCGTAATGATCGGAATATTCCTGACCGAATGACATTTGCCTTCTTCCCTTTTTTGATATGAAAATTATTATATTCCATAAATATGGGGTTTTGGTAGGCTTGTCAAGTGTGAAAAAAATCAGCGTTTGGGATGCTTTTGCGGTATTTTGTGGTGTTGCAGCAATGCGGCAACCTGGGGGTTTTTGGCGAAACTGGCGGCAAAAACACGTTTGCCGCGTATATTGGCGGGGATGCTGTGATTCTGCAGGGCTTTGATGCGTTTGATGCGCTGCTGCTCATCCTGAAAATTTTCGCGAATATAGCGGCGCATGGCTTTGTCTTTTATATCCTCCGGTGCAGGGGCCAAATCAATATGGTCACTGATGCGGATGGCTTCGATCAACGCCTCCTGATTGGACATGAAAGCCAGCGAGGTTTGTGCGGGGATGGCGGCAAGTGCCAGCGGACGGTCAGGATTTTGCGGATCCTGCAAAGCACCCCAGACGGCAACATAGGCCAGAGGTTGCGGGATTTTGACGCCGTTTTGCAGGACCGCCGGCGTATCCAGCAGTAATCCGTCGTAATTCGGTTCGGTACCTGTGATGTGACCCGCGGCTTTTGCATCGTAAAAACCGATGGTAATCGTGGCGATGGTGCCTTTATCTTCGTGAATGGTCGCAGGGACGGGGCCGCGCGCACCGACAAAAGCGCCGTGAACAACAGCATGATCCTCCAGCGTGGCGGGAATGACGCAAACCGCCAGCGGCGTGTCGTCTTCGCTTTTGAAATGATGGAATTTGCGTGCCAGCACTTTTTGTGAGGAATTCGAACCGATACCGGCAATAGCGACCCGGTCTTTCAGAATATGCAGATTACCGTCCGTATCAGTGATTTCCAGCGTATAGGAAGGTGTTTTACGTTCAGCATTGGGGAGTGTGATCTCTTTTCCGGGGGTGATGCGGATATTTTCCGGCGTAAAACTGCGGAAAACATCATGACCGGCTTCATGTGTGAAGAGAAATCCGTCCTTAAAATCATCATGTTTCACAAGAGGATAGCCAAGTGCGGACGTTTCAAGAGCGTGAAGCTCTTTTTCGCTGAGGGCTTTTTGCCGGAATTTTCTGCGGATTCTGCCCATTACGGGGATTCTCGCCTCCTTTTATTTCTAAAATATATGAAAATCATTAACAAAGTCTTGCATTTGCAGGGTTTTCTTGACGTTTGCGGCGGAAAAACAAAAAAATGGCGCAGGGTTTTTAAGACTGCTAACGTATTACAGATAGTGGGAGAATTTATTATGAGAAAAATAGCATTTATTTTGATGATTTTCGCGGTTTTCACGCTGCTGCTGCCTGCTGCGGCCAAAGCAGAGGGGCAGGCAATCGGCGTTTTGCTGGAAATTGAGGGGGCGGCGCATATTACCCGTGCGGACGGCAGTGTTAAACAGGCTGTGGTTGATGATGAGGTTTTTCTTGATGATGTCATTAAAACCGGCGCAGATGGGCGCGCTTTTTTGTTTTTGATGGATGGCACCGAATGGACGCTGTCGGAAAATGCGGTTTTCCAGGTCAATCACTATGCGTTTCATCCGGAAGATCCGGAAAAGAACAAGGCGCGTTATTCCGTTGTCTCCGGTGCCTTTCGCTATGTCAGCGGCATGATTGCCAAAACGCAGGAACCTGATATTGCGATTGATACCTCTGTCGGCTCGATCGGTATTCGCGGTACGGATATTACGGCCGCAGTCGATACGGATGGCGGTTATGATATTTACGTTGATGAGGGCAAAATCGAAGTTGCCAATAACGGCGGTAAAATGTTTTTAACGCCGGGGCAGGGAACTTTTGTCAAAAACAAAGGCATTGCACCCTGGCACCCCAAAAAATGGCAGCCGGAGCGTTTGCAGCGGTTGCGTCAGGCCGTTCATTTGAAACGCGGCGAGACAATCCGTGCGCGTGCGAAGAATTTGCGGGAAAAACGCAAAGAAAAGCTGAAAAAGCATCTGCAAAAACGTCAGGAAATCTCGCCGCAGCAACGTGAGCAGTTTAAAGAAAAATGGCAGGAAAAACTGCAGGAACGCCGTGACACACCGCAAGGTGAACGTAAAGGCAATTTGCAGGAAAAGCTGCAGCAGCGGCGTGAAAATAGCGGACAGAATATCCGGCAGGAAAAACTGCAGGAGAAAATCCGCAACCGCCGCGGAGGCGGTGACGGCAAAGCCATACGGAAATGGCGCACCAATCCCTAGAAAGAAAACTTAAGCAGAACGACGACCGGCCGCATCCGTGCGGTCGGTCTTTTTGACCGTACAGTAAGGTGCCAGTTTTGCGGCGGCGAAACGCACATCTTCTTCTGTTGTATCGCGGCCCATGGAAATACGCAGGGCGCGGAATGTTTCCTCATCCGTGAGGCCGATGGCTTTTAAAACACCGGAAGGCTTGCCGCTGCCTGATTTACAGGCCGAACCCGTGGACAGGCAAAGATCATCCGCCAAATCCAGAAGCACATCTTCCGCTGCACAAGACGGCAGCAGCAGGTTGATTGATCCCGGGATACGCGGGCTGCGTGCGCCGTTGATGCGGATATCATCCGGCAATTCCGACAGCAGCAGATCAACCAGCCCGTTCAGTTTTTCGGTATATTGCGCCATGCCTGTGCGGGCAATCTCGGCGGCCACACCCATACCGACCGATAGCGCCAGCGGTACCGTGCCCGAACGGCAGCGTTGCTGTAACCCGCCGTTTAAAACAGGTTCCAGCGAGAGCGGCGGTTTTGTCCGCACATAAAGCGCACCGATACCGCAAGGGCCGTAGAGCTTATGTGCCGACAGGCTCAGCATATCAATCTCCGCATCACGGATATCAATCGCTACCTTCCCTGCGCATTGGGCGGCATCACTGTGGAACAATGCGCCATATTCATGTGCAACAGCGGCCAGTTCCTTGATCGGCTGCACTGTGCCGATTTCATGATTTGCCGCCATCACGGAAACGATACGTGTTTGATCGGAAATAATCTCCTTTAAGGCATCGGCGGTGACAAAGCCGTCCTTATTGGCGGGGATGATTTTGACGGTAAAGCCTTTGCGTTCCAGCGCGGGGATGGAGGCCAGAACGCTCGGATGTTCCAAAGCACTGATCAGGATTTCATGACGCCCGTCTTCGGGGCACAGGCCTAAAAGCGCCGTGTTATTGGCTTCGGTTGCGCCGCTGGTGATGATTAATCCGCCGGCATCGCAATTCAATAAGGCGGCGATTTGTTCTTTTGCCGTGTCGATGACGGCGGCGGCGGCGCGTCCGTTTTTATGAGATTGTGCATGCGGATTGCCGAATTTGTCATGGAAATAGGGCAGCATCGCGTCCACCGCTTCGGGGGCGCAGGGCGTTGTGGCGTGGTAATCAAAATAAAGGGGTTTAGGCTGTGCAGGCATTTTTATCTCTCTCCTTTTTGTCATTTTCCGCAGGATGTTTTGCTGCGGATGCTACCAATCCGTTTTGCAGCAATTCTGCGGCGACGGCGATGGCAATCTCGCGCGGATGCTTTCCTTTTACCCCCTCGACGCCGATAGGGCAAGTCAGATCGGATAAGCGTTCGGCACTGATACCGTCCGCCTGCAGGCGTTTTTCAAATTTTGCGCGTTTCGTGTCTGATCCGATCAGACCCAGATAAGAAAAATGATGCTGCTTCAGCGCTTTTTCAACAATCGCATAGTCAAGATCATGGCTGTGGGTGATGACCAGAATATAGGTGTTGTCTCCAAGATTTTTCAGCTCGTCCACAGGGCCGGCGGTGATGATTTTTTCGACATTGCCGGGCAGCTCTTGCGGGAATTCATTGACGCGTTCATCAACCCATTTGATTTTAACGGGCAGCCCTTCCAGAACTTTCACAATCTCTTTGCCGACATGTCCTGCGCCGAACAAAACAAGTGTTTTGCAATTGGCCAGAAACGGCTCCAGCAAAACTGTGACGGCACCGCCGCAGCATTGCGCCAAAGACGGACCAAGGGCATAGTCATGGATTTCCGGTGCGGCGGCGGCATCTTCCAGCAGTTTTCGCGCCGCTGCAATGGCTTCGAATTCCAGATTTCCCCCGCCGATTGTGCCGAGCTGCTGGAATTGCGTGACGATCATTTTTGTGCCGGATTCGCGCGGGGTGGAGCCCTTGGCAGAGACGACGGTAATCAAGACACAGGGCGTTTCATGTTTGCGCAACTCGCTTAAATCGGAAAGCCAGCGGTGGCTGATATCGGGTTTCATGTCAGTTTCCGTCCTTTCCCGTTAATGGCGTTTAAAACCGCTTCGGGCGTTGCGGGGGCATCCAGATGCGGGATACTGCCGTCAGTGCGTGCGGCGCAAACGGCATCCTTGATGGCAAGAAATGTCGAAATGGCCAGCATAAAGGGCGGTTCCCCCACGGCTTTGGAGCGGTAGACCGTCTCTTCCGGATTGTCGCCCTTATAAAGTTCAATACGGAAGTCATTTGGAATATCGCGCCCTGTCGGAATTTTATAAGTGCTGGGCGCATGTGTTTTTAAGACGCCTTTATCATCCCACCATAATTCCTCGGAGGTCAGCCAGCCATTGCCTTGAATATAAGCGCCCTCAATCTGCCCGATATCAATGGCAGGGTTAATGGAGCGCCCGACATCATGCAGCAGATCGGCGCGCAGGATATTATATTCGCCCGTCAGCGTGTCGATGATGACTTCCGTCACCGCTGCGCCATAGGCAAAATAGAAGAAGGGGCGGCCTTTGGATTTGACGGGATCCCAATGCAGTTTCGGCGTTTTGTAAAAACCGGTGGAGGATAGTGAGACGCGGTTCTCATAGGCCAGCATAATCAGGTTTTTAAAGGAAATGCTTTCATGACCGCCAAGACGGATGCGGTTGTTTTCAAAGATGACGTCCTCTGCGGGGATGTCGAAATGTTTGGCGGCAAATTTTATGAGCCTGTTCTTGATGGTGATGACGGCGGCTTGTGCGGCTTTGCCGTTTAAATCCGTTCCGCTGGAGGCGGCCGTTGCCGAGGTGTTTGGAACCTTGCCGGTATCTGTCGCGGTGATTCTGACGCGGTCCAGATCAACCTGAAATTCATTGGCGACAATCTGCGCGACTTTTGTATGTAATCCTTGCCCCATTTCGGTGCCGCCATGGTTCAGCTGGATACTGCCGTCTTTATAAACATGTACCAAAGCACCGGCCTGATTGAGCATTTTCAAGGTAAAGCTGATACCGAATTTAACGGGGGTCAGGGCGATGCCTTTTTTCAGGATTTTGCTGTCTGCATTGAATTTGTCAATCGCGGCGCGGCGGGCGCGGTAACCGGAGGATTCCGCCAAAGCGGGAAGCAGTTCATGCAGGATATTATCTTCGATGATCATACCGTAAGGTGTGGTGCAGCGGTTTTGCAGATGATCTTTTTTGTCATACAGGTTTAACAGCCGTACATCCAGGGGGTCTTTGCCGAGGCTGCGGGCGATGTTATCAATCATCTCTTCTGCGGCCAGCATGCCTTGCGGCCCGCCAAAGCCGCGAAAGGCGGTATCGGAGACCGTATTGGTGCGGCAGCGGTAACTGGTGATGCGGACATCTTTCAGGAAATAACCGTTATCGGTATGGAACATCGCGCGGTCGGCAATCGCATTGGAGAGATCGGGTGACATACCGCAGCGTACGGCATGGTTCATATGCAGACTTTCGATTAAACCGTCATCGTTAAATCCGGCCTGATAAGAGACGTCAAAAGCATGGCGTTTTCCGGTCAGGGTCATATCGTCATCACGGTCAAGGCGCAGCTTGACGGGGCGTCCGGTTTTCCATGCGCCTAATGCGGCCACGCAGGCAATCAATGATGCCTGACTTTCCTTGCCGCCGAAACCGCCGCCCATACGGCGTACGCGCACAGTGACGGCATGATCGGAGAGGAGAAGGGTTTTCGCAATTAAATGCTGCACTTCCGACGGGTGCTGCGTGGATGACCAGCAGGTAAACGTGCCGTCTTCCTCCGGAATGGCCATGGCAATCTGCCCTTCCAGATAGAAGTGATCCTGTCCGCCGCTTTTGAATGTTGCGGATATTTTATGCGGAGCTGCTGCATAGGCTTTGTCGGCATCACCTTGCTGCATGATATGGGTTTCACCGACGAAATCCTGTTTTTCCAGCGCCTCTGCCGTTGTTAGAACGGCAGGTAATTCTTCATAGTCAATAACAGCCATTTTTGCGGCGCGGCGGGCAAGGGGGATCGTATCGGCAATCACCGCCAGAACGGATTGTCCGGCATAATGCACCTCCTCCTCGGCGAAAATAGGGTCGCCGCCGAAAACAGGGGCGGCATCATTACTGCCCGGAATATCCTGTGCCGTCAGAACGGCATGGACACCGTCAATATGGCAGGCACCGGTATCGATTTTTTTTATGCGGGCATGGGCATGCGGACTTTGCAGGATATAGGCATGTAGGCAGCCCTCCGGTTCGCGTACATCATCCGTATAGACGGCTTCGCCGGAAACATGCAATACGGCGCTATCATGGCTTTTTGCACTGCCTGCGCCTCCCTTGATCTCATGCGTCATCGGCATCTCTGCGCTATCGGGCATAATCGTAAACCCTTGTTTCTGTTTCGGGCTGTGTCGTTTCGATGAAAAAGCGATAGAGAAGATTTTGCGCCGTTTGCATCCGGTATGCGGCACCGGCACGCATATCGGTCAGCGGTGCGTAATCTTTTGCCATTTCTTCCATAGCGGCGCGGCAGTTTTCCTCTGTCCAGTTTTTACCTGTAAGAAATGTTTCGGTATGGTCGGCGCGTTTCGGTGTGGCCGCCATACCGCCATAGGCAATGCGGGCTTCCGTAATGATGCCGTCTGTGAGTGTTAGCGCATAAGCGCCGCAAACAGCTGAGATATCCTGATCAAAACGCTTGGACAATTTATAGGTTTTAAACAGCACATTCTCCGCTTTGCGCGGCACGATAATTTTTTCGAGGAACTCGCCTTTCTGCAAATCCTGTTTGCCGTAAGCGATAAAATAATCCGCGATCGGAATGCTGCGGGTTTCATCCGCTTTGCGCAGGACAAGCTGCGCCCCCAGCGCGATCAAAAACGGTGCGCCGTCACCGATGGGGGAGCCATTGGCAATATTACCGCCCAATGTACCGGAATTTCTGATCTGGACGGAGGCAAAACGCTGCAGTAATTCCGCAAGACTGTCATCAAAATTTGCCAGATGTTCAAAAGCATCTGTGTAGCTGACGGAAGCGCCGATCTCGATAGCACCGTCCGTTTCAGTAACATGGCGCAAGGAGGAAATTTCGCCCGTATAGATCATGACAGGCAGTTCTTTGTGATGTTTGGTGACCCATAATCCGATATCGGTCCCGCCGGACAGGATAATCGCATCGGGATATTCCGCCAGCAATGCGCTGAATTCATGTGCTTTATGCGGTGCGAAAAATTTAATGCCGTCTGCTTCGTAAGCAAGACCGCTGCTGCGTTGTAGATTTTTCAACGCTTTATTTTCAGGGATTTTAAAGCTCCCCATATTGCGGGCGGCATCCAGAATAGGGCGGTATCCGGTGCAGCGGCACAGATTACCGGCAATCGCATTTTGAATATCGGTGTCATTTGGTTTGTCTTTATTATGCCCCAATGCGTAAAGCGACATGACAAAACCGGGTGTGCAAAAGCCGCATTGCGAGCCGTGGCAATCGACCATGGCTTGCTGGACAGGATGCAGCGCATTGCTTTTTTTGTCACGCAGATGTTCAACGGTAATCAGATGTTTGCCGTCCAGAACGGGTATAAAAAGAATGCAGGCATTCACGGATTTATAGCGGGTTTCTCCGTCGATGATTTCGCCGAGGACGACGGTGCAGGCACCGCAATCACCTTCGGCACAGCCTTCTTTGCTGCCTTTCAGGCGCAAATGTTCGCGCAGATATTGCAGCACGGTGGTGGTCGGCGCAAGGCCGGAGATTTCGTGCGGGACATCATTGAGTATGAATTTGATCGTGTCGCTCAAAATTTTTCTCTCTCCAGTATTGCAGGAAATATAGCGTTTTTGCGCGAATGTGTCACGAAAGAAGTATAAGCGGCACGCCGATACACATGGCGATGACGCCGAGAATTTTCGGTGTGGTAATTTCCTCGCCAAAGGCGATGCGCCCGAGAGCGATGGCGGAGATTTGTCCGATAACGCGTTTGACCGATTCCATGATGCCGACATAAACCATTTTCAGGGACAGCATTTGCAGCCCCATTGCGCAGGCATAGAATGCGGCGACAATACCGATGATTTTCCAGCCCTCTTTTTTCGGCAGCGGGTTTTTCTTGAAGCCGCCGCGCAGAAAAATCCACAGCCACAGTAAGGCGGAGGAGACGGTAAAATGGATCAGCGCATGGGTCGGCACATCGACATGGCGCAGGGCGACACGGTCAAAAACAGGGGCAAGCGTCCAGAACAAAGCCGTGACGCACATGAATTTTGCCCCCGGTTCGGAAATAAAATTTTTCCAGACGCCGGCAAAGCCAAAAATTTTCTCCGGCGGTACATAGAGCCAGAGAATACCGAGAACAACCAGCACAATGCCGCCCCATTGCGAGAAGACAAGCGTTTCTTCAAGAAAGAAAAAGCCGATCAGTGCCGTTAACACAGGTGTGATTGACAGCAGCGGCACAGTCTTGCTGAGAGGCGAAGCAAAAACCGCGCGGACAAAAAAGATATTGGCAATGACATTGGAGAGAATATTTAAAGAACCGGGCAGAATATAGGCGCGGGAAAAAACATGATTGCCCGAGGCAAAAAACAGCGCGATATAAAGCGGAATGACAGCGGTAAAAATAATGGCGACCAGCATAGCCGGACCTGCGTGCTGACTGGCCGATTTACGGGTAAAATCCGCACCGGCATAGCATAATCCGCATCCGGCGACAGCCAGCAGGGCGGGAAGGGTCATTTCCATTGTCATACCTTCTTCAATAACACTTTTCCTGTCGTGGGGGGAGGGGGAAAACGCGCTCTTGCGCTTTTTTACCGATAGATATAGGCTTTTGGCAAAGTTTCAAGGAGAGCGGATATGGCAAGAATTCCAAGCATTATCTATGGTACCGCATGGAAGGAAGAGCGGACGGAGGCGCTGGTGCGCCAAGCGCTGGATGCCGGATATACCGCAATCGATACCGCTAATCAGCGCAAACATTATTATGAGGAAGGTGTCGGCAATGCGCTGGCGCATTTTCTGCAAACGGGCCATGTGCCGCGTGCGGATTTATTCCTGCAGACAAAATTCACCTATGCGGCAGGGCAGGATCACCGTTTGCCTTATGATGTCAATGCCTCCTTCGCACAGCAGGTGCGGCAATCCTGTCATTCTTCTCTGGAACATCTGGGCGTTGATTATATCGACTCTTATATATTGCATGGTCCCAGCGCGGGCACAGGGCTGACGAGCGCGGATATGGAAGTCTGGGCGGCGATGGAGGCGCTGGTCAACAGCCATCAAGTACGGATGCTGGGCGTCTCCAATGTGAATCTTGATCAATTGAAATTGCTGTATCGCAATGCGCATATCAAACCGGAATTTGTACAGAACCGTTGTTTTGCGGCAACGGGGTGGGATAAGGATATTCGTGATTTCTGCACGGCAAACGGTATTTATTATCAAGGCTTCTCGCTTTTGACGGCGAATGCGCGGGAATTGCAAAATCCGGCGATTGCCGCATTGGCGAAAAGCAAAGGCAAAACCATTCCGCAAACCGTGTTCCGTTTCGCTGTGGATGTCGGGATGATGCCGCTGACCGGAACAACGGATGAAAATCATATGCGTGAAGATCTGGATATTTTTGATTTCGAGCTGACAAAGGACGAGATTGCGCTGGTTGAAAATATCGCGCAAAAACAGGAAGGACAGATGTAGAGATGCAGGACTTAAAAGGTAAAAAAGCAATTATTTGCGGTGCCAGTAAAGGCATCGGCCGCGCTTCGGCGATTGCGCTGGCTGAGCGCGGCGCAACGGTGACGGTATTGGCGCGCAGTGCCGCGCCGCTGGAAGATGTACGGATATCTCTGGACACGACGGCAGGACAGACGCATCTGGCGCTGGTTGCTGATTTCCATGACCTTGACGGTTTGCAAACAATGATTGATGCTCATCTGGAGGCGCATGGCGCGTTTCATATTCTGGTCAATAATTCCGGCGGCCCGCCTGCGGGGCCTGCGCATCTTGCCGATGTAAAAGATTTTGCCGCCGCTTTTTCACAGCATGTGCTGGGCGGTCATATTATGATGCAGGCCTTACTGCCGGGGATGAAGGCGGAAAATTACGGGCGCATCATTAATATCATTTCCACTTCGGTCAAGCAGCCGTTGAAGGGGCTGGGCGTATCCAATACCGTGCGCGGTGCGGTGGCGAACTGGGCGAAAACGCTGGCGGGCGAACTGGCGGAATGGGGGATTACCGTCAATAACGTGCTGCCCGGCGCGACCGATACCGATCGTCTGGGAGAAATTCTGCAAGGCAAGGCGGATAAATTGGGCAAGACGCTGGACGAGGTTATCGCAGCGGAAAAAGCGGGGATTCCGGCAGGGCGTTTCGGCATGCCGGAAGAGCTGGGCGCGGCTGTTGCTTTTCTGGCAAGTCCTGCCGCCGCTTATATCAACGGTATCAATCTGCCTGTCGATGGCGGGCGTACAAGCTGTTTGTAAGAAGGTGACAAGATGCTGCCGTCAACGGAGAAAATTCTGAATTTTATCGGCGGTGAGATGCGGCAGCCGCAAAGCGGTGCATGGCTCGATAATGTCGACCCTGCAACAGGGCAGGTTTACGGACAGATTGCAGACTCCGCGCGGGATGATCTGGAGGCGGCGGTTCTTGCGGCAAAAAACGCTTTTCCGGCATGGCGCGATGCGGGGGCGGAAAAACGCGCTGCCTGCCTAAAAAAACTGGCCGATCTGATCGAAATGCATTTTGAGGCATTTGTGCGCGCCGAGAGTATTGATAACGGCAAGCCCGTTTCATTGGCACGGGCCGTTGATATTCCGCGCGGTATTGCCAATTTGCGTGCCTTTGCCGATGCAGCGCTGGAATTTTCCGGCGAATGTTTTGAAAATGATGTGTCTGAGAGTTATACGCTGCGCCAGCCGCATGGCGTGGTTGCCACGATCAGCCCGTGGAACTTGCCGCTGCTGCTGTTTACATGGAAAGCGGCACCCGCATTGGCGGCAGGGAATTGCCTGATTGCCAAGCCGAGTGAGGTCACGCCTGCGAGTGCGTTTCTGTTATCTGCGCTGATTAATGAAGCTGGTTTCCCACCCGGTGTCTTTAATGTATTGCATGGGCGCGGTGCGGAAATCGGCGCGGCGATTACGGCGCATCCCGATATTGCCGCAATCTCTTTCACAGGTGGAACGGCAACGGGGAAGGCGATTTATGCGGGTGCGGCTGAGAATTTGAAAAAAATTTCGCTGGAGCTGGGCGGTAAAAATCCGACGATTATTTTTGCCGATGCGGATTTTGACAAAGCTGTTGAAGGAGCGAAAACAGCGGCATTTGCCAATCAGGGGCAGGTCTGTCTTTGCGGCTCGCGGCTGTTGATTGAAGAGAGTATCTTTGAGAAATTCAAAACGGCTTTTCTTGAAAAAACCGCCGCGCTGAAAATCGGCGATCCGCTGGATGAGGGAACGCAGCATGGCGCAACGGTTTCAGAGCAGCATATGCAGAAAGTGCTGTCCTGTATTGCGCTGGCAAAGCAAGAGGGTGGCAAAACTCTGACAGGCGGTGAGCGCGTGACAGTTGAAGGACGCTGCGAAAACGGCTTTTTTATTGCGCCGACGGTGATTGAAAATCTGCCGCAGAATTGCCGCACAAATAAAGAGGAAATTTTCGGTCCTGTTGTGACATTGATGCCGTTTAAAACGGAAGCAGAGGCTTTAGAAATTGCTAACGGTACCGAATACGGGCTGGCATCTTCCGTCTGGACGCAGGATGAAGAAAAAGCGGCGCGTATGGCGGCGGGAATTGACAGCGGCATTGTCTGGATCAATTGCTGGAATTTGCGTGATTTAAATACGCCGTTTGGCGGTATGAAAAAATCCGGCATCGGGCGCGAGGGCAAACACCGCGCCATGCAGTTTTTTACCGAGGAAAAAACCGTCACCCGTCCGAAATAAAGGAGAGAGAAAATGAGTATCGCCCATAATTCAGAAAAAGCGCCCGAACCGGTCGGGTTGTATCCGCATTCGCGCCGTGTCGGTAATTTGCTGTTTTTGTCCGGCGTTGGCCCGCGCAAAAAAGGCACGAAAGAAATCCCCGGCGTGACGCTGGATGCCGATGGCAATATCACGGATTACGATATTGCCGCGCAATGCCACAGCGTTTTTGAAAACGTCAAAAATATTCTGGAATCCTCCGGCGCATCATGGACGGATTTGGTGGATGTGACGGTTTATCTGACGAATATGAAACAGGATTTCCCGATCTATAACAAAATCTGGGCGGAATATTTTTCCGAGAACCCGCCCTGCCGTACAACGGTCGAAGTGACGGCACTGCCGACCCCGATTGCGATTGAGTTGAAATGCCTTGCCGCTTTAAAGGAGGTGTAACATGCTGCCCCCGATTAATTTTAAACAATGGATTGACGATAATCGCGATAAATTAAAACCGCCTGTTTGCAATCAGGTTGTTTATCAGGACAGCGAATTCATCATCATGGTTGTCGGCGGTCCGAATACGCGCAAGGATTATCATGATGATTGCGGCGAGGAATTTTTCTACCAGATCGAAGGTGATATGGTGTTGCGTATTATCGAAGACGGCAAACCGAAAGATATTACGATTAAAGAAGGCGAGATTTTCCTGCTACCGCCGCATGTGCATCATTCGCCGCAGCGTTTTGAAAATACCGTCGGTTTGGTAATCGAGCGTAAACGGACGAAAGAGGAGTTGGACGGCTTTGTCTGGTATTGTGATAAATGCCATCACAAACTTTATGAGGAATATATTCCGCTGAAAAGCATTGTGAAAGATCTGCCCGCCGTGTTTGACAATTTCTGGAACAGTGAAGCTCATCGCAGTTGTGAGGTTTGCGGTTATGTGATGCCGCTGCCGGAAAACCGCAAAAAATCCGCATAAAAATATGACGCAAAAAATGGAAAAATGGGACGTTCATACGCATACGACACTGTCGCCCGCGACTTATGAGGCGTTGGGGCGTTTTACGTCTTATGCGGATTTTGTACGTATCCGCACCCATGCGTCAAAACCCTGCTGTGCCGAAATGGTCAATAGCTGCGGCGAGATTGTGCGGGAGATTGAAGAGAATGCCTATGACGGTGCGGCGCGGATAAAAGATTGCGATATGCATGGTGTGACGATGCAGGTGCTGTCGCCGACACCGATGATGATTCCCGACTATGTCGATAATGCAAATGATGCGGCGGAAATTTGCAAAATTCTCAATGATGATAATGCGGCGACGGTTGCAAAATTCCCTGACCGCTTTACGGCATTGGGGGCGCTGCCGCTGTCGCATACGGATGCTGCCTTGCGGGAATTGCACCGTTTGAAAGATGAGTTGGGAATGCGTGGTATTGAAATCAATTCCAATATCGCCGGGCGTGATCTGGATGACCCGCTGTTTTTTCCGGTATTTGAAGCAGCGGCGGAAATGGGGATGGCGGTCTTTATTCATCCCTGGGGCGGCTTTATGTCACCGCAGGAAGAGACATTAAAAAAACGCATGAATGCCAAAAACGGCTGGCGTCCGTGGCTGATCGGTATGACCACGGAAACCGCACTGGCTTTTGACGCGATGCGGCGCGGCGGCGTGCATGAGCGTTTGCCGCATTTGCGCGTGTTATATGCACATGGCGGCGGTGCCTTTCCGGCCTTGCTGGGACGACTGGAACACGGCGCTTATTGCCGTCCTGATCTATTCACGGAAGATTCGGGGAAAGATCCGTATCAGGTTTTGCGCGATTGCAGCGTTTACACCGACAGCCTTGTGCACAGCCCTTTTGCCTTCGGGATGCTGCTGGATACGATGGGAGCGGGGCGGATTGCCGTGGGGTCCGATTATCCCTATCCGCTGGGGGAAATGGAGCCCTTTGAGGCACAGACGAAAAAAGACCAGCTGGGCAATGATTGCCCCTATGCGGCGCCGAAGGGACTTTACCCCGGCCATATGGTGGAACATCTGCCTGCGCCTGATGCGGATTTGGAACAGGCATGGAAAAATTTTGCATGGATTGAGGACAAAGACAGGGACGGCAATCTGCGCAATCTGCCGCGTCTGACAGATGCGCAGCGCGCACGTATTTTATCCGGTACGGCAAAGGAATGGCTGGGCTTTGAATAAGATTGATGAATGAAGGGAAATCCTCTACAACATGGCTATGGAACTTGCAGTCACAATCGGCAAAAACAGCTACCGCATTGATCCTGCGGAAGGGATGGATATATCCATCCCTGTGCGTTTTGATGAAAACGGGCTGACCGCTTTTGGTGCGGAGAAAGCCTCTTCCACTGCCTATCAGGCGGAAGGTTTTACCGGCGCTGTTGAAAAGGGTGGCAGCTGTAATTGCGGGCTGTATCATTTTTCCCCGCATCTTCACGGCACACATACGGAATGTGTCGGTCATCTCAGCAAAAACGCCCTGCATATCACCGACAGACTGCCGCAGGCTTTTGTGACGGCGACATTGATTACCGTCACGCCTGAAACGGAAGAGGGTGACAGGGTCATTACAAAACAGTCCTTGGAAAGTGCTTTGAAAGAGGCGGCTTATGATTTTATGGATGCGCTGGTGATCCGTACATTGCCCAATGATGCGGAAAAGAAATCCCGCGATTATGACGGCAAGGAGATGCCGCCTTATTTTACTGGTGAGGCAATGGCTTTTATCGTGCTGGCGGGGGTTCGGCATTTACTGGTTGATTTACCCTCGATTGACAGGATGGATGATGGTGGTGCGCTCGCCAATCACCGTATGTTCTGGAATGTGCCGGAGGGTGCCGGGGAAATTTCAGAGGGGATGGCATCGGACAATACCGTGACGGAACTGATCTATGTGCCGGAGGCGATCAAGGACGGAAAATATCTTTTGAATTTACAAGTGGCGGCTTTTGCGGCGGATGCTGCGCCGAGCCGTCCCGTGCTTTATGAGGTGATGACATGATTGATTACCAGAGTGATGCGGCCTTTGCAAAACGCATGGATGCGGAAGACCCGCTGCGCGGCTTTCGCGAGCGCTTTTATATTCCGCCCGCCCCGAATGGCGGCGAGGCACTTTATTTCTGCGGAAATTCGCTCGGCTTACAGCCGAAAGCAACGGAGGCCTCTGTCTTGCAGGAACTGGAAGACTGGAAGAATATGGGGGTGCACGGGCATCTGGGTGCGAAAAATCCGTGGCTGCCTTACCATGAATTTCTGACGGAAAATCTGGCAAAGATTGTCGGCGCAAAACCTGTCGAAGTTGTGGCGGCCAACAGCCTGACTGTGAATCTGCATTTGATGATGGTGTCTTTTTACCGTCCGACGCAGGAGCGGTTTAAAATTCTGATTGAGGGCGGTGCCTTCCCCTCCGACCGCTATGCGGCGGTATCGCAAATTAAATTTCACGGTTTTGACCCTGCGGAGGCCTTGATCGAACTTGCGCCGCGCACCGGGGAGAAGACACTACGCATAGAAGATATTCTGGATGTGATCGAAAGCGAAGGCGCACAGATTGCTCTGATCCTGATCGGCGGTGTGCAATATTATACCGGACAGCTTTTTAATATGGCGGCGATTACCAAAGCCGGACATGACAAGGGCTGTATTGTCGGGTTTGATCTGGCGCATGCCGCCGGAAATGTGGAACTGAAACTGCATGATTGGGATGTCGATTTCGCCTGCTGGTGTTCCTATAAATATCTGAATGCCGGGCCGGGTAGTGTGGCGGGACTGTTTGTGCATGAACGCCATGCGCAAAATAATGATTTGCCGCGCTTTTGCGGTTGGTGGGGGCATGACAAAGAAAGCCGCTTTAAGATGGGGCCGGAATTTCACGCCATCACCGGTGCGGAAGGCTGGCAGCTGTCAAACCCGCCGATTTTGTCACTGGCGGCGGTCAAGGCATCGCTGGAAGTTTTTGCCGAAGCGGGCATGGAACGCCTTGTCGAAAAAAGCCGCAAGCTGACAGGCTATCTCGCCTTTCTGCTGAATGCTTTGGAGAGTGATGCTTTTGTGATGATGACGCCGGATGATCCGGCGCAGCGCGGTTGCCAGATTTCCATTACCGTAACGGGCGGCGGGGGCAAAGAAATTTTTGCGGGGCTGGAAGCCGCGGGTATTGTCTGCGATTGGCGTGAACCTGACTGCATCCGTCTGGCACCTGTGCCGCTTTATAACAGCTATCAGGATATTTATGATTTTGTCCGTATTTTTGCGGAGCAGCTGGGCTTGAACGGAAAATTGCAGGAGGCGGCAGGATGAACGAGACAAAAAAAGAAACACTGCATGTGATCGGCGGCGGGCTGGTCGGCCCGCTGACGGCGATTTATCTGGCGCGCCGCGGCTTTGACGTCAAACTTTATGAACGTCGCGGCGATATGCGTCGCGGTGACGCGGATGCGGGGCGTTCCATCAATCTGGCGCTGACGGCGCGGGGCTTGAAAGCGCTGGAGCGGGTCGGGCTGAAAGAGGAGATCATGAAAATCACCATCCCGATGACGGGACGTATGGTGCATGACCGCGCAGGCAAGACGGAGCTGCAGCCTTATGGTCAGAAAGAAGATGAAGTGATTTACGCGGCCTCGCGCGGGCTACTGAATATCATGCTGCTGGATGCGGCGGAGAGTTATGAGAATATCACTATTCTTTTTCACCAGCGCTGTCTTGAATGCGATGTGGAAAACGGCAGTGCCGTTTTTGAAGATATCAATAGCGGTGCAAAAACGGAAATCAGCGGCGGTCCGATCATTGCGGCGGATGGCGCGTGGTCTGCCGTGCGGAAATCCATGCTGGAGAATGTGCCGAATTACAATTACGCGCAAAGCTTTCTGGATTACGGCTATAAGGAGCTGGAAATCCCGCCCGCTGAAAATGGCGGATTCCTGATGGAGAAAAATGCGCTGCATATCTGGCCGCGTAATGCCTATATGCTGATCGCGCTGCCGAATACCGATGGCAGTTTTACCTGCACCTTGTTTTATCCTTACAAAGGGGAAAATAGTTTTGCGCATTTGCAAACACCGGAAGATGTGACGGCGTTTTTTAAACGCGATTTTGCCGATGCGCTGGAATTGATGCCGACATTGACGGATGATTTTTTCGACAATCCGACCGGAGCGCTGGCAACGATTAAATGCAGCCCGTGGCATGATGGCGGGAAATGCTGTCTGATCGGTGATGCCGCCCATGCGATTGTGCCGTTTTTCGCGCAAGGCATGAATAGCGGCTTTGAAGATTGCGTTGTGCTGGATGATATTCTGGAGGCGGCAGGCGGAACGCCTGATTGGGCGGATGTTTTTGCCAGGCTGGAAACATCACGCAAGCCGAATACGGATGCGATTGCCGATATGGCGGTGGAAAACTTTACCGAAATGCGTGACAGCGTGACCGATCCGCATTTCCTGCTGAAGAAAGAGGCGGGTTTTGCGCTGGAAAAGCGCTATCCGGGCAAATTCATTCCGCGTTATTCCATGGTGATTTTCCACCCGGAAATTCCCTATGCTGAAGCGCGCCGCCGCAGCATCGAACAGGATGCGATGCTGGAAGAACTGTGCCGCGACATTCAAACTGCCGAGCAGATTGACTGGAACAAGGCGGACGCACTGATGCAGGAGCTCAGCATTGCGGCATAACAGCTGTTAGGGCGTGTTACCGTTCTTCTTTTTCTTTTTATTCGTGAACTGTCCGGCTTTGGTCACCATCGGTGTGCCGAAGGTC
Source organism: Pseudomonadota bacterium (assembly GCA_013285465.1). NCBI lineage: Bacteria > Pseudomonadati > Pseudomonadota > Pseudomonadota bacterium. Next base: position 515,700 of record CP053449.1, read on the forward strand.
AGGTAAACTTGTTCATCCGTGATTTCTGCGCTGCGCATATCGGCACCGGACATGACAGCCGTGGCGACCTCTGCGCCGGTAAAGTCAGCCAGCTTTAAAATAGCATTGGCAAAGACCGCGCCGATCAGGTTTGAATCCTTGAAATTCGCCTTTGTCAGATTGCTCCAGGTAAAGTCGGCAACAATCAGATTGCCGTCAATACCGGAGAAATCCATCCCACTGAGGTCTTTTTGGCTTAAATCGAGGTAGCCGCCGCTCTGGATTTTTTCCGTCCGAAGGAAGTCGCAAAAGGCTTCGCGCGATTCAAAGCTCAGCACTTCCAACACCGTCTTATTGTCATACAGGCTACGGATTTCGACGGAAAAACCGGCGGCGGCATCTTGAAAATCTTTTTTTACGGTATCACTCATCATGTGTCCCTTTCCCGTGAGAAAAACTTGAGAGAGGCCGAACCTTCTGCGTGGGCAGTTTCTTATATTTGTGGGTGTTCGCGCATGCGGTTCGGCACCCTCTCCGTCTGTCCTGCGCCGCGATTTGCACGTCCAAAGAAAAGCACGGCGGCAGGGTAAAAACTTGTCGCTGTTTTTTTTGAGATGAAAATCACGGATGTCGGAAGGGATGCCGAAAATCGGGCTTAAAAGCCGGGCGATCAACCTTCTGACACGGATGATTCCCAAGTGTCGCACATATGTTCCATGCGACTCTCGCGGTTTCAGCATTCCGCTTTGCGTCAGAGTTTGTACTTGTTGAACTGCCCCTCGGCCCGCATATTCCCGCTTCGTTTTTTTGAAGCATCAAGGGCGCGCTCATGCGCCGGAATAATTGGATGTGGCTTTATGGGATTACATTACCGCAATAGAAATGCGTCTGTCAATAGCGAAAATTATGGCAGTAGCGAGAAAAAGATTTTATTTCGGCGGATGCGGAAAGCCGTAGCGGTCAAAGCGCCAGTCGCGAAAGGCGAAGCCGTAAGGGGCTCTCAGCGGCGGCCAGTTTTGGTCGAAATGCCATTCATTGCGGTGGTTAAAACGCATGGCTTTTTGCATCATGGTCAGATCCAGACGCCATGCGCCGTCTTCAAAAACAAAGAAGAAAGGGGAACATTGCCTCTCCTGCGGGGTGTAGCGGATGACGGCATAGCCATCGCCGATTCTGGTCTCGCCCGCGCCGCAGCGCCGGATGCTGCGGGCTTCATTATCCATTTGCGCAGGCGTAACCGTCCATTTTTTCAGCATGGCGCGTGTGCCGGTGCTGTAAATCGATAGCGACGGATTGGCGTTGCGTTTCTCCCTTGCAGCAAGATAAGCCTGCAACACAGCGGAAGGGGCATTGCTTTCCGAACGGACATCCGGTGCTTTACGGAAACTGTTATCTGCGCCTTTACCGATATCGGCAGGATTTGCCGCACCGCCGCCGATCGAAGTGCTTTCCATCGGCGGGGTGAATTCCTGCCCCGCTTCGGCATCCTGCGCACGGGTAAAGATCAGCTCCGTCGTGGCTAGAATACCGTCGGCGATTCTGCCCGTGCGGAAAAACGGAATCATCTGGCGGTGCTGTAAATAGGAGGTGAAGGCATCGGTGTAAACAGGTTCCAGCGCGGCGGAGACTTCCAGTCGCACTTCGTTTTGTCCGGCATCAATCAGCAGCAACAACCCGCGGCCGCTTTTACTGTATGTGCCGACCTCCCGCTCACGAAAGGCGGTATGGGACAGTTGATTGATATCGGCGGGCGTATCGCTTTTCACCGTCAGAACGCGGTAATCAATGTCATGGTCTTGCAAAAGTTTGGCGTGATATTGGTCAATACCGGCTAGCTGGTCGAGATCAAACAGATTGGCCTCGTCATAGACGGTCGGGAAGCGCGGCGGGGCAAATTTTAAATCGGTAAAAGCAAATTGCAGCAGGCCGATCGCAATCATAATGAAACCGATTGCCATCCCTGCCTTGCGCCATGCTGCTGTTTTGCCCATTATTTCCGCTCCTTGCCGTCTCTGTTAAAAGGCGGGTTTGACAGCGTTTTCACTGCCGTCATCGGCTTCGAAATAGGCTTTGCGTTTAAAGCCGCCGACACTTGCCGCCAAGGCGCCGGGCATTTTGCGTGTGGCGCTGTTATAGTCGCGCACGGTTTCATTAAAGGCCATGCGGGCGACATTGATACGGTTTTCGGTGCCTTCGAACTGGTCTTGCAGTGTCAGGAAGTTATCGGCACTGCGCAGTTGCGGATAATTCTCGGCCAGGCCGAACAGGCTTGTGACATTTGCACGCAGAGACCGCTGCGCATTTTCCAGCGCCGCCAAAGCATCTTTATCTTCCAGTTTTTTATCCACATTTTTCATGGCGTCCATGGCATTGGCGCGGCTTTTTGTGACTTCGACCAGCACGCTTTCTTCGTGATCGACATAGGCTTTGACCGTATCGATCAAGCCGGGGATCAGATCGGCGCGGCGCTGATAATTGCTTTCCACCTGTGACCATGCCGCCATGACATCTTCTTCCTTTTTCACAAGGTCGTTATAAAGATATGTGAATCCCAGTGCCGATAAAACAATCGGCAGCAGGATGATAAACATGCTCATTCCGGTTGTGACATTCTTGCTCATTTCGCCCACCTTTCCGCTTTGGTTCATAATTTCAGAGACATTTTGAATAACATCGGCATCCGGCGCAGGAGCCGTACCGCCTGTGGTAAAAAAGAAAACAGCGAGAACAGCCGCCGCACCAATACCGGCAATCAGCCCCATCGGCAGCGGGCGCCGCGCATTTTCAAAAACGGGCGTATCCATTGACCGGATGCTGGCGCGCATTTCCTCCGCCTGTTCCACCGTGATTTTTCCGGATGTTTCCATCCTTGTAATGCGATCTTCAAAGCTCACCGTTTAACTCCTTTATCTGCCGCAATCCTTTTTCCGCCGATAATGTTCCGGCTTCGATCTGTTGCAGGATGTGTCCGATTTCTTTTTCATCCTGTTTTTTCAAGCTGCGCATGGCATCAATGACCGTATCCAGTCTTTTACGCAAAGTCGGGTAGCTGATCTCCAGCACCTCCGTTAAGTCTTTCAGATTGCCGCCGCATAAAACAAGTGCCTCGACAAATTTTTGATGTTCCGGTGTCAGCCGCGCAAGGCGCGGGGCACGGAATGAGCCTTCAATACAGATATCACAGCTGTGGCAGGACATCTGCGTTATTTCCAGGCGCTCTGTGCATATCGGACATCTCATCATATTTCCAGAATATCAAAAATAATAAGTATTGTCAATGATAATTTTAATATAATAAAAAAATATACAGAATAATTTTAATAATATTTAGTCTTTCTTTGTTTAATATCACCGCTTGAAACCGTGCGGCGCAGCGGTTATAGCTAGAAGGGAATAAAACAAAGGGAGAATGTGTCATGAAAATCGGCGTGGTCGGATGCGGACAGGTCGGGTCAGCCAGTGCCTATGCCTGTGCTTTGCGCGGTGTCGGTTCACAGCTGGTGCTGATTGATCACAATCCGGGTTTTGCCGCCGCGCAGGCCGAAGATATTCTTCATGCGACGCCTTTTGCCGCGCCCGTACGTGTGCGAGCGGGGAATTATGCTGATCTGGCAGGGGCGGGGATTGTCATGATCGCGGCAGGAGTCAGCCAGAAACAGGGAGAGACGCGGCTGGATCTGCTAAAACGCAATGCGGCTGTTTTTGCAGAGATCATTCCGCAAATACTTGATGCCGCGCCGGAGGCGATTTTGCTGATTGCCAGTAATCCGGTTGATATCATGACACATCTGGCGGCTGATATTGCCGCAAAAAGTCATAAACTGCCTGCCGCCCGCGTGATCGGATCAGGCACGATTCTGGATACGGCGCGTTTTCGCGCATTGCTGGGGCAGCATCTTGGTGTTTCCAGCCATTCCGTCCATGCCTATGTGATGGGGGAACATGGCGATTCCGAAGTGCTGCACTGGTCGGGCGCGACAATCGGTAATCTAAAACTTTCCTCCTTTGCGGAACAGGCGGGAATTCCCGTGACCGAGACACTGCGCGCGGAAATTGATGACGGTGTCCGCCGTGCGGCCTACCGCATTATTCAGGGCAAGGGCGCGACATGGTACGGCATCGGCGCGGGCATGGCGCGGATTGCACAGGCTATTCAGGATGACGAGCAAACGGTACTGACCTGTGCGGTTCTGACCGAGGAGGTTGCCGGTGTAAGAAATGTCACATTATCAATGCCACGCATTATTGCCGCGGGCGGTGTGACGCGCAGTATTTATCCCGCATGTGATACGGCGGAACAGGCGGCGCTGCAAAACAGCGCGACGATTCTGCGCCGCGCTGCCGATGAGCTTGATTTGCCTTAAACTGTGGTGATGATGCCCTGTTCTTCGTGATCCCAGCGCGGACAAGGTTGATCGGCGCGGATTTCACAGCCGCCGACCCAGCGCGGAGGCGGTGACAGCGCAAGAAAATCCAGATCATTTTGCAGAAGTTTTTTGCCTGTCTCATTTAATCTGAGTTCCTGTTCGTGCCATGGCGCGGTTTTGTCTGTGCTGTCAAAAAGCGGTTGTTCCGCTTGCATCATATGATCCAGCACATCCCGGAACATCAGATCACCCAGAAAAGGCAGCGGTTCTTTTTCCGTGGTTAGAATGCCGAATAACCGCCCGCCTTTCAGCGTCCCGTGTTCGGCCAGAATTTCCAGCGTTAGTTGCTGCGTCAGGCTCAGCCCGTTTTGCGCGGAAGGCAGTTCCATCAATTGCCGCAGAATTGCCCCTGCCATTTGCGGAATGGCGGGCGTAGTGTTTTGCGCAATTCTATGCAGTGTTTCGAAATCGGCTTTGCGGTAAGCTTGCCAGACTTTTTTGCCCAGTGCGGTCATTTCCGCTGTGACGGGGCGGCGTTCATGCTCCCATAAATATTGCAATGCTTCGGGGGAAAGCTGCCCCAATCCGACGAAATCGGGAACGCCCGGTACATTGTCTACGCAGATGATCTCGTATTTTTCCGGCAGTTTTACGGCGGCAAGCGTTTCCAGCAAAAAAGCCAGAATAAACTGGTCATAAGCATCATGTTCAAACCACAGTACCAGTTGGTCATAGCCGGAAAACGCGGTAATGGCGGCATATTCCTTTTGCTGCCGTGCCAGCGCGTCTTTCAATGTGATGTCATAGCTTTGTGAAATGAATGCCGCGCGTATTTCAAGAAATTCCGGCAGCGGCAAGTCGGGAACGGGCCCTTGACAATAAGGATCGGCGAATTCCAGAAAGGCGCCTTTGAAACCTGCGATGTCCAGCCCGTGTTTGATATCGGAACCGCAGCGGATATGAACCGTGCGCGGCGTATCGCGGGCGGGGACTGTGCCGCTTTCAATTTGTTTTTTCGCCAGTGCCAGCGCATCGCAATGCGCTTTCATTTTCGGCCAGCTGGTGAAACCGTTTTCCCGTGCAATGACGGATTGGGCATCCGCCAGCTGCGGCGTCGTTTTTGCGGTGCTTTGCGGATGATGGGCGGCAAAGCGTGCTGCAGCTGCGGCATCACCTTTGCGCAGGGATTTCAGCAATTCTTTTGCCTGTTTTTTCTGCTGTTCAAAATTCAAGCGTCCGTGAAAATAGCGGCGTTTTTGACGCGGCGCGGACAGGGCGGTATTAGGGGAGGTGTTTTCAGACATTGACGATCTCCTCATCATTTATGCCTGCGTCCGCCAAAACAGGCCAAGGAAAACCGTAAAATAGACTTTATATTATAAGTCGGGCGCAGCCCTTTCCGCGGACGGGAAGCCAATAGGCTTATGCGGAAAGTGTCGCGTGAATCGCGGCGCATGTCAATATATGGCTTTGTATGTTATTTGCTTTTATAATCAAGCGGTATCCGCATTGTCGGTATTTTTTACGGTGATTTCATGAAAAAGAAAATTTTCTTAGGTGTTGTTATGTCTCTGTTTTTACTCGCAGTCATGAACTATTTATGGCTTGAAACGACACGGGCGCAAGTCGAAAAACTGCCGGTCTTGAAATCGGGTGATTTGGTTTTTCAGACAATCAATACCGGACAAACACTGGCTGTTGCGGCAGCTTCTGCCAGTGCCTATACGCATGTCGGCATTGTGAAGATTGATGAAAACGGTACAGCACTGGTCGTCGAAGCTGTCGGCCCTGTCCGTGAAGTTCCGCTGGAAAAGTGGTTAAGGCAGGGAATCTTTGACCGCGTTGCGGTGATGCGCCTGAACGGGTTGACGGAAAAGCAGGCCGAGAAAATTCTGAAAGCGGCGGAAAAATATTACGGCAGACCGTATGACTTCTTTTTCCTGTTTGATAAGGAGAAGATTTATTGCAGCGAGCTGGTTTATTACGCCTTTAAAGAGGGGGCGGATATAGATATCGGCAAAATACAGAAAGTCAGCGAGCTGCATATTGATAATTTCGCCGTGCGTAATCTTATCAAACAACGCTGGCAAAAATACAAACCCTGCCGCCAGCAAAAGGCAGGCACTTTCAGCGCTTGCCTTCCGGTTATCCTGTCACAGGAACTGATTACGCCGACAAGCGTTGCCAATGATCCCCGCGCGGAAATGATTTACAAAAATTATATGTTCCGCTGGTAGTGTCATTTTGCCTTTTGATAGATGACGGTGCCGTCGATCTGTTTCAGTTTTTTCTCAAGCCCGCTGACGCCGTCGGCCTCGATAAACAGAAATTCTTCGGGCAGACCGGATTCATAGATAAATTGCATCACATCCTCATCGACCTTTTTCTGTGAAGCCCAGAAACCGGGTTTTGTTTTATAGGCGATGACATAGCAGGGGAATTCCGGCATATATTTGACATCTTTTTGCGCCAGATAAACGCGCGCGATAATCGGATGTTTGGCGGCATGCTCGGACAGATAGGTCAGCGCTTTTTCGGGCAGGTCATGTGCTTTGAATTCGTCTGCGGACAGAATGGCATCGCGCTCGTCATTGGCGGCGCGGCTGAGATAATGCCAATCATCAAGTTTTTCGTGATAGGGCTTGGCCTCTTCCGCCCGTCCATCTTTTTCCAGAAATTCAATCGCATAGCCGCAGACATCGGCGGTATAAGAGGGATGCGTTTTCAGGAGTTTTTCCATTTCCGCCAGCTGGCTTTCGTCTTTTTCGACCATCAGCCTGTACCACAGGCAGTTCAGCAAAGCACCGGCACTGTCAGGATGGCGGCGCAGCATTTCTTCGCTGGCTTTGTAATAAAGATCATCATCTTCCATGCGCCCTGCGGCACTGACCAGCTCACGCAAATCTTCTTCTTCCAGATCGCCGACGGGTTTTGTTTTTAATTCCTCGTAACGGTTTTGCCAGTGTTTGCGCTCTTCCTGCCGTCCCTCCCAATGTTCCTGTGCTTTTTCCTGCCATTCGCGGCTGAAATCATTGGCCAGCTTTTCCGCCATGCCTTCCAGCAGGGCTGTCGCGGCAGAATGACCGGGCGTTGGCGGTTCGGGAACATTGAAATCCGTTCCCAGTGCCGCCAGTCTGTCGGAAACGGAGGGGTGGGTGCCGGTATAGTCGGTTTTTCGCTTGAGTGCTTGTTCAATACTGTCGGAGACATCCTCCAGATTGCCGAAAAAGGGAGGAATTTCCTTGTAAGGCGCAATGTTTTGCAGGTTCTCACCTGTATCGCTGCGTTCCCAGATTTTCCGCCAGAATGTGCCGTTATATTGATCGCCGTAAACGGCGAGGGAGGAGAGCGCCTCGGCGATGGCGTCTTTTCCGGCAACGCGGGCGGAAAAGGCATCGGCCTCATATTCGCAGCTGCGCGACAGGGCAAAGCTGTAAGCGCTGAAAGTCGCGATAAACCATTCATAAAAACGGTTCAGTTTCAGCGTGTACCAAAGATGTTCAAAGCGCAGCTTGTCATCCAGTACCAGCCAGCTGTTGCGGATGCGGTAAACCCATTGTCCCCAGACATTGTCCTTGGCGGCGACATGGCCGTATTCATGTCCGATCACGCCGGAAAGTTGTTTGGCCGTTTGCGATTGCATCAGCGGCAGACCGATGGTCAGCACAACGGGCCCCATGCCGAAAAATCCCAGCAATCCGCCGCTACGCGTGACGGAGGCATTTAGCTGGTTATCAATGAAAACGCGCTTGAACATCGGCCCGTTTGCTTTTTGGCAAATCTCCTCCAGCAGGGCGAAAAGTTTCGGGCAGTCCTGCGCCGTGACCTCAACGCCTTCATAATCAAAAGACGGGGATAGCAGGGATTTCCCCATATGCCAGGCAAAACCGATCGGTACGGCGGCGATCACAAAGGCCAGTTTGGCAACGCCCGCATTGCCGCCTGTCAGCACAACCAGCGCCGCACCAAGCCCCAACCCGACCGGCAGCATCAGCAGAATACTGCCGATAACGACCAGATAGCCCAGAAAGGCAAGCCGGATGGTTTTGCGCCGCAGCCAGAGGGGGTTGCCCTGGGCGCGGTTCTCGATGTCTTTTACCAGTTCGACAAAATCCAGATATTTGCGCTTTCGCTCCTGCGGGGTATCAATCGTGACCTCGTCCACCATCAGCCATAATGTCAGTAATACCGGCAGGGCAAGACAGAAGAACAGTGTGAACAGAAATAAACCGTTAAAACGCATTTCTCCGATGCTGTATTTTAATCCGGCATCATGTTCCAGCCCCCATTGCGTCACAAAAGGGAAATCCTGCCGTCCTGTGATGTAAACCGCGCCCGACTTGATTTTGCGCCGTCCGCCGCCATACAGCCACTCCATGAAATCCGCTTTTATCACAACGGGGTAGGGGCCTGATTTTGTGCTGAGATTGGCGTGTATCAGCATTTCCGGCTTGAAACCGTCGAAATAAAAGCTGCGTTTTTCAATTTTCCACTTTTTATAAGGGCCTTTCCAGGCATCGCTTTGTTCCAGAGCAGGGGAAAAAGAGGTGTTTCCGGCGGCAAAAAGCAGGGAGGGAAGCCAGATCACCAGAAAAACGAGGGAGACAATCAACTGTTTCATCAAAAAATCCTTTTAAAATACCGCCTTTTTATCATTGCTTAGAAAGCTTTATAAAAACTTAAAATTTTTTTTGCAAAATAGGCGCAGGGTTTTGCAAAAACGGAACGTATAACCAATATAGGCGGTAAAACAGCCGATAAAAAACGAGACTTATCAACCAGTAAAATAAAAGACGCAACACATTCAAGAATTTTTAAGGAGAAGACATATGCGACGATTTGTAACAGGACGATTTTTAACAGGGCGCGCTTTAACCATGGCAGCCGTTACGGTTTTGACGGTCGGGCTTTCCGGTCCGGCTTATGCGAGAGAGGCGGCAGCGCCTGAAGTGGATGGCGGGCCGGAATATCACCGCGATTACCGCGAAGATGTGCGTGACCGCCGTGAAGATGTCCGCGACCGCCGCGAGAATTGGCGTGACCGCCGTGAAAATGTCCGTGACCGCTATGAGGACAAGCTGGACCGCCGCGAAGATGTGCGTGACCGCAAGGAAGATGTGCGCGATCGTCGCGAGGATGTTCGTGACCGCAAGGAAGATATCCGCGACCGTCGCGAAGATGTTTGGGATGAAAAACATGACGGCGGCAAATACGATAAAATAGAAGACAGATGGGATCGCCGCGAAGATGTGCGTGATCATCGCGAGGATGTCCGTGACCGCAAGGAAGATAAATGGGATCGCCGCGAGGATGTTCGTGACCGCAAGGAAGATGTGCGCGACCGTCGTGAAGATGTCCGCGACCATCGTGAAAATGTCCGCGACCGCCATGAAAACCGTTTTGACCGCCGTGAAGATGTGCGCGATTACAAGAACGGCCCGTCAAAAGGCAAGCTTGGCCGTTTTGAAGGGCGAGGCGAAAATGCCGGCAAACATAAAGGTGATTTTAAAGGAAAGCACCGCGGCCAGCGTAAAAAACGCCCGTCCGGCCAACGCGGTAACCGTTAATATTTCTCTGTAAGAAGACAGCACCCCGCCCTTTATACGCTAATTATGTGTATATGATGGGCGGGGTGTTTCTTTGTCCGCAATTAAAAAGCTTTTTGCCATCCGGCAGTCAGACCGTAATCGCTTTTCAGCTGCGGGCCGTCCAGATCCTGATAAACGGGAATGGCCAGTTCCAGCGCCAGACGGTGACCATCCAGCGTGCCGCCCTGCCGGTAAAAATTCACGCCGACAGCGGCATCAACCCGCGTACCGGCACGCAAATCCGTCCGTGCGGCAGGCATCATTGCCGGATTTAAGGCAGGGTCGCGTCCGTGAATATCCCCCCATCTTTTGCCTTCCAGACGGAAAGACAGTGATGCGGAATCATTCAAATTACGCGCAACCCAGCCTGTGGCACCGTATTCATTGCCTAGGCGGTAACCGTCGCTGTTACTGCCAAAGCGGAAGACGGTGTTGCCTTGTGCGCCCCATGACCAGTTTTGCAGACGCTGCGTAAAGGTGATGCCCAGCATCGGATCAACCGTGCCGGAGCCGAGCTGCATCGGATAGGCCAGCTTCACATTACCCATCGGTGTGGTGTCGCGTTTATCCGTTGACCCTGTCGGCAGGCTGGCCCCTAATTTCAGCAGCAATTTGTCTTTTTTGCGCTGCTGCGCGGTGCTGTTGTTTTTATCATAAAGTGTGAGCAGGGCAGACAGTTTGGCATCGCCGATACCTTCGCTTTGCGTTTTGAAACGCACAAGCCCGACATTGACGCTGCTCATTTCCTTGCGGATATAGGGCAGCATGGCCATCACGGTCAGATTGTCGGAAATGCCGTACATGGCACCGAACATATGCATATCCATGGTCATTTGCAACGGCGCGACCATAAAGCCCGTCAAAACACTCGCCGGGCTAATATCGGTTGTGCCGGTGCGGCTGCCGCTCATTTCCATACGGGCATAGCGGTAGGACAGCATCCATTCGCCTTGTTTATGTGCGTGATCGCCCATAACGCCGATCGGCGCATGGTCATCGGGAAGAGTTATTGCGGCGTCATGTGCCCGGGCCGTGGTTGCGGATGTCAGAATCAGCAGGGACAGGGCGCAAGTCATTGCGTGTTTTTTAAGCATTTTATGCCTCCGTTATCATAGAGCCCGCGCCGGAAAACCGGCGGAGACCATATTTGTTTTGTTATATTATTGTTATGCGAGAAAGCCCTTAGGCGGAGGCGGGCGGTGCGCGGCTGTCATAGCTGCGATATGTGAGGGAGGTATATCGCAGATCATTGCCATGCGGATGCAACACGTCGTCAATAGAGGCCGGAACACGGTCCAGCGCGGCTGTGACGGAAGGCAGGATCTGTTTCACGCCGAAAACGGCCAGATAACATAAGGGACATTTCAGACGGGGATGCTGTGCGGGCTGTTCCTGCCCGTTTTGCAAATCATCGCGCGTGACCCATTTAAAGCCGTCACCGGTACAGATCAGGATTTTGTCGCCGAGCAGGGCGGAGAGCGTTTGCGATTCCGCTTTTGCAGCCAGTTTGACCGCCAGCGTCTCTGTATCATAGGCGGCGTAAAAAGGCAGTAGCGCGTTCAGCAATAATGCCGCCGCGGTCAAAACAATCAGAAAGCGCTTTTTTAAACTGCCGTATGTCATGGACGCTATTGTTAAGGCTTTTGCGCCATTGTGGCAATATCAATGTGTGAAATAGTAGTAAATGAGAGGTGCCCATATAAAGACGGTTGTCAGAGTGCCTTTCACTGTCTGGTAGAGGATCCATCCGGTAAAGGCGTATTTGCCGTATTTGTGCGTTGCTTTGCTTTTTATAAAGGGCATGTTCTGAACTCGACTTTATAGTGGACACCCGAAAGGGTTTTATCATATAAAAAACTTTCATTAATTGATTAAAATCAAGTTTGCGGCATAAAAATGCAGGATATGATAAAATTCCCTTGTTTCTCGGATTTGACGCCGGAGCAGCAGCAGCAGGTTGCGACGCTCTCCTCCCTGAAGCATTTCACATCCGGACAGGAAATTATCGGTTTCGGTGAGGAAGCCGCTTATATGTATTTTGTCGGCGAGGGACAGGTCAAACTGTACCGCGCGGATGAAAAAGGACAGGATGCCGTGTTGCGGGTTGTTCCCAAGGGGGACTGGTTTTTTGAGCTTTCCGCCTTTTTCCCGATGAATGCGCCGGCAGCGGCGGTCACATTGCGGGATGCCGATATTTTAATGATCCCCTCGGGAACGATGCGCGATATCATGTGCCATAATGAAAATTTTGCGCAGAGAATTCTGGGCCATGCGGCGGAACATTTCCAAATCCTGACCAATAAAGTCATGGATATGACTTTGAAAACGCCGCTGCAGCGCGTCAGTTATTTCCTGTTGCAGGAATTTATCCGCCATGGCGGCAAAAACAAAGAATTTACCCTGCCATATAAAAAATCACTGATTGCCAGTGAACTGGGAATGACGGCTGAAACATTCTCGCGCGTTTTGATGCGGTTGAAGGAAACGGGGATAGAGATTGAGCGCAATAAAGTGACCCTGCCGCATACGGGCGCGCTCTGCGGTGTGTGTGATCCCGCATTGATGCATCAATGCCCGAATTTCGATCCCGTACATTGTCCCGCACAGGAGGCATGTCTTTCTGCCAGCTGCCGAAAAACGCGTGTTTCTTGATTCAAATCAAGGACTTTTTTTTCCCTCTTATTATAAAGTCGTCGCAAAGAAACGTCACAAAAAGGGGGCTATCATGCTTAAAAAACTTGCAACAACAACAATTTTGGGCGGTCTGTTATGCTGTGCGGCAGCCGGACCGGTTCTGGCCGAAGGCTTTAATTTTCAAAAAGAAAATCTGATGATTCGCCTGCGTGCGATTGATGTGATGCCGGCTGAAAGCAGTACGCTGAGCATTGCCGATAAAGCAAAAGCCGGCAATCAGGCAGTGCCGGAGCTGGATTTCACCTATTTCTGGACGGATCATTGGGCAACCGAGCTGATTTTGGCGACCTCCGAACATCATATGTCGACCAAAGGCGGAATTGATCTGGGGGATGTCTGGATTTTGCCGCCGACACTGACGGCGCAGTACCACTTTATGCCCGATCAGAGATTCCGCCCCTATCTTGGTGCCGGACTGAACTACACGTTCTTTTATAATGAAAAAGCCGGAACAAGTATCGCGAGCATTGATTACGATAACGGTCTGGGCTATGCTTTGCAGGCAGGTTTTGACTACGGTATTGACGATCACTGGGCTATCAATTTTGATGTCAAAAAAGTCTGGCTGAACACGGATGTCACCACCACCGGTCCCGCTGTTACCGGAGATGTTGACCTTGATCCCTGGATTATCGGTACCGGTGTGTCTTACCGTTTTTAAGAATAATAAAAAGTATAAACGGAAGGGTCGGCAGTTATGGCGGCAGTGCGCGAGACGCGATATAATGATGATATCGTTAAGCTTTTTACAATTGCGACAATCTTTTGGGGGATCGCGGGTTTTTCCGTCGGTCTCCTGATTGCATTGCAGCTGGTTTTCCCATGGCTGAATATCGGTGAATTTCTGACCTTCGGACGTTTGCGTCCGTTGCATACCTCGGCGGTGATTTTCGCCTTTGGCGGCAATGCGCTTTTTGCCACCAGCTATTATGTTGTGCAGCGTACATGCGAGACGCGGCTTTGGGGTGACAAGCTGGCCTTCTTTACGTTCTGGGGGTTTCAGGTCTTTATCCTGATAGCTGGGCTGGGCTATCTTTTCGGCGTGACGCAGGCAAAAGAATATGCCGAGCCGGAATGGTATGCCGATCTGTGGCTGACCTTTGTCTGGGTCGCCTATCTTGCCGTGTTTGTGATGACGCTGAGAAAACGGAAAGAGCCGCATATCTACGTCGCCAACTGGTTTTACCTGTCCTTTATCATCACTGTGGCGGTGCTGCATCTGGTCAACAACATCTCCATTCCGATCGGGTTGTTTGAAACCAAAAGCTATTCGCTCTGGGCCGGTGTGCAAAGCGCATTGATCCAGTGGTGGTACGGCCATAACGCCGTCGGTTTCTTCCTGACGGCAGGGTTTCTGGGGATGATGTATTATTTTGTTCCCAAACAGGCAAACCGTCCGGTTTACTCCTACCGTTTGTCCATTCTGCATTTCTGGTCGCTGATCTTTATCTATATCTGGGCCGGTCCGCACCATCTGCATTACACGGCGTTGCCCGATTGGGCGCAGACGCTGGGCATGACCTTCTCGATCATGCTGTGGATGCCGTCATGGGGCGGTATGATCAACGGCGTGATGACATTATCGGGCGCATGGCATAAATTGCGGGAGGATCCGATCCTGCGCTTTATGGTGATTTCGCTGGCTTTCTACGGCATGTCGACTTTTGAAGGCCCGCTTTTGTCCATTAAAACCGTCAATGCGCTCAGCCATTATACCGACTGGACGATCGGTCATGTCCATGCCGGTGCATTGGGCTGGAATGCCTTTATTACCTTTGGTGCGCTTTATTATCTTGTGCCGAAACTGTGGGATAAGCCGCTTTATTCCATGCGTCTGGTGAATACCCATCTGTGGATTGCCACGGTCGGTATTGTCCTTTACATCAGCGCGATGTGGGTTGCCGGAATTATGCAGGGGCTGATGTGGCGTTCTTATGACGAGATGGGTTTTTTGACCTATTCCTTCAGTGAAACCGTGATGGCGATGAAACCTTATTATATCATCCGTGCTTTGGGAGGATTGCTGTTCACGGGAAGTGCTTTCATCATGGTCTATAATTTTTATAAGACGATATATGCGACGCCCGTTTCCGTTAAGACGAAAACGGCACAGCTGGCGGGAGGTGCGGCATGATGAACAAACACGCAAAAATCGAACGCAGTCCTTTTCTGTTGTTTATACTGATTGTCGTTGCCGTCTCTATCGGTGGTCTTGTCGAAGCGGTGCCGCTGTTCCGTGTTGAAACAACGATTGAACGTGTTGACGGGGTGCGTCCCTATACGCCGCTGGAGCTGGCGGGGAAGGCGATTTATCTCCGCGAAGGGTGTTATACCTGTCACAGTCAGCAAATTCGTCCCCTGCGTGACGAGGTTGAACGTTACGGGCACTACTCCATCGCGGCGGAAAGCATGTATGACCACCCGTTTCAATGGGGATCGAAACGTACAGGGCCTGACCTGGCCCGTATCGGCGGGAAGTATTCCGATGACTGGCATGCGGTGCATTTAAAGAATCCGCGCGATGTTGTGCCGGAATCGATTATGCCTGCCTATGCTTTTATGGCCAAGCGTGGCGCACGTCTTCACGATATCGGCAAAGATATGAAAGCGCTGAAAATGGCCGGTGTTCCCTATACGGATGACATGATTAAAAACGCCTATTGGGATGCGCTGGCACAGGCGAAGAATGATGCTGATACCGACGGATTGACGGAACGCTATGGTGAAAAACTGAATATGCGTGATTTTGACGGTAATCCGACCGTGACGACAGAGCTGGATGCGCTGATTGCTTATTTGCAGGTGCTGGGCACGATGGTTGATTTTGAAACCTATCAGGAGGCGCAGTAAGATGATGTCACGTTTTTTTGCCGATGCTGCGACAATTATGCCCTCGCTGATGCTGATACTGTTTCTGGCATTTTTCTGCGGCGTGATTGTCTGGCTTTATAATCCGCGCAATAAAGAAAAATTCGAAGAATACGGCAGAATTCCGTTTAAGGAGGAGCCTCATGGCGGTGAAAAATAAAAAAAAGCCATCGCAAGGAAAAGCGGGGCGTGAAATTGATAAAATTTCAGGTATTGAAACAACCGGCCACGAATGGGACGGCCTGAAAGAGCTGAATAATCCTTTGCCGCGCTGGTGGTTATGGGTGTTTATTCTGACCTGTGTCTGGGCTGTCGGATATTGGGTCGTCTATCCGGCATGGCCGACGATCTCGGGACATACCAAAGGGAAATACGGCTGGACGCAGCATAAGCAGCTGGCGGCCGGACAGGAAGAAATACGTGAAATTCAGGCGGCATTTCTTGCAATGTTACGCCGGACGCCGTTAACGGACGTTAAGAAAGATCCGGAACTTTACGCTTTCGCGCTGACGGGCGGAGCGGTGGCCTTCAAAAACCATTGCGCGGCTTGTCACGGTACCGGTGCGGACGGTATGGCGCATTACCCGAACCTGAATGATGATGACTGGCTTTGGGGCGGCAGCGTGGACGAAATTTACCGCACAATCAAATACGGTATCCGCTCATCCCATGACGAAACACATATTTCCGCCATGAGTTCTTTCGGAACGGACGGCATTTTGACGCGCCCCGAGATTCTGGCAGTGACCGATCATGTGCGGTCGCTTTCGGGATTGGGGGAAGATAATGCCCGCGGTGCCGTTATTTTTCAGGAGCAATGCTCCAGCTGTCACGGTCTGGACGGCAAAGGTGATCGTGCCATCGGTGCGCCGAACCTGACCGATGCGGTCTGGCTTTACGGCAGCAGCCGCGATGCGGTTTCCTCCGTCATTTTCTCTGCCCGTAACAGCGTGATGCCGCATTGGCATGGCGTCATCAGCGATGATAAAATTCGTCAGCTGGCGCTGTATGTGCATTCTTTGGGTGGCGGCGAATGAGTGATGACGGCAATAATGGCGGGATCACTTATTTTGAAAAACAGCAGAACATTTACCCGCAACGCGTCTGGGGGCGTTACCGCAAGCTGAAATGGCTTGCAATGGTGGTGTTGCTGGGTATTTATTACGGCGTGCCCTGGCTGCGCTGGGATCGCGGACCGCATGTGCCGGATCAGGCTGTGCTGATTGATATGCCCAGCCGCCGCGCTTATTTTTTCTTTATCGAAATCTGGCCGCAGGAAGTTTACTACCTGACGGCCATTCTGATTTTCGCCGCCTTGATGCTGTTTTTTGTGACGGCCTTGCTTGGGCGGGTCTGGTGCGGCTATGCCTGTCCGCAAACCGTCTGGACGGATTTATTTATCTGGGTTGAACGTATTGTGCAGGGTGACCGTAATGCACGGATGAAGCTGGATAAATCACCGCTGTCTTTTGAAAAGATCTGGAAAAAGGGTCTGACGCATAGTCTTTGGATATTAATCGGGGTTTGTACCGGCGGGGCATGGGTCTTCTATTTCAATGATGCACCGACATTGTGGGAGCATATCATCCATTTTGATGTGCCGTGGTCCGTCAGTAGCTGGATTGTCGCACTGACGGCATCCACCTATGTGATGGCGGGTTATGCGCGGGAGCAGGTTTGCACCTTTATGTGCCCCTATGCGCGGTTTCAATCGGCGATGTTTGACGAAGATACGCTGATTATCGGCTATGACGAGAAACGCGGTGAACCGCGCGGAAAACATAAGAAAGGCGACAGCTGGGACGGGCGCGGGCATTGCATTGATTGTATGCAATGCGTCAATGTCTGTCCGGTGGGAATTGATATCCGCGATGGGTTGCAGATGGAATGTATTGCCTGCGGCTTATGCGTAGATGCCTGTAATAATATCATGGATAAGATTGAATTGCCGCGCGGCTTGATCCGCTATGATACGGCGAGCCATATTGAAAAAGGCACGCAGCTGAAACTGGCGCATTTTTTCCGTCCGCGGACATTCTGGTACGCGGCTTTGCTGACTGTGTTGGGGGCATTTGTAATTTTCGGTCTGACGCATCGTTCGGTTGTCGAGCTACATGTCGCACATGACCGCAATCCGCTTTATGTGATGATGTCCGATGGTGATATCCGCAACGGTTATACACTCAAGATTCTGAATAAAACCCATCAGGACCGTGTTTACAGCCTGAGCGTGGAAGGAATTGAAACAACGAAGCTGATGTTGCAAAATGCACCGGATGCCGCTATTGAAACATTGCCTGTCTTTGCCGACAGCGTCGGGCATTACCGCCTGTTCCTGTTTGCGGAAAAACAGAAAGCGTTTCGCAGTAATATCACGTTTATAATAACGGAGCAGCAAGACGGTATTGTGACGGAGCAGGAAACAATCTTTATCAGTGGAGAAGGGCGATGAGCATGGATATCAAAACAGCACCGCGTAAAAGCGATAAATTCATCCCGTTTTATTTTGTCGCCTTCTTTTTATTCCTGTTTGCCGCTGACGGCTTTATGGCCTATCTGGCGGTCTCGACGCATACCGGTGTGGTGGAAGCAGATGCTTATGAGCGCGGCGTCAATTATAATGCGGCCTTGGAAGAAAAGGCGCGTCAGAAGGCAAATGGCTGGTCTTCTGTGATTGTGCTGACGGAGGGGCATGTCGTCGGTTTTGATCTGGCAGGAGCGCAGGGTGAAAAGATTACAGGCGCAAATGTGACGGCACAGATTGTGCGTCCGGCAAGCGCGGGGGGCGATTTTACGCAAGCCTTGTCTGAAACGGAAATGCCGGGACATTATGCGGCGGATATCACCTTCCCTGAAAAAGGGATGTGGGAAATCCGCATCCATGCGGAAAAAGACGGTGTTTCATACAGAAAATATAAACGCGTCATCATAGGGCGCTGAAAATGGGTCGTCTAAAATGGATGTTGACGTACAATCATATCTGACGGAAGAAGGCGGCGGGCGCTATAGTCTGGAAGCCGTTGTCGGCGGAATCCATTGTATGTCCTGTGTGCGCAATATCGAAAAAACCCTGCAGGCTTTTCCGGAAATTATCAGCGCCCGCGTCAATATGACGACGCGTCACCTGACTTTTGTTTTTCACGGAGCGAAGGAAAAAGCCAATGAGCTTTTGGGCGCGGTCAATGCGCTGGGTTTTGATGCGCGACCCTATGTGCCGGATGCGGCGCGCGAAGCTGAAAAACGTGAACGCCGCTTTCTGTTGAAATCCATGGGGGTTGCCGGATTTGCCAGCGGGAATATTATGCTGCTATCCGTTGCGGTCTGGAGCGGTGCAGGCGGCAGCAGCGCAACGCGCGACCTGTTCGAGTTGCTGTCGGCAGCGATTGCCTTGCCGGCGCTGATCTATGCGGGACGAGTGTTCTTTCTTTCGGCTTTTGGCGCATTGAAACAAGGGCGTGCGAATATGGATGTGCCGGTGTCGCTGGCCTTGATTTTGGCAACGGCGCTCAGCCTTTACGAGATGTTGTCGGGAACGGCGGGACATGTCTATTTCGAAGCCGTGACCATGCTGATGTTTTTCTTACTGGCCGGGCGTTATCTGAATTTTCAGGCGCGCGGCAAGGCGCGTTCGGCGGCGCAGGATTTGCTGGCTTTAATGTCCGGCTTTGCAACGGTTTTGGAGAAAAACGGTAAAACACGGCTGATTCCTTATAAAGACATTGCGGAAGATATGCTGTTACAGGTCGCGGCGGGGGAAAAAATTGCCGCTGACGGTGTGATCGAAAGCGGATTGACCGAGCTTGATACAAGTTTGCTGACAGGGGAAAGCCTGCCGCAAAAGGCAAAAACAGGGCAGGTCGTTCTTGCAGGGATGGTTAATCTCTCCGCGCCGGTGACAGTGCGTGTCACACAGTCCGTCGAACGTTCCTTGTTTCAGGAAATTATCCAGCTGATGGAAAAAGCGGAACAGGGCGGCGCGAAATATGTGCGTCTGTCCGAACGTGCGGCGGCGCTTTACACGCCCGCCGTTCATACATTATCGCTGGCAGCTTTTCTGTTCTGGTATTTTGTCATGGATGCAGGCATGCATCAGGCCGTTATCTATGCGGTGTCGCTTTTGATTATTACCTGTCCCTGTGCGCTGGGGCTGGCGATACCGATCGTGCAGGTGATGGCGGGCGGGCGTTTATTTAAAAAAGGTATTCTGATTAAATCCGGCGATGCGCTGGAGAGATTGTCGAAGGTGACGCAGATTGTTTTTGACAAAACCGGCACGCTGACGCGCGGTAAAATGTCATTGATTGACGGGCGGGAAATCAAGCCTGCCGTGATGAAGCTGGCGGCATCTATGGCATCGCAAAGTCGCCACCCTTTGTCGCAGGCGCTGGTGGCAGGTTATGACGGAACGCTGCAAAATCTGACTGTTACGGATATTGCCGGATGCGGGCTGGAAACGGAAAAATCCGGCAAGCGTATCCGTCTGGGGCGGCGCGGCTGGGCGCTGGCAGATGGCAGCGGTGAAACGGAAGATGCTGCGGTTGAATTATGGCTGTCCGAAAACGGCAAAGCCGTGCAGCGTTTTGTGTTCCGTGATGATTTGCGCGAGGATAGCGCCGCTGTGATGGCAGAGCTGCAAAAACGCGGATTGAAAACTGCGATCCTGTCCGGTGACCGTGACGCCGTCACGGCGGAAATTGCGGCGAAGCTGGGTGTGACAGATTATCATGCCGGTGTGTTGCCTGACCGTAAATGCACCGTGCTGGAAGAGATGAAAACACAGGGAGAGACGGTGCTGATGGTCGGGGACGGATTGAATGATGCGCCGGCATTATCCACCGCAAATGTTTCAGCCTCCCCCGCGACCGCAATGACGGTGACGCAGAATGCCGCCGATATCGTCTTTCAGGGTGATAAGCTGGCTCCGGTTCTGGAAGCTTATGAAACAGCAAAAGCGTCCATGCGCCTGACCCGCACCAATCTTGGTCTGACAATCATGTATAATCTGATTGCCGTGCCGCTGGCCTTTGCGGGGATGGTCACACCGCTGATTGCGGCGATTGCCATGTCAGCCTCATCCATGACGGTGGTGTTGAACAGCCTGCGTCTGAACAGGCTGGTTGAAAAAGGACTGGCGAAAAAATGAACGCGCTTATCTGGCTGATACCTGTGACGTTACTGCTGGGGCTGGTCGGCCTGCTGGCTTTTTTCTGGTGTCTTGATAACGGCCAGTTTGACGATATGGACGGCGCGGCCGAACGCATTTTGAAAGATGACGATTAACCACTGATGCCGGGCTGAATAGGCTTTCAAACAGCGGTGAAAGCATGTAAATTATACATACGATCGTATTTACGGACAGATATAAAACATAAAAACAGCCACGGAATGCGACTGCGATGCCTGTTCAATCTTTTTTCTCCTGTATTTTCAGTGCATGCTGCCATTCATTGATGCTGGTTATGTCGCGGACGGCATTGATACGTGACCGTGTCCGTCTTTGTGCGATTATTCTGTCTGCGCTGATGCTGCTGTGGATACCGATTGATCTTGCTTTGCTGGGATCCGAAACCGCCTCCGGCATTCTTGCGGCACGCGGCGTTGCGGCGGCTTTTCTGATTATTCTTATTTTCCTGCGCCCGCCGAAAACGCATGCTGTTTTCGGTAAGCTGTATTTTGCGCTGCTATTGTCCATTCCGATGGTGTTTTTTTGCTATGCCAATCTGCAATTGGCAGGGCTGGAATGGACGCCGCAGAATATCTTTATCAAAAGCGCCTATGCCCATTTTCCGGTTTTGGTGGTGATGCTGCTGTGTCTTTTTCCGCTGACCGTGCTGGAATGTGTGTTATTTGGCGGACTTTTGGTGTTTTTTACTTATTTTTCCGCCTTGAATACGGCGACGCCCGCGGCGATGCTGCTGGAGCTTGGAACGATCTGGATTATGTGTGTGGTCACGGCGATTGCGGCGGTCTCCAGTGTCAGCCAGCTACATTTCATGTCAAAATTTGTCGATTTCACCACCCATGACGAGATGACCGGCTGTTTGCGCCGCGATTACGGAGAAAGCTTGCTGGAAACGATTTTCGATATGTCGCAACGCAGAAAAGCGCCGCTGTCCCTGCTGTTTATCGATCTGGATGATTTTAAAAAGGTGAATGATAATTTCGGCCATGATGAGGGCGACCGTGTGCTGGCCGCGGCGGGGGCGGCTTTGAAAAAAACATTGCGTAAGCAGGATATTGTGATCCGGTGGGGCGGAGAGGAATTCCTGCTTGTCCTGTCTGATACCACGCTGGACGGTTTGGCGCATTTTTTTCCGCGCCTGCAAAAAGACGGGATCGGAAAAAGGCCGGATGGCGTAGCGCAAACGGCAAGCTGTGGCGCGGCGGAATATCTGGAAGACGGTGTGACAACAATACGGGAACTGGTGGAATTGGCGGATAAACGCATGTTTGCGGCCAAGGCAAAAGGAAAAAACCGTGTTGTGATGAAAAATACCGATTTTTCTTTTCTGACTGACTTTAAACATAAATAAATCATTTTCTTCTAAAATAAGAAGGAGAAAATGGCGGATTTGTGTCTATGGCGATGAAAAATTTACGGAACGGATGGTTAAAACGCGCATTTGCAGCAGCAGTGTTGCTGCCTGTTCTTGCCGGAACGGCGCAGGCCGCTTTGACCTATGAAGAGACGGGACATAAAGCGCAGAATGATGCCGCCACATTTGTGACGGACACGGCCTCCTTTGAAGGACTGGTGCAAAATATGTGTGCCGGGGCGGATGTGGTTCTGGTCGGTGATACCGACCATACGGATTTATCACTGCGGCAGGTAATGGGGAGCCATGAGTTCGCTGATGCCTTGAAGAGCTGCGGGGTAACGGATTTGTTCTTGGAGATGCCCGTCACGTTACAGCCGGAACTCGACAGATTTCAAGCAGGGGAACTCTCTTCTGCGGAATTTCAGAATGTTTTAAGTACGCGGCGGGATAATCTGTATTCCCTTGCGCCGGAGTCATGGCAAGAGATGAACAGGCTGGACGCTGCGTTGATAGAGAATGCACATGCGGCGGGAATGAAGATTTATGCGGCTGATCCGGGAACGGAAGGTGACAGTAGCGCCGTGATGAGTGTGATTATCTCGCAGGGGGCGCTGTTGCGTCTGAAACGCGTATTGGGCGAAGAAAATCCCGCCTATCGGGATTATTATGATTTGTTTATGGCAGACCGGGGCGATGAAATCCCTGCTGAAGAGAAAGCGGTGTTCGAGGAAAGTTTTGTGCGTCTTTACCAAGAGCTGGAGATCGACAGGCTTTTCACGCAGGCAGATAGTTTGCGTGAGGAAGGCATCCAAAAACGGCTGAATGACACGATGCTGGCAGGGCTGATATTGGATAAATTAGAAGACAGCTCAAAGGCGCTTGTATTTTACGGCGCGGCGCATATGTCCTCGGCACGTCCGGACGGGCTGGATAATCTGTTGGCCGAAACCAAAAGGCTCAAGCGGATTGATATTGCGCCCTCTATCACATCTGCCGTTTATAAAGAAGGAGCCGACAGACCGGATGCCGTTTTTATAACGGATACGAAAAGCGTCATGCAATTTGAAAAAAAGGCGGTAACGGCGGCAGTGCTGCCTGCCGCTCCGCATAACGGAAGAAAATAATAGCGGTTTTCAAGAAATACGACGCCATTAAAATAATTTATGATATAATATTAGAAGTATGATGTGGCGTATTCTTTTTATAGGTGTTTTTTGTTTTTTATCAACGGGTACGGCCTATGCGGCCAGCTCCGTTCTTGATGCTGTGGCGGCCTTTATTGCCCCGGGAGGGATTTTAAAGCGCGGCGATATCAGCTTCGGCGATATTGTTGTGTCGACATTTCCGACCGCGACAGGCGATGTCCGCCTGCACCCTGACGGCGGTATTGATACCGATATTCCGGAATTTACGCTGATCGGTAATGAAAATGCCGGGCATGTGGAATATTTTCAGGATACCGGCGATATCGAGATACGCTGTTCCGCCAATGCGCTTTTATCCAATGGCAGTGATCTGGTACGGATTGATGAAATCCGTATTGCTTTTCCGACCGCCGCGGCATGGGCGGGGGCGAGTGCCTGCAACGGAACCGCCGGTGCGCCTGCGGGCATATATGATTTGTCATCGGATGTTGATGCGACGCTGAATATTTTTATTGGTGCCAGGCTGCGCATTGACGGTGCCAATCCCCTGAACAATTCCGGCACTTATAACTCGCTCAATGCGGGTGGTACTGTCATTGAAATTGAAGTGACATTGATATAGGTTTTCTTCTTTTTCCCTCTACACTTTTAAAGTGTTTTTTTATGTGGCATAGTTATTGTCGGATGTGCCTTGTATTTTTTAGGCATGTTATATTTTATAAGGTTTTTTATTTTGCTATGTTGATTTTTTTCACCGCGCAGGAACGGAGCATATGTTTGCCTTTTTAAACCCTCTTTTGGAAAAGTTTTTTCTGTTCGGTGATGTTCCGGCGAATGCCGAAAGCGGTTCCTATATTCCTTTGCTTGTTATTCTTTCCTATGTGATTGCGACACTGGGATCTTTTACAGGGCTGCGCCTGTCCACCGATATCCGTGATGCGAAAAGCGAAAAAACAAAAAAACTGCTGCATTGGGGCGGCAGTTTTGCATTCGGATCCGGAATATGGTCGATGCATTTTATCGGTATGCTGGCCTATAAAATGGATATGGCGATCTCCTATGATCCCGTTCTGACAGTCTTGTCTATGATTGTCGCCGTGGTGATTGCCTATGGTGTTTTGGCAATCATAGGTTCGACCCGTTTAAATCTGCTGTGGATTACCGCCGGTGCCTTATTGCTGGGCAGTGCCATTTGCGCAATGCATTACACGGGAATGGCGGCAATAAAGATGGATGCGGATTTGCGTTATATCCCGTCACTCTTCGGTTGGTCCTACTTTATTGCCGCTGTGGCATCGCTGGCGGCGTTGTTGATTGTTTTTGTTTTGGGGCGCCGCGGAGAAGGCGCTCAAAAACTGTTATGGCAGATTTTTGCCGCGATGGTGATGGGGGCGGCCATTTGCGGTATGCATTATATGGGGATGGAGGCGGCGGTCTTTATTCCCTGGGCGGATTGCCGTTATAACCCTATGCAGAGTTTCCATACGCTGGCCATGTCTGTTGCCGTTATCAGCAGTGCGGTTTTTGCCGTTGCATTAACGCTGAGCATGTATAAAAGCGGTGATGCTGCGAAAGAAGGCGATGCTTATTCGGGCAATAAAATCTTTTTACAACTGTCTTTGTTATTGAGCATTTTTTTAATTTTGCTGACGGGGTCGTTCCTGTTTCTGAATGGTCACGAGCGCCATTACGAAGAAAAAGTGATTAACGCGGCAGGGCTGCAGCGCATGTTGATGATCCGCTATGTTCACAATGTTTACAAGATTGCAGCTTTGCAGGATGAGGAAGCAAAAGCGGTGATATTGAAGCAAATGCGCAAAGACCGGGAATATATGGACATCAATTATCAGGTGTTTTTGGACGGTGAGGGTATGTTGATCAGCGCCGGTGATCAACGTGAATGGATGCCGAAGAAAGAAATATTTCAAACTGATGTGAATGTGGCGATCAATGCGGCAAAACAGGAGTGGGAACGGTTACAGGCCATTGTCGGCACAATTCTGGAACGGAATAATACTGATTTTTCCAGTGCGGATTATGTTGCAATGGAAGCCGGCCTCGATACTGCACAACAGGGACAGGCAAGAATTATTCGTCTGCTGCAGGCTGTGTTTCAGGAAGAGGATGATGCATTATCTCTGCAACAGGAAATAGTTTTGGGAACAGGTTTTCTGATTTTTGTACTGACTTTACTATATGCCCGCAATTGTATCGTAAAGCCGCTTAATGAATCACGGCGTGCTTTGAATAAACACCGGGAAAATCTGCAGCAGCTTGTGGAGGAGCAAACGCAGGATATCGCGCAGGCGCGTGACAAATTGCGGGAGGAAAAATCCTATCTGACCGCCATCATGGATAATATGATGCAGTCCCTGATCACAATCGACAAATCCGGAAAAATTAAAACATTTAACAAATGGGCGGAGCATATTTTTGGGTATAAGGCGGCGGATGTGGCAGGGGAAAATGTCAAAATACTGATGCCGGAGCCGCATAAAAGCCGCCATGACGGTTATCTTCAGAATTACCTGAACACAGGGCAGGCAAAAATTATCGGCAAAACCAGCCGTGACGATGTCTCTGCTGTCAGGGCGGATGGAGAGGTTTTTCCGATCTCTTTAGATGTTACGGAAGTCAATGTGAACGGTGAACCCGTTTTTGTCGGCCTGATATCGGATATTTCAGAACAGCACCAAAAAGAGGAAAATCTGCGCAAGGCGCGTGATGACGCCGAAAACGCACATATGCGTTTGCAGAAAGAGACGCAAACAATCAAATTGCTGGAACGCATTACCAATGCCATCAATGAATCGGTTGATATGCAGGAAGCAATCCGTATTTGCCTGCAGGAGATTTGCGGTTTCACGGGATGGGGGGCAGGGCATGCCTATCTGGTGGATGAGGCGCATCAGCGTCTTGTGCCGTCCAAAATATGGTGCATACAAAATTCCCGGCAGTATCAGACTTTAAAAAAAGCGACGGAAACAACAATCCTGCCATCGGGGGTGGGGTTGCCCGGGCAGGTTCATCAGAAAAAAGAAGCTGTCTGGGTTAAAAATGTTATACAGGATCAGGATTTTCTGCGCGCCAGACATGTGGGGGATATGGCGGTGCAGGCAGGTTTCGGCTTCCCCGTATTGGTCAAGAAAGATGTTGTGGCGGTGCTGGAATTTTTCGCCGGAAAACCGGAAAAGCCCAGTGATGATTTTATGAGCATGATGGCCAGTATCGGTACGCAGTTGGGACGGGTGATTGAAAGAGAGAAAATCGAGAAAGCGCGTGCCGATGCGGAAAAGGCCAATCAGGCGAAAAGCGAATTTTTGGCCAGTATGTCGCATGAGCTGCGGACGCCTTTGAACAGTATTCTTGGTTTGACACAGATGCTGGTCGAAGACCCGTCTTTGAAAGAAGATGACCGCAGCATGGCAGGAACAGCGCATAAATCGGCGAAAAATCTGCTGGAGATTGTGAATGATATTCTGGATATCTCAAAAATCGAGACCGGCAATATCGTCTTGGAAAAGGCCGGTTTTGATTTTAAAAACGTGGTCGCGAGTGTCATGGAAACGATGACCCCGATTGCCAGCGCGAAAGGCATTACGCTTCACTATAACTTTGTGAAAAATGATATTCCCTTTCTTCTGGGTGATGCGCTGCGTGTCAGCAGGGTCCTGACAAATCTGGTGGGCAATGCCGTTAAATATACGGAGGAGGGTGGTGTCGAGATTACGTTCAACAGCCATCCGCTGCCTGTATCCCGTAAAAAATCCGGCCCCGGTATCGAAATTTATTGCGAGGTGAAAGATACCGGTATCGGTATTGCCAGAGAAAATCTGGGTTTGATTTTTGATAAGTTTACGCAGGCCGATGCGTCTATTTCGCGCAAATACGGCGGCACCGGTCTGGGGCTGGCGATTAC
This sequence comes from Pseudomonadota bacterium, assembly GCA_013285465.1. Lineage (NCBI taxonomy): Bacteria > Pseudomonadati > Pseudomonadota > Pseudomonadota bacterium. The sequence continues at coordinate 542,799 of CP053449.1, forward strand.
GAAAGAGCTTGTGGAGCTGATGGGCGGGCGTATCGGCGTTGAAAGTGCGCCCGGTTCAGGTTCCATGTTCTGGGTCAAGCTGCCCTTTGCCGTTGCGGAAAAAGAGGAGACTGATAAGAAGACAAAACAGCGCCGCGCGCGTCAGAAAAAGAATGCCAAATCACGTATGGATGTTGCAAAAGCATATGTGCTGGTGGCGGAAGATCATCTGCTAAATCAGGATATGCTGAAAAGACTGTTGCCGCGTATGGGATTTGAACAATTCGATATGGTTGAAAACGGTAAACAGGCCGTGGAGCGTTTCGCGGAAAAAACATATGATCTGATTTTGATGGATTGCCACATGCCGGAACAAAACGGCTATGAGGCAACAGAGGAGATTAGAAAAACGGCAGGTGAAAAAGGTCAATCCGTTCCTATTATCGCTTTGACGGCGGATGCGATGAAAGGCACGCGTGAAAAATGTCTTGAAGCCGGTATGAATGATTATCTCAGTAAACCGATTGACCGGGAAGCGCTGCAAAATGTGCTGGAGCAATGGTTTGTCTTCCCTGATAAAGATGCTCTGCAGGAAAAGCGGCGTGAAAAAGAAGGCGAAAGCGGTATTATTGATCTTAGCATGATTAAGGAATATGCCGATACGCCGGAGGAAATCCGGGAATTTGCGGAAATGTTTATTGCGCAAAGCAGAGAAAGCATGGCGTTGTTGAAAAAGAACAGCACAGCCGGCGAGAATACGCTTTGGGTCGAAGTCGCGCATAAAATGAAGGGCGGCGCAGGCATGTGGGGGGCGGAAACATTACGCATGCTGTGTGAAAAGGCCCAAAATATGAATAAGGCAAGTGCGCAAGAGCGCAAAGAGCTGTTCAAGAAAATTGACGCCGAATATGCCCGTGTTGAAGCCGCTTTGGAAAAACTGACGCATGACGCATAAAGCTTGTTTTAATTCTTCTTATCTTTTTGTTTTTTAAGTGTAAAATTCCTCAGCCCTTGACATATTATGTTAAATTGTATATGCTGTATGACATCATATTTTATCGTAATTTTCTGAGGTCTGACGCTTATGGCGCTGAAAAATTCCAATTCCGTTGCGGGTGTTTTCACCACTCTTGCTGCGAATGGCGCCTTGTTTTTGACATCAGGCTGTGCCTATTCACCGTGGAAGGGAGATGATCCGCGCGGTGTCCTTGATGCGGTTCCTGCGCCTGCGCTGGATCATACCGGCATGGTTCTGGAGGATGTGACAAGTGAAGCTTCGTTACAAACTATTTCCAATCACCCTATGTTGAAAATTGATAAGTTTTTGCATCGCAAAGATGATTTTACAGTCGAGAAATTGAATTTTACCAGCAGTAGCGGCGATAAGGCGACGGCTTATCTGACAATACCTGATGGGGAAGGGCCGCATCCGGTGATCGTGGTTTTTCCGGTGTTGTCCGATAGTCTGACGATTTCGGAAATGCTGGCAAAACAAATGGCGCGTGAAGGTTATGCCGTGTTGCGTATGACGACGCATCCGCTGGAATTTGTTGATACGGATAATATTGCAACACCGATGACGGCCTACCGCCATGCGGTTCTGGATGCGCGCCGTATGATTGACTGGATGCAGGAAGAACGCAGCGATATTGACGGTGATAAAATTGGTGTGGCGGGGGTTAGTCTCGGCTCACTCCTTTCCTCCACGCTTATGGGGGTTGATGAGGATATTAAAGGCGGCACCTTCTTTTTGGTTGGCGGCGGACTTGCGGAAATCATGTCTGATAGTACGAATGAAAACATCGAAGCATTTCGCCGTCGGCTGATGGAAAAACAGATGATTGAGAACCGTGATGATCTTGTTCGTCATCTACACGGCACAACACAAGCGGTTGACCCGTTGACTTATGCTGCAAATGTTGATCCCTGCCGCGTTTTGATGATTACCGGGCGTGCGGATACCGAAATCCCGACAGAGAATTCCGAAATGCTGTGGAATGCTTTCGGTGAACCTGATTGGCGTGTCATGCCGACCCAGCATAAAAAACATGTTGCGATGTTCTTTTACTGGATGATGAACCGCGCCGCAGACCATTTTGATAAAGTCCTGCGAGAGGGCAGATGTGAAAAACCCTCTGCGTCCGTGCCGGACTCTTCTGTAAGAGCACAGGCGGTTTCCGCAAAGGGTCTCCATTAATCACAAAAAAGGCAGGCGGCTTTACGCCCGTTTTTTGCCTTTATTACTGTCTTTCCGTTTCGCAAAACGCGGTTTTCCGCTTTTGAACGGTTTGCCGCTAAAGGGCTTGCCGCCGCGTTTTTTGTTATTCTTTTTCGGTTTGAAAGGCGTAACGTCATCCGTCGTTTTAATACCCATCAATCGTGCAATCGCATGCCATTTTTTACCGTCTTCAGGAGAGACAAAGCAAAGTGCTTCACCTTTTGCTCCTGCGCGGGCGGTGCGTCCGATGCGGTGGATGTAATCTTCCGGAACTTGCGGCAGGTCGTAATTGATGACATGCGCGATATGCGGAATATCAAGACCGCGGGCGGCAACATCCGTTGCAACCAGAATACGGTATTTCTTTTCGCGGAATTGGCGAATGACTTTTTCACGGCGATTTTGTCTTAAATCACCGTGAATGGCATCGGCGCGCAGCGCTTCGTTATTCAGTCTTTTTGCCAGACGTTCCGTGCCGTATTTTGTTTTCACAAAAACGATGATGGAGCCTTCACGCTCATTCAGCTGGTGAATCAGCTCATTGTATTTTTTGTCTGAGGCAATATGAATGACATCCTGCTTGATGTTTTGAACGGGAGTCACTGTTGACCCGACGGCAATGCGCTCCGGGTTTTGCAGATACTGTTCCGACAATTTCAAAATATTGGCCGGCAAGGTTGCGGAAAACATCAGTGTTTGACGTTTTGCAGGCATGTATTTCAAGATCCGGTCGATCTGGACGCTAAAGCCCATATCCAGCATGCGGTCGGTTTCATCAAGAACCAGAAAGCGCGTATCCTGTAAAGACAGGCTGCGGCGTTCCAGATGGTCGTTGATGCGTCCGGGTGTGCCGACAATGAGGCGCGGACGGCGGTTCAGCTGCGAGAACTGTTTACCCATCGGCTCACCGCCGATAAGAAAAGCGGTTTTAATCGGTGATTTCGGGCCGAGCAGTTGATGCATGATATCCATGATCTGTTTGCCAAGTTCCCGTGTCGGGGTCATAACAAGCGCCGAGCCTTGCGGCGAGGACAGGAGCGCCTGTACCAGCGGAATCGCAAATGCGGCTGTTTTTCCCGTACCCGTTTGGGCGGTTCCCATGATGTCTCTGCCTTGAAGTGCCGGAGGTATTGCCTGCGCCTGGATAGGCGTCGGGACGGCATAGTTCATGCGTGCCAGCGAATCCGCCAGCATAGCGTTGAGGCCGAAGCCTTCAAAATTTTTCATTATTTTTTCCTTTAATGGCATATGCCATTCACGTCAGGATGCATCCGGCACAATCGCTGGATGGCATCCCTATAATAACGCGACGCATAGCCGTTCCTGATTTTTTAGGAACCGCGTTAAATTATGCGGCTTCTTTCAGGTTGGTTGCGCTGGTCTTGCGGCTTTTCGGATCTTCTTGAAGATCGAATGTCACTTTCTGGCCTTCCAGAAGTGTGTGCATGCCGGCTTTTTGAACCGCACTGATGTGAACGAAGATATCTCCGCCGCCATCATCGGGTTGGATGAAGCCGTAGCCTTTTTGATCGTTAAACCATTTTACTGTGCCTGTTTTTTGCATTGTTTTGTCCTTTCGCTGAAACAGTTCATTCGAGGGTATCGCCGCACCGTGCGGCCATAACACCTCAATAATTCGAGAGAGCAATATTCGTGGAGAAACTGAACTTTTCAGGAAAAGCGAGATTTTTTCAGGCCCGCCGTATTCTTCCGCAATTCGCGGAATAAACCGCAAGTAAAAGCTCTGTTTAACAAGAGCATCTTTTCGAACAATTCGGAAACTATCAGCAATTTACGTATTTGTCAAGAAAACACGCGGCGCTTCAAAAACTGCTGGCGGCCTCCTTTGATGCAGGCTAGGATATGTTTGCTATGTTACGGTTTAAAAAGGATATTCCGGCGGAAAACGCCACACTGCGCCATGATATTTATGGCGGCGATGTTTATGTGACACCGCCCTGCACCGGGTCACGCAAACTGGTGTCTTATGCAAAAGACATGATTCGCGATATTCTGAATGTGACGGATATCCGCCGCGCACATCTTGAGCTGGATGAGGAAAGTTTTTTTACCCGTATCGGAAAATTGCGCCGGACGCTTTATCTTGCGGAAGATTATCACAAACTGCTTTTCGCGACATTGGCGGAAAACGGTTTTGACCCTGAGCGTATGGCGTTTGATCCTTTGCGGCTGCGCGTTATTTGTCCGGACGGACATTTAAACAAGAAGGCCGCGCCGGTTTATTTCCCGCATCGTGATACATGGTATGCGCATCCGCAATGTTTGATCGTGTACTGGACGCCGCTGGATGATCTGGAGGAGGAAGAAACTTTCGCCATTTATCCTGATTATTTTGACCGCGAAGTTCCCAATGATTCCGAAGTCTTTCATTATGATGACTGGATCAAGGACGGGCCTGATTTGAAAATCGGCTGGCAAAAACAGGATTCAGGTATGACGGCGACTTATCCGCGTTCCGCCGAAGGTTTTGCGCCAGGGAGGGATGTCGGATTTTCCTGTCCGGCGGCAGGGCAGGTCTTTATCTCCGGTGCGCATTATCACGCCACACGCCCGCAAAATACCGGAAAAATCCGTTTCAGCCTTGACGCCCGTCTGGTTCATCTGGGGGACGCCGCCGCAGGAATCGGTGCGCCAAATGCGGATAACCGTTCCACAGGTGATATCTTGAAAGATTATATCAAGGCTGCTTAAACAATCTTCTCTACGGCAGTGACGGCGGCTGTTAATTTTTCATCCCAGCTGCCCGACAGGCGGATATAAGGTTTTTGATCTTCTTCCAGACGTTTGATGCAGGATTTCATAAAGATGTCCTGTGTTTCAATTCCGTAACGATGGGCATCCTCTTGCCATGCTGCATCTGTGTCCAGCAACAGGTAGAGGTCATAACGGTTCTCACGCGCATTGGCATTGAGCCATTCCGGGCATTTTCCCAGCAGCATCTTACTCCAGATCGCCGTCGTCATAATTTCGGTATCACAAAACAGGACACGCCGCGCCTGATAGACCAGCGCCTCTTCCGAGGCCTTTTGGGCTTGCGCAATCATTTTAAAATCATCCTCGTTTAGGTCGCGTCCGCGGTGCATAATCAGCGTTTCCGCATATTCAGGGACGATAACGGTCTGGAAATGCTGTGCCAGTTTTGCCGTTAAGGTCGATTTCCCGGTTGATTCCGCGCCAATGACGGCGATGCGTTTGACGAAATAAGGGCGGACGATTTCGGGAATGTAATCCCAGTTTTCAGCGGGGTGGGTACGTATATCCGTGCCGCTGGTCGGGATGATGGCGCGTCCCATATTGCTGGGAACGAATGTGCCGCCCAATGTTTCCGCCAACGGCGCGCCGTAATCTTCCCCCGCGAAAATATAGTCGGGTTTTTCGGGCAGAACGCGCATCAGGGCATCATGCCACAGCTGCCAGAAATCAGGATGTTCTTCAGGGAGCTGCGGCAGCTCGTCTGTCAGATGGATGACGTTGCAGTCAGGAAAAATCTGCCGCATCCAGTCATAGCGCAGTGTGCCGGGGATCGGCTCGTTTTGTAACGAGCAGACGACAATCGACAGTTTATCGACATAATTCTCGGCAAAACGCGCAAGATACACATGTCCGTTATGCGGCGGCATAAATTTTCCCAGCAGCATTCCTGATGTTGTCATGCGCATCTCCTGTGATGGGCGGGGCTGGAAAAAATATGGCGCAGATATAAACGGATCAAATCATCTGACGGCGGCGGACAAGCGATGCCGTAATCGCGTTCGGTTGCGGTGCAGTCAAAACGGATGCCTGTGGCTTGAAACAAATCCATTGTGCGGTAACGGTCGAAATCGTCAAGGCAGCGGCACAGCGCCAGATAGGCGGCAGATTCTTCTGTTGTCATTTCTTTGTTCTGAAAGGAGGCTTGCCAGTCTTGTGTGGGGATTTCGCGGATATTGCCGATACTCTCCATCAGCTGTGCGAGTGACAAAGAACCTGAACCGGCAATGTGATAAATATCTTCCCGCCCATACAAGGAGAGATGCGCCATGGCCGCTGCCGCATAATCGACAGGGGTGATATCGATCAGTAATTTTTTGGCAAAACCTTCCGGCACGGAACCCAGACTGCGCATGCCGCGGGAAAACATCTTCAAAAAATCCGTTTCGGAACACAGCCCTGTTTTTGTATCGCCGGTAATCAGTCCAAAACGGTAATGGGTGATGTCGCAGGATGCGGCGGGGATTTGCAGCAGCATATATTCAGCAGCCCATTTCGTCTGGGCATAACCGCCATAGACAAATTCCGTATTTTCCAAACGGTCGCTTTCCAGAGCCGTGCCGCTGTTGCGGTCGGTCGCAACGAAAACAGACAAAGTAGAGGCAATATGCAGCTTCTTACGTTTTCCTGTCAGGGCAAAACGCAAAACTTCCTGTGTGCCGCCGATATTTGCCGCACGTAAAACCTCATATGGCTGTACGACATTCACACGTGCTGCACAATGATAGACGGCATCAATATTGCCCGCCAGTTTTCGCCAGTCGCTTGCGGACAGCCCGAAATATTGCTGTTCCAAATCGCCAGTGACGGGCGTGATGCGCGTATCTTTGACGGGGATGCGGGCAGGGTCGCGGACAAGACAGATAATCTCCGCTGTTGTTTGTTGCAGTAATTCCGTGAGCAGCCGTCCGCCCAAAAAGCCGGTGGCGCCGGTCAGGAAAATCCGTGCGGGTTCTTTCACTTTTTTTTGCGGGCGCTTTGCTGCCGCCTCAGTCAAGGCCTGCCAGTCACTGTCAAAAGCAACATCCTGCCGAAGCCAGTCGCAGGGCAGGGCGCCGCTATCATCCGCACGGGCGGCGAGTGCCTGTGCCAGGTTGCGGATGTTCGGATATTGCACCAGTAAGGCGGGAGAGATGCGCAGATTTCGCTTTTCTGCGGCAAGGCTGAGATGGATCACGGCAAGAGAGTCGCCGCCAAGGATAAAGAAATCATCATCAATGCCGAAACCGGTTTTCTTTAAAACGGCAGACCATATCTCATACAGTATTTTTTCCGGTTCCGTTTCCGGCGGTGCTGTGGCGGTCGGTGCGGTTTGTAAATCAAGTTTCCGCAGCTGTGCAAAATCCGGTTTTCCGGTAACGGTTTCCGGCATTTTTTCCAGCCATGCGATATGCTGCGGCAGCATCCATTTTGGCAGGGTTTTGGATAGATGCGTATTGATAGTCGTTGTTTTTTTGCCCGCGACAAAAGCAACAAGCGCCTCCGCGCCGCCATGATAAAGCGGACGTTTCAGCACGGCGGCTTTCTTGATTTGCGGATGGCTGTGCAAACACGCCTCGATTTCTTCGGGGGCGACAAGCTGTCCGCGGAGTTTGAACTGGCGGTCGCCACGCCCCAGAAACTCAATCATGCCTGCTTCATCTTGTCGCACTTTATCGCCTGTTTTGTAAAAACGCTCCGTGCCGCGCATGATAAATTTTTCCGCATTTAAGTCATCGCGGTTCAGATAGCCGCGTGCCAGCTGCAACCCGCCGATCAGTAATTCATCATTTTCTATTCTATAAATGACATTGGGAAACGGATTGCCGATCAAAGGCTTGCCCCAGTTATCGGCATCACAGGCAATCAGGCTGGTGCAGACAGTTGTTTCCGTCGGGCCGTAAACATTGATAACGCGGTAGGCTTTTGCCCATGCGCGTACCGTATCGGGCGGACAAACCTCGCCGCCGATGATAATTGTTTCCAGACTTGCCGGCATATCGTCAATGGCAAGAATGCCCAGCAATGACGGCGGCACATCCATATGGGTGATGTGTTTTTCCTGCAATGCGGCAACAAGTTTTTTGCCGTCGCGCAATGTGCTGTCATCTTCAATCACCAGCGTTGCGCCGGACAGAAGCGCTGTGCCGATATCGGAAATAGACGCGTCAAAAGCAATGGACAGATAAAACAGACTGCGGCTGTGTTCATTAATTTGAAACGCCTGAATTTGCGCATCAAGGAAATTCACAATGCCGCGATGTTCTACCATGACGCCCTTCGGTGTTCCGGTAGAACCTGATGTGTGCATGATATAAGCCAGCCTGTCCGGTGCGGTTTCGGCAGGGGCGGGGCGGCATCTTTCCGTCGGAATATCTTGCGCCGTTAAAACGGTTTTGATATTTGCGTCTTTTAAAATGAAGTCTTTACGGTCTTTTGGAAGATTTGAAGGAAGCGGTACAAATGCCGCGCCGGCATGCCAGATACCCAGCAGGGCAATCAGGTAATCAGCTGATTTGTCGATGGCAATGCCGATGATTTTCTCATTATGACTTTGTCCCAATTGTTTTCCAAGCGCGGCGGCCTGTTCCGACAGAGCGCGATAAGTCAAAGCCGTACCGCGATCCAGCACCGCGATATTGTCAGGGAATTTTTCCACAATTTTTTGGAAACGCTGCCAGAACATTTTTCTTTACGCTCCCGCAGGTTTTTCGGAAATTGTGATGCAGCGGATGGAGGTATCGGGATCAAATGCGCCGCCCTGCATATCGCCATAGAATTTGATATTCACAAAGCCGGCCCCGGTCAGCAGGTGCGTAATATCTTCCGCCGTATAAAGTTTCGCGCCGCCGCCTTTGTTTTCCTGATGCGTGCCATCGGGCGCGGTGTAGATCCAGTCCTTGTACACCATATTTGTGTCAGGCTCGTAGCGCGATTCCCAAACTGTTTTATGCCCGTCTTTTTCCGCGACATCGCGCAAGGTGTTGCTCTGTGCGAAATCCTTCAACACGCGCGCGCCGTTTTTATAGTCAAAGCCAAAAAATCCTCCCGGTTTTAACGTCTCGAAAATACGCTGCATCATCAGGATGTTTTTATCATCATTCTCGCTGTATCCGAAACTCGTCCACCAGTTGATAGCGGCATCACAGGGTTTGGACGGCGTAAAATCATAGGCGTTTCCGGTATGAAAGTCGCAGGCCAGATTTTCTGCTGCCGCTTCCGCCTGTGCGCGGGTGATATAGCTGTCAATCAGATCAACACCGGTGACATGCAGTCCTTTCCGTGCGAGTGCAAGGCTCAGCGTGCCAAGTCCGCAACCCTGATCGAAAAAACGCATTCCGGCTTTGAGTGATAATTTATCCATTAAAAAATCAACGGCTTCATTGACCTCTTTGTCACTGCGCTGCAAACAATGCTGTGCGAACAGATCGTCGTAAAAATCCTGATGCCATGTTTCCGCTGTGTTTTTGCTCATGCCGTTTTTTCTGCCAGTCCGAATTTTTGTTGCACCAGATGCGCGGTCAGAACCGTCATTAAAACAGGCTCCATCGCTGTCCGTGATTTTGCATCCTCTTGCGGCAGTTTGTCCAGCGCGGCAATGATTTTTTTGCGGTTAAAAAACGGCACGGCATTGAAAGACTCGCTACGAATACTGTCCTGAATAAAGCCGTTTAGCCCGTCATTGGAATAGACGCTGACAGGAGGTGCCATAAAGGGATGCTTCTCGCGGCGGTAAACCCGGTCGGTAATATGCGGACGAACCGCCTCACGTAGCGCGAATTTTTCCGTCACGCCTTTGATTTTCATCGATAGCGGCATTCTGCACACGGTTTCAAATAAGTGATGATCCAGAAAGGGCAAGCGGCCTTCAATCGAATGCGCCATTTCCATGCCGTCGCCCAGCGTTTTCAAAATGTAATTGGCCAGTGTGAGTTTGGTCCAGAGATAGAGGGCATTATTAACGGGATGTTTGCCTTGCAGCTGTTCCTGCGGCACGGCGCGCATCAAATCCGCATAACAATCCGTTTTGGCAAAATCGTCTTTGTACCGGTCGGACAGGATGTGATGGATGCGGTTTCCGAGGGCAGCTTTTGCGGCAAGAAAGGACGGCACATGACCGATACTGTTGGCGACGGCTGCGGTGGGAAGCTCCGCGCCATAGGCCAGCTGTACGCCGGTGGAAGCCAGATTACTTGCATAGAGTTTTTGCATCTGCAGGGCGGTGTTTTCATTGACCGTGCCTGATGCCAGTAAATCCTGCCGCAAATGCGGATAGCCTGCAAAGACTTCATCCGCCCCTTCGCCCGTGAGTGCGACTTTAAATCCGCGTGCGCGGATATGGCGGTTCAGGATGTATTTTGCGGCCAGATGGCCGTTTACTGCCAGACCTTCGCCGTAATAAACGGCATCGGGCAGCTCCCGCACCAGATCATCCTGCGAGACATTGACCACATGCAGATTGGCGCCGTTATGAGCGGCGCTCTCTGCGGCGACGGCATATTCGTCATAGCCGTCATGGGAAAAGCTGACGGTAAAAGCATCAAGAGGCTTGTCGCTTTCGCTGGCGGCAAGTCCCAGCACGGCACTGGAATCAAGCCCGCCGCTCAGGTGGAAACAGACGGGAACATCGGCACGCAGGCGCAGCCGCACGGCTTCGGAAAATTTTTCCGCAACGGCATCAACCCATTCCGCTTCGCTGCGGTTATCGGTGTCGGCTTCGGGCAGATAGTCCAGATCCCAATATTTGGAAATTGTTTTGTGCCCGTTCTTAAAAACCAGCATATGGCCGGGTTTTAACTGGGCGACATTGTCAAATAATGTACGGTCCTGCGGCACATATTGCATCGAGGCGGCATGATAGAAGGCATAAGAATCCCAGACCGCGGGAACACCTGCTGCGAATAGCGCCTTTGCTTCGGAGGCAATGAAAAACCCCTGCGCGGTTTCCGCATAGCAAAGCGGCTTAATGCCGAAACGGTCGCGTGCGGCAAACAGCCATTCCTTGTCATCATCCCATAACAGGAACGCAAACTCGCCGCGCAGATATTGCAGGCAGTCCGTGCCGTATTCTTCATAAAGATGGATCAGGATTTCGCTGTCTGATCGGGTCGCGAATTGATGACCCTTATCTTCCAGATTTTGACGGATATCTTCATAGTTGTAAAATTCGCCATTTACAACGGCGCGGATATGTCCTGTTTCATTGACGAGAGGCTGTTGTCCCGTCGCAAGATCAATAATGGAAAGCCGCGCATGCCCTAATCCGGTCTTGCCGTTTTGAGACACCCAAATACCGGTGCCGTCAGGTCCGCGGTGATGCAGCGCTTTCAGCCCTGCCTGCAAATCCGTTTTGCGGAGGCCGTCGCGCGACAAAATGCCGATTATGCCGCACATTATTCTACCTCGGGCTCTGTTCCCGGTTTAAAAAACACTTTTGATGTCTCACTGGTTTTCGATGCAGCGAAGACGGCGGCAAAGCTTTCCAGATCATGCACATCACCCAGTAGATCATCAACCTGAATGCGTCCTTCGGCCATTAAAGCGATTGCCTCGTCAAAGGGGCCGTAATTGACAGCCTGCATGGTGACTTCTTTTTTAACGGCAAGGTCAAAACAGATGCCGACCGGCTCATGCTTGCGGCTGCGGATAATCACGCGTCCGCGCGGGCGGACGGCGCGGAAGATTTCTTCCATTGCGGCCTCTGTCGCCAGTGTTTCGATGGCGAAATCATAAGCGTTATCTTCCAGTTTTTCCGTTTGCGGGTCATGGATGCTGACATTATCAAAACCGTAGGAACGCATGATGCGCCGGATCAGTTTGGCAAAACGGTTATTGCCGTAAATAAAGCCGCGCTGTGCGGGAGAAATATCGGCCTTCATAACCGCGAGGGCGGCGGCGACAGGCTCGCTATAGGCACCGTGTTTAAAAGAGACATTTGCGGGAAGCTTATAGACCGTATTGGCGGGAACGCGGATATATTCGGCAAAGGCACCGTCATGGTTGATTCCCAGCATGGTCGTGTTCTGGCAGCTGTCCTTTGCGCCGGAATTGCAAAAGCCGCATTTGCCGCAGGGGATAACGGGCATGACAGTCACGCGGTCACCTTTGGCAAAGCCTTGGGCATCCGCTCCGGCATCTTCAACAATACCGGCAAATTCGTGGCCGAGCGTAACGGTTTCATTGCCGTTGATTAACCCGTCGGCCATAAAGACATCTGTACGGCACAGCCCTGCCAATGCGATGCGGATAACAACATCATCGGCGGATTGCACTTGCGGCTGTTCAATATTGCGGACGGCAACGTCCGTTTTGTCTTTTATCAGGGCGCGCATCTCTTTAACTCCGTTTTTTCGCGTGTGTATTTTTATTAACATAAGAAACTTTATTTTCAAACTATAAAATAGATATACGCATTTTGAGCATAAGTAAAGCGTTATTATGCTTATTTTGAGCATAAATGAAAAAAATAGGAGGGAAACTTTAAAATTGCTAAGCTGGCACGGTAAAATACAGGAGAAAAATAATGGAACAGCGTATCAGTCTTATGACACTTGGTGTGTCAGACCTTAAAAAATCCCGCGCATTCTATGATTCGCTGGGCTGGAAAACGGCTTCTGAAGATATGGCGGAAGAAATCGTCGCCTATGATCTGAATAATATGACATTGGCATTATATCCTTTCGACAAATTGATGGCGGATGCCAAGCTGACATTTGAAAAACCGCTGCATTCGGCGGTGACGATCGCCTATAATGTGCGGACGGAAGATGAGGTGGACAGCATATTGGCGGAAGCGGTAAAGGCGGGCGGTATGCTGGTTAAAGCCGGTGAAAAAGTTTTTTGGGGCGGTTATTCCGGTTATTTTGCCGACCCCGACGGTCATTTGTGGGAGGTCGCGCATAATCCTATGGCACCGCTGGGACCGGACGGGGAATTTCAATGGAAGGGCTGCACGGCGTAATTCCCCCAGCGTAAAAAAACTTTAACGAATATGTAACAAAACTTTCCTACACTGCGAATGACGGTATGGCGGCTTATACCGTCACTTTAATTCCCGGCAAGCGGGAAAATGTTAAACATGATGTTATTGTTTTTAAGGAGCATATACACAATGAAAGCACAGACAAAAACCAAAATAACAAATCCTATGACGGCAGCGGTTGTTGCCGGACTTTTTGCTGTCGGTACCATGGGCGCAAGTGCAGCCTATGCCGGTGATAAGGCGAATAGCTGCGGCGCACATGGCTGCAAAGCAAAGTCAGAGAAAAATGCCTGTAAAGGCAAAGCAGACTGCAAATCCAAGAATGCTTGTAAGTCAAAAAATGCCTGCAAGTCGAAAAATAAATGCAAATCTGCAAATAATTGCAAAAGCAAGAATGGTTGCAAGGCACAATGCAAAGCCGGTGCGGGCAAAAACTCGCCTTATGGCGGTAAAGAAGCCGACCGCTTTAACTAAGGCGCAAGACGGTTTATTATATTGTGGTCTCTGCCTTTGTGCAGAGGCCACAGTTTTTTAGAAAAGAGTATGTGCCGTGAGCAATATTTTTGATCTTCCGATGATGGGTTTCGGTTTGGGGCTGCGTCCTGAACATTACCCGCATATTCTGGAGCACAGCCCCGATGTGGACTGGTTCGAGATTATCAGTGAAAATTATATGGAGACGGAAGGCCGCCCGAAATATATGCTGGAACAAATTCGGGAAAAGTACCCGCTTGTTATGCATGGTGTTTCCCTGTCCATCGGCACGGTTGACCCGCTCAATTCCGACTATCTGAAACAACTGAAAGATCTGATTGCCTGGGTCGATCCGGTCTGGATTTCCGATCATTTGTGCTGGACGGGTGTGGCGCATAAACAGACACATGATCTGTTGCCCGTTCCTTATACGGAAGAAGCGCTGAAACACATCATTGAAAGACTGCGCATGGTGCAGGATTATCTGGAACGCCCGATTTTGATGGAGAACCCCTCCACCTATCTGGAGTTTCAATCTTCGGAAATGACGGAATGGGACTTTATCCGCCGGATGGCCGAAGAATCCGGCTGCGGGTTATTGCTGGATGCAAATAATGTTTATGTCAGCTGTTATAATCATAAATGGGATCCGAAAACCTATCTGGATGCGCTGCCGATGGAACGCGTGGTGCAAATTCATCTGGCCGGACATCAGAATAACGGCACACATATTATTGATACCCATGATGACCATGTCACGGATGAGGTCTGGAAGCTGTATGAATATATTATCGGTACGGCCGGGCAGATCAGCACCATGGTGGAATGGGATGATAAAATTCCCGCATTCGATGTGGTAAAGGCCGAGCTGGATAAGGCGCGCGGTTTTGCGGCGCGTGCGCACAAACCGAATGATCTGCCGCAATTTACGCCGAATTCATTGGTGCAACCCGCTTCTGACAATCTGCCGTCCTATACACCGCAACTGCATAAAATGCAGGAGGCGATCTTAAGCGGTGATGAGGAAAAAGCCGCGCCCGAAAACTGGGTGCGCGCGAAACCGGAATTGTCGGAAAGCGAGCAAATCGGCATTTATATTCGCGGCTATCGCTATCGTTTGTTTGATATTGTCCATGATGATTATACCGCGCTGCGCCATTATCTGGGCGATGATGATTTTGCGGATTTAATTGATGCATATATTGAAGCCGTGCCGTCGGAATATCCCAATCTGGCGCGCTATATCGAAAAATTTCCGGATTTTGTGAAAACGCGCTGTGATGATGTCGCCTATGAGCTGGCTGTGCTGGAAACGGCGATCGAGCGTATCTCCGACGCAGGAGAAACCGCCGCATTGTCGCCCGAACATCTTGCGGAGCTTGACCCTGATGCGTTGATGGCACAGCCGCTTCCGTTGCGCAGGGCTTTATCCCTGTACGCATTCCGCTATCCGGTGAATGCCTATTACGGTGCGGTCATCGACGGAGATGATCCTGCGCCGCCATCGCCGGAATCCTCTTATGTGGCTGTTTACCGCCATGATTACGAAATGTGGCGGCTGGATCTGGAGCGGGAGGAATATGAAATTCTGACGATTTTACAAAACGGCGTATCACCTGCGGCGGCACTGGAAAAAATTCTTGGCGACAGGCATGATGCGGCGGAGAATGTCAGCCGCTGGTTTGCCCGCTGGATGAATAATCATCTGCTCGCCAAAACAGCTTAGCCAAAACAGTTTAGAAGGAGAGGTGGCTATGGGACTGCCAAAAACCATTCTGATTACAGGGGCAACCAGTGATTTTGGTGTCGCTTTTGCAAAAAAATTCGCAGAGGCGGGGGCGCAGAAAATCTATCTGCACGGACGTAATGCCGATAAACTCGCGGCGCTGCAAAAAATGCTGCCCTGTGAAACGGAGATACTGCTTTGTGATCTTTCCGATAAGCAGGCCATCGATACGGCTTTTGCCGGTTTAAAAGATATCGATCTGTTGATTAATAATGCAGGCGGCGCTTTGGGACTTGAAAAAGTCTATGAGGCAAAGCCGGAGGATTGGGAACAGATGGTGGAGGCCAATGTCTCCTCCCTGATCCGTATTACCCGTCACATCCTGCCCGATATGGTGGCGCGGCGCAGCGGGCATGTCATCAATATCAGCTCGGTCGCAGGCAGCTGGCCTTACCCGGGCGGTCATGTCTATTGTGCGTCCAAAGCCTTTGCAACGCAGTTTTCGCTGGCGATGCGCGCCGATCTGGTCGGCACAAATGTGCGGGTGACATCCATTGAGCCGGGTTTGGTGGAAACGGAATTCTCTCTAAAGCGTTTTAAAGGTGATCAGGAGAAAGCGGCGGCGGTTTATGCCGATACCCGCCCGCTGAAAGCCGCTGACATTGCCGAAACAGTGTTCTTTGCCGCGGCAATGCCGGAACATGCGAATATCACGCGGCTGGAAATCATGTCGACCGATCAGGCGACTGGACCGTTCCAGATTTATCGCGGAGCGTAAGGATGAGCACAGGTCTGCTGGCATTATTGGATGATATTGCCGCACTGGCGAAAATGGCGGCGGTGACGCTGGATGATGTCGCGACACTGACAGTGCAGGCGGGAACGGAATCGGTCGGTGTGGTGGCGGATGATGCCGCCGTGACGCCGCGTTATGTGATCGGTTTTAAACCTGAGAGGGAGCTGCCGATTATCCGCAAAATCGCCATCGGCTCTTTAAAAAACAAACTGGTTATTTTACTGCCCGCCGCGCTGCTTTGCGGCTGGCTGATGCCGTGGATTATTACGCCGGTGCTGATGCTGGGCGCATGCTATTTGTGTTTTGAAGGTTACGAAAAACTGCATGACTATTTTCATCCTGCACAGCGGGAAAAAACGCTGCCGGAAGCCGTGGAAGAAAAGCTGCCGAATGTTCAGGAGATGGAAAACGAACGCGTGGAAAGTGCCATCCGCACGGATTTCATCCTGTCGGCGGAAATTATGGCGATTGCTTTTGCCAGTGTGAAAGATCAGCCGCTGCTGATGCAGGGATTTATTCTGCTGGCGGTGGCTTTTGGAATTACGGCGCTGGTTTATGGTGTGGTCGCGCTGATTGTGAAGGCGGATGATGCAGGTCTTTATCTGGCACAGCGCAAGGGCAAGGGGGAGAAAATCTGGCAGGCTATCGGTCGCGGCCTTGTCCGCAGTATGGCACCGTTTCTGCAAGGGTTGAGCGCATTGGGCACTGTGGCGATGCTCTATGTCAGCGGCGGCATTCTGGTGCATGGTTTTGCCGGATATGGCGCGCATTTTCTTGAACGCCTGATTCATATTATCCCTTATGGCTCACCGGTACTGACGGTGATACTGGCGGCGGCGGCGGGATTTCTGGTCGCATTGGCTGTGCCGTTTTTGCAGACATTATGGGGCAAGGCGGCAAAAATCATCACGAAGAAATCTTAAAGCCTGTTTTCTTGCGGCGCGGTTCTGATTTCATCTTCCGTGACGGGGATGCAGGTCACGCTGAGGATTTGCGGATAAACATCCCAGTTGCGGACAAGGAATTTCCAGCGCAGACCGTAACGCGTCACCGTGCATTTATTGATATCGTTCTGAATGCCCGCTGCGACAAAATCGGGAAAAAAGATATTGCCGTTATGCCACAGACTCCAGAGATGATGCGCCAGTGACGGTTTGATGCGGAAATAAATACTGGTTTGATCCGAACATTCGATCGTGGCACAGCCCTGTGCGGTAAAGACATTGCCTTCCGGATCAATCTCCTGCGATTTACCCAGATACCAGATTTCATCCTTTTTGTAAGTGGTCAGCATACGGATGCCGTCAGTCATAAATTCCAGCGTGCCGTAAAGGAGTGCGGGCAGCATATAAAGAAAGAGGCCGGTCGCGGCAATCATCATCAAGGCGCGCTTTTTGGAAAAATCCTCTTCACCGTCGCCGTCGGGATCAATATAGACAGCGCTTTTCCACAGACGTCCGTAAGTGCGGAATAATGCACCCCACCAGGGATGCCGTGAAACGGGCAGAAAGATTTTATTGTAGAACCATGACAATCCGGCTGTCGTCTGCTGGTAGGTTTCCTGAATATCCTCGATATGTTCGCGCGCTTTTTCTGCCGGGGAGTCTTTGCGGCGGCGTTTGACGGATTTCTTTGCCGCGCCGGAAAGCGTCTTCAGTTTTTCGGCTCTTTCAAGAAGTTCGTCATCCGCATCGGACATGGGAGGAGTTCCTTAAAATTTAGGCGTAGCTTTTGTCACGTTTGGCGGGTTTGCCGTCATTGGCTTCCGTCGCTGCTGACGGAACGACTTGCAAATCTTTGGTTTTTTTATCGTAAGTCACCTTCATAATCCCTGCGCTGAGTTCTGATTCCAGCAGCATATTGGCGATAACGGGATGCACTTTTGCCGCGAAATACCCCGGTATGCCGCGGGCACCGTTTGACGGGCTGTAATGATCTTTACAGATGGCGGCAAGAGAAGGCTCGTCAATCTCGATTTGAATATTACGTCCCTGTGCTTTGATTTGTGCATTCAATTTGCCGATTTCAC
Source organism: Pseudomonadota bacterium (assembly GCA_013285465.1). Classification (NCBI taxonomy): domain Bacteria; kingdom Pseudomonadati; phylum Pseudomonadota; species Pseudomonadota bacterium. The sequence continues at coordinate 560,753 of CP053449.1, forward strand.
GCGCGGCGATGCGTTCGATGACGGCAAGGTCAAGCGCGTTAAAGCAGACGATATTCTGCCGTCCGTTAAAGCGGTTCAGGAATTCAAGGCGGTAGGTGTTATCCAGTTCCTGAATGGTTTCTGCGACCGCTTCATCATAAGACATAGACGGGTCGAGAAAGTTTTTCTGCCCGATATTTGTGGTCATGATGATGACGGCTTCGCTAAAAGAAACAGTCAGTCCGCGGTTATCCGTCAGCCGCCCGTCATCCAGCACCTGCAGGAAAACATTGAACACATCCGGATGCGCCTTTTCGATTTCATCGAAGAGAATAACAACATAAGGATTGCGGCGCATGGCATTGGTCAAAATGCCGCCGGCCTCATAACCTTCGTAACCGGGCGGCGCGCCGATCAGTTTTGCCACCGCATGTTTCTCCATATATTCGGACATGTCAAAGCGGAGCAGGGCGCGTTCATCGTCATGCAGTGCGGCGGTCAGCGCCTTGGCCATTTCGGTTTTGCCGACCCCTGACGGGCCGAGGAACATGAAGGAGGCTTGCGGTTTGTGCGGGTCTTTCAAACCGACGCGGGCAACACGCACGGCATCGGCCAGTTTTCTGACGGCGTGGTCCTGCCCGAAAACACGGGAGGACAGCGCTTTATCAAGTTCAAGCAATTTGGCCTTTTCATCGCGGTTCAGCTTGCTGGCGGGAATGCCGGACAACATGCTGAATTCCGCCAGCACATGCTCGGCTTTCAGTTCCAGCCCTGCATTGATTTCCTCTGTCAGTGCCACAAATTCCGCTTTATTTTTTTGAATGGCATCCTGCACTTTTTTCATGACGGCTTTCAGCGCGTTGACTTCCTCGCTTTCAAATCCGGCTGCTGCTGTTGTCATGCTGAAAGGTTTGAAGTTTTTTTCGCTATTTTCCGCTGCCTTGGCATCATACGCGGCTTTGCGTTCTTCCAGATTTTCCTGATCTTTTTTGCGCTGGGCTTCCAGCTCATCTTCCAGACGGCGCAGTGTTTCTTCCGCTTCGCTTTGGTTGTGATGCAGTTTCCGCAGGCGGGATTGCGTATCTTCCCATTTTGTTTTAATCGCCGCGATCTCGGCCTCCAGCTCTTTCATATCTTTGCTGTTCGGCTTGACTTCGGTTAGGCGGCTTTGTTTTTCCGTCAGTTCGGGCGGCTGGCCATGTGCGGCCTGACGATAGGCGGTGAAGGCACGGTCAAGAAGATTCATTGTCCGCTCCGGCTGGGCGCGGCTGAGGCTCATTTCGCGTACGCGGTATTTGCAGGTCAGCTGAATGGCGGTGTCAATTGCCTCTTCCGAAATGCCGACATGGTGATAGGCCTGCAATGATTTAACGGCTTCCTGTACGATAATTTTTAAAGAACCGTCATCGGGCTCCTGCAAATCCATCATTGTGTAACATTCGCTGATATTGGAATGGCATTTCAGCACGACTTCCAGATCCTCGTCACGGCATTCAAAAATCGCCTGAAATTTTCCGCGCTCAACCGCCTGCATCAAAGCATTGATAAAATGGGTGCAGCCGTTATTGCGGGTGGCTTCGATGAAGTCGCGCATATCCTCGATCAGCAGCAGCGTATCGGGGTAATGCGACAGCCGCCGAAGCATTTTTTGAAAATTCTCATTCGTTTGCTGGGTATTGCCGGAGGAAAACAGCCCGTCCGTATCCAGCCAGAACAGCCGTTTTTTGATGATGTCAAAAGGCGTGTCGGGCAGGTTTTTCGCGGCCTCCAATCCAAGACAAAGCGCGGTGCAGCCGACACCGCCCGCACCGACCAGCAGGATGCTATTGGCTTTGTTACGCATCAGAATACGGGAGAGCTGCTGCAGTTCCTTTTCCCGCCCGACGAAGGTAAATTCAGGGCGGCGTGCCAAATAATCCTCGCCGCGTATCAGAAAGTTTTTTGAAATATCCGTTGTCATGGGTGCCGCTATCAGCCCTTGTTGATGTTAAACGGGTCGGGTGCGCCATCGGCATCCGCAGCAAGGTCTTGCGCATCATCGTCATTATCGCCGCCCGATTTTCCGGCAACGACTTCGGCGGCGACCGCGATGGATTCTTTGACATCCTCCTGCACATCTTTGGCGGCGGCTTCCAGTTTGCCCAGCAGGTCTTTCGTTTCCTCAAGACCTTCGCGCGTGATCGTCGTGGCTGTGCGGATAACCTCGCCATATTGCTCCAGCCCTTCCAGCGCTTTGGACAGATCGCTATTCTGCTCATGTGTGCCAAGCGCGATGCGGATAACCTCTTTCTGCGACAGGTCGGTGGTTTTCTGGTTCATGCGTTCCAGCGACATCCGTGCCATTTCCGAAGATTCGCCAAGTGCGGCGGCGGAGACAGCCTGCAAAACGGTGCTGAGCTGATCGGCGACACCGGCAACGCCGGAACTGTGCAGCTGGCGTGTTTTTGCAATTTGCTGGTCATTGCCGTCCTTCATGGATTTGATACGATGGCCGGCATTTGTCAGTTCCGCAAAAACCGATGTCGTATCGACAGAGGAGGCGTTGAGCGCACCGATATAGTTTTCAAGATCGCGTTTTTCCCGCTCGCGGTTCATTTTTTCGATATCGCTTTCCGCACTGTCTTCCGGCTCCAGCTTTTCGCGCGTTTTTTCGTTTTTCTCATGCGCCTCTTTGGTGGCATCATTTAAAATCGCATAGATTTCACGCATGGAATAATTGGCATCCATCAGATTATCAATCTGTTTATCCATGCCGTCAAAATGCTCTGAAATGCCGGAAACACGCTCTTCCGTTGTGTTGACAAAATGCTGGGCAGCGGTCACAAGATCCGTTTGCCGCTGCTTGTGTTCGTCCGAGCTGATATCCAGCAGCTCCCGCAATTTGGCTTTTGATTCAAGAAATTGTTCATCCAGTTCTGATTGCGGCAATTGATAAAGCGATTCGTCTTTCATTTTATCAATAAGCGCATTCAGTTCCGTCTCATGCTCTTTCAGCTCCAGCTGGGCTGTGGCGATTCTTTCCCGTGCGGGCTGGCGAATGCCGCCAAGCCCGAAAAAGCTGCGGTCTTCGCTCCATTTCGCGACATTGTGATTAATGCGTTTGATATGATCTTCCAGTTCGGCCAGTTTCTTTTCCTGCTCTGCGCGCAGGGCGGCGATCCGGGCTTCGGCTTCTTTATCAAGCGTGATTTCCTTGAACACGTCAAAGGTCAATCCGTTCATACGCAGTTCGTAAACCGCATCGACAATTTCCGTCAGCGGATTGATCTTATCTTCAAAAGACAGCAGCGCGTTATTCAGTTCGTCATAGACCTCTTTCAGCTCCGAGAAGGCCTCGGTATCGGTCAGCTCGATAATCTGCTGCGCCATGCGTTTGCGTTCAAACTGCAGATATTCCTTAAACTGTTTAAATTCTTCAAGGCGGGCATTCGCGTCTTCCTTGCTTTCGGAAAAGGTCAGGGTTTTTGTGACGGCGGCCATCTTTTCTTTCGGAGTCGCATCGGCATCGAACATGATTTTGAAAAAAGCATTCTGGTCGATTTTTGCGAATTTCGATGAGGAGGGAGAGGTTTTTTTCTCCGCCGCTTCATCCTCGATACTGCGCGCACCCTGCCGTTTGGAAGTGGCTTTCGCCTGTTCCATCAGCTCTTCAATATCGGATTTACTCTGTTTCTTTTCGGAAGTCTGTTTTGCGCTTGCGCCACCCGATGTCATACCGCTGTCCCCTATTACACATTAATACCCACTCTTTCAGAATATACATCACTGGTTAACCTATAATTAATGCGCATTACGAATAATGAAAGAGAGGGGTGATTATTGTCCCGTCTTCATATTTCCAATAACGGGAAAAAATGTTCGATATTCTCTTTGACGGTATTTCTGCATGGAACCAGACCGGTCTGATGATCGGCGGCGTGATTTGTTTTCTGATCGGCGGATTGTTTCTGGCCGATTTTTTGTATTGGCGCATAAAAGGTATTCGTGTCAAAGGCGAGATCAAAGCGGTAAAGACGAAAATCAGCCGTATTGCACATCGCCGGAAAGAGGAAAAGGAAAAAGAGGAGCGCAAAAAAGAGGAAACGGAAAAAGAAGGTTTTTGGAAGGGGTTTCGAAAAAATCCGTTTTCCAGCCTGATCGCCCTTATTTTTGCCGGCATGTTTATTGCCTTCCCGTTTGTGTTTATCGGCATCGGCGTTTATCACGGCTATAAATATTACGATTTGAAAACGCACGGCATTTATACCGATGCCGTGGTAGTACAAAACAAACATGAAACCGATAGTGAAGGCGGGTCGAGCTATTATGCCATTGTGTCTTTTACGGATCGTCAGGGGAATTATCAGGAACACCGTGACAGCATCAGCAATCAAAACGGCGATACGTTCCGGCGCGGTACGCATCTGCCTGTTTATTATCAACCGGATAAGCCGTCGCGGTTTATTATTGATGACTTCTGGCACAATATGGCGGCGATTTTCATCTTCCCCGCTTTCGGGCTGTTTTTTATCGGGGTGATATTCTTTGTTTCCCACATGAATAGCAAGCAGAAGAAAAAAGGGGAAAGGCCGGATAAGCCGAATTATATGAACGAAATGTACACGGCAGTCTATGAATATCAGCTGCCGACGGGCGAGGTTTTGCAGGCGGAGGGCACAACATCTTCTAATATACTGACGGATAAAATTCCGGGAACGCGCGTGACGTTGCTGGTGTCCCCCAATAAGCCGGACCGTGTCCGCAGACCGGGAAAAATAGGTATTACAATCGCCATGATTTTGCTGGGGGTTGGCGCTGTTCTGTTTTACGCCGCCTTTGAAACATTCAAATTCAGTATGTTTTCGGTGCTGTTTCCTTTTCTGCTGCTGGGATATTTCGGTGTGAAAATATATTCCAAACTCTCTGCCAATCCCGAAATGAAGGCAGGTATTAAAAAGATGCTGCAGGATGTTCGGGACAGGAAACAGCCATTAGTTGAATTTGACGGCGGTCGCAGTTCCTCCGCGGATGGAGCGGATTTCCTGACCGAAGAGGAAATCAAAGCCCGCCTTTACTGGATGGACCGCTATAACCAGTATTGGGTGCCTGTGCTACTGGCCTTGGGGATTGCCGCGATTGTCGGCGGCAATTATCTCAGCAAAAATCTGACGCAGATGCTGGAAATGGGTATCAGCACAAAAGGGCATGTGGTGCGGATGGAAAGCAGGTATGACAGTTCTTCCGACGGCAGCGGCTATACTTATCACGCAGTGGTGGAATTTGAAACGCAGGAGGGAGAGACGATCAGCTTTACCGATAAGTTGGGGGCAAGCCATCCGCTATATGAAACGGGGGATGAAGTCACAGTTGTGTATGAGGCGCATAAACCTCGTGACGCCATGGTCGATCGCGGCATCTGGAACTGGGCGCTGCCGGGCGGCTTGATGGCGTTCGGTTGCTTCCTGATATGGGGTGCGCTCAACACGCAGGTGAAAATTTTACGCAGGCGCAGACGCGCGGTTTAAAGAAGGTAAGGGGGCATATGAGTAAACTGACATTCTCACGCACGGAAAAAGATTTTCTGAATTTCAGCCGCATCGCTGCGGGGCCCTATCGGCGGCGGGGAATTATTTATATCATTGTTGCCGTCGGTATCGCGATTGCGGCAGCACTGGCTGTGATCGATATGGTACGGGTGGCGGGATATTTCCCGTCGGACAGGTTCACGCAGACGGTTTTGACCACCCTTATTTATTTTCTGATTTTTTATCTGCTGCTGCGTTTTTTTAATGCCTTTGGCAAACAGTCATGGCTGGCTGAAGATGGAAATTTCCTGTCAAAAAAAACATTCCAGATGACGGCGAAAGGGATAAGTGAGGAATCGGATTACCAGAAAAGCTTCACCGATTGGCGCGGCGTCATCAGTATTCAGGAAACGCCGGATTACATTCTGTTTTATATCGACCGGATGCAGGCTTATCTGCTGCCGAAATCCGCATTTAAAAAGCCGGAGGATATTCCCGGTTTTCTTGAAAAGGCGCATGGTTACTGGCAAAAAGCGGGCGGCGGCGTGAAGCCTGAAAAGGAAAAAAATGATACGGCTGTTGTGGAATAATCTGAAAGGCGGCTTCAATCTGGCCTTGTTGCGGCGTTGCCCGCAAGAAATCTTTTCGCCGTCATGGCATTCCATTATCTTTGCCTTTTTGCTTTCTATGGCAGTGTCTTTTGCAACGGATGCGCTGTCAGCTGCGCCGCCGCGCGTTTTTTATATCGATGGGATCCAGGAAAATCTGACCTATTTTGCGCTGCTGCTTTTTGCCGCTTATGCCGCCGCGCTGCTGTTTGCGGAAACATCGAAAACGCTGCTGCTGGCAACGATGCTTTACAATGCGTTTCTTGTGCCGTGGTGTTTGTTTTCGCTGCTTTCTGCGCTTGCTCCCGATCTGCTGGCGATGGGAAATATCGAACGCGACTTGGGTGTGATTTACGCCGTGTGGATATTTCTGATCGGTTTCCGCGCGGTGGCGCTGATTTTTGATCCGGAACCGCTGCGGCAGATACTGGCATCGCTCGCGGTGCTTGCGGGGCTATATCTTCTGCCTTCTTTTTTCTATTTTGATACGCTGTGGTATCACGATTACAGCGCCGATAAACCGTCACCGTTGGCGGAGATAACGCATGAAGAATTATTTCAAGGGCAGACCGCACTTCTGGATCAACAGCTGACAGCATTGAAACCCTCGCGGGCGGGGCATACTGATGTTTACGGCGTGATATTCGGCAGTTACGGTTATCAGGATGTGTTTATGCGCGAAGTTGCGTTTGTTGCGGAGACGCTGTCATCACTTTACGGCCCGGATGCCCGTATTGTGCGCATGATCAATAATGAAAAAACGCTGACGGATATGCCGCTGGCAACGGCGACAAATCTGCGTGCCACGCTGAAACATCTGTCCGGCATGATGCAGAAAGAGGATGTGCTGCTGTTATATCTGACCAGCCATGGCGGCAAGGATGGCACACTTTCGGTCTATCTTGGCGGCGGTTACCGTTTTCAGCAAATGAAGCCGGAGCTATTGGCTGAGATTCTACAGGAGAGCGGCATCAAAAACCGCATCATCTTCGTCTCGGCCTGCTATAGCGGGATGGTGCTTGACGTATTGAAGAATGATGACACGCTGATTATGACCGCGGCGGCAAAAAACCGTCGCGCTTACGGATGCAGTGATGATAGCAGGCTGACCTATTTCGCCGAGGCCTATTTCGAACAGGCCTTCACACAGGAAAAGGACTGGATCAAGGCTTTTGATACGGCGAAGAAATTGCTGGAACAGCGCGAGAATGCGGAAGGCAAAACGGAACATGCCGCACCGCAGATATTTATCGGCAAAAACATTGCCGCACAGCTGCCGGCCACGCTGCCGCAATACTGGCCTGAAAAATCCGCGGAAAATCCGGAATAGCCCCCGAGTCCTTTTTGAACCTCCGTGCTTTTTTGATAATATAATTTTTTTTGTAATAGTTTGAAATATATGAATTTTTCATACTTTCTGCTATGCGCCGCTTGCGACATTATGAAAACGGGCGTATAAAGGCTTATCCGCATAATTTGTGTGTGTTTGCGGTGATGTAACAAAAATAAAAAACGGCAAAAAAGTGAGGGTATAACAATGAGTATCAAAAGTGTTTTTCTTTATAATGTCACGCCTGATGATCATATCAGCATTAACGGGCGTGTGATCAAATCTTCCGGCAAAAAAGAGGCGGATTGCAGTTTCGACGGATTACGCGTTATTTTTAACGGCGATTTTCAATCCGCCAAAGCGCAGGGTATTGAAGAGCGTATCGACAGCCTGTTCCTGAATCTGGACGATATCCGCGCAGCGGGTCCGCAAGAATATATGCTGCTGGGCCGCAAGAAGAAAGTCGCGGTCAAAGTCGGCTAGAATTTTATTCGACGGCTGCAGGGTCTGTAGGGGTTTTGATGTCGCGTAGAAAGGCGGGAATATCTTCGTCGCTTTCAATGACGCGTGTCGGACTGCATAGCGAAGCGCTGACATGAATTTCGCCGTCAATCTTCGCAAAAACCAGATAGGTTTTGCCCTCTTCAAATTGAAAGGCGCAGCTGCCTTTATTATGCAGAGGCAGCAGGTCGCCGGAGGCATCGCCTTTGAAATTTTCCTGAACACGCAGGATTGTGGTCCGGATATATTTCTCGCCGATATGGGCAACGGGTCTGTGTATCGTGGCTTTAAAGATGTGAGGGAAGGTTGCGGCGCTGTCCGCCGTGATGTCCGGCCGGACGCATTTGCAGGCATAGGCCGGTGCGGTTGCCAGAAAACATCCGGTGAAGAGCATCAGGGACAGCAGGCGAAAAAATCTCATGGCAAAATCTCGCAAAAAAAGATGAATAGGCTATTCCAAATTTTGGCACAGAGGCGGCGGATTGAATAGACGTAAATTCGCAATAATATTACCCGTAACAAGACTTGCGCCCCTATTATATTTGACATATAATTAACCTCGGTTTATTGGAACTGAGTCGCCGGAGTTATCTTCGGGGTGTGTGATATAGCGTACTGCACGGTATTTTTACCAATTATTAACAGCGCGGCTATATAATATGTAATATCGTTAAGGCGATTTTTTTAAGAGGCGGAATTATGAGCGGCGTCGGTGATTTTCTGAGAGATGCATTTGGTGGGAATAAAGGTGATGTGCCAAAGGCACGGATTGTCGTTGTACAGGATGCCTCAGGCGTGCAAAGCGATGCGAAAGCCGTTGCGAAATCCCTGAAGAAAAAAGGCAAGGCCGATATTTCGATTGAAAGTTTCGAATATGGCGATCTGCTGCGGGATCATTTGAAAAAACATACGAAAGACCCGGATAAAATACCGGAAACATTTTTTCTGGACTGTTGCGGTGCCGGTCACAGGCTGGGGCTTGAAATTGCGGAATGGTTCGAACAGAACCGCCCGGAAGATCCGCTGCCGGCTATTTATTTCCTGTCGCTCAGCACCAGCATGGCACTGGAGGAAGCGGCAAGCCTGACCAGCCTGCATCCGAAAGTCAAAACAGGTTTTGTATCGGAGGGTGAGCTCTCCAATGTCAGACATTATCTTGACGGCAAATCTGCTGACAGAACATTGGTACATGCCGATACCCGGCAGCTGCGCAAAATTCTCAATGAGAGGTTCAGTACGGAATTGCCGCTGGATGTCGATGAGAAATATCATGAAAGCTGGGAAAAACAATATCAGCGCGCCTTGATGGGCGGTATTTTTAAAGCGATGGAGGCCGGAAAAGCCACAGAAGCGGATGTGATTGAATATTGGCGTACCTATGCCATGAATTTGGCGGAGTCCTTGCAAACCGGTCTTTACGGTGCGAAGGGCGGCGATGTTGATACGGATGCGGCATTTTACGAAGGAACCGGATTTCCTGTAAAAGGTGAAGCGGTCTTTAGCCTTGAAGCTGTGGAGAACTGGCCGCAAAGCCGTCAGGATAAACCCATTCTGGTCATGCAAAGCTATGATCCGGAAGTCGTACCGCTGCTGGATACCGGCAAGCTGGGCGGTATTGTGCTTTGCGGTCCGTATCTGGCCTCGCATCTGGCATTTCTGTGTGATGCGAATAAAGTCACCGGCGTTTTCGGTCTGGTACCGTCGGAGAACGGTGAGGCTCCCGCCGGAGAATTTAACCAGATGGCAAAATCACATCTGGCACCGTATTTCAAAGACGGGCGCGCCGAAATTAACGGCACGGTGATTGAGGAAGGGCAGCAATTGATGATCGGTGTCGGGAAAAACGGTCTGGTTTTCCGCCCCGAGACAATCGCGAAATTGCAGGAAACATTGAAAAAACCGGAGGGCGGGCCGAATGATTACGGCGAGTTTGAATGTGAGCAGGAAATGAAGCGTCTGCAAAGCATTTTCGCCAGATATTTCGTTGAAAACGGCGGTAAAGCACATAGTGTGAAGGCGAATGTCGATTCACCCGATAACCCGTTTCTACGTTTGGCCGGCGGTATCGGTCTTGTTCGCAGTGAGCAGGTGGCTGCCGGTTGGGCGCCGCAGGCAAATGCGCTGCGTGAGGTCTTGCTGACAGATTCAGATGATGCCTATTCAGAGCTGACTTTTTCTATGGAAGAAAGCTACCGGAATTTTATTTATAAGATCAATGGAGGTTATCCTGTAAAAATTCGCTTGTTTGACCTGTCTCCGAAAGAGCTGTTTAACCGCGAAGATCAGGTGAAATTTCACGAAAAATACGGCAGCTATAATATCCATGGTGGTCAGGCGCTGGAAACATGGCCGAAATTGTATAAAAGGCAGGTGGATGCTGTTTTTAAAGCCTATAAAGATACCAATATGGGTTATGCGGGCAGACCGCTGCAGGTGATGATGCCGGCCGTCCGTACCGAGGCAGATACCTTGACCGTCAAAAAAATGGTGGAGGATTCTGCACGAAATGTCGGTGCACCGGATAAAAGTTATAACTTTGGCGTGATGATCGAGACGCTGGACAGTTGTAAAAATGCGGCTGATATTATCAAGCATTGCGACTTTATCAGTTTCGGTACCAATGATTTGACCCAGCAGGCACTGGATGTACCGCGGGATGATCTACGCGCCCGTGCCCGTTATGAGGAAAAACACGGTTTTGACCCGTATAAAAAACTCGCACCGGAGGTGATGGTGCTGATTCAGCAGGTTTGCGAAACCGCGCGTGCCACTAATCCGAAAATTGAGATTGATATCTGTGGCGGGCAAGCGGCGGATCCCGATGTTGCGATGGCACTGTTTGAAGCGGGCGTGGATAATATTTCCGTGGCTCCCAGCGCGGCGAATTTGCGTGCCCTGCCGCTTATGCTGAATTATCGCCAGTTTGACCGGATGAAGGGGGCGCAGCCGAAAATGCAGGCAGCAGCGAAACATAAGCATAGCACAAGAGCCGCGGGCTAAACGGTATTGAAATTTTATGAGATGAGAGAGAAAGGGCGGTCTTTAAGACCGCTCTTTTTTATCTACCTTAGGCGGCGCCACAGAAATAATCCGGCAAAAGTGGTACCGAAGACAAGTGCAAACAGCCAGATGACGTTTTCGCCGGGACCGGAATGTCCGGCAAGCTCAAGCCCTGTCGGTTCTTCCAGTTTCCACAGCAGAGGTGTTGAAAGAATGGCACCCATAACGCCGATGATGGCTCCCAGAATAAACAGGGCAATTGCAGATAGAGACAGGAATACTGTTTTGGCGATTTTCATGGCATGTATGCGCTGTTATTTCGGGCGGGGGCGGAAACGGCGCAGATTTTTCTGCCCCTGTATCTGGCGCGCTTTACGGGCGCGGGTTTCGGCGGCTTCGATGGCATCGGCTAGTTCTTTCTGGTGATGCGGCGCTAGGTCACTTGTATCTGCGCCACCCGCAATCAACACTTCCGAACATTCCGTATGATGATGCATCGCTGATTTACTGAGGGCACTGAAACCGACATCTGTTGTCAGTCGCGTATCGGCACCGGCATCAACCAGTGCCTTGAGGCAATCCAGATGTCCGCAATCTGCCGCCATAATCAGGGCCGTCTGGCCTTTTCTGTCTTTGGCGTTCAGGTCGGCATGGGCGGTAATCAGTTTTATCAGGCAGGCGGTCTCGCCGTAATCGGCGGCGCGGATCAGTGCCGTCGCGCCAAGATCATCACGGGCATCGACATTGGCGCCATTGGCCAGTGCCGTTTCCAGCCGCGGCACGTCACCGTGTTCCGCCGCTTGTAAAAGCTCCCGATTCCAATCAGTCTCACCCACGGATGATCCTTTCTGTTTTTATGATGTCTTTTTGTAGCACGATTTAAATAATATGTAAATATAAAAAGAGGCACAAAAAAAGCGGCATCCCGTTGAGAAGGATGCCGCTTTTAACAGTTTTTTCTTATTGGTTACTTACGAAAACGTTTCGGCATCTGCGGATTGTTCGCAGGATTGCTGTCGCGGTTACGGACACCGGTGATGTTTTTATCATCAATCAGCGCATTGATGTCGGCTTCGATTTTACCGGCAACTTCTGCGCCATAGGTTTCTTTACCTTCGACATAGACCGTGAATTCTTTTTGGTATTTTGCCTGTTTGACCGGGTTTTCGATCGTGTCTTTTGTCCATTCATACAGGAAATACTGTCCGCGGACGGCATCTTCCAGATCGGTTCCGGCAACTTTGGCAATCGCGGTTTCAGCCTCGTTGACATAGCCTGCAAAGGCATCAAACTGGCATTTCAGCGTGGCATCATATTTTTTCAGCACATCCATCAACGGCTTTAATTCCGGCGCATCGGGGGCGTTGCGGGCAACGGCTGCAAATTCATCACTCAAATAAATGCGGACCTGACGGGTCCATTCTTTTTCCTGGCTCATCGGTAAACCTTCCTGCTGTTCTAGCGGTTTCATTTCAAGTTTTACGGTGGCTACACTATAAGGATGATTACAATAATTGACAATAAAAGAAAATATGCAATTTTGCGCGGGAAACTTGCGGAATTGCGGCTTGCCGCAAAGGGGGGATTTGCATTATATTATGTTAATTAACATAAACCGCATATTCCAGAGAGGAACGCTAGAATGAAAGGACCATTCGGAGAGCCGACAGCAAAAGAATTGGAATTTCTGCAAGCCGCCTTGGAAGGCGATTTACAGACGGTGATAAGGTTGTGTGAAGAAAAAGAGATTAATGTAAATATACGCGGTCCGCAAAATGGTATGACGGCACTTTATCATGCGGCCTCGCACGGGCATAACGCGATGCTGGATTATCTGCTGGCGCAGGACGGTATTGATGTGAATATTCCCAATGCGCTGGGGCAGACGCCTCTGATGCGTGCGGTATGGTTTGAACAGGAAAAAGCCGTTGAAAAGCTCCTCGATCATGCCGATATCGATGTTTCGGCAACGGATCATGAGGGGCTCAGCTCCGCATTCTCATGGGCGGATTTTATCGGTAACCCGCAAATTTCAAAAACTCTGTCCGAGAAGACAGGCGTGCCGCTGAATGAAGAAAAACGTTTTATATCTAAAATAGAAAATTGGTGGAATGGTTGATAGGTACTCCGATTTTTTACGGTTTCAGTCTATAATAATAATAGAGAATTGATTGAACCGTAGAAAATCGGAGTGTTTTTATGCCGCTTGATTGGAATGACATACGTTTTTATCTGGCTGTTGCGCGCCACGGCAATATTGCCAAAGCCGCCGAAGAGCTGAAAGTCAATCAATCAACCGTTATGCGCCGTATTGATGCGATGGAAGACCGTCTGCATCTGACGCTGTTTTTGCGCAATCGCGGCGATTATCAATTAACGGCTGCCGGTAAACTGATTCTGGCACCGGCGGAAAAAATGGATGAACAGGCGCTGGAACTGGCAAGATGCCTGACGGGGCATGACGATACCGATGGCGGTGATGTTGTTTTGACGGCCCCGTCTTTTATGATCCGCCATCTTTTGTCACCGGCATTGCAGGATTTTTTTACCGCCCATCCCGATATTAATCTGACGCTTCATGCGACAAACAGCTTTCTTGATTTGCAGCGCAATGATGCCGATGTTGCCGTGCGCCTGACCAATGACCCTGAAAAACATCTGCCGCCTAATCTGATCGGGCGCAAGCTGGGCGATATTGAACTCTGCGCCTATCAGGATGCGGCAACGGATACGGAAAAGGCATCATGGATCGGCTGGGATGAGAGTGTCGATTTTAAAGGCTGGCTGGTGCAAAATAATTACCCTGACCGTCCGGTACAAATGGTCTCCGATGATATTCTGGGGCAGGCGCAGGCGCTGCATGCCGCACCGCTGATGGCGGTGCTGCCCTGTTTGCTGGGTGATAGCGAGCAGGGCTTGCAGCGCGTTAAAAATTGTAAAGTGTTTCAAGGTTTTGAAGTCTGGGTGCTGACACATCCTGATCTAAAAGGCACAAAACGCATCAGCGCGGTGATGTCTTTTGTCGCGGATGCGATCCGGCTTTAGTTTTCTTCGTTTTTCAACTGCCGGAGGATTTCCTCGCCTGCCCGTAATGCCAGCGCGGCGATGGTCAGGGTCGGGTTTGCCGCACCGCCTGTCGGAAAAACGGAGGAGCTGATGACAAACAGGTTTTTATGGTCATGGCTGCGGCATTGCGCATCAACGACAGAGGTTTTCGGGTCATTGCCCATACGGGTCGTTCCCATCAGATGGTGATGGGCAAAAGGTTCGCTGGTATGAACGACGTCCGCCTTCAGCGCTTTGACCATTTTTTTGAAAATGCTACGTGAATGCGCGAAACCCGCCTGTTCATAATCGGAATAGCTGTAATGCATCTTCATGACAGGGTGTCCTGCACTGTCGTGCTTGTCCCAGTTCAGGCTAAGCGCATTATTGATATCGGGCAGCTGGTCAACATGTGTATCAATTTCCAGCTGACGAATAACGCGGTGGCGCAATTCTTTGTCAAGCGACGGCGGTTCCGTGCCTTTTACCAATAATTCGCGTGTGATGTCGTCTATATGCGGGCGGTTATAGACCGCCATGGTCCAGCCGGCGCGCTTCTTTCGAAAATCACCGTCACGGAAATTATGGCTGGTCATTGTGTTTTCAGGGCCGCGCGGATAAACCGGCTCAGGCATCACAATCCTGCAATAAATGCCCGGATGATCGAAATAATATTTTCCAACAAGGCCGGAACTGTTGCCAATACCGTCAGGGCGGCTTTCAGTCGCATTCATCATCATCAGCTTTGGCGATTCAAGCCCGTTGGCGGCCAGTACAAAAATCTTCCCGCGTACCGTCAATTCCGTTCCGTCTTTGGTGACGGCGAGGACATCCCTGATATTGCCTTTTTCATCCGTGAAAATTTTATCGACACGGGTGTTATCGAGCAGTTTTACGCCAAGGTCTTCCGCTTTTTTGACATGTATGCCGGCATTATATTGCGCGCCTGACGGGCAGATCGGGGAACAAGTACCAAAGCCCTGGCAACGGATACGTCCGTCATACTGTGTACTATTGCGTGCACCAGGGCGGGCAATAAAATCGATGCCGATTGTTTTGGCCGTTTTTTGAATAATCTTGTCGGAATAGCTGTGCGGAATCATCGGCATCGGATAAGGGCGGGAGCGCGGGCTGCCATCTGCGGCAGTACTGTCACCGGAGACGCCGATTTCATATTCCGCTTCACAGTAAAACGGCTCCAGCTCGTCATAAGAGATCGGCCAGTCAACGGCCAGATCATATGTGGTCTTCATCTTCATTTCCGCAGGGGTCATGCGGATGGCGACCGCAGCCCAGTGCCATGTTGTGCCGCCGACGACTTTCAGATACTCGACTTTTGAAACCTCAGGCCCCGTATACTCAATATAACCGCCATCCGGCTTCCCCCAATCGGGGCGGGGCGCCCATTTTTCATGTGGAAAACCGGCAGATAAATCCAGATTATGTGATTGCGTGAAAGCCTTGACAATTTCCGCACGGTCTATGCGCGGTCCGGCTTCCAAAATAACGGTTTTTACCCCCGCTTTTGCCAGTTTATAGGCTGTTATGGCACCGGCGACGCCTGATCCTATGACGACCACATCGGCCCAGACCATATTGCGCGCACCAATCATTCTATCCCCTCCGGCGGTTCGGCCCATGCACCAAAACCGACATTTTCAAGATAGGGAATAGGCAGAACGCCGTCGAACGCCTCGAACATCAGTGCCTCTTCATATAATACGCGCTGCGTCGGTCTTTCCTGATGGTAGTAAATGCCAACATACCATGTGGTTAAAAGATGTTCGGCAAACCATTTTTCGCCGTCGGTAAATTTCCAGCTGTTATCTTTTAAGGCGGGGCGTTTTTTATCAAAACCTTGTGCGAGTGCCGCGGTGATTTTTTGGTGAATGCCCGCAGCGTGCTCTTTGGACCAGGGCTCGTCTTTAAAAACATGATACATTTTTTGCAGGGCGTCAGGGTCAAGCGTTTCGCGCAATGTCACAAAGCGGCTGACCTCTGTAAAAATCTCCAGAGAGGAGAGCTTATCACTTGCGGCGGCATGGATGATGCCGCCCGTTGTCAGAAATTGCGGAAGGGAAAGAAAAACCCCGCCTGCGCCAAGCGTCAAGATCGTCTTAAGAAGTTTGCGTCTTGAAATCGCTGTGTTGCGTACCATAAAGGCCGGCGGGGCTTTGAAATTAAAACTGTGAGCTGAAGCCAAGTGTGCCGTAAGCACCGTCATCGCCCCTACCGCTTGTATTGGCGTAACCGCCGCGGATGGCAACATCGGTAAAGCCCAGCTGAATGTTGGAAACGGACAGACCGAAACGGCGCTGGTCGTATTCTTCATTTCCCATGAACAGGACTTCGGGTCCGACTGTGACGGATTGCATGTCATATCCAACGGTGCCGCGGCTCCAGTAAGAGTCGAAGGCTGTGGAATAGCTGACGGCGGCGTTGAAAACAATATCTTCAGCAGGTGTGACGTTCAGTTCAACCATTCCCTTGGCACCGAATTCCGATCCTTCAACCGAATTGGCGGCATCGCGGGGGGATTGGTCATGGTTCTGCAATTCACCACCGGCATAGAATGTGATGTGATTGGCACCGGTATCGAAGAAATGACGGTAACCGATCAGCGCATCTCCGGCGATGACATCGCCATCAATATTGGCAGGTGTCGGGCCGGGCAGGACGGTGTTGTAATCATATTGGCCATAGCCGGCATCGCCGCGGAGCAGCCAGCCGCCTTCGCTGTCAATGTCGCTTTGGCCGGAAATGCCGGTCACGGCACCTGCAAACAGGTAATAGGAGTTAGGGCCAACATCAATGCCGGCCCATGCGCCGCTTTTTTCGGCATGTGCCGCTGTTGCTGCGGTTAAGATTGTGCCGGCAAGTAAAACTGCGAGAAATTTATTTTTCATTGTTTTTAATCCTTTGTTGAAAACAGTGTGAAAACGCGATCACCTTTTTATAGCAATGCTGTTTTTGTCTGGCAAGCCGCAAAGCCTTATCCACAGTGAAAACAGCAGGCCTGTTGTATTTATGCAACAGTTGTGACGATGTAGCGGTGAGGGGCGGCACCGTCCAACCCTTTTTCAACGAGAGAGTGCAGATGCCCTTCCCCAGCGACTTTAATTGCGGAACTTGATACTCCGTCCTTTGTAAACGCCATGATGTTATAATGCTGCCCTTGCTGCAATGCGCTGAAAACAATCAGGGATTGCCGCCGGTCGGGTCTGCGGATCAGGATGCCGTAATCTGTGAAACCATCGTCGCCGCTTTGCAGTAAAATAGCCTGCCAGTCATTTTTGCTATGGGCGGAAACGGGCTGAAAGCGCAAACAGGACAGCAGTACGTCGGAAGGCGTCAGGAAATAGGCGCTGCGGTGCAAAAATTCCCGGTGCCAGTCAACGGAATACAGCCCGTTGGCCAATTGATCGCGGTCTGCTGCGGAGGTCCAGATCAAAGAGCCTGCAACCGTGTTGCAGCCGTTTTCCTGTGTGATGTTTTCGACCCGCAGCGTCAGTTGTAAAGCCCCGGCAGGCATGAAGGCTGTTAAGGTGATGTCCTTGCCTTTGGTAAAAGGGGCGGCGTCACTCTTATAAATATGCAGAGCTGCCCAGTCTTCGGAAAGGGCGGTCATGCGTCCGTAAATTTTATCCCGGCCATTCAGCAGGACGGGCACGGGAATGCGGAAACGGAAAAAATCATGGGTGTTTTTTGCATCATGTAAAACCTTGCGCATAAAAAATATGCCGCGCAGCGCATTATACAAGGCCCAGAAACCGGCAATCGCTACCAGTTCGACCGTATAGCCGCGCGGCATGACTTCGTAGATATCAATTGCGGGTAGGGTTCGGGTTGTTAGCCACAGGTAAAAATATGAACCGAGCGGTCCGCTAGGGAAACCCGTTGCCGTCAGGCGTATGACGCCGTAAAAAACGGCTAGAAGGCTGATAATCGTGACTGTTAATTGCGGTGCCATCATCCGCCAGTCGGTTTTGCCCTGAATGTTTTTTGAAGAACTGTTAAAGCTGATTTTTTTGCCGAATAATCCGGCGGTTGATGTCAGATAGACCGGCCAGCGTGCCATGGAAAACAGCTCATTGGCCCAGTAGCGGGAAAAGCCGCAGCCCAGCTCCTGCAACAGCAGGTAAGATAGAACAGGAAAACTCAGCACAATCAGCATGTTGAAAACCGTAATCGTAAAAGGCTGCAGCCCCCAAATCAGTGCGACCACCGGAATGATAAATAACAGCAATTGCTGCCAGCCTTCCAGATAGATCAGGCCGAGTGACAGGTAATGCAGACGCTGCCGCCATGTCAGCCCTTTGCAGAACAGAATATTCTCATGCCGCAAGGCATGCAGATTACCATGCCCCCAGCGGTGGCGGGTTTTGTAATATTCCCCGAGATCCGCAGCAGCAATGCCGTAGGCAATGGGTTCATTCAGAAAAACGGTCTGATACCCTGCTTTGTGCAGTTTAAGAGATGTGTGAATATCCTCTGTCACGGTTTCACAAGGAATGCCGCCGATCTTATCCAGCGCGCTGCGGCGGTAGACAACACCCGTCCCGACGCAGGAGGCCGCATTTGAGGCATCGGCGCAAGGTTCGGCAATATTGTAAAAAGCGGATTGGTCATGCCACAAGCCGCCGGTGCGGCGGGCGTTGAGATACTGGAAGGCATCAGTGTTGTAATAATCCTGCGGTGTTTGCACCATTACGACATTTTCATCATCAAAAAAGCCGAGCATCACATCCAGCGCATGCGGCAGCGCGATATGGTCGGCATCGAATGTCATGACAAAATCGGCTTTGCTGTGCTGCAATGCGTGATTGATATTTCCGGCTTTGGCATGTTTGCTGTCCGGGCGGCGCAGATAGGTGACGCCTAATTCCTCTGCCAGTGCTTTCACCTCATCGCGCTTGCCGTCATCCAGCAGGAATGTGCCGTGCGGGTAACGGATCGCTTTTGCCGCCATCACGGTGCGGCGGATGATGTCCAGCGGCTCCCTATAAGTCGGTACGAAGACATCTACCGATAACCCCTTCGGTGCGGGTGGCGGTGTGCGGTGGTTATAGTGCCAGGAATTGAAAATTGCCGTCAGACCGAGGATGAAAGCGATGCACTCTGTCACATAATAGGTGATGGACAGCGCCGGAGAGTCAGGATTGATAATGGTGAAGCGCCAGAGGAGATAAATAATCAGCAGCAGGATATAAGCCGCGGCAATGAAACGCCGCCACAGCCGCCGCCGCGCAAAGCGTTCCGCCATTTGTGCCGAAACGGAGTGCCGTTGCGCAGGTTCGGCAGGTTGTTCCGTGATGTTTGTTTTTTGCTGTGTCTGCAAAACCGTTTCCTTTTATCAACGCAATGACACGACTTATACGCGCATGGCATTGATATATCACAGACGGGGGGCGGAGGCTATGCCGTGTTATTTCCAAAGATCGGTGTTTTTGGAAACGCGCCAGAAACTTTTTGCATTCATGGCGTAATAGGGCAGATAGCGGCTTTTGTCTTCTTCGATCAGGCGGCCGATTTCACTGCCGTCATTATCCAGCACGCGGAAATCCGTATCCTTGTTACCGGCGAAAAGTTCCTCGATCCAGTCAGGTGTCAGCGCACCGGCAATTTTTGCGCCGACGCCTTTTTCCTTTACATCCACCAGCAGGGTGGCATGGTCGAGAATATTGTCATTCTTGTCGCCGACGGCAACCACATACATATGCTCATCTTCTACGCCGAGATATTTCAGGGCGAAATATTTTAAAATGGCGAAGTCGTCGCAATCGCCTTTTTTGTGCCACAGCGTTTCGATGGGGGAGGCAAAATAATCCTGTTTGCCGTACAAAACAGGGTCGGGTGTGTATTCGATCAGGCGGTCGACAATGGCGTCGACTTCCGTGGCCTGCTCGGCGACGGATTTGCCGCGCAGATGGTTCAGCGAGCGCAGCCATTGTTTCATGAAGATGCGGTTGTCGCTGTCTTCCATCAGCATTTCATAGCGCCCCAGCGCGGCATACCATTTATCGGCAATATCGACATTGGCAAAGAAGTCATTTTCCGCCTCTTCGCCCATCAGCCGGATGTTGCTGCGGTTGTAAAGATTAACATCTTTCAGCTCCTGATCTTTCAGGAAGGGATTGGGGTTTTGCGGGTCCAGCACCGCATGGGTTTCGGCCATATCATTGAATTTCTGGGAGATGCTGTCGCCGATTTCCGGCACGTAATAATTCGCGGCGCCCCATGCCACAACGGTATAAAAGGCCCATTTCAGCTTGCGGCTTTGTAGAAAGCCTTTTTTCTTTGGCTTTTGCGGCGGCTTTTTCTGTGGTGCCGTCATTTTTGACTATCCCTGCTGTTCTTCGTGGAAATATTTGACATATTATCCATCGAGAGGGGGAAAGTCAAGAAAAAAGCAGAAGCTTAGTAATGCGGGGGTTTTTCGTGCAGGGATTGTTCGATAGAGGACAGCCCGTCATTCTCCGCCAGCTCATCCTCGCTGAGCCGTTCGATTTTTCTCTGCAAGGCGTCGACTTTTCTTTTCAGCACATCAATCACATCAAATTGCTGCGCCGCCATTTTGCTCAGCGTTTCAATCTGTACTTCCTGATGGGCGAGCGCCTCTTCAATCGCGTTGAGTTTTTCTTCTGTCATGGCTTTATTTTGCTATTGATTGTTATTTCGGTGCCGCAGGTTTCGGCGGTTTTGGTGCTTGCGCGGGGGCGGGCGCGAATTTTTGTTCCAGCCGGTTATAAAATTCTGCCAGTTCATCCAGCTTGTGCTCTTCGCCTGCCTGCACATATTTGCAGGTGCCTGCCGCGAGTTCTTCGCGCATTTTATCCAGCATTTCATGGGCGCGGGCAATGGTCATCATTTTCTCCGGCGCATCGGGGTCGGTCATTTTATGGTGGATGCTTGCTTTGAACGCCTTTTGCTCCTGCGCGGTCAGCGTGTCCTGCGGGGCATTTTCAAAAATAATGCGTTTGGCAAATTCCGGGAAACGCGCCAAGGTCGGATTGTCTTTTAAATCATCGGCAAAACGTGCGGTGAAGCCCCGCATCAAATCGGCGCGGGTTTCCCAGTCGCCTGCCTGAAATTCGTCGCGCCAGACGGAAAGCCGTGTTTCGACTTCTGCGGGCAGATCAATATAAAGCTGTTTTTCAATCGCATCGGGGACGGGGATTTCCTCTTCCGCCAGTGCGGCGGCCTGTGCGATTTTTGCCTGAAATTCGAGATTGTCGCGGATCAGTGCCGCGCGGGTTTTCAGTGTTTCTTCATCAATATCTGCGGGCAGCAGCTCTTTCGCTGTGTCCTCCAGCGACATGAAAATCGGCTGCTTTTGCGTCAGGACTTTATAGAACGGGTTGTTCTTGGCTTTTTTGCCTGTGTCCTTGTTCAAAAGGGCGACAAGCTCGCTCATCGGTTTGTCCATGTAGTCAGCGGGGTCTTGTGTCAGGTCAAACAGAATTTCCTGCCGCTCATAGGCATCATTCACGGCAACGGGCGCAACCATGTAATGTTTCATATTGCCCGCATAACCTGTGGCATAGGAGACGATCTCGTTCTCATCCAGAAATTCTTTCACGCCTTCTTCGGTGACCATGTTCAGCATTTGCTGCCACAGCACAGGCGCTTCATCGCGGATTTTTTTGGCGACCGCGATGGTGGCTTTTACATCGGCGACGGCTTCATGCGCTTCTTCTTCGGAAAATTCCACACCGTTCTGGCGCGCGACAACACCCAGTGATATTGCGGGCTGCGGTGTTTTGTGGCGTGTTTTCTGCTCAAGGGTCAGGGCATCGGGCGCATGCACGATACAGGCCTGTACCAGCCGCATCACATCAATGCGCTGATTGCGCGGCGTGTCATCATCCTGTTTTTGGAAGGTCAGGGACGGGTCCATCAACGTCTGATGCAGGGCGGAACGCAAACCGCGCTCGTCAAAATCCATACTGTTATAACCCGATGTCGTAATCGGCCAGTCATAGCTGCGGAGAAGCTGATCAATTTCCTGCATCATGGTGAAGATTGTGTCATCCTCATCCGTCAGCTGCTGCGGCGTAATGCCGGTGACCAGCAATGCCTGCGGGGAGGGAACAACGGCGGGCTGCAAGCGGCAGCGCAGGCTTTTTTCTTCCACAATATTCAAATCATCATCGGTGACGACAAGGCCGACCTGTAGTATCTGGCCGAAATCTCTATCAATATCCGTGGTTTCAAGATCGTAAAATATATACATGGAGCCTACCCGCTGGTGATGTAAATCTGCGTTATCCTAGCGGGCGGCATTAATTATGTCAAGTTTATATTATATTTACCAATATCTTCCCTAAAACGGCAATAGACTGCTATCAATGTAATACCATAGACTGTTGGGAAGATGGTTGTTGATGATTGTGACCAGTATGACGAGGCATCCCATTGTTGCCGAACCATAGATGTAATTGCTCATTGTTTTGCTCCGTTTTTGCCGTATATAAATGTGATACGGGTAAAAACGGAGAAAACCTGCGGAAAAAATACAAAATGCGGAAAAAATACAAAAAAGGGCGCGGAAATAAATGAAAATATGGGTTGATGCGGATGCCTGTCCGAAAGTCATCAAGGAAATTTTATTCCGTGCCGCCGACAGGACGGAAACGCGGGTGATGTTTGTCGCCAATCAATGGCTGCAGCTGCCGAAATCCGATTTCATTATTTTCGTTTTGGTGGAGCAGGGATCGGATGTTGCGGATGATAAAATTGCCGATGAATGCGCAGCGGGTGATCTGGTGGTGACAGCCGATATTCCGCTGGCGGCGCGGGCTGTTGAAAAAGGTGCCTCCGCGCTTGATCCGCGCGGAACCATGTATGGCACGCATAATATCAAACAGATATTATCCATGCGCGATTTTATGGATTCTTTGCGCGGCAGCGGCATTGATACCGGCGGCGCAAACAGTTTCGGCCAGCGTGAACGGCAAGCCTTTGCCGATGAGTTGGACCGTTTTATTACCAAAGCGCTGCGGTGATTTTAATCCGGCAGGATCACGACGGCGACCGGTTTGGGGATGGCCTGTTTTTCGTGAACCAGCAGATATAAACCCGTTGCAATCAGTCCCGTTGCGCCGATCATCACCGTTGTTGTCGGTAATTCGCCGAAGATGAGATAGCCTAAAAACACGCCCCAAACCATTTGCGTATAGTGGAATGATGTGACGGATGCCGCCATTGGTGCAATCTGCAACCCCTTTGTGACAAAAAACGCACCGAAAATGACCAGAACGCCGTTCACACCGATCAGCCATATGTCACGATGGTGTAAATAAGGGGCGACTTCCACACCGTTGATCAGCAGAACCGTGCCGGAAACGGCAAGCCCGCCGCAGAAAGTGTAAAATGTGAACAGCAGCGCGGAATCCTTTTGCCCGATTTTGCGTACCACCACGCATGAAACCGCATAACAAAGCGTACTGATAAAAGCGAAGAGCGCACCGATTTGAAAAAGCGATTGCCCCGGCTGTATCATGTATAAGACACATAAAAAACCGATAATGACGGCGATAATGCGCTGTAACCCCAGTGTTTCCTTTAAGACCGCTGCCACCAGTAACATGACCACCAAAGGGGCAATGAAAATAACGGCATAAAACTCGTCCATTTGCAGGGTTTTTAAGGCATTGACGTTTAATAGTGAAGAACACCCTCCCAGCCCTGCGCGGAAGGCGTGTAAATAAGGATGCGTTGTTTTAAAAGCAGTGCGGCCATGACGCAACAAGCCGTAACTGCCAACACAAAGACAGCCGAGCAGGCTTTGCAGGAAGATAATCACCATTGGCGGGAATCCTGCAGAGGCCAGTTTTGCAATCGCATCCGTAAAAGTGAATGTGGCAAAGCCCAGACAGGTCAGCAGAATCGCCAATGCTGTCGGTGAAAGCACGCGGTCGGCCGCGATAAGCTTTTCTTTTGCCATGCCTCATATCTCCGATAAAATATAGCCCGTTATATATAGCATTACCGTTTCTATAAATGGACTCCTTTATAGCAGGCAGGTCAACAATAATTTCCGTGTTGCGTCAATACTTTCGTAATACATTTTTCGTTACAATAACCGGTCTGGAAAATCATCGTGGCAGTCGCC
The DNA here is from genome assembly GCA_013285465.1 of Pseudomonadota bacterium. Lineage (NCBI taxonomy): Bacteria > Pseudomonadati > Pseudomonadota > Pseudomonadota bacterium. Next base: position 584,834 of record CP053449.1, read on the forward strand.
GCGTAAAAGTCTGGTTGGAGGAATAGTATGGAAGAACAGGTGCAGGCCTCTTCGCCTGATAAAGGTTCGAGTGGCTTATACTTTTGGCTTTTGTTCTTGTTGTTGATTTGTGGCGCCGTGTATGCGGGGTGGGAAGAGATTCAAGATGCGAATTATCAATTGCAAGGGAAGAGTGAAAAGGATCTGTTTAACGAATCCGTAAAATTTGAAAGGTTGCAGGATGTAAGAACTTTGATCCTTGATACGGCTGGGAAGGGTGTCAAGCTTTCCGGGAAGAAGGTCTATTGGGATATAAATACGGATGGATTTGAAAATGCAGTGGACTGGATTGTTAAAGAAAATGCCTTTGTGGGCATTGATAAGAATAAAAACGGATATATAGATGATCACTCTGAAATTTTCGGCGCGGCGGGGGTGGGCGCATTTGATGAATTGGCCGCACTGGACAGCAACCGTGATTTGATGGTTGATGCGCAAGATGAGAGATTTGGCGAGATAATCCTGTGGTTTGATGTCAATCATAATGGCAGAGCAAGCAAGAAGGAAATTTGGCCGGCGTCACAAGCGATCCGCCGTTTTTCTTTAAATCAGAATGTTGTATATCGCTGGCAGGATGATTTGAAGAAATATTCTGTTCTTGAAGTGATAAAAATTAGGCATAGCCGCCCCAGTATGGTTGCCGTGAAGGGCTATGCAGAGCTTATAGATGGAAGAAAAGTTGCTTTAGAAGATTGGAAGTTAAAATTTGATTTGATGAATACTCTTTTTCGCTATCAGGTGTCTTCTCCGCGTGTGAGATCGCTACCGAACTTGCGGGGGATTGGCCAGATACCGTCATTGGCTGTGGCAATGGAACTGGATTCTGATGCGGGTGATCCAAACAATATATTAGAAAAAATAGAACGGTTTCATCAGAAAAGCCTGGAAGAAATTTTTGTTAATTATGAGCAGACGCAAAATGACTTTGTGCAAATTTTTTACAGATGGGCGCGCGTGGATAAAGTGGACCCCGCAACGAGAGGGGAAAATATTGATGCGCGCCAAATTTCGCTTTTAGAAAAAGTGAGCGGAGAGCCGTTTCGTCAATTAGGCTTCCTGCAGAACCCCCGGCCAAATGCGGCACATTTGTCAAAACAGGCTTTTATCAAGGCAGCGGACGCCAATGCTGCGCAACTCATCGTGCAGGGGGCGGGCCGAGGGCTGTTTCTTGGTCAGCCCCGGCTATCTTTTGCCAGTGCCAGGCTTACTTATCCTGCCCGTCTGGATATGGACAAAGTAAATGAACTCGCTATGAAGGCGAGAGCAAAATATGGCAAAAGAGAGATGCTGTTGTTTTGGGTTTTTGTCATTAAATATTTAGATAGTTTGATTGGTATAGATAAGGTGCATGTTCAAGACCTGAAAAATCTTGATAATGCAATCAGCCAAACAGTTCCGGGGGCGCGCATTAAAAGTGCCATGACCTATATAGAATGGGAAGAACATGCGAATAGGCATACACAGTTTGATTTTTCTACATATAGCTATCATTGATTTGGGTGTGATCGCATGAGGGCTTTAATCTATATTCTATCAACCGTTTCGGTCTTTCTATTTGTGCTGTATATGGCGCTGAGTAATCCGGAACTGGGCAAACCGGGATTTATTACTGCAAGGATTTGGGCTGCGAAAGCCGGCGATACGAAGTCACAAATTTACCTTGGGGAAGCTTACCGGGTAGGCGCACATATTTCACGGGATAGCGGTAAAGCGATCAAATGGTATAAAAAAGCGGCAGAAGGCGGGGCGGTCGAGGCATATTACCAATTGGGGCAAATGTATGAATTGGGAGACGGGGTTGATGCAGATCCTGAGGCGGCGAAGTCTTGGTATCTAAAAGCGGCCAAGCAAGGCCATACTTTAGCTAAGTTGTCATTGGTTACCTTGAGCCCTGATAGCGAAGGGGATGAATTTGGTTTGGTTTTGGAGAATTATACCACTCTGGAAGACCTTCAAGATAGATTGGAAACACTTTTTGGGCGGGGAACGCCTATTGAAGCGATTGATGCAGTCCTTGTGCAGGAACTTGGTTTTTTTCGCACGAATAATTTGATTCTGTCATTTGACCCGCATTCAATGTCGCATCATTCGGAAGATTCAAATCATTTCTCTCGCGGTACCTCTTCTGATAAAAACTTCGTCTTCTATTTTAAACCTCATCCCTCTAAAGAAAACACGGGTTGGAAAGACGCTTCTGACGGATGGGTTATAAAAGCCGTCCATGGCAACATGCCCAGTGCAAATGATAGTGATTTCCAAAGGAGCATGGGGGGATCTCTTCAAGGTTTAAAATATATTCGCGCTTTAAAAATACCGGCTATTGAAAAGTCCAATGAGGAAGATAAGTCAATCGCGTTGGTGAAAGAGCTGCTGCAGTATAAGGCGGAGATTCAGGAAGTAGACGGTTTTGACGGGCGGGTTTGGTCTCAATTGGTTGAGGAGCATAAAAACTCTTCCTGTGTCATAGATTTCACTTATCAATGTTTGATTGACCAGTTTATGTCACTGGCCGAATTCCCGCAGCCGTCCCGGAGAAGTTATTATGCGTTGATGGCGAAGAAGGCAATGTTACACGGAGACCGGAATGCGGCACAGAAATTATTGGAGGCATGGCCGACAACAAGAGACGTGCGAGAAGAAGAAGAGAGCTATTCCCGCCTGCGTAGACATTCGGATGCTGTCATACAAAAAGTGATAAGCGATTATCAAATCAATTACATGAGACTGCTGTTCTTTGTTGGTCAATATGATAAAGCAAAGACATTGCTGGAAGAGCTGCATGCTGAACTTCAAACAGGTGATGATTATGGTGCGATTGATGCGCTTATCAGCCGTGGAGATTTGTCATACGCATCGACAATTGCAAAAGAAACCCTGAAATGGAAAAGAGGTCGACCGGACCCGCTCAGAAATTCATCCGCACATGGCCATTGTCAAAATTACACACATAATCGGGCGGAGGCTATTGGACGGCTGGGCCTTGCCTATCTGGAACAAAACAACATCACGGATGCGAAAAAGACAGCAGAATTATTAGAGGTTTATATCCGGAACAAGGCGTTCGGGCAATCAAGTTTCTGTTATGTGGAGGCCGCCAAGAAAAGTTATGATGACCTTATGCGCAAAATTCTTTTTATGTATCGTGATGAGGGCAGAGAAAAAGAAGCGCATGACGTCTTTGATAGATTGTTCAAAGAAAAACTGCAGAATGATGAACCTATCCGCCGTTATGTGTGGCGCTCATATGAACCTCTGGCTTTTACGGCTGCGAAGCTTGGCTTGCAAAACAAGTTGATCGCATTGGCGGAATTTATTCAAGAACATAACAAGATGGATTATCCCGGAATTTATGCGCGCGCGACTTATGATCCGGTTCCGTATTTATACGCCTTGGCCGGAGAACATGAAAAGGCAATCCGGTTATGCGAGAGTAATGATTACAAGAAAAGTGAAGATGCGGCGGAAAAATCCCAGCCTAAAATTTTGAAAATTGAAGATGCTTCAACAGCAGATGTCAGGCTTACAACCTATTTGAAAATTGCCGAAAGCCTGGCCGCGCTTGGGGATGCTGAAAATGCTCTTTTATATTTGGAAAAAGCTTCCCCATATATGAATCATAGGGTTTATGAGCATGATGTCGTACTCCGTAATCTGGAGGATTATATCGATAAGGCGAATATCTACACGACACTGAAACAAAAGAAGCTGAGTGAAGAAACATTTGAAGAGCTTTTAAAGAAGTTCGGTGAAACAACGCCGGCTGATTTTCGCGGGGGACAAATCACTGCCGGGTTTATGGGGCGGTTCGCATTGCTGTTTGCGCAGCACAGGCATATTTCTGAATTGATGACATGGTCGGAGACATTGCCCAGATTTTATGCGGGAGCTTATTATGCGCGTATTGGAAAATTATTGCTCGATGAAGGGCGTATGGATGAGTATGAACTTTATGCGCCGGAAATGGTCAGAGTGTTTTCTAGCGATAAACAGCCCTTGGGTAATTGGCTGCACTTATTTAATGCTCTGATAGAACAACAAGCATTCGATCAATTTATGCGTTTTTATAATTCGGTGAATAAAGGGAGCCAACTGGACCATGACCGGCAACCGCAACAGTTTGGAACTTTCTTGAGAGCGCAAAGGCCTGAAACCAAAAATACGCCGCAACAAATATGGATGATGGGGTTGCTGCTTAGAGCCAAGCTGAAAGGTGAAAGAGTTCCTGCGGATGTGTTTCAACAGATTTGGGAGCAATATATAGATAATTGCTTTTCACACCGTCATGCACTCACCGGTTATGGGCGTGACAGCAATATTAAAGCCAATGAAAAAGAAACAATGGCAGCTTGTTACGCTGTTCTCATGTGATATCTTTGGAGCTTGTCTGGGAAATACCGAAAAGAAAAAGTGACCGGGGACGTAGTCAAAAGATAAGTTTTCTCTTAGACTAGGGCGCTATGAAATACTTGTTTATCATTGGCCTGTTCCTGTGCTGTGCTGTCTCCGGGAGTTATGACGCTCAGGCTGACCATCCCCTGTTCCCTGCAAAAGCTGCTGTTGTCAGCTCACACCCTCTTGCCACCAAGGCCGGTGAAGATATTCTGGCGCGCGGCGGCAACGCCTTTGATGCCGCCGTTGCCGTCAGCGCGATGCTTGCTGTGGTCGAGCCTTTTGGTTCAGGGCTTGGCGGCGGCGGATTTTGGCTGATCTATGATGCAAAGACAAACAGCTATAACATGCTGGATGCGCGGGAGATGGCACCGCAAGCCGCGACAGCCGATATGTATCTCGATCATCACGGCAACCCTGTCCCCGGTCTCTCGACGGAAGGCCCGTTATCGGCGGGCATTCCCGGTCTACCTGCGGCACTCGCCAATATCGCTGAAAATTACGGCTCTCTTGAACTTGGCGCATTGTTGCAATCTGCGATCCGCGCCGCGCAGGACGGGTTTGCTGTTGATCGGCGTTATATAACGGGTGCGGAATACAAACTTGACCTATTGCGCCAAAATCCTGAAGCGGCCGGAATTTTTCTTGATAATAACGCTCTTCCCGCGCCCGGCTGGGTGCTAAAGCAGCCGGATTTGGCTAAAACGCTGACATTGATTGCGCAAAATGGCGCTGCAGGGTTTTATGAAGGGGAACTTGCGGAGCGTCTCGTCAAAGATATCGCAAAACATGGCGGTATTTGGACATTGGAGGATTTAAAAGCCTACCATGTTGTAAATCGCACACCTGTCACAGGCACTTACAAAGGCACAAAAATTATTGCTGCCGCTCTCCCGTCTTCCGGAGGCATCACTTTAATCAACAGCCTCAATATTCTGTCCAACTTCAATCTGGCCACGCAGGATGCGGTGACGCAAAAACATCTGATTATTGAAGCCCTGCGACGTGCCTATCACGAACGGGCGGAATATCTGGGCGACAGCGATTTTGTTGAAGTCCCGACGGAGCGTTTGTTGAGCGCGGAACATGCAACAGCACAAAGCCGCTCTATCAATTTGGCGCAGGCAACAAAAAGTGACACGCTATCGCTTGATGCACCGGCGCAAAATAAAGGTACGGAAACCACGCATTTCGCCGTCATCGACCGCGAAGGCAACCGCGTCGCCGTGACGCAATCCATCAATTTCTGGTTTGGTGCGGGTTTTGTTCCCAAAGGGACGGGGGTTCTGCTCAATAATCAAATGGATGATTTCGTCATAAAACCCGGAGTCGAAAACGGCTATCAGCTGATTGGTACCAAGGCCAATGCCGTTGCGCCGGGGAAACGCATGCTCTCCAGCATGACACCGACATTTCTGGAATCAGATCAGGGCGTAGCCATCCTCGGCACACCCGGAGGCTCACGGATTATCAGCATGGTTCTGCTGGCGGCGCTGGACCGAATGCAGGGAACAGACGGCAAAACAATCGTTGCGCGTCCGCGCTTTCATCACCAGTTTCAACCCGACGAAGTATTTTACGAGAGCGGTGCCTTTTCGGACGAGGAAATTCGCACGTTAAAGCGCAAAGGTCACCATCTAACGCCGGTCATAAGACGGTATGGCAATATGCAGATTATTCTTTGGGATTATAAAGACAATACCGTCAAAACTTTCTCCGACCCGCGCGGCAAAGGTGATGAACATGTTTATTAAAGGGGCAGGGCGTTCTTGCAACGCAATATTCTCGGATCGTGAAGCGTGTTGGGGAAAAGGATGGCTGTCATGTCAGGCAAAAGCGGTTTACTCTGGAAACTAATCTAGTCTAGAAAAACTTGAATATGCGCCATAAAAAAAGGCCACCCGAGGGTAGCCTTTTTTTAGGTTTTTTAACGACGTTTCCTATCGGATCTAAGCAGTTAATCAGTTACACCCGTTGTCTTTCCAACTGTCTAGTTCTTGCCGAAGCAGGAACAAAACTAATATAGCCGTATTAATTGAAGAGGGCAAGGGTTTTTATTAAAAAACGGTGTTGTCATTCGTTTTTGCTATCCCGAGGGGGCATCTACAATGTAATCAATCTCTAAAACCTCAATGGTTTCAATGCCGGATTCTTTGCGGATTGTGACTTCGTCACCGACTTTGGCTTTCATCAGTGCTTTGCCAACGGGGGAAAGCCAATAGATCGTTCCTTTGGAAAAGTCGGCTTCATCAATGCCGACGAGTTTGACGGTGACTTCGGTCTCATCTTCGCGTTTATAAACAACCGTGGCGCCAAAGAAAACTTGCTCAACGCCTTGCTGTTTTTTCGGGTCAACGATTTCCGGCTGATCAAGGCGTTTGGTCAGGTATCTGACGCGGCGGTCAATCTCTCGTAAACGCTTTTTACCGTAGATATAGTCCCCGTTTTCTGAGCGATCACCATTACCCGCAGCCCATGCAACGACCTCGACGATCTTTGGCCTCTCTTCTTTTAACAGCCGGCGCAGTTCCTCGGCCAATACCTTATGCCCACCCGGTGTCATACAATTCCGAACGTCCGCGACGGTACCCGCTGCCTCGACCTGCTGATTGCTTGTTGTGTTTTTCTTGCTCATGGATGAAGAGTATAAAAGTTATTCCTCTCCCCGCATAGCCTGAACCAAATCGGCGATGATATCTTCAGACGTTCCGTCAGACGAAATCGCACTGCTGAAATATAGGTTGGTAATCTGACAAGCCCCTTTGCGCGGTTGCTTTTATGGGGCGGGTGTCTTGCTGTTGTTGGTTGATTTTTTTATTTGGGGAGGTGTTTCACGCGGGGCTTTGTTCTCGCCGATTGTAAATTTTGTAGATTTTTTCGCGGTGGTGTCCAGCGATTTTTTAACTTCCGCCAATAGCTTTTCGCCAAGAGCTTGTTGGCATGGTGCGTTGAACCGAATAATCACATCGCGCAGCCCTTCAGGTAAAAGAGGGGCGTTGATAACGTTATTAAAGAAGAAAATGTCGCGGCGCCTATATCCCAGATAATGCCCCATATCTTTATCAAGCTCTACTTGAGAGACATCCCGCCCATTGAATGCCTGCTTGTTAAAGGCAACGACTTGTTTGAGTTTTTCCTCATTCTCAGGCTGGGCGTAATGACGATAAACGCCAACATATTCCGGATGCTCGTCATATCTTTGTTCAACATCAATCGCAATCAAACGCCCTTCTTCAACGGCCCTATCAAGACGCTTCCTTCCTTCGTGCTGGCGTTGCATCCGCGGGTCATCAAACTTGGCTTCATCAGGAGCAACAAATACCCATGTTATGGGCTTTTTCCCCGCAAGCATAAGATCTGCCTCAATATCGGCGTGAGGGCCGATAACGGGAAAAGAGGCGAGAAAACGTGATTTGATCGATTGCATGCTCATCCATAAGTATACCATAATGCAGATTTATCTGTCAAAATACGGCGGTGATGTGTCATGCCAGAATAAATCAAACCGCTCTCATAACTCCGGCTCGAATCTTTGTTTGGAAGCTGCTGAAAGAATAAGATTGGCAGTACGGACTTTAATTGGATGTGTTGGGAAGAAAAAGTGGCTGGTGGCATCATTCATAATTTAACATTAAGTTATTGGTATATATTAGTAAATGATAAATGAAATTGCATGGATACCAACATATATACCAACTATTAAAAGGGCTATACCTATTAGTCCTAACGTAAAAGACAGTATTGCATTTCTTACAGATCGTTGCTTGAAATCTCCAAAATAGATATAGGGTTTAAATATCTCAGGTAAATCATTGACAGTTTCCCATACAAAACTCAAATGCGCTCTCTGTTGGTCGTGTTTATCATGAGAGTTGTCTTGATAGGTGATAAAGAAGGAATATGCTTTATCTAATTTGTCGAGCTTGCCATGTATATCTGTTCCGAATAATGATCGAGCTTTATGATAGCCTATTCCTCGAAACGATGATTCAGAAGCCATAAGGGCAGCTAGGATAGATTTATTACGTTCTTCGTCATCATCGCAATGCTTAGGAAGGCCGCCGTATTGAGTAACACGGCTGCAAAACTCTAGTACTTTTTCATAGACTTCCCAGCGTTTGTCGAGCAAGTCTAAACGAAAGCGTTCCTTTGTATGTCTGTAAGCTAAGAAGCTAAAAACAACGGCAACAATACCAAAAACTATATTGCTATCGATAATATCACAAACTATTTTGCCAGCTATTTCCATGTACACATCTTAGTGGATTTTCTTCTTCTTGCGAATTTTTTTTGAGCATAAGTGTCTATACGATCATTTATATTCATTTCTGATAATTGTTCCAGCTAATATTCGGAGCAGAACAAGAGTTCTAGTGACGGCATGAGCGTCACGCGTGAATATATTATAAGCTGTCACCTAGCGCGTAATCATCAAGTATAGATACGCGCATCCCCCCTTCCGTCCCCCCAAGGGGAAACACACACTTCTATTTCCATTCAGATTAGTTACAATGTGGGAAATTCGAAACAAGAGTATTTATGCTCTGTACTGCATTATTTTTAAATATATATGGATGTTTTTCTATGAATGAAAAAAAGCCTAGGATAACTAGAATCGAAATAGGTATGACGCCAGAGCTGCGTGATGCGGATGAGCTTCAAATTGATTTTAAGTCCGGTGAGGTGATGGCAATCAAAGATGGGCAGAAGATACCACTAAAAATAAACGGTACACAACTTTCACATTTTAGATCCAAAGGGAATAAGATTATTACAGAGACGCCTCAAAGAGAGTCTTTAGGCTATCGGGTAGATGAAATGGCTTCTTTTGCTGATTATGACTTTGTTTTTGTAGTAGATACAAACTCGGCTCTATCGGAAAAGGGACGCTTTCATGTTTCCTGTATAACTCACATCTGTGTTGACGAAGGAGAGAACGAATATAACTTGGATATAAATGCCAAAATGCTCTCTTTTGTATTTCCAGATATGGGCTACGATGAGCCTGAAAAGGTGGCATGGGCACTTCTTCTGAACCAAAAATTTTTGCGGATGTTGGTGAATAGTGGGAAAAGAATTGGCATAGTAGTAGATAGTGCTTTGAGTGACATTCCCAAACTCAATGATGGAAAAATCCCTCTTTTTGAAAACTATTTTCTGCCAAAGAATGTAACTCTAATTTATGCTTCAGCAGATAAATCAGATATGCTTTTCAATAGGTTGATAAAATATATGGATAAAGAGGCTAACAAGCTAAAAGCAGATATCCTAAGTGGGGAAGTCATCCCATTTTATATCAAAATTATGCCGCTATGTTCCAAAAACAATGTATATTGGTCGGCGACTAAACTAGGACCGGTTTTAACTTCTAACGTATCTCCAAAGTCTGGTTTTGTTTTGAGAGAAAATACGCCTGTTATATTGGTGGGGGTTGAAAGAGATGGTGACGGGAATGAAATCCTCCATCATCTTAAGACATTTAATGTTCCTCCCGAGGAAGATCGGTGAAATGAGACAGGGCTTGCTACTAATGCAGTTAAAAAACTAATCGCTGTGTTTAGAAGTTGGTCTTGTATGGAATGGATTTTTTCCCATGCGATATGGCCAGAGAGCGCAAGTTTGAATGTGGCACAACCGAACCTCAGCTTTTTGATATACACAACAATCTAGACACTTTTCTCGAATAACCTTTATTAGAGGCTTTTTTGTATGAAGGGTTTTTAGGGTGTCTTCACTATCTGAAACGTCTTTCATTTTTATTTTCTCCGCTATTAAGACTAAAAACTGGTAAAAAGGGCACAAAAAATTTGATGCCTTATCTTTGATTTATGCGGTCTTCTATCCATGCGTCTATTTCACTTTCCAACCAACCCACGGATCGAGGGCCAATATTAATGTTGGTAGGAAAAAGCCCTTGGTTTATATGTAGGTAGATCGTGCTCCGACTTAAGCCGGTGCGTGCCATAACATCTGTGAGGCGGAGGAAACGTTCTTTTTGCGATTTTTCTAGCATTTGCATCCCTTTCAATAAAGTTTAAGTGGGTACAAATATTCTTATCGCAGTCCATCATTTCTTCATAAGGATGATGGAAGAAAAAGTTCCTTCAAAAATTTTTGATTTTTTTCTGTGACCCTAGAAATCTACATCATTGGGAAATAGTCATCCCACGGAGCTTCATGACGTTCTTTTCGTGTTTCTTTAATCGCTGTTTCTATTTGGGAGATTGTGACATTGGGGTCTAACCGTTGAATAATGAACAATAGCAATTCGGAATCACCAATTGTCTTTTTGGATATATACTCTCCACCTTTATCTGTCTTATAGTATCTGCTTTGTTCAAACCTGTGACCGATTATCGGTTCTAGTTGGGCGGCCACTATCATCATCCAAATATATAAAGCTTCACTTCTATTTGGAGTTTTTTTTGTTTCATAGTTGTTCAGCGTAAGTTCTATACCATCTGCCACTGCGCCCAAAAGTTTAAGTGACTGCATTGGTGACGTTACAGTAAATAACTGCCCATTATCTCTTCGGGTGTCTTTTAAAATCCCATTTAGAGACGGGTAATTTTTCGAGATGGCTTCGTGAAGAGCATTCACGACATCTTCTCCCTGGTTGCCAGTTAAGAATACCTTGTTAAGTGAGGTTGTGGCTTTCTCAATGTGGCGTAATGCTTTTTGAAGTTCCTTTTTGGTCTCGTGTGAGGGATATTGTCTTAGGTGTTCGTTGTAATGACTCATATATGCTTGGGCGGCTAGAATGATAGCTCTCTTCAAAGAGTTCTGTGTAAATTGGTTATCGAGATTAACCATGTTAAACAGTTCATCGTAAAACTCTTCGGTATATGAATTTTCATTACCTAGTGGCTTATTGTTTTGTGATCTAGTCTGTTTCATTCGATCAAACCATCAATATAGTCAGCCCACTCCTGCATCATCTGGGTTCTTTCATCAAGAAACTGTGCGCGATCATACGCTTTATCTATTTTGCTTTTTGGAACGTGTGCAAGTTGTCTATCTACAACTTCATGCCTGTAGCCTAGTTCTTGTTTGATAGTGCTCATGGCTAAGGCGCGGAATCCATGCCCAGTCATGCGGCCTTTATACCCGAGACGTTTTATTGCGCCGAGAATGGTGTTGTTGCTAATTGAATTTCTTGGTCTTACTGAACTTGGGAAGACAAGCGGCCAGTTTCCGGCGATTACTTTTTGACTTTTAAGTATCTCAATAGATTGGTTAGCAAGCGGTACAATGTGCGCTCTATTCATTTTCATCCGTTCAGCGGGGATAATCCATTCTTTGTTTTCAAAATCGATCTCTTTCCATTCCGCATTAATTAGTTCGCTGGTTCTTACAAAAGTAAGCGTGATAAGTTTGAGAGCGTTTCGTGTGGTTTGATATAGCCGTGCTTCATTACTTTCGATAGCTTTCAAGAAATCAGGTAGCTCTTTTACTTCGATTGCAGCAAAGTGACCTTTTTTAACGGGCTTAAGGGCTTCTTTGATATCTGGGGAGGGATCGCGCACTGTTTTACCACATGCTATAGCGTAACGGAAAATTTCACCGCATTTTTGCAGTTGTCTTCTGGCTAGATCATAAGCGCCGCGATTCTCAATTTTGCGGATTACTTCCAAAAGTAAGGGAGGTTCAATCTCTTTAATAGGATATCCGCCTAAATGGGGCAGGATATCATCTTCTAGTCGCTTGAGTACTTCTTCTGCGTAACGGGGACGCCAGCGACTCTTTCTATTTTCGTACCATTCGCGCGCAATGACTTCAAAAGTATTGGCAGCGTTTTGATTTGCCATGATGTTGGTCTTTTTGCGCTCTAATGCCGGGTCTTTCCCTTCAGATACCAACTTACGGGCTTCTAGCTTTTTGTCTCTAGCTTCTTTTAGGGATATTTCTGGATAAACGCCAAGTGCGAGTGTTTTTTGCTTCTTTTGTCCCTCTTGGGAAGAGGGGACTCTGTATGTATATCGCCAATATTTAGCGCCATTCGGCATAACCCATAGGTATAAACCTTGCCCATCGGCAAGTTTGCGCGGTGCTTTGGATGGAGGTTCCATCGGTTTTGCGTTTTTACATTGATTGTCTGTGAGTTTCATTTTGTTGGTATCAAATTTGTTAAAATTGCAAAGTACCAACTCAAGTACCAACTTTTTTGTTGGCTTTTGTTGGAATAAATAGGATTTAATGGAATTGAATATATCAAAAAAGCCCTTGAAAATCAAGGGCTGCGTGGACTTTATCGGATGTGTTGGGAAGAAAAAGTGGCTGGGGTGGCAGGATTCGAACCTGCGCATGCCGATACCAAAAACCGGTGCCTTACCGCTTGGCCACACCCCAACAACGAAACAGAACATATCCTAAATATGTACCAATTTCAAGCATAGAAATCGCAGAAAGATTTGCCAAGTTTTTTTTACATGACTTTTGCGGATTTCTCTGTTATCGTCTTGAACATATTTCGAACATCAGACAGATCAAAAAACGGCCATGGCACGTCAGCAAAAAGATAATGATATCTTTTTAAATCATCAAGATAAAGTCAATGCGGAGATTTTTCACGCAATTGAAGCGCTAGGCCGCCGTCTTGAAAAAACGGAGATTGTCCGTGATGATGTTGCCGCCCGTGTTGCCGATTTAGAATCGGGTGCCGAGCTTGATCAGGACAGCGGTAAATTCTTTCTGCCGCTGGCGATTGACCCCTCGCAACTGCCTGATACATGGTCGCCCGAGGCACAGCCCGCGCGTTCCAAAACCGCCACATTGACATCCGTTCTTAGCTTTTTCGTCGCCACAACGGCGCTGGCCGTTGCGCTGATGCAGCAACCGGCTTCGAAAGAATTTGTCACCCGCACGGAATTTGCCAAGCTGAATACGGCACAGAGCACAGAGGTCGCTTTCGCCCCTGAATGGCAGACGCTGGACCAGTTAAAGGCGCGTGACAAAACGGACCGCGCGGTTGCCCGCCTTGCCGAGAGCATGGAAAGACATGAACAATTACTGGCGGAACTGCAACAGCGTCAGGCGAAAACCGAAGATATGTATGCACGCGTTCTGGCAGAGCTGAAAAATGTGCGCACAGATGATTTTGTGGCTGCCGCTACGCCGCAGCCTGAAGAAATCGTTGCGGAAACAGCTGCCGTGGCGGAGGTTATCGCGCCTGTTCCGGAAGAATATATTGAAACCGTTGTCGCCGAAGAGCCCGCTCCGGTGGAGGAAATCGTTGTCGCGGTGCAGGATGCGCCGGTTGAACAACCCACACATGTTAAGCCGCAAGCGGTCAAACAGCCTGTGCAAGAGGCCGCGCCTGTTCAAGAAGCAACGACGGAAACCTTGTGGCTGGCACATGCGGAAGATACGGTGACATTACCGCCGCAGCAGATGCCGGCTGTTGAAAAACCGCTGCAGGCCGAGAAGCTTGCGGTGACGCCGCCGCAACCCGCGCCGCAACCGTTACAGCAACCTGTTATGGCCGATGCCGCAGCGATGACTGCGCAGGCGGAACAGGCCGCCGCGATTGCACCCGCCGCGGGAACGGGCGATCAACGCATCACAATGAAGAATCTTGACCGCATTACCGCTGATACGTCATTGCCGACGGAATTGCAGGATCTTGAAACGCGCGCTTTCTCGGGCGATGCCGCCGCGCAGCATGATCTGGGCGCGCTTTACGCATCAGGCCGCGTTGTGCCGTCGAATTTCCGCCGTGCCGCTTACTGGTTTGTGAAGGCCGCCGAAAACGGTGTCGCCAATGCGCATTACAATCTGGGCGTCATGTATCATCAGGGATTGGGACTGCGCCGCGATATGACGCAGGCCATGTACTGGTACCGCGAGGCCGCCGCTTTTGATCATCCCGAGGCGCTGTATAATCTGGGCATCGCCTATGTTGAGGGGATCGGTGTAAAAGCCGATGTCAAACAGGGGATGGGATATCTGGAACATGCCGCCCGTCTTGGCGTTGCGCAAGCCGCTTATAATATGGGCGTGCTGTATGAAGGCCGTTTCGCGGGAAACGGTGCGGATAGCCGTGATAAAGCGATTGCCTGGTATGACAAGGCCGGAAAGCTCGGCTTTGCCGAGGCAACGGCATCTGCCGACCGTCTGCGCGGCCGCCGCGTTATCGCGATGCCCGCGACAAATGCGCTGGACCTGCCGGAAAATCTGAATGCCATCGAAACGGCTGCAGGGGGAGATTTCGATCTGCCGCCGCCCGTTGCACTGGTAGAGGAAGGTTCAACCGATGGTCCGGGTTACACGCCGGAGGTGCAAAAGCAGCTTGTTTCACGCGTGCAGCGTATGCTGATTGATATGGGTATGCTGCCGAAAAACCGTCCGCTGGGTGATCTGGATGCGCAAACCGCAGATGCCATTCGTGCCTTCCAGAAAAAAGCGGGGCTGGCAGTTGATGGCGAGCCGAGCCAGCAGCTGTTGGACCGGTTGCTCTACAGCAACCGCGCCGAACAATAAAATAATCCCGATAATATTATGAGGTTGCGCCGCCGGATTGTGCTTGCGGCGGTTGCCCTTGTTGTCCTGCCGGAGCCTGTCCTGCAGGTGCTTGGGCCTGCGGCGGTTTTTGCGCCTGAGCCTGCTGTTGTTGCGCCTGCGCAGCGGGAGCGGCGGCTTTCTGTGCGGCAGCGGCCTCCGGTTTTTGCGCGACGGGGCCGCGCGGCGGCTGCTGTTTTTTCTTCGTATCATCAGCGCCGCCCATTTGTTTCTGGATCATCGAGGATAGCTGTTCCAGCGCGAAATCAATTTGCGGGATCAGGGCTTCGGTCGTCTGGATGGTTTTTTGCATCAGAGAAAGCACCTCGCCATGCGGCATTTTGCTGTCAATCGTGATATAGTCCGGCTCGGCATGAATATAGGCATAGAGTTTGGACAGGGTGCTGGCAAGCTGCATGTCCAGTGCCGATAATTTGCTGATGCTGCCTTCAAAAACCGTGCGGTTCAGGGCGGGGTGTTTGTGAATCAAATCACCGCCCGAACGCTGATATTTCGGCGTGACGCTATCATCCTGCAATTCTTTCAGCAGGTCGTGGTAGATGGTCAAAAAGGCTTCAATCTTGACCTTGTTTTCAGACAGCTCCCCTTCAATGGCGGAGGCCAGAACCAGTTTTTCACGGCGCAGCAGCGCTTCTTCTTTTTCGCGCGTTTCCTTGAATTCCATTTCCTGACGTTTGATCATATTGCGGAATCCCTGACGTGCCGCCAGTGCAATCAAGGCCAGTCCGGTCAGCGGGCCGAAAATCAGCGACAGCGGTACAAGGCTGGACATATAGGGATCAAGCCAGTCGGGGATCAGCTTGTCACGGTCTTCCGCGACGACAAATTCCCAGACGCCCGCACGGCGGTCACGCGCTGTGATCTGCGCATCTTCATAAGCCGATGCAAAAACCGACCCATAAGTCTGGTGACGGTCAACAACGGCAAAGCCGCTTTGTAGCA
Source organism: Pseudomonadota bacterium (assembly GCA_013285465.1). Classification (NCBI taxonomy): domain Bacteria; kingdom Pseudomonadati; phylum Pseudomonadota; species Pseudomonadota bacterium. The sequence goes on from CP053449.1 coordinate 600,722, forward strand.
GCGCAAGGTTGATTTCATCACTGCTATGGGTGGTGCAACGGGCATAAGGGATGCCGCGATCCACTTTTTCAATACGGCAGGAGACGACATCATTATTGATCATTTTCTCGATAAAATCCATCGCGCGCAGTTCCAGCGGCGTTTCGCGGGTTTGTGCCGCCTTGATGCCCCAAAGCCGGATGCTGATGCCTTCAACCTGTAATGTGACGGGGTCCAGCGGTACCATCGGGCGTACAACCCGCTGTCCGGCACTCAGTGTTGTGCCGGCCTGTGCGAAAACCGCGGAGGAGATAAGGGCAAAACATGCTGCAAACACAAGGCAGGTCAGCATTGCTTTCAAGGTAAAGATTTTATCTGTATGGGGCATGTTTAAACCTCGTTCGCGGAACGCTTGGAAGGCGGTGCGCATTCATCCTTATCATTACATAGGAAATCCCCGTCATTGTCAATTTTTCGGAAAGACAATGAAGGGAGAAATCCAGAAGCCGAGATCGCGCGGATTCCGTGTCTGGATATAGACGCGGCCCGGCCCTTCGAAAATACAGGCCAGCCCTTCACCGGAGGTGAAAGAGGAAACCCATGAGGTACCGCCTTTTGCCAGCTGGTATTTCATATCGGCATGCCAGGCGACAAGATGGCCGTTATCGACGCGGACGGTTTCGCCTTCGCCGACATCAAGCGGAATGATTGATCCGTAACTGGAAAAGAACACGGTGCCCGCACCGCCGATTTTAATAACGAAAAACCCTTCGCCGCTGAACAGACCTTTTGTCAGACTCTGCGCTTTGGTGGAAACCTTGATATCCTGCGTGCCGGCAAGAAAACCGCCTTTTTGCACGATCCACTCCCGCGATCCGTCCAGCTCGACCGGTGCAATGCCGCCCGGTGCCGCTGTGGCCAGCATAACCCAGCCCGGAGCGTCCTGCGCTTCGATTGATTGCAGGAAGAAGGATTCTCCGGTAAACAGGCGGCCTATTGCCTTGCCGAAGCCGCCATCCATTTTACCTGTTAATGTCATATTGGAGGACATCGAGACCATCGCGCCTGATTCCGCGCGGATGGATTCCCCTTTCTCCAGATAACATTTCATAATGGGGAATGTATCCCCGCCATGCATTTCGTGACGCATAATATGCTCCTTTCTGTTCAGATTTTCATCTGTGTAAATTTAGTCGGCGTAACCTCCCGACGGTGAATAATTCTCCTGCCATTCCTGCAAGGCGTAATAGGCCTCGCTGTCCATCATCTGGATGGACGGCATAATGCGTTGTTTTCTGTCCATGGCGATCTCGGCGGCAATATCCTGATGCCCGAAACCGAATTCCTCGGCATCGCGGACGGAATTTGCGTAATAGACTTTGGAAATGCCGGCCAGATAAATGGCTGCAAGGCACATCGGACAGGGTTCTGTACTGCAATAGATTTCACATTCGCGCAATTTGTAATCGCCGGAAACTTCGCAGGCCTTGCGGATGGCGTTGATTTCCGCATGGGCGGTCGGGTCGTGTTTTTCAACAACTTCGCTCCAGCCTTCCGCAATGATTTTATTGTTTTTGACAATGACGGCGGCAAAGGGGGCGGCGCGTAATTCGCGCATTTTCTCAAAACTTAAGTCCAGCGCACGCTGCATAAAGGCCTCGCGCTCTGCCTGCATGTCTTCGGCGGATTCCGGTACGGGGATGGCCGGGGCGGCAGGCGGCACAGAGGCTTGCGGCGACGGTGCGGCAGGAGCCGGTTCAGCAGGCTGTGCGGCGGCCGCTGTGGCGGCCTGCGCCTGCGGTGCAAAAATATCCAGACTGTGATACAACGCATCCGGCGTGAAAGGTTTGGGCAGGACGCGCTGCTCTCCGCAGATTTCAAGAATATCGCCGTAGAGCGTATGCTCCTGCGAGATGATAAAGATGGCGCGTTTCAAAATGTCGTGCTGTTGGCACATATTCCACAGGGAAAAGGCGGCTGCGTCATCATCGCCGATGTCCAGCACCAGCACGGAGCTGGAGAGGGAATGTTCCGTCGTCAGCTCCTGTGCTTCGGTAAAGTTCAGGTTTTTTTTGCGTAATACGCCGCAGACAAGCTGCCGTAAAATATTATCCTGACTGATGATGATGTGGTTATGTGACATGGTCCGCACTAAAATAAATTGCCGCTTCGTGTTCTCAAGAATAAAGAGAAAAAGATACGAAAGCGTTAACACCCGCTTTTCACAGTCTGGAAAAATTTTCAGTAATTTGCAAGCCGGGTTTTTTATGTTAGAAAAAAGGGATATGCGTTATTTTATTCATTTTTTCAAGGGAAATGCGGGCATGCAAAGAATTTTGACCGGTTTAATTTCATCTGTTTTCGGGATCATGCTGTTTGCACAAACAGCCGCGGCGCAGTCCGTTGACCATTCACTGGATGAAGCGTTTAAACCGGTTTCTGACAAGGTGCAGTCCATTGTTTTCTATTCCGTTAAAATCTTCAAAGGTACGGAATTTGAACAAAGCGCGCCGCTGATTTTGGCCTGGCTTGTGATGGCGGGGCTGTTTTTCAGTTTCTATTTCGGTTTCGTCAATGTGCGCATGTTCGGCCATGCGCTGGATTTGCTGCGCGGAAAATATGATAAGGAAGAGGGCGGTGAGGGTCAGATTAACCGTTTTCAGGCATTATCGACCAGTCTGTCGGGGACGGTCGGCCTCGGGAATATCGCCGGGGTAGCTGTGGCAATTTCCGTCGGCGGGCCGGGGGCGATGTTCTGGATGATGGCAATGGGCTTTTTCGGCATGTCGACAAAATTCACCGAATGCTCGCTCGCCGTTAAATTTCGTCACAAAAATCCGGATGACTCTTTTTCCGGCGGGCCGATGTATTACATCAGCGACGGCTTTGCGGAAAAGGGACGGACATTGGGGAAAATCGGACGGCTGATGGCAATGTTTTTTGCCGTTTGCTGTATCGGCGGCGCGATGGGCGGCGGGAATATGTTTCAGGCCAATCAGTCCTTTCAGCAATTTGTGAATATCACGGGCGGTGAAGCCAGCTATTTTGCGGATAAAGGCTGGCTTTTCGGTCTTATTCTGGCGGTGCTGGTGGCGCTGGTGATTATCGGCGGTATCCAGTCGATTGCCCGCGTGACATCGAAAATCGTTCCGTTGATGGCTATTATTTATATCTCGGCGGGGCTGGTGATTATTTTTATGAATATCACGGCCATTCCTGCGGCATTCGGCACCATTCTGCGTGAAGCTTTCGGCGTTGATGCGCTGGCGGGCGGCTTCTTTGGTGCCTTGTTGCAAGGTGTGCAGCGGGCGTCATTCTCCAATGAAGCAGGGATCGGTTCTGCGCCGATTGCACATGCCACGACCAAAACAAAAATTCCTGTCAGTCAGGGCGTTGTCGCCATGCTGGAGCCGTTTATCGATACGATTATGATTTGTACGATTACGGCGCTGGTGATTGTCGTCACAGGATCCTATAACAATGGCGGTAATATGGAGGGAGTCGAGTTGACGTCCCGCGCTTTTGCCAGCGCCTTTTCATGGTTTCCCTATATTTTGGGGATTGCCGTGATCCTGTTCGCCTTTTCGACAATGATTGCCTGGTCCTATTACGGGCTGAAAGCTTTCACTTATCTGGTCGGAGAAAATAAAATACTGGGCACGCTGTATAAGCTGGTGTTCTGCTCCGTCATTATTCTTGGCGCGGCGGCAAATCTTAGCAATGTCATCGGCTTTACCGATGCGATGATTTTTGCGATGGCACTGCCGAATGTGATCGGGCTTTATGTTTTGGCGCCCGGATTGAAAAAGGATTTGAAAGCTTATTACAAAGGCGTGATCAAGAAAGAGCATATTGCGGAAGAAAAAACCGCCGCCAAGGAAGCGAAAAAGGCGAAAAGCAAAGCGAAGCAATAGCGGCTGTTGCTTTTTACCGGAAAAGACGGTTATTATGCTAGGGTATGTGCTGTTCCACGGATAACCTGTGGTAGTGCATATCAAAACGATTTTTCTTTCAGGGAGGCGGCTTTGCCATGAGTGATGAAGACAACGATTTGCCGGAAGGCGGAAATGAGCCTGTTCAAGCAGCGGAAGCTTCGGAAGGCGGCGCAGATGATGCCGAATCCGGTGGTGTTGATTTCGCGGAAATGACAGATGAAATGATGAGCGCAGGTTTCGCGGATTCACCGAAGGATGTCGAGGCGATTTACGACATTCCGGTACAGATTTCCGCTGTTCTTGGTCGTGCAACCATGCAGGTCAGCCAGCTGCTGAAACTGGGACGTGGCGCGGTTGTCGAGCTTGACCGCAAAGTCGGCGAGGCGATCGACATCTACGTTAATAACCGTCTTGTCGCACGCGGCGAGGTTGTCGTGAATGAAGACCGGCTTGGCGTCACCATGACGGAAATCGTCAAATCAGACCGTACGCGGCAATAGCCGTCGTTATCTTATATTTTTATTGAGAGGCTGTCCGCAGGGGAATGGCAAAGGAAAAATCAGCATCGCAGGCGGATTCCGCCCCCGAAGGCGCGGATGTTCAGGTGAAGCTGCCGCAGGCCTCCGTGCTCAGGACGGTACAGAAACGCAAAGCGGATCTTTCCATTATTATCGGTTTACTGCTGGCGATCGGCTTGATCGTCGCAGCGCTGTTTATGGGCGGAACGCCGGAAGCCTTTCTGGATGCGCGGGCGCTGCTGATCGTGCTGTTCGGCACGCTGGCGGTGACGGCGGTGTCTTTTAACGGTGAAAATTTCAAAACGGCTTTTACCGTCATTGGCCGCGCCATGGTGCGGCATGAAATCAATTTCGAGCTGTCTTCAAAACAGTTGCTGGAACTGGCCTTGATCGCGCGGGCAAAAGGCTATCTGGAATTACAGAAATACGAAGCGCCGCTGCGTCATAACCGTTTTCTGCTGCAGGGGACGCAAATGCTGCGCGACGGCAGTACGGGAGAGGAAATCGCCCGTATGCTGGGGCGCGAGATTGATGCGCAAACCAGCATGTATTACAAAAGCGCGAGTATTCTGCGCCGTGCGGCGGAGGTTGCGCCGGCAATGGGATTGATCGGAACGCTGATCGGTCTTGTGCAGATGCTGGCTCTGCTGGATGATCCGGCCAGTATCGGCCCCAGCATGGCGGTGGCTTTGCTGACAACCTTTTACGGTGCGTTCCTGTCCACGGTTGTGTTTGCGCCGCTGGCGGCCAAGCTGGAGCATAACGCACAAAGCGAAGCGACGGAAAAACGCCTTGTCATCAATGCACTGATGTCGATGTCGCGCAAGGAAAACCCGCGCCGCCTTGAAATGATTTTGAACAGCATTCTGCCCCCGCAAAACCGTATCCGGTATTTCGACTGACGGGGGAAGGTAAAAGATTATGCGTCTAATGATCGTCGGCAGTCTCGAAGGACATATCAGCATGGCAGGCAAAATCGCCTTGTCACGCGGTGCTGACGTTATTCATTGCGAAGATATCGGCGAGGCTTTGGGCGCGCTGCGTGCCGGGCGCGGTGCTGACCTTGTCATGGTCGATGTGCGCCAGAATATCAGTGAATTCATCAAGGGGCTGGAGGCTGAACGTATCGCCGTGCAGGTCGTGGCCTGCGGGCTGGATAACGATGCCGCCGCCGCCGTGAAGGCCATCAAGGCCGGAGCAAAGGAATATGTGCCGCTGCCGCCCGATGCCGATTTGATTGCTGCGGTTCTGGAAGCCGCCTCGCAGGAAAACAGCGATATGATCGCGGGTGACCCCGCCATGAAAGCCGTGATGAAAATGGCTGACCAGATTGCCCCCAGCGAAGCAACTGTGCTGATTACCGGATCATCCGGTACGGGTAAGGAAGTCATGTCGCGCTATATCCACATGCACAGCAAGCGCAAGACCAAGAAATTTATTTCTCTGAACTGTGCGGCCATTCCTGAAAACCTGCTGGAATCCGAATTATTCGGCCATGAAAAAGGTGCCTTTACGGGCGCGGTGGCAAGGCGGATCGGGAAATTTGAAGAGGCTGACGGCGGCACATTGCTGCTGGATGAGGTCAGTGAAATGCACCCCTCCCTGCAGGCCAAGCTGCTGCGTGCCGTGCAGGAGCGTGTGATTGACCGTGTTGGCGGCAAGGAACCGGTCAAGGTTGATATCCGCCTGATTGCCACCAGTAACCGCGATCTGGCCGAAGAAGTTAAAAACGGCAATTTCCGTGAAGATCTGTATTTCCGTCTGAATGTCATTAATCTGCAATTGCCGGATTTGAAAGACCGTCCGTCGGATATTTTGCCGCTGGCAAAGCTGTTTGTGGAAAAATACACGGCAGAAAACGGGTTGCCGGTTGTGAAAAAACTCTCGGACGCGGCGATTGACAAAATGCAGCATTATCACTGGCCGGGTAATGTGCGCGAGCTGGAAAACACGCTGCACCGCGCCGTGCTGATTTCGACCGAAGACGAGATTGAGCCCGCCGCGATTATTCTGTCGGAGGCCGCGCCGGAATCCGCTGCCGCAGCGCCTGCCGCAAAAGCCGCGACGCCGCCCCCGCAGGAAGATGACGGCGTCGAAAACGCAATGGCGGCACTGGTCGGGCACAGTATGGCGGAAATGGAACAGGAAATGATAATGCGTACGCTGGATCATTGCCTCGGCAACCGCACCCATGCCGCCCGTATCCTCGGTATTTCCATCCGTACCTTGCGCAACAAGCTCAATCAATATGATGGCGACAATAAATCCGCATCGGGTTGAGCCTGTTTGCACGTTTTTTCGCTATATTCCCGCCCTTTTCCCGTGTTAAGATAACAGTGCGGAACTCTTGGGTTTTGCAAGCGAAGTGACAGGTATAATAAAAACGGATTACAGTCTTTATGGCTGATGACAGCTTACAAACAGCGGGAGCCGGTAAAGGTTTCGGCTTCAAAATGCGCGGCGATGTTGTCTTCGCGCTGCTGATCGTTTGCGTCATTGTTGTCCTGATTTTGCCGATGCCGACATGGATGCTGGATATCAGCCTTGCCTTGTCGATGAGTTTTTCCGTGCTGATTTTGATGACGGTTCTGTTTATCGAAAGGCCGCTTGACCTTAGCTCATTCCCGACCATATTGCTTGTTGCCACTTTGGTGCGGCTATCGCTAAACCTTGCCTCGACCCGTCTTATTCTGGCTAATGGCCATGAGGGACACGGTGCGGCGGGGCAGGTGATCGAGGCATTCGGCGCCTTTGTCATGCAGAATAATTTCGTGATCGGGATTATCGTTTTCGGGATTCTGGTGCTGGTGAATTTTGTCGTTATCACCAAGGGTTCTGGCCGTATCGCCGAGGTCTCGGCGCGTTTCAGCCTTGATGCCATGCCCGGTAAACAGATGGCGATTGATGCCGATTTATCCGCAGGACTGATCAGCGAAGATGAAGCCAAGCTGCGCCGCTCGGAACTGGAACAGGAAAACAAATTCTTCGGCTCCATGGATGGTGCCGCGAAATTCGTCCGCGGTGATGCCATTGCCGGATTAATGATTGTCTTTATCAATGTCATCGCCGGCATGATTATCGGTATTGTCCAGAACGGATTGACGTTGGGCGAGGCGGCGGAAACCTATACGCATCTGACGGTCGGTGACGGTCTGGTTAGCCAGATTCCGGCGCTGATCGTTTCCATCGCCGCCGGTATGCTGGTGTCGAAATCAAGCGTGTCGGGTTCGGCGGATAAGGCGCTGTTCGGTCAGCTGAGTCGTTACCCGCATGCGCTGGCGCTGAGCGCCGTGCTGATGATGGCGCTGGCGGTGTTGCCGGGTGTGCCGTTTTTCCCCTTTATGCTGATGTCTGTTGTGACAGGTTTTATGGCCTTTCAGGTCTTCCAGCGCTTTGATCGCGAGGAAGAAGAAGTGCGGATGCAGGAAGAGGCCGAAGCCGCCGAGAAACCGCCCGCAGAAGAGCCGATTTCCAAAACGCTGGCGATTGACTACATCCGGCTGGAACTTGGTTATGCCTTACTGCCGCTGGTCAATAATGAAAGCCCCGATGCTGCGCGCCTGACCGATCAGGTCAAAGGACTGCGCCGCCAGCTGGCAGAGGATATGGGCTTTGTTCTTCCCTCTGTCCGCATTCAGGATAATCTGCAGCTGCCCTCCAACACCTATGTGATCCGTATCAAGGAAATCGAAGCAGGACGCGGTGAAATCCGCCCCGATATGCTGCTGTGTATGAGCCCGACAGGCGAGGATATTGACCTGCCCGGCGATGCCACCCGCGAGCCTGCTTTTGGTCTGCCCGCGATGTGGGTCAGCAAAGATTACCGTGAGGAAGCACATTTCAAAGGCTATACGGTGGTTGATCCCTCGACGGTAATTACGACGCATGTGACGGAAATCGTCAAAGACAACATGTCGGAGCTGTTATCTTATGCCGAAACGCAGAAGCTGCTGGATGAATTACCGCCGACGCATCAGAAACTGGTTGCGGATATCGTGCCGGGGCAGATTTCCGTGACGGGTATTCAGCGCGTGTTGCAGAATCTGGTGACCGAGCGCATGTCGATCCGCGACCTGCCCGCCATTCTGGAAGGTATTTCCGAGGCGGCGGCCTATACCAATAACCTGACCATGATTACCGAACATGTCCGCGCGCGTCTGGGACGCCAGCTGTGCCATCAGAATGCCAATGCCTCGGGCGTGCTGCCGCTGGTGACGCTCTCGCCTGCATGGGAACAGGCATTCTCGGAATCGCTGATCGGTGACGGGGAAGACAAACAGCTTGCCATGGCACCGACGAAATTGCAGGAATTTATCTCTGCCGTCCGTACGGTTTATGAACAGATGGCGATGCAGGGTGAGGCACCGGTTCTGTTAACCAGTCCGGGCATCCGTCCCTATGTCCGTTCCATTGTCGAACGCTTCCGTCCGCAAACGGTGGTGATGTCGCAGAATGAAATTCATCCGCGCGCACGTATCCGTACTTTGGGACAAGTCGCTTAAAAACAGTTTTATATCTTAAGATTTGTTGCGGCGCAGATAGTTGCGCAAGGCGCTTTGCCGCATCGTGGCGGCAGGCATATCGGCATTTTTGATCTGTGCCAGATGCCCGATGGCATCTTCTTCCGTCCAGCTGTTCTCATCAACCTGTCTTAAGAAAGGTGCCAGATTTTGCAGGCGGAAATGTGCGCTTAATCCGCGCTTTTCGATGCGTGTTCTGGCTTCGCGCAGCAGCGGCGGCAGGGCGGATTTTTTCTCCGCATAGTGCCGTTCATTGCGGAATGCGTCATTGTCATTGGCTGTCTCCAGGCAGTCACGGGCATTTTCGCGCAGCTTTGTGACAAGGTCATGATCGCTCATTGCACGTGGAGACCGGTGGTAAGCTGATGTGGATTTGATATCCAGTTTGATCATGTCACCGCTGCGTAGCAGATCGGTTTTGTGTTCATTCTCATAGAACCATTCTTCGATCGCCTCTTCCAGCATGGCGCGGTCTTCCAGCGGGCCGGTATAGTCAAAAGCGGTGACGAGTGACATATAAGCGGCGTTATTGCCGCTGTCGAAAAAATTAAAACTGATATCATGCCCGCCGACGACACCTTGAAAACTCCACGCGAAGCGTTGCTCGAATTCGCAGGGTTGGGTGTTGATCTCTGTCAGGGTCAGTTTCATTGTGTCCGTCTCGAAATTGCTAAAGGGGGAGCATTTCTATCACGGCAGAGGACACTCTGTCAAATCGGAGGAAAAACCAAAGCTGTAAATCAGGGGGAGGGGCGGCCCGGCTTGCGGTTTTTGATATAGTTGCGCAACGCGCCTTGCTGCGCCTGATGAGACGGGTCGTCATTGGCCGGTGTTTTGTTGCCCGTATCCTTTTGTTCAGGCAGGGCGGCGAGCTGGCGGGCGGCATGATATTCCGTCCATGTGCTTTTCGGACAGTCATTCAGAAATGCGGCGACATCTTTCAATTGCGGATGGCTGTCTGCGCCGTCTTTGTCGATGCGTTTTTTCGCTTCGTCCAGAATTTTGGTGATTTCGCGCTCGCGCCCTCCGAAATAGGAGGACATGCGGTAAGCATCGGCATCTGCCCAGAAGTCCATATAGGCTTCGGCATCCGTGCGCAGTTTGTTTACGAGCTTGGCATCGCTCATATTGCGCGGTGCTTTCTGATAGGCTTTTGTTTTTTCCGGCTCCAGCGTGATAACATCGCCGACTTGCAGGGACATAACCTTGCGCTCGTCGCCGCCGATCCAGTCTGTTAAGGCTTCTTCGATAATATCGTCATCATCGGCATCGCCGCCTTCATAATAGAAATAGCTGAGCTCTGCGTCATAGGCGTTTTCCGGGCCGCTGTCATCATATTCAAAGCTTACTTCCGCGCCGTCAATGATGCCTTCGACAGAGCATGTGCTGCGGTTTTCCCACTTGCTTTTCTCTGTGACGATTTTGGTGATGTGCAATTCCATCAGAAAGCTCCCCTGTATAAGCATTATGAACCAAATGAGGATAAGGGGAATATGTCGCTATGTCAATGTGATATTGATTTTAGGTGCCGGTTTTGCTTTTGCTGTCAGGGCGGCCGAAGCGGGTGCGAATATAGTCATGCAGAATAGCCTGAAACTCTTCTGCGATATTGTCGCCACGCAGCGTATGCGCCTTTTTGCCGTCGATAAAGACCGGCGCAACCGGCGCTTCTCCCGTTCCGGGCAGGCTGATGCCGATATCGGCATGTTTGCTTTCGCCCGGCCCGTTGACGATGCAGCCCATGACCGCGATGCTTAAATTCGCAACGCCGGGATAGGCGGTTTTCCACATCGGCATTTCTGCGCGGATGTAATCTTCGATTTCACCGGCCAGTTCCTGAAAGACGGTGCTGGTCGTGCGTCCGCATCCGGGGCAGGCGCTGATTTGCGGCGCGAAAAAGCGCAGCCCCATGCTTTGCAGAATATCCTGACAGGCCAGAACCTCTTCCGTGCGTGACTCGCCGGGGCGCGGCGTCAGGGAAACGCGGATGGTATCACCGATGCCTTCCTGCAATAACACCGACATGGCGGTGGCGGAGGCAATCAGACCTTTGCGCCCCATGCCTGCCTCGGTCAGCCCAAGATGCAGGGCGTAATCGCTGCGTTCCGCCAGAGCGCGGTATACGGTAATCAGATCCTGCACGCGGCTGACTTTTGCCGACAGGATAATCTGTTCACGTTTAAGCCCGATTTCTTCGGCCTGCGCCGCGCTGTCAAGGGCGGAGCGCACCAGCGCTTCACGCATCACTTCATCAGCGGATTTCGGATCGGCGGATTGTCCGTTTTCATCCATTAATGCCGCCAGCATTTTCTGGTCAAGGCTGCCCCAATTGACGCCGATGCGCACGGGGCGGTTATGGCGGACGGCGGCTTCGATCATCATTTCAAACTGGCCGTCGCGTTTTTTGCCGAAACCGACATTGCCGGGATTGATGCGGTATTTATCCAGCGCTTCGGCACAGGCGGGATATTCGCTCAGCAGCTTGTGGCCGTTGTAATGAAAACAGCCGACCAGCGGCACATCAATACCGTCTTTCAGCAGCAGGTCTTTGATGACGGGCACGGCAGCGGCGGCGGCTTCGGTATTGACGGTAATGCGGACGATTTCCGACCCGGCGCGGGCAAGCTCTTTTACCTGTGCGGCAGTCGCTTGTGCATCTTCGGTATCGGTATTGGTCATGCTTTGCACAATAACGGGAGCATCGCCGCCCACCATGACATTGCCGACGGTGACAGCTTTTGTTTTATGCCGTATAATATCTTGCAGCGCGACCATGAGAGAGCGTTCCGTTTTTTGTTCAAAAATCGATTTTCGATAAGCCTATTGATACAATGCCGCATCTGAAATGTAAATTAAAATCAGGGCTTGCGAAGCACATCTTTGCTTAAGGGAGATACCGGAAAATGGCTGTAATCTTGATGATGATGTCGGTGCTGGCATGGAGCATCTATCCCGTTATTGCCGCATGGGGGGTGGAGCAGATTGCGATTTGGGAGTTTATTTTCTTTTCGCAGGTTTTCAGTATCGGTTCGGCATGGTTGTTGCTGCAATTGACCCCCGGCGCAAGCAGTGTGCCGTATAAGAGGTTTTTCGCCTATGAGCGTAAAGATAAATTGCGGCTTTTATACAATGTGATCGCGTTTCTGGGCTCGCAGCTTTGCCTTTTGGGGTCTTTTGCCTATATCACGAAATCCGGTGCGACAATCGCCTTTGAAACATGGCCGATTTTTGCCATGTATCTGACACCGGTCTTGATGAAAAAATCATGGGAGGTGATTCCGGCGCGTGATTATATGTTCGCAATTATCGCGCTTGCCGGTGTGGTTTTTATCCTCTGTCCCGAGGTGAGTAACAGTTTTTTTATCGGCGATAATGTCACGATGCTGCATTACGGTGCTATTCTTTTGCCTGTGTTCGGCGGTTTTCTGATGGCGGCAGCGTCGGCTTTCAAGGCAAGCGTGGCGCAGAATATCGAAGTGAAAGGGCATCCGGTTATTTCACTGCTGTCGATGCAGGTGGCAATGGGCTGGTATTTTCTGCCGATTACAGGAGCATTTGCGCTGTTCTGGCCGGGGCAGGAAAGTGTTTATACGGCGCAGAATATTTTTGCGCTGGCGGTGGTCGGTATCTTTATTCTGACGATGGGCGCGCTGTTTTATACATGGTCGCTGCTGCGGGCGACACGGTCGAATATTACGGTTCTGTGGTATTTTGTACCGGTTTTTTCCGCCGTCTGGTTCTGGTGGACGGGCACATCCGCCGTCACCGATTACATCATTATCGGTGCCATTCTGGTGATCAGTTCCAATCTGCTGATCTCGACCAAAGCGGATAGCAAATGCGCCTATATGACGACATTGGTCAGTCTGCTGGCAGTGGGGATTTTTTGCTATTTTACCGACGGTATTCCGGGGCTGGATGATTATTACGAGGCGATTGGCGTGCCGATTGTCTTTTTTGTCATTCTGGTCGCCTTTACGATGGACCGCCTGATCCGCCGTGATGTGACGGAAGAAAATCTGGCCATCAGTATTTTGCACAGAATATTCCAGAGCAAAAATATGACCAAGGCACACCGGAAGATCGTGGTGGAAAATGTGACGCAAATGCTGCGTACCAATAATGTTGAGAAAATCAACGCGCTGTATAAAAAAATCATCGCGATTAAGTATAAAAATCTTGCAGATGTTGCGGAAGATATTGACCGTCTGGCGCTGTCAAAAACCCAGAATACGAATTTCGGGGATTTGTTTGTAACGGCACTGATCGCCTTTATGACGGTCGGTGTGACCATCGTTTTCCGTATCGGTGATTTTGTTGCTGACGCTTTTTGCATCGGCATGACGGCTTCTGTGGTCTTTATCTTTTTCACGATTGTTGATCTCAGCAATTCCCGCAAAAGCTTTCATCTGGAGTTCAAGGAAAACGGCGAGCGTGTATTGGCGGATGAGGTCACGCGCGATAACAGCAGTGACATCATTCTTTCATCCATTTTGATTTTTATGCTACTGACGGCCTTTACCGGATTGCTTTGGTATAAGCATTATGGCTTTTAAAAAGGCTTACCGGTATTTCAGGCACTTCTTGGGATCGCAGAAATTGTCGGCTTGCCCCATTTTTCCGCGTGAAGCGTTCCATTCTGAGCCGCCGCGATAGGGGGATTTGTAATAATCATAATAGCCGTAACATGTGGCGACAAAAGAGAGTAAAAACCCGATAGACCAGAATGTGATGTGAAATTTATTGGCTTTTGCACTGCGGTCTTTATCTGCCATCGCCATGACGAAATAGGTGCCGGTATAGGCCAGCACCGTGCTGACGACGGCAATCCATAAGAAATGATGCTGGAAAATTTCCAGAGAGTTCTGGAAGGAGTTGCCCAGAATGAGTACGGCGGCACTAATTGCTCCGCCGATGGCGGCGACAAAAGCTGCTTTGATAAAATTCCCGGTTAATTTTTTAAATGAAAATTTTTGTGAGGCGCTCGACATATATGAATTCCGCTTCATTCCAGTAAAAACTTTTGTAAAACAGGGGTAATCTGTCTATATATCATTTAAGAATAGCTATGAATCCGTTCACGGAAAAGGATTATTTTTGATGCTGTCCATACGCGTTTTGACATTATTCCCCGATATGTTCCCCGGTCCGCTGGCGGGCAGCCTGTCGGGAAAGGCTCTGGAAAAGGGAGTTTGGTCACTGGAGGCTGTGGATATTCGCGGCTTTGCCGAAGATGTCCACAAAACGGTTGATGACACGCCCTTTGGCGGCGGCGCAGGGATGGTGATGAAGCCTGATATTGTCAGCCGTGCCGTGGAAAGTGCTGTACCGCGCGGACGGATGGTGTTTTTGTCGCCGCGTGGAAAGCCGTTGACGCAGGAGATGGTCAAGGAATTTGCGGCGGAAGAGCATCTGACATTGCTGTGCGGCCGTTATGAAGGGCTGGATCAGCGCGTCATTGATTATTACGATATGGAAGAAGTCTCGATCGGTGATTATGTGCTGTCAGGCGGAGAGCTGGGGGCAATGGTACTGATAGATGCCTGTGTGCGCCTGCTGGACGGTGTGATGGGTAATGCCGAAACGCCGGATGAGGAAAGCTTTGAAAACGGGCTGCTGGAATATCCGCATTATACCCGCCCGGCACTGTGGGAAGCGCCTGATGGCAGCAGTTATCCGGTGCCGGACATCCTGACATCGGGGCATCATGCGAAAATCGCGGCATGGCGGCATGAGCAGGCGGAGTCCCTAACGGCGGAAAGGCGTCCTGATCTTTGGGAGGCTTATACGCAAAAAAAAGCGGCGAAATCAAAATAATGCTTGTATTTTTGCCCGTTTTTCGTTAAAAACCTGTTCTGTGTGCGTGTCGGCCCTATAAGGGTCGTATTTTGATATGAAAACCATATCCGCCAATCAACGAATAAAGAGAACCGCCACCGCGCGAAAATAAATACGGTGATAACGGGTTCCGAAAACAGGAATGGTGAAAGGATTATTTAAGATGAATGAGATTGAAAAATTTGAGCAGGAACAAATTGCAAAGCTGACGGCGGAAAAAGAAATCCCCGATTTCAGCGCCGGTGACACGATCCGTGTCAATGTCCGCGTTATCGAAGGCGCGCGCGAACGTATTCAGGCCTATGAAGGTGTCTGCATCGCCCGTAGCGGCGGTGGGTTGAACCAGTCCTTCACAGTCCGCAAAATCAGCTATGGTGAAGGTGTGGAACGTGTCTTCCCGCTTTTTAGCCCGCGTATCGAATCGATTGTTCTGGTGCGCCGCGGTGATGTCCGCCGTGCGAAACTGTACTATCTGCGCAGCCGCCGCGGTAAATCCGCGCGTATTTCCGAGCGCACGACAGGTCACGGTCTTGATACCAAAGACAGCAAAGTTGAAAATGTTAAGTCGAAAACTGCGGCCAAAGTCAAAAAGGCTGAAGAAAAAGCGGCAAAAGCCAAGAAAGTTGCTGCCGGCTGAAAGCCTGACGGTGAAAAGATTTAAAGAGAGCCGGACATATGTTCCGGCTCTTTTTTTATTTACCGTGTTGTGATTGGCGGCGGCTGTGCAGGATGCGCATGGCGTTGCCTGCGGCGGCAATTGTGCGCTGGGGCATGGCGGAAAAGCGGCTCTGCTCTGCGCTCAGCGGTCCGTTCGAGCCGGAGACAACCGTGCTGACCATACGTGATGTAAAATTAAAGGTCTGGGACAGGACTGCGCCTTCGGGTGTTTTTTCGCTGGTCGTGACGCTGTTATGCCCGGTCCGGGTGAAATTCTCATATACCGGATACATCCGCTTATAGACCAGCCCCATTAGTTCCTGATTCTCGGTTTTCCTTGCCCAGTCCCACAGGCTTTCTTTCTTGTAATTCAGGATATAGGGGTCGGCATCGCGATCCAGCAGCAGGGCGGCCGTTTTCGGCTTTTGATGGTACACCGCTTCATTGACGGCGGTATCGCCGTCTTTATCCTGCGCATTGATGTCGATATCGGTATTATCCAGCAGCCATGTGATGAAATCCATGTCACCGCGGGATGCGGCGCGCATCAGCAGTGTGTATTGGTCATCGCCCGTCAGCTTGGCATCCGCACCGGTCAGAATGAGTTTTTTGACATTTTCTATTTTGCTGTTTTTCTGCGCGACAACAATCGCCGGATAGCCGTCGCTGTTGCGGATATTCAGGTCAATGCCCAGCTCCTGCCATTTTTGCGCGTCAAATTCCTCATCGCCGCGTAGCGCATTCCAGAACTGATCTTCAATACTGAGCGTGTTTTCAACAGCTTCGCTGTTTATGTTGGAATTTTCTAATCCACCGCCGGATCCGGGCATTTGTTTTCACCTTTAATCCATCATGTAAACGAAAAATATATAACATAATAAAGTGATATAGTCAAATATTTAGCCCTTGCCACAAGGGGCGCTTCTTCATAGAATAGGCGCAATTTCACCGACGCGCAGAGGTAAAGAGGGATGGGACAAAGCATGTATATCGGCATTGATCTTGGCGGCACAAAAACGGAAATCGTCGCGCTTGACCGTAAGAATAATGAAGAGCTGTACCGCAAACGCGTACAAACGCCGAAAAAGAGCTATGATACCGTCATCCGCACGATCGCCGATCTGGTGATCGAGGCGGAAAACTATCTGAAAAAAACCGGTACGGTCGGTATCGGTATCCCCGGCGCGATTTCACCGCTGACCCGCAAGGTCAAAAACGCCAATCTGCAGGTATTGAACGGCAATTCGCTTGAGGATTCTCTGGGAGAGCTGCTGCAGCGTGAAGTACGCTGTGCTAATGACGCCAATTGTCTTGCTTTGTCCGAGGCGATTGACGGTGCGGCGGCAGGATATTCCGTGGTGTTCGGCGCTATTCTGGGGACAGGTTGCGGCGGCGGTCTCGCTTTTAGCAACAAGGCATGGGCCGGCAAGAATTTCGTCTGCGGCGAATGGGGGCATAATCCGTTGCCCTGGATGACAAAGGAAGAATATCCGGGGCATAAATGCTGGTGCGGTCAGGTGGGTTGTCAGGAACTGTATCTCTCAGGTACCGGCTTTGCGCTGGATTACGCCATCAAAAACACCAAAGGCAAGGTCGTGACGACAGGGGCGGAAATCATCAAACGCATGCATAACGGTGAATCCGCAGCCAAGGATTGCTTTGACCGTTACATCAACCGCCTGTCCCGCGCCTTGGCAACCGTCATCAATCTGCTGGATCCCGATGCGATCGTGCTGGGCGGCGGTATGAGCAATATTGACGAAATTTATGATCTTGTCCCGCAGCAGCTGCCAGATTATGTTTTCGGCAAAGAAGTCATGACACCGATTTTGCGTAACCAGCACGGCGATTCAAGCGGTGTGCGCGGCGCGGCATGGCTGTTTGCGGAAGATAAAGGCTGGAAATAAATTCTTTTGAAGAGAATTGTAAAAACATATAAACATTGCCAAGCCTAACGGAACATCCGCCTGAAAGCGGAGGCAAAGAAATGCTTACGGTGTGGCGGTTCCGGATTGACCGGATTAACCGCATTGCCGCCTTCCGTGAAAAGCTCTCCCTGCAACATCTGCTTTATGGCCGGTTTCAGAAGATTATTCGCAACCAGTGTTGCGCGTACTTTCGCGACATTGTCTTCGTCCTGTCCCGTCCAGGGGCGGTATAAAACAACCTCGACGGTTTTCTTCTGTTGGCTGCGAACAACTTTGCCGTCACTCATGCGGTAGGTGGCGGTGTCATGCATCTCGATATTTTTCGGGCGGTTCGTGACCGCTGCGCATTCATCCCAGAATATCGTGCGTGCCTCTATATCCGGTGCGCTGCTGGGGTTATCTTCATCCTTGAAGGCGCGCCAGAACCAGTTGCGGAGGGGCTGGTGCAGTTGGAAGGCGCGCTGGTAGAGCGTAACGCCTTGCGCGGCTTCAAAGACGCTGCCCAGTGTCACCTCCATTGCTTCCCCTTTATGGCTGCCGCTTAATTTTGCCGCAGCAAAGCGGCTGCTTTTTTCCTTTTTTTTGTCACCCCATGAGGCATTGTAACGGTTGTCGGAATCCAGCAGTATCTTGAGGCCGATTTCCTTGCCGCTGTCATCCAGCATACGGATTACACCGGTATTGTTGCCGCTCAGATCATTTGATCCTTGTCCTGTTTCAGAGAATAATTTTTCCAAATCGCCGACAAGTTCGGGACGGTTGTCATCTTCAATATAATGTTTGTAAAGTTCAATTCCGGGATAGACGGCAATCGTGAAGGGGAGCTCGCTCTTTTCTTCCAGCGGGTGCGCTTTATCGTCAATCCAGCCAAGAGGCTGCAAAATTCCCGGATTCATCAAATCCTCGATATCGGTATGTCCGATACGGATAACGACGCCGTGACTGTCGAGGAATAGCATATCGTGATGCGTACCGCGGAAAATTTCCTCATCTTTCGGATAGGGCAGCCCCATCCTTTCCAGCACCTCTTTGACGCGGGATGCATAAGGCTCGTCTTTCATATAATCGGTGCTGCGGTAGTCTTTGCGGATATATTCGCCGGATTTATGATCGGTGCGGCATTTGCCGTATGTGAAGCCGGTTGCGGCTTTTGGTGCGGAATCCGGCACTGTCGCCTGTTCTTGTGCTGTGTCGTTTTGCCCCTCATCGGCCATAGGTAACACCCCTGTTACAACTGTTTTTCGTTTCCCTATATTACATAAAAGAAAATAAGAAAAACTTAACGGCGGGGCTTTTTCTTCTTTACCTTGGCGGCTTTGTTGACGGATTTATGCAGAAAGGAGAGTGCGCCGTTGCGCAGCTTTGATTTCAGCCCTTGCGAAATTTTGCTTGTCCAGGGCGTGTTCAATTTGACGTTATCGACGGTAAGTTCGGTACGGGTGACGGTCAGTTTGCCGTCCTCCGTAATGACGGATGTCCAGTGGCTCAGCGCCAGTTTCTTCGGTGCTTTGGTGACGGCGGCACATTCTGCCCAGAAATCCGTGCGGGCTTGTTCATCAGGCTGCGTCCCGTCTTTGAAGGCGCGCCAAAACAGGTTGCGCAGCGGCTGATGTTTCTGAAAGGCTTTTTGAAACGGCTTGGCATTCTTGGCACTGCGAAAAGCATCGCTGAGGGTGATGGCAAGGGCGGCGCTTTTATCCGCTGTTTTTTTCAAAGCCGCAGCGAATTTTTCCTTTTTGCTTCTGATTTTCTGCGGGTCGGAAGAATTATATTTATCATCCGGGTCCAGCAGGATTTCGACAACGACTGTTTTGCCGTCCTCATCTGTAATATTGATAATGCCGGTATTGCCTTTGCGGTTGATGTCGCCGGTTCCTTGTCCCGTTTCAATCAGGATATCGCGCAGCGCGCCGGCCAGTTCCGGACGATTCTCTTCTTTCAGATAATTTTCGTAAAGCTCGATCCCCGGATAGATGGCAATGGTAAAAGGAACATCCTTGCCGCCGCGATTGATGGTCAGGGCGGGGTCTTCCAGCCAGCCCAGCGGCTGCAGAATACCGGGATTGATTAGATCGGTGACATCAGTCGGACCGATGCGCAAGACAACGCCGTGGCTGTCCAGAAACAGCAGATCATGGTGGGAACCGCGGAAAATTTCGCTGTCATCAGGTTGCGGCAGGCCGAGCTTGTCCAGCATGTCACGGGTTTTTTCGGCATAAGGCTCGTCCTTCATATAGTCCGTCTTGCGGTACCAGCGGCGGATTTCCTTGCCGTCTTTGCGGTCGGTATAGCACCAGCCATAGCTGAAGCCGTCTTCGCCTGTTCTTATGTCGTTATGATCTTCGGCCATACCGGGTCTTCTTTTTACACATGATTATATATTACATAATATACAACATACGCGTCAAAAAGACAAATGGAAACCGCCTCAGCCGGGGCGGGTAAAGACAAAATCGCTATCCGTGGACAGCTCCGGCCGGTATTGATAGCCGCCATCGGAAAAGTTCTTCAGCTGCTCTGGTGTGTCGATGCGGTTTTGGATAATGTAACGCGCCATCGCACCGCGTGCGCGTTTGGCAAATAATCCGATTACCTTCGGCGCGCCGTTTTTGATTTCCTTGAAATGCGGGGTGATAAAATCCGCGCCCAGCGCCGCCGGTTTGATGGCTTTGATATATTCGTTTGAGGCAAGATTTATGACGGCCTTGCCCTGCTGTGCGCTGACATCGTCATTAACGGCTTTGGTCAGGGCATCCTGCCAGAAATCATACAGATCCTCGCCTTTCGGATTGGCGAATTTCGTGCCCATCTCAAGACGGTAGGGCTGCATCAGATCCAGCGGGCGCAGCAGCCCGTAAAGACCGGATAAAATTCTTAAATGCTCCTGCGCATATTTTAAATCATCACCGGACAGCGTATCCGCATCCAGCCCGACATAAGTATCACCGCGAAAAGCATAAGCGGCCTGTTTGGCGTTCTCGGGCGTAAAGCGCGGCTGAAAGTTCTGGTAACGCACATAATTCAGCTCCGCCAGTTTGTCTGATAATTTCATCAGGCGTTTCAGATCGGCGCGGCTTAGTTTCTTGGCCAGCGCAACCAGCTCACCGGTTTGTTTTTGAAAGCGCGGTTCGGTAAAGTCTTTGCAAGGGGCGGCGCTGTCAAAATCAAGTTTTTTTGCGGGCGAAATTAAAACAAGCATGATCTGTTGTCTCCTTAAATGCGGTTTTTGGCGCTTGCGGGGCGGATAATGATTGCCCCCAATCATGCCAAAAGGCATGATAAGAGTCGATGTTTTTTGTCTGTCCTGTGAAAGGAATACCATGCTATGAAGCTTCACCCCACACCGGAATCCCCGACACTTGTCATGCATAATATGGCTTCCTTGCGTGAAACCGCAGGCCAGCCTGTGATTAAATTCGGTTTTGGCCAGTCACCTTTTCCGCCGCCGGCGGTGGTGATTGAAGCATTACGCGCCAATGCCCACCGCCATGACTACACGCCTGTTGCGGGTATTCCGGCATTAAGGCAGGCGGTTGCCGCGCATCACAAGCAATTCGACGACATTGACTGCACGGATAAAAATATCCTGATCAGCGCGGGGTCCAAGGCGCTGCTTTATGCCGCGATGGCAGCTTTTCAAAATGCGGCGGTGATTATTCCCGCCCCTGCATGGGTGTCCTACGGGCCGCAGGCTGAATTGATCGGTCATGAGATTGTCCCCCTGCCGCGTATGGCAGGGAAAGACTGGCGGATTACGCCTGATGATTTGCAACAAGCAGCAGATCAATGCAGCGCAGGGCGTGATAAAATCCTGATTTTCAATGCGCCGGGAAATCCTGACGGTATTTGCTATGCGGCGGACGAGCTGCAAGCGCTGGCGGAAGTTGCACGGAAAAACGATATGCTGGTTATTTCGGATGAAATCTATGGGCGCTTGCATTTTGAGAACGCCCATTTAAGCATGGCGCGTTTTTATCCTGAAAAAACCGTCGTCACATCCGGTCTGTCAAAATGGGGCGGCGCAGGCGGCTGGCGTCTGGGGACGGCAGTTGTACCGGAAGCTTTGTCTGATTTGCGGGATGCGATGCTGGGGATTTTGTCCGAAATCGTCTCTTGTGCGCCGACGCCTATACAGATGGCGGCGCTGACCGCTTATCAGGACAGCCCCGAAATGCAGGATGCGCTGACCCGCCGCCGCAATATTCTGAAAGCAATCGGGACACATAGTTACGAGGTGCTGACATCTGCCGGGATCGGCTGCACCAAACCGGAAGGCGGCTTTTACTGCTTTGTCGATTTTATGCCGATGCAGGATGTTTTTGCCAAGCGCGGGATTAAGGATTCCTACGGCTTGTGTGAAGCCCTGCTACAGGAAACAGGTGTGGCGCTTTTGGCCGGTCAGGCATTCGGTATGGCGCCGGATTATCTGTCGGCGCGGCTGGCCTTTGTTGATTTTGACGGACGCGCAGCGCTGGACGCGGCGAAGACGGAAAATGTCGATGAGGCATTCTTACAAAAATATTGCGGTAAAACCTGTCAGGGACTTGCTGCGATCAAGACATGGCTGGAAGGGCTGAAATAGGAAGGCGGATTCCGCACACCCGTATGGAAAAGCACAAAACAAGCAAAACAAAAAGCCCTGTTGCAAAAGCCGGGCTCGCAAGCCAAAGGGCAAAGAAAACAGGTGAGAAGGTGCTGCGCATCAATCTTGAAAACCTGAAAATCAGCCCGCGTTTTGCGCTGTTTATCCTTAGTCTTCTTTATCTTTATGCCGAGCTGGTCTTTAACCTGTTGATGCTGGATGCTGCGGGAACCAGCATGACGACCCCGCGGGAAATTGATGACATCCAGTTTTTCGGACGGATGACATCGGCTTTCGGTTTTACGCTGCTGGTGCTGGGCCTGTTTGCAAAAAACGGCTTTGTCCTGAAAACACCGACCGATTGGCGCGTGGCATGGGCAACGGTCTTTCTGTGTTCCTTTCCGTTATTTCTGACTTACGGCGATATTATTTTCGGAACAATAACGGGACGCGGCATCCATGATGCCTCCGTGAATCAGGAAATGCACTGGTCTTTTGTCACGATGGGCGGCTGTGTCATATTCCTTGCAACGCGCGGCAGTAATGCCGTTTTTACGATTTTCGGCATTGTGATGATGGCCTTTCCGGCCATGTTTTCAGGGCAGAAATTGCTGGTGGAACGTTACGTTGTTTCCCCGACATCATGGGAACAAAGGCTGGTTGCACGTCATATGCTGATGGCGCGCAGCAGCGCCGAGGAATGTATGATTAAACTCGGCACGCTGGATTTGTGTCATGTTGCGATCAAGAATGATGATCTGCGCAGTTTGAATGCGGTTTTCGCGACCTATATGGCCTTTGCCTATAAGGAGGTGCTGGCGGAACTGGAGGCACAGAAAGAAACCGTGCTGTGGAACATGGTGATGAAAAACACATGGTTCGGCGTGGATGAGGCCTATACGCGTTATCTGTACAAAATCGAAGACGCGAATAAGGCGGTACAGATGCAATACGAAAATGTGATGGGGCAGTATGCCAAGCGTAAAACCCGTTTTATGCAGACGCTTTACAGCCAGTATACCGAAGCGTCTTCACGTTATTACCGTGCGCTTGACCACCGCAAGGCGCAGGAAATCGCCGCAGATGCCTGGGAAAGAATTGAGAAAAAGAAAAATGAAGGCTGGGATCAATACCGGCGTGCCGCTGTTAATTACAATACGTCGCTGGACGGAATCGCGCGGGACATCAAGGCAAAGCTGATGCGCGTTTATAATCTGTCGCGCTGTTTCGAAGCGCATTGTGAGCGTGAAACGCGGCAGGCCTATAATTTGCTCTATGTGGAATACGGGGCCTATGCGAAAGAGCTGGAGAAGGCGTGCGGCGGCGATCTGATGGAGCATCCCTGCGCGTTGACGGAAAAAGAGATTGCGGATTATCTTCACCACAAAAAAGATCCGGAATTTATTGCATCCAGCGGTCTGCCGCCTGATCTGGACACGCGCGCGGCGTTTTTGGCGCATGAGAAAATAAAAGAAAATACTGATACCGCCATCAGGGAAGCCTTTGCGGCGGAGCTGGAAAAGCAGAATATCAGTCTGCGGAATGAGAAAATACCGGTGTTCCTCTCGCAGCAGGATATCGAGAATTATATCATGCGGAAAATGCAGGAACGTGCCGATCAGAAATGGGCGGCACTGGTTGCCGGAAGTCTTGGGTTTTACGTGCCGCCGGGCTTAAGCTGGGAAGAGTTTTTTGCCGTGCTGGATGAAAAGCCGGCGATGATTAAATTGCGTAAACAGGCGGAAAGCATCCCGCCGCCGCCGGAGGTTGAAGCTCTGAACCGCGAGCAATTTGTACAAAAATACATCATCCCGGAATACCGTTCGGAGGCGATTAAATATTTTGATGAAATCAAAAAAGAAGGACCGGAATACGCAAACGGACAACGTCTTGCCAATCAGGGCAAGGATTATGTGCGCGCCATGTTTATTCCGTCAATTGCACTGGGATTGTCGCTGTTTATCGCGATTTTGACGATCGGAAAAAATATAATCTTTCTGCTGTCCTATTTGTTTAAATTTTCCTATTTTGCGCTTGGCGGTGCAGCGGAGAAATTCCGGCGGGCGGAGACGGGTTTTTATACGCTGGCATGGGGGATTTTCGCGCTGCTGTTTTCCTTGCTGGTGGTTTTCAGCCACAATGTCTATACCGAAAACGAGACTTATAAACTCTATTATCAGCGGGTGGCAGAGCGTTCGAAACCGATTGCCGTCGGTCTGGATACGATTGTGCGTATGCAGCCGATTATTTACGGGCAGGGGCAGAAAGTCGTCGATTATCTGGGAGGATTGCGCCGCTAAAAGCAGCGGCGCCGCGCCCCGCCGCGACAGGCGGCAGGGCGGGTGCACAAAAATTATTTTTTTGTCTTGGTCGGTTTCTTGGCGGCAGGCTTTTTCGCCGCAACTTTCTTTGCTGCGGGTTTGGCGGCTGCTTTTTTAACAGCAGGCTTTTTTGCCGCAGCTTTCTTGGCAACAGGTTTCTTGGTAACGGTTTTCTTTGCCGCGGGTTTTGCAGCCGCTTTTTTAACGGCAGGTTTTTTGGCGGCACTTGTCTTCTTGGCAGTAGAGGCTTTGGCGGTTTTGGCTGCTGTTTTTGCAGTTTTTGTCGCCGTCTTTGCAGCAGTTTTCTTAGCCGGAGCAGCTTTCTTTTTTGCCGTCGCGGGTTTGGAAGGCGTCGCCGCCTTCTTGGTCGTCGCTTTTGTGCTCATAGAGATATTCCCCTGAATGTTGCGTTGAAGATGCAGCCGCGGTGCAGAACGCACATGGCTACAGCTTTTATTATACCATAATTGCGAATCGGATATATGGTTTTTCTGCAACAGTGCTGCAACATTCTGCATTTTTATTTTGCAGCAATATGGCATCTTAAAAGTGTATTATCTTTATAATATCGCTGAATAATTCCGCGCCGCCGGATGGGGGGATTCCTTATTTTCCGCGCGTGTGTTTGCGCCATGCGGAAACGTTGCGGTTGTGCTCTTTTAGCGTTGCGGCAAAAGCATGGCCGCCGCTGCCATCGGCGACAAAATACAGGTAATTGTGTTTTTCAGGATGCAATGTCGCCACAATGCTGTCATAGCCCGGATGGCAGATCGGTCCGGGCGGCAATCCGGCAATCTGATACGTGTTGTAAGGATGGGCAAGGGACAGGTCTTTTTTGTAAAGCGGACGGTCCATCGGTTTTTTGCCGCCGTCGGTCAGCGCATAAATCACCGTCGGGTCGGTTTGCAGCGGCATACCGCGTTTCAGGCGGTTCAGAAATACGCCGGCCACGCGCGCACGCTCACCCGCGATACCTGTTTCTTTTTCAACGATAGAGGCCATGATGACGGCCTCCTCCAGTGTTTTGTAAGGCAAGCCGTCTTCGCGTTTTTCCCATTCCTCTTCCAGCATTTTGCTCATTTGCATCTGCATGCGCCGGATCAGATCATTGCGCGTGGTGCCGCGCGTGAAATAATAGGTTTCAGGGAAGAGTGTGCCGTCTTTCGGCACTGTTTCAATCTCGCCGGTCAATGTTTCATCCGCATTCAGCATGGCAATAATCTGCCACGAGGTCAGCCCTTCGGGAATGGTCAGGCGGTTCTGGTGCATCTTGCCCGAGACAAGAACATCGATCACTTCCGCAGCGGAGCTGTGGGCGAGAATATCATATTCCCCTGCGCGCAGCTGTTTATCGGCTTTTTTGATACGCGTTCCCAGCAGGAACACCCAGTCGTAACGGATGATGCCGTCATTTTTCAGCTGCCGTGCGATGGCGGGAACGGACGCGCCGGGGGCAATGAGTATGACACGATCTGTGTCAAGCGGGCCGGGTTTGTGTAATTCGTGATAGCTCCACAGCCCGGCGCTTGCGGCGACAATCACAGCCAGAATAAAAAGCGAAAACAGGGCGTGGAACAAAGCTTTCATCGGGAGGCGTTATATCCTCTTCACTGCGGTATGCCGCATATTATACTTTGCGGAAAACAAGTGAGGCATTGGTGCCGCCGAAACCGAAAGAATTCGACAGTGCAACATTGACCTGTTTTTCCTGTGCCTTATGCGGCACCAGATTGAAACCTTCGCAGGCATCCGAGGGATCATCCAGATTAAGCGTCGGCGGAACGATACCGGTTTCCATCGCTTTCAGCGTGTAGATGGCTTCAACCGCACCGGCAGCACCCAGCAGATGGCCGATGGATGATTTTGTCGAAGACATGGCGATGTTTTTGATGGCATCACCGAACAGTCTTTTCACGGCGCGCAGTTCAATATCATCGCCCAGGGGTGTTGATGTACCATGTGCATTGATATAATCGACATCATCGGCGGAAATTCCGGCGCGGCGCAAAGCATTCTGCATGGAACGGAAACCGCCGTCGCCGTCTTCGGCGGGGGATGTCACATGATACGCATCACCGGACATGCCGTAACCGATCACTTCACCGTAAATTGTCGCACCGCGGGCTTTCGCATGTTCCAGCTCTTCCAGCACAACAACGCCTGCACCTTCGGCAATCACAAAACCGTCGCGACCTTTATCAAAGGGACGCGTGGCTTTTTCCGGGCTGTCATTATATCCGGTGGATAAGGCACGGCAGGCGGCAAAACCGCCGACACCGATGCGGCTGATGGCGGCTTCGGCACCGCCGGCAACGATGACATCGGCATCATCCAGCATAATCAGGCGCGCGGCATCACCGATCGCATGCGTGCCCGTGGCACAGGCCGTGACGACGGAATGGTTCGGGCCTTTAAAACCGTATTTGATCGAGACCTGCCCCGAAGCCAGATTGATCAGGGAAGAGGGAATAAAGAAAGGGGAAATCCGGCGCGGGCCTTTTTCCTGTAAAATGATGGAATTGTCATGAATATTGATCAATCCGCCGATGCCCGATCCGATCAGCACACCGGTGCGGTTTTGCTGTTCCGGCGTCGCGGCAACCCAGCCGCTGTGTTCCACGGCTTCCTGCGCGGCGATCAGGGCGAAATGAATGAATTTATCCATTTTGCGCTGGTCTTTTGAAGAAATGTAATCCTCAAGCGTTAACGCGCCTTGCGCGGGAGCATCCTCCCATGATGTCAGCGGCACTTCCCCTGCGACCTGCGAGGGCATATCGGAAGGGTCAAAGCTTTTGATATTGCGGATGCCGGATACGCCAGACGAAATTTCCTGCCAGTTATGCCCGACACCGACGCCCAGCGGGCTGACCATGCCAAGTCCTGTCACAACAACGCGTCTCATGGGATATCGTCTTTCTTTATTTTTTATCTATTAGAGGCGAAAATCTGTACGCATAAAAATGCGGCTATACAAGTATAAGCAAGTATAGCCGCATTTCAATTCGTTTTAAGCCAGTCAAAAAGCGGCCCTTAAGCTGCTTCAGCGTTTTGCTGGATGAAATCGATTGCATCCTTGACCGTCATGATTTTTTCAGCGGCATCGTCGGGGATTTCCACGCCGAACTCTTCTTCAAAAGCCATGACAAGCTCAACCGTATCCAGGCTGTCTGCGCCCAGATCATCGATAAAGCTTGCGGAGTCCGTAACTTTGTCTGCTGCAACGTCAAGCTGGTCAACGACAATCTTTTTTACGCGTTCTGTAATATCGCTCATCGTATTTTTCCTTTCGCGAACTGTTTTACATTATAGTGATGAGAAACCTGAACCAGAAATCTAGTACAGAGGAACGGATAACACAATCTTTTTTCTTTGGCTAGGATAAAAAACCGGATTAAGCCCCGAGCTTCTCGGCGGCGCGCTGTGCCGATTGTATGGCTTTTTGCGGCATATCGGCGAATTTCGTGATACAGCTTGCCGCCGTATGTCCGTAATCGGTGGAGGTTGTGACGATCTGAAAATTGAAGTCGAAGACATGCATCTGCACGAATTTGTCTTCATGGGAGGTGATATGCGCAATGATGCCTTTGCCCAGTTTCATAAAGCCGTCATTTTTCTTCAGCTCTTCTTCGCTGAAGGGGGTGGGGGCGGATTGCTTTGCCAGCAGATTGAAAATTTTTTCCAGCGTTTTCGCGGCATCCTTTGTATTTGCGGCCGTTTTGTCGAGACTTTCACCATAGACATAGGACATGTTTCTTTTACCTTTCGCGCCGTTGAATGCGTGAGAACTGCTGTCCGTGCGTCTTACCGGAAACCGCCTGTTGCGCATCACTGACCATTTTTGCAGGCATTTCGGAGAGCTTTTTCGTCTCGGTTGCCGCAAGCCGGTTCTGCTGGAACGTCATAACAGTGGCAAGACCGGTTTCAAAATCGAACTGATAGAGTTGCGTCAGGTCGCTGCCGATTGTTTTGGCTTTGACGGCTGTCTGGGCATCGAATTTATAAAAGCTTCCGTCTTTGGGAGCCTGTTTCAATGCCTGCGGCAGTTTCGGCGCTTGTGAGTCAAAGGCGTATCTTAACGCATCGATCTCTTTTTTCAGCGGCTCCGTCGCCATGCTGTGTACGGCCTGCTCTATGACTTTTCTGTCCCAATAATCAAAGCTCATGATATCCCTCCTTTAGACGCATTTAAAAACATGAAAATAATAATATGAAAAATAATAAAAGTCAAGCAGCGTCAGGCTTGCGGTTGCCGAAAACGGCGGTGCCGATACGGATTTCCGTGGCGCCGAATGTGATGGCGGTGTCGTAATCTCCACTCATCCCCATGCTGAGTTCTTTCAGGCCATGGGCTGCGGCCAGTTTATGAAGCAGGGCGAAATGCGGTGCCGCAGCCTCGTCAGCGGGCGGGATGCACATCAGCCCGCGTATATCCAGTTTGCAGTCTTTCGTGCAGAAATCGAAAAATCCTGGCAGGTCACGGGGGGCAATCCCCGATTTTTGCGGTTCTTCACCGGTATTGACCTGAATATAGCAGGGAATCGCACAGTCATGCGCCGCAAGAGATTCGGCAAGTTTTTCACGATCCAGCGTTTCGATCAGGTCGAAAATCTCCAGAGCGGTTTTGACTTTGTTGGTTTGCAGCGGGCCGATCAGGTGCAGTTCCACTTTTGGAAAACCTTCTTTCAGCGCCACCCATTTTTCGACCGCTTCCTGCACGCGGTTTTCGCCGAACAGCCGGTGTCCGGCTTTCAGGTAAGGCACAAGAATATCCTGCGGCTGGGTTTTTGAGGCCAGCAATAGCGCAACATCGGCAGGATCCCTGCCGCAAGTCTGTGCTGCGGATTTGATATCCTCAGAGAGTTTTTTCCAGTTTGCAATGCTCATTTTTTGCCAGTTTCTGTTCGACTTTATCCCAAAAGGTTTTTTCCAGCGCCATGCCGTACAAGCTGTTTGCGGGGCGCACCGTACCGGGGGAGATGATATTGATTTCCACCAGCCAGTCACCCAGCATATCGATACCGACAAAAAACAAGCCCAGCTCTTGCAGCCGCGGTGCCAGCTTACGGCAGAGCGCGTATTCATGTTCCGTAATGTCGGTTTTTTCAATTGTGGCGCCCAATGTGATATTGGCCGGCATATCCGGCGCGGACGGCACGCGCAGCAAAGCGGCAACGGGGTCGCCGTCAAACAGGATAATGCGTTTGTCGCCTTTTACCGCTTCGGGGATATATTTCTGGATGATGAACATGCCCGGGCAGCCTTGGCGGAATTCTTCATAGATCGCAGCGGCGTCGGCATCGGGGCGGATACGAAAAATTCCCGCACCGCCATATCCGCCGACGGGTTTGAGAATGTTGTCCGGATATTCTTCGCGAAAGGAGTCGATAACGGCGAAACTGCTGCCCATACGGTAGGGGACAACGTAATCGGGAAATTCATTGGCAAAGAATTTTCCGTTCAATCCGCGCACGGCTTTGGGATTGTTAAAGACATGCGTCGTCTCCGGCAGATAATCGAGTATATAGGTGGAGAGCAGATATTCCTGATCCACAGGCGGGTTCTGGCGCATCAGAATCACATCGCAACTGCCCAGATCAAGTTTTTCAAGCGGCCCGGTGAAATGCAGCGTGTTGACATCGCCGGCATCAATCTTGACGGGACGCGCCATGGCACAGGCTGTACCATTGTCCAGAAACAGATCTTTCATCGTGTAATAATAGACTTTGTCGTAGCGTAAACAGGCTTCAGCGCCCAGCAGCAGCGTGGTTTCCTTCTTCGGATCCATATTTTCGAGAGGGCAGGCCTGCAAAGCGATGGTTAAATTCATGTGTTTTTTATCCTGAATGCGGGTGATTCTATGATGTTTTCAAGGCGTTTCTGAGCGTTTTCAGCAGAGAGTTCCCTTATAAAACAAAGGATTCTGATTTTACAGTACAATTTTTTGTTCATCTGTGATACTATTTTCATCAACCAAGAAAACGGCAGTAATTTTTCAAGGGGGGCATATCATATGGAATGCTGGATCCTTTACGACGGTGAGGCCGAATCTTCAGGGCCTGGTGCCTATGAGGTCAGACGGTTCATCGAGGCAGGCAAGAGACAGAACATCAATGTGACGGTTTTCCGTCCTGAACAGTTCGAGCTTGTCGTAACGCAGGACGACCGCGACAGTATTCTTGTCAATGGTCAGGTTGCCCAGCTTCCCGATTTTATCCTGCCGCGCATCAGCGGCCATGTAAATTACTTTACGCTTGCGGTTATCCGCCATCTTGAGCGGCTTGGCGTGCAGGCTTTCAACGGTTCTGAAACCATTGATGCGGTGAAAGACAAACTTCACACACAGCAGATTCTCGCAGAAAACAACATCCCCGTTCCGGCAACGATGCTGGCGAAGTTCCCTTGTGATACGGAGATTGTCGAGCGTATTTTTGACTTCCCGCTTGTGGTGAAAACCCTGGTCGGAACGCATGGCAACGGTGTGTTCCTATGCGAAACCAAAGAAAAACTTGAAGATATTATGGAGCTTTTGAAAGAAACAAAGCCCGATATTCAAATGATCTTCCAGGAATTTATTTCCTATAGCCATGGCCGTGATCTGCGTGTTTTCGTGATTGACGGCGAAGCGGTTGCCGCGATGCAGCGGACGGCGCAGGACGGTAGCTTCAAAGCCAATGCTTCGCGCGGTGCCAAAGTGGAACAATATCCGATGAATGACGAGATTCGCCAATTGGCCATCGACAGCGCCCGCACCCTTAATCTGGATATTGCCGGTGTTGATATTCTGTTTGACGGGCAGGGCGGCTATAAAATCTGTGAAGCTAATGTCGCTCCTGATTTCCGCGCTCTTGAATCCTGCTGCAATGTCAGCATCGCGGATGAAATCCTGTCCTCCATCGCGCGCCGCCTGAAAAAGCAAAAAGGCGAGGACACT
Source organism: Pseudomonadota bacterium (assembly GCA_013285465.1). Taxonomy (NCBI): domain Bacteria; kingdom Pseudomonadati; phylum Pseudomonadota; species Pseudomonadota bacterium. Next base: position 631,931 of record CP053449.1, read on the forward strand.
GTTTTTAGCTTTCCCGCTCTTGCCAGACAGCAAGTTTCCTAGTAAAGTAATGCCCTATCATAAATATTTATGTGAAGGGCAGATACTGCGTGACTTCTTTAAAAGACGATATTGACGGTTTTATCGATGCCGCCGCACGCGGGCAGCTTGACGAGGTCAAGCGCTACGTCAAAGCAGGGATGGATATCAATGCCCGTTGCCCGCTGGAGGGTGATACGGTTCTGAATTATGCCGCCAGTGCCGATAATCTGTTGATGGTCAAATGGCTGATAAAACATCAGGCTGATCCGAATCTGGCCAATGATTCGAAAGAAACCGCCCTTCATTACGCGACCTTTAACGGCAGTCTGGATATTATGGCGGCATTGCTGCAGGGCAAAGCCAACCCCGATTTACGGAATGATGACGGTATGACGCCGCTGGCCTGGGCGGCGCGCCGCGGACAGAGTGATGCCGCAAAACTGCTTCTGGATGCGGGTGCTGATCCCGATATCGCTGACCGCAGCGGCAATACGCCTCTGCTTTGGGCGGCAAAAATGGGCAATGCGCCTTTGGTGACGCAGCTGCTGGAGAAAAATGCGTCTTTAAAACATACCAATCTGTCCGGCGAGGATGCTGAAAAACTTGCGCGCAAAGGCGGTCACAAAGATGTTTTGACAGCGCTTGCCGCCTTCCGCGAACAGCAGCGCACCGACAAACTGCAAACCCGTCAGGATCGTCTGCGCCAATATCTGCGCCGCAAACCCTAAAGGTCGCGTTCTTGCGCCTTTCCGACAAAGACTCTTGCCAAACCGCCCGTTTTTGTTCATCCTTGAAGAAGGGGGAAGATACCCGCCTTTAACAACCAGCCTTAAGCGTTTTGTAGATGTCTGAACGAACGCCAAACCGTTATTTTTCGCTTTTTTTATCCTGCGCCCTGTGCTGCGGGATTTTGGCCGTTCCCAATCCGGCAACGGCGCGTGATCTTAAGGAAACCGTAACGCGCGCCGTGCTGACGCATCCCGATATCAAAGCAGGGCGTGCGGCACATGACGGTCTGGAACAGACGGCAAAAGAACATTTCTCTGATTTTTTTCCCGCATTCGGCGCCGAGGCGGGGATCAGTGCGATGAATGTCAATAATGACAAAACCCGCGCGGCAACAGGCGGTGATGCCTCCGGCTATGCGGGGGAAGGCACGCTGCGCGTCACGCAGATGATTTATGACGGCAAAAATACCTCCAACAGTTACCGCGCCGCCCGCGAACGGATGGATGCGGTTGATTTTGATGTGAAAAACCGTGTTCTGGATATTGCGGTGACAGCTGTCAGGGCGCATTTGAATGTGTTGCGCGCCGCCGCGCTGGACAGGCTGACCGGTGATTATATCGCCGATATCGGCGATTACGAACAGCGTATCCGTGATCTGGTCGATGCGGGGGCGGCAGATGAAGGCGAGCTGCTGCAAGCCAAGGAAATTCTGGCATTGGCCAAAAATGCGCAGCTTGATTATCAGGAAAAAACGGAGCTGGCGATTGCGGAATATCTGCAAGTGGCCGGAGAATGGCCGGACAGTATTCTGGAGATTTCCGGTGAGGATAAACAGGCGGCAACACTGATTCCGGCCAGTGTGGATGAGGCATTGGCGGTATTGGAGCGGCGGCATCCGTTGCTGACCTCGATTGAAAAGAATATCACGGCGCTGGATTACGAGCTGAAAGCGCAAAAAGGCGAATTACTGCCGCGCGTTGATGCGGAACTGTCGTATTTTCAAAAAGAGCAGGAAGAGGAATTCGGCGGCGAAATTGAAGATGCCGCGGCGATGCTGCGTCTGCGCTGGAATTTTGCAGCAGGCGGCGCACAGAAAGCACGTATTGAAAAGCGGCGTCAGGCGCGGCAGGAGGCCGCACAGCGCGCCCGCACTACGGAGCGCGAAGTTGAACGCAAACTGCGGCAAAGCTACAGCCGTTATCAGGTGGCACAGCAGCGGCTGGCGCTGGCTGCACAGCGCAAACAGACCAATGAAGGTATTTTAGAGAATTACCGTAACCAGTTTGAAGGCGGTAAGCGCACGGTGCTGCAATTGCTGCATGCGCGCAACCAGAATTATCAGGCGGATGCAGCGCATCTTCAGGCGGGATACGGCGTTTATCTTGCCCAGTATGATCTCTTGAACGCGATGGGCATTTTGTCCGATGCGCTTGGTGTCGGCGCGATAGAGGCGGCAACGATCGCGCAACAGGACAACACCCGCTGATGCGGCGGTGGTAGCGATATTATGGCAGAAAAAAAGCAGGATAAAACACCCGCAAAGCAGAAGACGGCGCAGAAAACACCTGCGCTGAAACAACAGACCGGCGGGCAGGAGCCGCTGCTGGCTTGTTTGTCATGGCTGACGGGTTATTTCGGGGAGGCGCATAGTGCGGCGGCACTGGCGGAGTTCCTGCCGGAATTTGAAACGGGCGGTATGACGGCAGAGATGTTTTGCCGTGCTGCGGCCAGAACGGAACTGCAGGCTGAAGCCGTTCCCCGCAAAATCGAAAAAATTGACCCCGCGCTGTTTCCCGTTGTTTTACTGCTGAAAGACGGGAATGCCTGCGTGGTGCAGGGGCAAAGCGGCGATAAGAAGAGTTTTTATACGGTTTTTCCGGCAGCGGAGAGCGGCATTGAAACCCTTGAAACACCGCTGCAGGAGTTGAAAAAACAGCAAAGCGGTACGGTGATACTGGTCAAACCGTCCAGATTGACCGAAAAGCTGCTGATGCGTGACGGTGAGGAACAGGATTTTACCGGTCACTGGTTCTGGCAGGTGGTCTGGAGCAATAAGCCTGTTTATCTGCGTGCCTTGCTGGCGGCGTTTTTTATCAATCTGTTCGTCTTGGCAGCGCCGATTTTCATTATGAATGTTTATGACCGCGTGCTGCCGAATAATGCGATTGAAACGGGCTGGGTGCTGGCCTTTGGCGTGTTGTCTGTTTTTGTTTTTGATTTTCTTTTTAAAAATCTGCGCGGCTATTTCATTGATATTGCCGGGCGGCGCGGCGATGTGATCTGGGCGCGGCGGCTTTACGACCATGTGCTGGATATGCGCACCGATGTGCGGACGGAACCCGCAGGCGTTTTCGCCAATCATATGCGCGAATTCGAGCATATCCGTGATTTTATGACCTCTGCGGTGATGGCCTCCATCATTGATTTCCCGTTTGCGTTATTGTTCATTTTTGCGATTTACCTGCTGGGCGGCACAGTCGCTTTTGTACCGCTGGTGCTGTTCGTGATTGTGTTTGTGCTGTGTCTGCTGCTGCAGATGCCGGTGAAAAGCCTTGTGCGCCGTGCAGCGAAAAGCAGCGAGGAAAAACAGGGGATTCTGATTGAAACCCTGAACGGTCTGGAATCAGTCAAGGGTTGCGGTGCAACGCGTCATTTCCGCAGCGTTTACGGACGTTATGCGGCGGAAAGCGCGCTTTACGGACAAAAATCGCGCTTCTGGTCGGGCTTGTCGGTGCATGTGGCGACATTTGCACAGCAAATCAGCGCGGTCGGTATTGTGCTTTTTGGCATGTATATGGTGCGGGACGGGGAACTCAGCACCGGTGCGCTGATTGCTTGTGTCATCTTGGCCGGACGGGCGATTGCGCCGATCGCACAAGTGGCGGGGCTGATTAATAAATACCATTATGCCCGCAGTGCATTGAAAACGCTGAACCGTGTCATGAAAATGCCGGAAGAACGCCCGCAGAACCGCCGCTTTTTACATCGTCCGGCTTTGCACGGGCTGTATGCGGCGGATAATCTCGGCTTCACTTATGCGGGGGCAACAGTTCCTGCCTTGCAGAATTTACGTTTCGCTATTCAGGCGGGGGAGCGTGTCGGCATCGTCGGACGTATCGGCTCGGGGAAATCGACGCTGATCAAATTACTGATGAAATTCTATCAGCCGGAAACCGGTGTCGTGCGGCTGGACGGTACGGATTTACAGCAGATTGATCCGGTAGATCTGCGCCGCGATATCTCCTATATCGGTCAGGATACGACACTGTTCCGCGGCACGGTGCGTGAAAATATCGCGATGGGGCATCCCGGTGCAACGGATGAGGATGTGCTGAAAGCCGCACAGGTTTCCGGTGCCCATGCCTTTATCCGCCATCACCCGCTGGGTTATGACGCGCCGGTCGGTGAGGGCGGACGCGGTTTTTCCGGCGGGCAGAAACAGGCTATCGCTATTGCCCGCGCTCTGGTCGGGAATCCGCATATGCTGATCTGTGACGAACCGACGAATGAAATGGATAATGTCTCCGAAAACCAGCTGGTTAAATCCCTGCAAAGCTGGCTGGATGAGGGCAAGCGCGGCTTGATTGTCGTGACGCACCGTTTCTCGCTGCTGGAGATGGTTGACCGTCTGATTTTGATGGATCAGGGTAAAATCCTGATGGACGGGCCGAAAGAGAAAGTCGTCGCCGCCCTCAACAGCGGTCAGCTGCCTGTGCAGTCCACTCCGCCAAATACTGCGGAGGGAGGCTAGGCCATGGCAAATCCCGACAAAAACTACCTGTCTGAAATGGAAGAAGCCGCACGTCTGAAACCGCATTGGAGTGCGAGCCTGCTGACGGTATTGATCGCCGTTTTTGTGATCTGGATGCTGGCATGGGCGGCAATTGCAGAGGTGGATGAGCGGGTGCGCGGTGTCGGGCGTGTGATGCCGTCCAGTGATATTCAGACATTGCAAAGTCTGGAAGGCGGTATCCTGTCGGAATTGCTGGTGCAGGAAGGCGACCGCGTTGCCAAAGGGCAGGTGTTGATGCGTATTGACGATATTCTGTTTGCCTCGGAAGGGCGCGGGATTGAAGCGCAAATGATCGGGCTGCAAATCCGCAAGGCGCGGCTGGATGCCGAATCCGAAGGGGTGGCGTTCAAATTGTCGCAGGAGCTGCGCGAACATGCGCCGCAAATTGCGGAGAATGAAGAAAATCTTTATGCCTCCCGCCAAAAGGAACTGGCCACCGCGCTGGAAATCATTACGCAGGAAGAAAAAGAAAGCCGCGCCAATCTTGCGGAAATTAATGCCAATATTGCCAAATTGGCGCAAAGCCGTGACTCTTTAAAAAAGGAGCTGGATATCGCCAAGGCGCTGGTGGCAAAACGTGCCATGCCGGAGATTGAAAAATTGCGTCTGGAGCGTCAGTATAATGAAACCCGCGGCAGCCTTGCCACAGCGGCGCAAGCTAAAAAAGGTCTGGCTGCAAGGCTGGGCGCGACCGAGCAGAAACGCAGTGAACGTCTGGCCGCTTTCCGTTCCGATGTGCTGGGACAGCTGAACGAAACCGAAACCCGTATTACGTCTATCAGCGAGGCCTTGCGCTCTGCCGAGGACCGTATCAGCCGCACCGAATTGCGCGCGCCTGTTGACGGTATTGTCAAAAGCGTGGCGATTAAAACCGTCGGCGGTGTCATCGAACCCGCGCAGCGTCTGGTCGAAATCGTTCCGGTGGAGGATGAGCTGATGGTGCGCAGCCGCGTGCGCCCCGAAGATATCGCCTTCCTGAAACCGGGGCAAAAGGTGAGGGTCGGTATTACCGCCTATGATGCGCAGATTTACGGCTCTCTGACCGGCAGTCTGGAACGTATCGGCGCGGATGCGGTGATGGATGCGGATGGCGCAATGTATTTTGAAATCGATGTCCGTACCGACAAGAACAATCTCGGCACAGCGGAAGAACCGCTGCTGATCAGCCCGGGTATGGTGGCGGAAACCGAAGTCATTACCGGTAAGCGGACGATTTTGTCTTATCTGCTGAAGCCCGTTCTTAGGCTGAAAGACCGCGCTTTCACCGAGCCGTAATTAACCGTTCGGTGAAAATTTCTTTTGAAAGACGCGGGTCTGCGGCGCAGGTGTCGGATTAGCCTTTTCCTGCATCAGCACATATTCCGCATAGCTGATAACGGTTGATCCCGGCGGGACAATGGCATCACCTTCATATTGCTTCGGACTGGCGACGACGATTTCATCACCGACACTTTCATAGGAATATTTGCGGTTATTCAGATATGAGGAGGGGGCGAGGCTGTGACACAGCTTATCGAAAGCGTCCTGTATATTCATCCGGGTTGTGTATTTTGAAAGCGCGGATTCGGCCTTCATACCTTCCTGACTGTTAAAATCGGTCGTCAGATATGTTCCCGCACGATTTGTTTCCATGACCCAACCTTCCGGCAGAGGGGCATTCGGGTCTTTCATGCTGTATTCAAAACGGTTGGGATAACCCGCCATCGGCGTTGCGGCAATGCCGATACTTTCGGCATGTAAAATCAGGTCTTTCTTTGCCTGTGCGGCGGCGCGTTCCAGATAATCAATAATCTGCATGGTTTCGCCACCGGCGATGGCATAGACATATTCTTCTTTCGCGGCGTTATACATGTGATATGCACCCTTTCTAAAATGACGTTATATAATTGTCATATCATGTAGGAGGCGGTGAGTCAATATAGCTATGGTAAATAATGGCGGGGTTAGTCTGCCGTATTATTGCGCCAGTAATTACGGCTCTGCGATGCGGGTTTGTTTTCCGTGTCTTGTGCAGCCTCCGCATCCGCGGTGTTCACTGTTTTGCCGTCTGCCGGAACAGTTTCCGCATCGGCATCAGGCGTGATAACGGCTGTTTTTCGGCGTTTTTCGGCCAGCATTTCGTGGCATTTTTTTTCCGCCTTATGCCGGTATTTTTTTTGGAAGGACAAAAGATCCGTTTCCGGTGCGACTTCGGCAACGCAGTCAGCCAGTGTGTTATCGCTGTAATGTTGCAGATTCTGGTTCGCCGTGCTTTTCAGCCCGGCCGTCATGCCGTTGACCGGCCATAGCAGGAAGAAAACAATCACGCTTGTGTAAAAAACGATACGGATCATGGCTGTTACCAGTAATCCCTGCGGCTGTTATAGCCGTCATTATAGTAACGGTCACGCTTCGGCGGCGGTTTGCCTTCGGCATAGGCTTTGACCAGATTGGTGATTTGGTAATGATTGCGCTGTTCTGCCAGATCAACGGCGGTAAAGCCGACGCTGTCGGCAATTTTCGGATCCGCACCGTTTTCCAGCAAATATTCGATCACCGGCTCATTGCCGTGTTTGATGGCAATATGCAGCGGCGTGTTACCGTTGACATCTTTGCGGTTGACCGGCAGTTTTGCCGCGACAAATTTCTTGGTCAGGCTGACACGGGCCTTTTCAGCGGCCTGATGTAAAAAACTGCGGCGGTCGGTTTTCGGCAGGATATGCAGATTGGCACCTTTTTCGATGAGCTTGTCAATCGCGCCTTCCTCTGTTGCGGCAACGGCAAAATATAATGCCGTGCGTCCGAAATTATCGGTGCTGTTCAAAGGCGCGCCTTTTTCAATCATTTTGCCGACAAAAGCGGTTTGTCCGGCATAGGCGGCCAACATCAACGGCGTGCGGCCTTCATAGTCGCGCACGTCAAGATCGATATTCTTTCCGCCCTTACTGTCCAGAACCTTCTCCAGAAAATCCGCTTTTCCGGCTTCTGCCGCCATGTGCAGCAGGGTGCGACCGTTTTCATCCGGTGTATTGAAATCACGCCCGTTCTGTTTGGCCAGATAGATTGTGGCCTCTGCGCTGTTATTATAGGCGTTAAAGGCCTGCACCAGCGGCGTTTTACCTTCTGCATTCTTCTCGTCTGTTTTTGCGCCCAATCCGACAAGGAATTTCAGCGTTTCAACATCACCGGATACGGCGGCCAGATGCATGGCGCTGTTGCCTTTGCCGTTTTTGGCGTTAATATCCGCACCGAAATCGCGCAGCATTTTTGCCAGCGCGTAATGTTTTTTGTTACAGGCGGCGATGAAGGGGGTTTCCTCTGCGAAATCGGTACTCAGCGCTTTGGCATCCGCACCGTTTTCCAGCAGATAGCGGCAGGTCTCAATATTGTTGGCAGAGACGGCATGCATCAGCGGCGAGGTATTTCTGCCGGAGGTTTTGCCATCCAGCGCTGCGCCGTGGCGGTGCAGCAATTTCAGCATTTTTAGCGTTTTCGGTGTTTCCTTTTGCTGTGCGACGATACTGACAGGGCTTCTTGTCGTATCGGGATTGTTGGTTTTTGCACCGTAATCCAGCAGCAATTGCGTGACTTTGTAACGCATCTTTTCAACGGCCACGGTCAGCGGCGTTGCACCCATACGGTTGGTTTCTTCAATCTCCATGCCGCTGTCCAGCAATTTACGGATCAGATCAATCGACCCGTCTTCCTCAATCAGCTTGTGCAGCATATAATCGGGGTTTGACGGCATGCCGTTACCGGCGGCCGTATTGTTGACATTATCATTCACGGGGCGGTAGCTGCCGGAATGCGGATCATAACCGCCGCGGTTCGTATTATAGCGCGGTGCAATCTGTCCGGGAATATTGCGCGGAATGTCGGAGCCTTTGGACAGAAGGTAATCCATAATCTGTGGAATATCGGTTTCGAATTTGTTGTTGTACAAAACCAGCGCAACGGCGTTTTTGCCGGTTTTATCGGTATCGTTCAGATTTGCGCCAAGCTCCACCAACCGTTTGACCGTGGCGTAATCGTTATGCGTTACGGCAACCATCAGCGGCGTATAGCCGTCCTGTTTGCTTTTATCTTCATTCAGGGATCGTAATACGTCGGGACGGTCGAGAAGCAGGTCAATCATGTCCTGATTATTGTGCCACAGGGAAATATGCAGCGGGGAATAACCGTTTTCCTCTTGCGCGGTTGCATCTGCTTTCAGATCCAGCAGTGTTTTCGCGGTTTCAACGGCACCGCGTTTGACAGCCTGTATCAGCGGCGTAATGCCGCGCTTGTCACGGGCGTTGACATCCATTCCGGCAGCCACGAAAAGCGGCAATAATTCGTCACGTCCGGCGGAAACCGCCTCATGCATCAGAGTTTTGCCTTCGCCGGCGCTTTCTTTCAGATCTGCACCGGATTTCAGCATGGTTTGAATTGTCGCGGCGGAAATACCGGCATGAACCGCATCGTAAAGCGGGGTATGGCCGCCGGTTTTTATGCCGTTTACGAGCTTCGGGGCTTGTGCGGCAAGAAATCCGGCAACATCCTCGCGTCCAAGGCGTATGGCAACATGCAGAATATTGCCGCTGCCGTTTTCCGTATCGCGTGCATTCAGAAATAAGCCGCTGTCTTTTTTCCACAGCTCTTCGATTTTTTCGAGTTTTGCTGTCGCGACCAGTTGCAAAGCGTCGGGTTTTGCAGGCGGCGGCGGGGGCTGTTGATTGCGCTGGCGCATTTTTTCAAGCAGTCGGTCATGCGGCTGTTTCATGGCTATTCCGTAGTTATGTATTTAGTTTAAGGAATGTCAGCCTATCAGATCGATATAGAAAAGAAAAGGAAAGAGTCGGTGTTTTACGGAAAAAAAATATGCGGGCATGATCACGGGCATGATCAAAGGTGTCGCAGTTATTCCGATGTGGGCGGTTCCGCACGTTGTCCGGATGTGGGCGGTTTCGCCCAGGGCCGCCGCGGCGGGCGGCGCAGGCTGACCGGCAGGCGGGGGACAGGCGCGCCTGTCATGGTCGAAATGGCTGCGATACGTTTGTCAATCGGCGGATGGGTGGCAAACATACCCATGAAATGATGGGAGTTTTCAATACACATTTGCTGAATATCATCCGGCATGTCCTTGATACGGTCATGACCGGAGATACGCATCAGGGCGCGCATCATGCTTTCGGGGCTTTTTGTCAATTCCACCGCGCCGGCATCGGCCAGAAATTCGCGTTTGCGCGACAGGGCAAAGCGCGTCAAAATGGCAAAAATATAACCGATCACCAGAATGGCAAGGCCGATCAGCATAACGGCACCGCCGCCGTTATTGCGGTTATTGCTGCGCCCCGAACCGTAGCGCATGCTGGTCGTGTGCCGCCCATGTACCAGCATACGGAACACCATCTCCGCAAAAAAAGCGATCATGCCGACAAAAATAACGCTGATAATCAACAGCCGGACATCGCGGTTGATGATATGTGTCAGCTCATGCGCGATCACGGCTTCCAGCTCGTCATCCTGCAGGGCTTCGACAATGCCGCGCGTCAGCGTAATCGTATAGGTTTTTTCCGAGATGCCGCTGGCAAAGGCGTTCATGGCGGGGGAATCGATCATCTCGAATTTCGGCATCGGCAACCCGCGCGCAATACACAGATTTTCCAGCATATTATAAATTTTCGGATAGTCTTTACGCGTCACGGGCACCGAGCCTGTGGCGGCGCGGATCATTCTGCCGTGAAAGAAATAGGCAAGTGTAAACCAGCCTAGTGTGAACAGGATCAGGTAATGCAGATAGGATAATGTCGTGCTGAAACCGTATTGCAGAAAGTCGGCAGGGCTGCTGCCTGCAGCGGAGGGATTGATCTTTGGCCCGGCAAAGGTAAAAAACATCCAGACCATCATAAATAACAACACGGGATAACAAAGCAGCAGTAAAACCGATTTGATGTGATTGTTATATATATGTGTTGAAAGGCCGACAGAGCTTAATGCCATGTGATTCTTACCTTGAGAGGGGCGTGTTGTCTTGCTTGCATTTCAAAATAAAATATTTGCGGGGTAAAGGTAAAGCGTAAAAAGCGGCGGCATGTCCGCGCTTTCCGGAAATTATAAACTTATGAAAAAATATTTCGGCGATCTCTATTGACATAAGACCATGAATCTGATAACTTAACGAAGTATTAACAAGAACACGATTCTGGCTTCCTTTAGAGAAGCATGCCGGATATACGGCAAAAACGGCGAAACAACAGGTAAAGTTAAGGTTTTAAGGAGAGGGTCATGGCAGAAAAAGAGGGTAATCAAACTTACCGTTGGAATCCCGTTCTCGGTACGGATTGCCGCACATTGGAATTCCGCAATATCGCGGGGGATGATCTCGAAAAACATATTCGTATGCAAAAAGCCAATGAGCAAGCCATTAAAGAGCTTGCTGATGAACTTGGCGTTTTAAAGCAAACCGAAAAAGAATACGAACTCGACGAAGAGACGAAAAAAGTTGACCCGACCAAACGCCTTGTCGAGACTTTTGAATACTGGCAGGCCTTTCAGGAAGGCCAGGACAAGCAAGGAAATGATACATGGTCGGTTCAGGCGATTGAAACAACGGTTCTGCAAGACGGAACGGTTATGGAGACCCCGCAGGCTATTTCCAATGACAATAAAGGCCTGACTGCGATTCAGGCCATCGGCAAACTGGCCGCTTTCGAAGCCATTGCGCTGCAGGATAAAGATATTTACGAGCTTCCCGGCGAAGCGGACGGAAAAACGGCGACCGCAGCACGTGAAGAACTCGGTTTCGAGCATTTCAAAGCATTCGGCGAGCGCGAAGGTCTGCTGTTTGATGCGATGGATATCACCCCTTATGTGCGCCAGAACGAGCGTGTTCTGCCGCTGGGCGGACGTTTCAACAAAGCTGACCGCGAAGGTGCGAATAAGCGCTGGAAAGAAGGCCGCGATAAAATCGCCAATGCGAATATTGATGCGCAATCCCTGTTGGACAGCGTTGTTGCCAATGCGCCGAAAACGGCGACCATTGACCGTGTGCTGCAATCCTTCAAGGCCGTCGAGATTATGGATGAATTTGCCCGCAAAATTGAAAGCGCCCGCGAAAATCTTGAAATCTATATCGGACGCTATACCCGCAAAAATCAGGGTGAATATATTGAAAACGCCATTAATGCACTGGTTGACAAGAAAACCGGCGCACTGCCGACGCTTGAGCGTCTGAAAACGGAACGCATCCTGCGCGACACAACGGAATTTGACCGCTTTATCAAAGAAGCGCATATCGCCTGTTACGTAATCCATGCGCAAGCCATGCTGGATATGCGTAGCCGCGGTGCGTTCGATGATGAAAAAGAGCGTGTCGAGGTTGAAAAAAGCCTGCGCGCATTGGAAAAAGATATGGTGAAACAGGCCACAACCTACGGCCTGCCCAGCGATACAATCAGCAAGGCACAAAACGCCATGGCACTGCCGGGCGGCCCGAAAATGCCGGAATTGCTGAACAATTATTTTGACCATTACAAGCAACGCAAAAAAGCCTATGAGCAGCGCCGCGATCAGGGGTATATCCCCGAGGCCGATACCGCTCTGCCGCCGACGCGTAAGCTGACGGTAAAAACACCGGGGAGGTAACAGCAGAATTTGAAATTTGTTTCGCCAAAGGCGGGACTCCATAGGGCTTCGGTATTACTGAAACTTTCCTTTTGACGTTTATGTCACTTCTTTGTTTCTCCTGTTCCTGTTGTTAAAGGGGGGGTGGAATGATACCGGGGCCCCACCAGTTTCAAAGAAAAGCGCGGCATCACTGCCGCGCTTTTTTATTTATATGCAATAATTGCGTCATTGTTTTTTTAATATTTTATTGTAGATTGAATCCCATCATCAAAAGAAATGCAGAAAACATGTTATCAAAAGGTTCGGATCAATGTGGAAATATACCCGTAAATTCTCGCAAGCAATCTTACCGGTGCTGCTGATATTGTTGTTGACAGGCTGTACAGGATCAGAACACTATCTGGCGAATGTTTCTGATGCTGACCTGCTGAGTATGAAAAGTGAAATTGACGCGAATGGCAAGAAATATGCAGCGCGGAAAAACAACCGCAGCGATGCTGCGAACCGCGCAATTGTTTCAAGGGTATTTAAGCGGCTGTATAAAAAGGCACAACCGCTTTGTGATTATACAGGCTATACAAGTTGCAAATTCGAAGTCATTTATGATGAAAGCGATGTCGTGAATGCCTATGCATCTGAAAGCAGCAAGATCACCATGTTCCGCGGGCTGATGCAATATTTGCGCAATGATGAGGAAACCGCTTTTGTGATTGCCCATGAAATGGGGCATCACCTTGCTAATCACAATCAGGAAAAAACAAGGAACGCAGCGGTCGGCGCGACGATTTCCGGTGTTTTGACGGCTGTGCTTCTGGCGGCGGCAAATCAGAATAATCCCAATTACACTGTCTATCAAAGGCAGCAGGATGAACAAACCGTCAGAAATATGACGAAGACCGGCGCCATGATGGGGGCGTTATCCTATTCAAAAGAAGAGGAACGCGAAGCTGATCTGCTGGGACAGTATCTTTTGGTGCGTAGCGGCTATGATCTGAAAAAAGCCGAACGTGTTTTGTGGATTTTGCTGGATATAGAGACAACAGGCGGTGACAAAATTAACCAGTCGGCCTTTGGGGAATCGCACCCCGCAGGGCCTGAAAGGCTTGCGGCATGGCGGAATACGGTCAAGGAAATCAGGAACAATCCGTCAAAACTGCCTTATAAGGCAAGCGAACAGCCGGGGCAACCCGCCAAGGCAACGCAAAAACCGCAAAAAGTGGCTTTGCCCAGCAGAAAGCCGGAATAATGATATGATGACAGAAAACGCGGCGGTTATCTGGCGGCATAAAGGATGAAAGGGGGCATGATTTAATGCACCCTTTTTCGTTTACACATCTTTTCCGTCCTGATATGTTGCGGACGTGCGGAAAACCGCCTTTTGCAGCGTGATTCTTTTTCATGTTTTGGTGGGGTGCGCAGGCGGCTATTTTAAAGGAACAGAAAAAATGGGAAACAGACCAATGAAAATTTTGTCCGGTACCAGCAACCCCGCATTGTCGGAAGCGATTTCAACCTATCTCGGCATTCCGCTGACCAAAGTCTCGATCCGTAAATTTGCGGATGAGGAAGTCTTTGTCGAAATTCTCGATAATGTCCGTGGCGAGGATGTCTTTGTCATCCAGCCGACCTCGAAACCCGCGAATGACCATCTGATGGAACTTCTGATTATGATCGACGCGCTGCGCCGCGGCTCGGCACGCCGGATTACGGCGGTGCTGCCCTATTTCGGTTATGCGCGGCAGGATCGCAAAACCGTTTCCCGCTCGCCGATTACGGCGAAACTGGTCGCCAATCTGCTGACAGGCGCGGGCACGGACCGCGTTTTGACGATGGATCTGCATGCAGGCCAGATTCAGGGCTTTTTCGATATTCCGCTGGATAACCTCTATGCCGCAGGGCCGGTCTTCCTGACCGCGATGAAGGAACGCCGCACCAAAAACCCGCTGACGATTGTTTCGCCGGATGTCGGCGGTGTTGTCCGCGCACGGGCGATTGCCAATAAACTCGATGCCGGTCTGGCGATTATCGATAAACGCCGCGAAAAGGCAGGCATTTCCGAAGTGATGCATGTGATCGGTGAGGTTGACGGCCATGACTGCATCATGGTGGATGATATTGTTGACAGCGCAGGAACGCTCTGCCACGCCGCCAAGGCGCTGAAAGAACATGGTGCCGCCTCGGTACGCGCCTTTGCCACGCATGGTGTTCTATCCGGTCAGGCCGTGGAGCGTGTGAAAAACTCGGTGATGGAAGAACTGGTCATCACAGACAGTATCCGCGTGCGTGATGATGTTGCCGCAGAAAAGAAAATCGGTGTGCTGACGGTTGCGCCGCTACTGGGTGAAGCCATGATGCGCATCAGCGAGGAACGCTCGGTTTCCAGCCTGTTTGAGCAAACACTGCCTGCAACAGCCTAGAGCTTGCAGAAAATAGTGTAAAAGCAAGAAAATGCTTGCATTTTAACGTGCAAACCGTTTAAATGCGGCGTTCTTCTGTAAAAAAGTGAGAATGACGGAAGAGCTAGGGCATCCGCACCCCTGGAGGCGGATGTTTTTTTGAAAACAGAAAGATATAAGGAATAAGAACATGGAAAAAATTCAATTACAGGCGCAAGCGCGCGAGGGAGCCGGCAAGGGGGTGGCCCGTGCAATTCGTCGTGAAAAACAGATTCCCGCAGTCATTTACGGTGACGGCAAGGAACCCGCCCTGATTACCCTTGAAGGCAAAGAAGTATTCAAAGCGCTGCATTCCGGCGGTTTCTTCACACAGGTTTGTGATATCGAAGTTGACGGAAACAAGCATCTGGTACTGGCGCGTGATGTCCAGCTGCACCCGGTAACGGATCTGCCGCTGCATGCGGATTTCATCCGTGTGACCGAGAAAACAAAAATCTGGGTCAATGTTCCCGTTCATGCCATTAATGAAGAAAAAAGCCCCGGTCTTGATCGCGGCGGTCTGCTGAATATGGTGATGCACGAAATCGAACTTTTCTGCCGCGCAACCACCATTCCGGAATCTTTGACGATTGATCTGGAAGGTCTGGATATCGGTGATTCCATTCAGCTGAATGCCATCAAATTGCCGGAAGGCGTCGAAGCGTCCGCCGATATGGATGCAACGGTCGCGACAATTGCCGCACCTGCTGCTGTCCGCTCTGCCGGTAAAGGCGAAGAAGGCGAAGAAGGTGAAGAAGGCGTCGAAGGTGAAGAAGGCGTTGAAGGCGAAGGCGAAACAGCTGAAGCCGGCGAAGCCGATTCCGAATAAGCGCACGCAATGTCTGATCCTTTTATGCTGGTTGGGCTGGGAAATCCCGGCAGCCAATACGAAAACAACAGACATAATATAGGCTTTATGGCGGTGGACGAAATCGTCCGCCGCCATCGCTTTTCCGCGTGGCGCAAAAAATTTGACGGGCTTATCTGCGATACCGTCATCGATGATGCAAAAATTTACGCGCTAAAACCCCAGACTTTTATGAATCTCTCCGGTAATGCCGTACAGGCAATGGCGGCTTTTTATAAAATCCGGCCTGAAAATATCATCGTTTTTTATGACGAGCTGGATCTGGCGCCGGGAAAATTACGGGTGAAACAGGGCGGCGGTGCAAACGGCCATAACGGGTTGAAATCCATCGACGCACATCTGGGAAAAAATTACTGGCGTGTGCGCATGGGCATCGGCAGACCGGAAGATAAGGAGCGCGTCACAGGCTATGTTTTGGGCAATTTTGCCAAGGGAGATGCATTATGGCTTGATAAGTTACTCCCTGTAATTGCAGAAGAATTCCCCTTGCTTTTACAGAAAAAAGATGGTATGTTTATGACGAATATTGCACGCGCCATGCAGCCGGAAAAGCCGAAGCCGAAACCGGCATCGACACCGGAAAAACCACCTCAGGAAAAGACAGAGGAAGGGCAGAACGGATGACATCCGGACAGGATCGCTGGCAGCAAATGCAGGATGATATCGGTGAATTCACCGAAAAAACATTCGGCAAAGGCACGGTGAAGGGAAAGATTACGCATCTGGCTGAAGAGCTGGAAGAAGTGCTGGCAGACCCGGATGACCGCCATGAATGGGCTGATTGCATGATTTTGCTGCTGGGTGCGGCACGCTGCGCAGGGCTTGATATGAATGATTTATATCAGGCCATGCAGGAAAAAATGGATATTAACCGCAAAAGGAAATGGGGTCCCCCCGATGAAGACGGCATTGTACGCCATGTTAGATAGCCAGAGGATCGACGCGAAATTCGTCGTTCTTTGTCTGTTGATGCCTGGCGGGAATATCGTTCTTAGCCTGGTACTCGGACGTTATTTGTTGCGCTTTGTTCCCGCACTCTCTATAAAAAACAAAAAAGCGGCCTGATCTCTGCCGCGACAGTCACGGAAAACAGATGAAAGGCGAGGCGGCATATGGGCTTCAACTGCGGTATTGTCGGACTTCCGAATGTCGGAAAATCCACATTGTTCAATGCACTGACGGCAACAGCCGCAGCGCAGGCGGAAAATTTCCCTTTTTGCACGATTGAACCGAATGTCGGGCGTGTCTCTATTCCTGATCCGCGCCTTGACGAAATCGCTAAAATCGGCGGCTCGCAAAAAATCATCCCCACACAGATGGAATTCGTTGATATTGCCGGATTGGTCAAAGGTGCCAGCCGCGGCGAAGGTTTGGGCAACCAGTTTCTGGCCAATATCCGCGAAACAGATGCCATTCTTTATGTGCTGCGCTGTTTTGAAGATGACAATATCACCCATGTCGAAGGCTCCGTCGATCCGCTACGCGATGCGGAAACCATTGAAACCGAATTAATGCTGGCCGATCTGGAAAGTCTGGAAAAACGTCTGCCCGCAATGGAAAAAAAGGCGCGCAGCGGCGATAAAAAAACGCAGGAACAGATTGAGCTGATGAAGCGCTTTCTGGCTGTCTTGCAGGAAGGACGCCCCGCGCTGACAGCGGGATGGAGCGAGGATGAAGCGGAAGCCGTGCGCCAGCTGCAGCTGCTGACGACGAAGCCGATTTTATATGTGTGCAATGTGGCGGAAGCCGATGCCGCAAACGGCAATGAATGGACAAAAAAAGTCGCGGATATGGCGGCGGAAAAAGGCGCTGAATCTGTTGTAATCTGTGCCGCGATCGAATCGGAAATCGCACAGCTTGACGATGCGGAAGAAAAACAGGCCTTTCTGGAAGAAATGGGGCTGACGGAACCGGGGCTGAACCGCGTGATCCGCGCCGGATATAAATTACTGGATTTGATTACGTTTTTTACCGTCGGCCCGAAAGAAGCGCGGGCATGGACGGTACGCCGCAACGCAAAAGCGCCCGAAGCGGCAGGCGTCATTCATACTGATTTTGAAAAAGGTTTTATCCGCGCCGAAACCATTGCCTGCGATGTGTTCTTGTCTCTGGGCGGAGAGCAAAAGGCAAAAGATGCCGGAAAAATGCGTCAGGAAGGCAAAGACTATATCGTGCAGGACGGCGATGTCATGCATTTCCGCTTTAACGTCTAAGGAAATTATTGCTGCCCGCCGGCTTTTTGTTGTTCGATCTGTTCCTGCTGGCTTTTTGTCCGTTCCCAGATTTTGATTCCGGCTTTGTTCTCGGTTCTCCATTCCCGCACGGCATTTTGTACCTGCCGTTGTTCACGCAGGCTCAGCCGTGCCATCATATTTTTCAAATCCTGCCGCGCCCGTTCCGAGGCATCCGATGTGTCGTCACCGTAAAATTCAACGGAAAGCGACAACCA
Source organism: Pseudomonadota bacterium (assembly GCA_013285465.1). NCBI lineage: Bacteria > Pseudomonadati > Pseudomonadota > Pseudomonadota bacterium. Next base: position 649,813 of record CP053449.1, read on the forward strand.
TTTTGCGGCATTCAGAACATCACGTTTTACGCCCTGTCCGCCAAAATAACGCACGCCGACATGGTGCATGGCAAGAGGCTGGAAATTCTGCGCGGCACGTTCCAGCCAGCGCAATGCCTGTACATCATCCTGTTTCGTGCCTTGTCCTTGTGCGAACATCATGCCGACCATTTCCTGCGCTTCGGCGCTTCCGGCGCGTGCGGTCGTAATAAATTTTTCGAAGGCTTCCTCATATTTTTCTTCGGCATAGATGGCAAAGGCCTCGTCCAGCTGTGCGCTGAGCTCAACGATATTGGCGGCGCCTTTTTCCGTGCGCAGAGCCTGGCTGTTATCTTCCATGCCCGACAGCAAATGTTCCTGCCCTTCCTTCAGCAGGAGGCCGATTCCAAGGCTGCGGTATTCCTCAAAATCATCGGCAAATTTCTTTTCCTCCGTCTTTTTGTCCTTGGCTGCATAGGCAGGCACGGATATGGCGAGGCAGAGTGTAAGGACGAGAGCGGTGAAAATTGTTTTACGCATCTTTTGCGTCTCCTTGGAATTGGCAATAAGGGCATCAGCTATGCATTTTTTTTATGATAGCACAGAGTTCTTAAAAAAAAACTATTCCCGGCAACCTAAACGGGGTAGACGGGCGGCATTGTCTGTTCAAGCCATGCGCCGATATCCAGAACGCTGATATCGTCCAGCGCTGCGCCGATAATCTGTACCGCCAGCGGCAATCCGTCAGCGGAAAATCCCGCAGGGACGGAAATCGCAGGCAGCCCCGCCATATTTGCCAGAAAGGTAAAGGGTGTCCAGTCATACCAGATATCACCGGTCTCCGGATGAGGCGGAGATTGCACACCTGCTTGAAAAGCCGGGGTTGGTGTTGTCGGCATAATGAGAAAATCATATTTTTTGAAGAGTTTTGCACAATATTGCCGCAGTTCCAGCCGTAATTGCCGGGCATGCAGAAAGCGTGAGAGCGGCATATTCTGCCCCATTTCACCGAAGAGCCGCATTGAGGTGTCCATTTTTTCCAGCGATTTTTTATCGGGAAAATGCTCAATGATGGTACTGGCACCGGCCAGCCAGTTGATATTGGTCAGCTCGACCAGCCGTTCCAGCTGCGGTGTGATCTCTTCGACAGAGGCGATGTCCTGCAGATGTTGTGCGGTTTCTTTTACCGCTTTTGCGGTATCCGGATGCACGTAGATACCGGCGAAATGTGGAATATAAGCGGCTTTCAGAGTCTTTTTGTGCCGTTTCGATCTTTTGAAGGCGGATGTGACCTGCGTCGGATCACGGGAATCGCGTTTGCGCAACGCCGGCAGGCAGCTTGTAATATCGTCAATGCGTGCGGCCAGCAGCCCCGGTGTGGAAAAGGAATAAAAAAATGTGGCCGGAAAAATCGGCAATGCGTTTTGCGTCGGTTTATAGCCGAACACACCGGTAAAGCTCGCAGGGATACGGCAGGAACCGCCGGCATCACTGCCCAGATGAATCATCCCCATATTCATCGCTGCGGCAACGGCGCTGCCGCCGGAAGATCCGCCCGGTGTTTTTTTGGTGTTCCACGGGTTGCGGGTAATACCTGTGAGTGGACTGTCAGTCACACCTTTATGCCCGAATTCCGGCGTGGTGGTCGTACCCAGAAAAACAGCGCCTGCTTTGCGCAGATTTCTGACAACCGGCGAATCAGCTTTTGCCGGGCGCTCCGGCATCAGATAGGAACCTTGCCGCATCACCTGACCTTTGATCTCGAATAAATCCTTGATACTGGCGGGAATGCCGTCAATCGGGCTGAGAGCTTTGCCGCTGCGCCATCTTTTTTCCGATTCATGTGCCGCGGCGAGGGCGGATTCTGCCGTAACCAGACAAAAAGCGTTCAGTTTTTCATCATGGGCGGCAATATTTTTCAGGCAGTCCTGCACCAGTTCCACCGGCGACAAAGAACCGTTTTGGAACAGGGAGGTTGTTTCCGGTATGCTGCGCCGCGTCTTGGAGGAAGGTAAAGGATTGTTTGAAAACATTTTTTGTCTCGTTTGTAAAAATTGCAGAGAAAATATGCTATAATATTACTATATGTTTTTTTTCGCGCTATGATAACAATCATATGCGCGAATACGGCTGTACACCGTATAGCCTTACTGGGTTTGGATGTTAGATAAAACGGGTTGTTGAAGGATGAAGAAAAAACTGATTATTGCCTGTGTGGGAATCGCGCTGATGAGCGGGGTTGCCGCTGTGAAAACACCGGTCATGGCGCAGGATAGCGCTTATCCGGGGGTTTTGGTTCCGCAACAGAAAGATCCGGCCCGCAAAAAAGTGGAAGAGGAGCGCCCGGGTTACCGCGGCCTGATTCCCGGATGGCTGCCGGGCAGACGCTCCCAGCAGGAACAGCCGGAAGATATTGTGGAGAAAAATCCGGCGCAGCCTGTGGAGCCGGATGTACGCAGAACGGCACGTGGCACGCCCTGGCAGACAACAGCCCCGCAAAATATGCAAAGCTCGGTCAAGCCGGCATCTATTGAAAGCAAAGCGCGCCGGAAACCCTATTCGGTGAATGATCTGAAAATGATGGCGATGGTGCGCAATGAGGGCAGCTTTACGATTGAGGACAGCATTCTGGAGAATGTCTCTTTGCCGCCTTTTGTCATTGATGCCCTGTCGAAAGAGCCGACATTGCGCAAAGACGGTTTATCTTCTGCGGAATATATCGCCAAGCTTGAAATCACAAAAGCGATGAATGTGCTGGAAACGACAAAAAACGCGAAGGAACGCAAGGAAACCGCGGCGATTGTGGATGACTTTTTTGCGTCACTGATTGACCGTTATCAGATGGAGCGTGATATTCCGCAACGTGTGAAGGAAAAAGTCGGGCTGCCGAAAGTATATATCGAGCGGCGCAACAAGGAATTAACAAGCGCCATTAAAATGGTGGAAGATGCGCGCAAAACATTGCGCAGGCAGTTGTAAAAGAATGTAACCGGATTATTTTGGAAAGTGAGGACCGGGATGGTGAAGAAAGCAATACTATGTGGTGCGGTGGCCGTACTTTTGGCAGGAACAGCTCCTGTGCTGAGTGCGAAAGCGCAGAGTTTTGTATTGGATCCGAATAATAATGCCCCCCGTCAGTCTTCACGCGATGCCAAGCCTGCTTACGGGGGCGGTGTTATTGTCCCCTATAACCCGGACAGCAGCCGCAGCAGTTATCAACGCTCGCAAACGCGCACGCGCCAGCAGCAGCAACAGACGGGGCCGATTTCTTATGGTGCGCCCCGCGACAATAAAGGGCGTGCCGGCAGTATTTATAACGGCTATAGCAATCCTGAAGAGGAAAAGGCGGCCAGAAAAAGAACGCCGGATCACGAAGCAAGATTGCTGGCCTATAGAGAGCGGCAAAAGGCGCATAAGATCGAGCGTGAACAGAAAATACGGGAGCGCGCAGCAGCGCAGGAAGAGGCCATGGCGCGCGCCAAAGAGGAATATGATGCACGCAATGGCGGTGAGGAATAAACATTCCGGCATTGATAATATAAAGAAAGAAGCCGCATCACGCGGCTTCTTTTTTATTTTATGTGTCGTTTATGTGCAGAATAATCAGAGATGCTGTAATGAGGCTTTCAGCTTTTCGACATCTTCCGCGAGGGCGGGGTCGATGGTCATCAGCTCTTCGATCTTGCGTGTGGCATAAAGAACCGTTGTATGGTCACGACCGCCGAATTGCCGTCCGATATCGGGCAGGGAGGCGGGTGTGAGAATTTTGGACAGATACATCGCCACCTGACGCGGACGCGCCACTGCGCGCGCACGGCGCGGCGAATCCATATCGGCGGGACGGGTGCCGTAATGTTTGGCGACACCTGCTTTGATATCCTCCACGGTGATTTTGCGGTCATAGGCGCGCAACAGGTCTTGCAGAACCGTTTGTGCGGCAGCAAGGCTCATTTCCCGCCCCGTCAGTTCCGTATGCATGACAATGCGGTTCAGCGCCCCTTCCAGCTCGCGAATATTGGAGGTGATCTTCTCGGCCAGAAATACCAGAACGGCCTCAGGCACGCTGACAGCGGGCATCTGATTCAGTTTGGATTTCAGGATTTTCAAACGCAGGGCTTCATCTGCCGGATGGATATCCGCCACAAGTCCGCCGCCCAGACGTGACCGCAGTCTTTCGCCGAAACCGTCGATATCCGAGGGCGGACGGTCGGCGGAAATAACGATCTGCTTATTCTGGTCAATCAGAGCGTTGAAGGTGTGGAAGAATTCTTCCTGCGTCGAGGTCTTGCCGCTGATAAACTGCACATCATCAATCATCAGAATATCAACGGAGCGGAACATCTCCTTAAACGACACCGTGTCTTTATGCCGCAACGAGAGAATAAATTCATACATGAATTTCTCCGCAGACATATACATCACTTTGCGTGTGGGGTTCTGTTCCTGAACGGCCCAGCCGATGGCGTGCATCAGATGCGTTTTGCCCAGCCCCACACCGCCGTAAAGAAACAGCGGGTTGAAAGAGACTGTGCTGCTTTCTGCGACACGTTTGGCGGCGGCCAGCGCCAGTTCATTTGATTCACCTGCAACGAAATTGCCGAAGGTGAATCGAGGGTCCAAGGCACAATGGATACGCGGGGAGTGGGTGTTGTTTACTTCGCTTGATTCTTCTGTCTGCCCGTCGTCTTTTGCGTAGCTTTGTGCCAAAGAAGTTTTGCCGCCGGTTTGTTCCCCGTCATTGGCCGTGGCGGCATTGGCGGCCTCCATCGGTGTGCTGAATTCGGGGGCAACGATAATATCAATACCGATGACGTCACCGGGATAGGCGGCTTCCCAGATGCGTTTGATTTTATCGGCATAGTGCATGGCAACCCAGTCACGCACAAAGCGTGTCGGGGCGGCAATTTCGACCACGCGGTTTTGTACCGCGCAAACGGAAAGCGGGCCGATCCAGTTACGGAATTCGGTGTCGCCGATCTGTTTTTTCAAAAGTTTGGAGATGTGTTCCCATTTATGGTCGATGGAAAAATCGGAACCCTGGCCGTTAGCGGAAGAGGCAGTCGTGTCATGTGCCAATGAGTGTTTGCTGTGCAACATGTGTTTTCAAATGCCTTTTTTAAATGCTTCCGTTAATCCAATACACCCTTAAAAAAGACACAAGGATACCGTTTGCGGAACGGCGGATTTCCGCGCCTGCCACGTTGTTTTGTGTCTATAGGATAAAAAAGAAAGTACACAGAAACCCCCCTGTCTGACAAGACAGGAAATACAAAAAAACAGCATAAAATGGCAAAAAAACATCTTGACAGTTTTTGGGGTGAAATTCATGCGGCGGTTCAAAAAACGCGGAAATCATGTATTACGAAAATAATTTTTTTCCTGCTGTCCGGGTACGGAACAGGTATTTTATTCTTATTACAAAGCGATGCCGTTTTTTGCTTTCGGGAATTCTCAGCGTCAATTTTTCGAAGATTTGAAAAGTGATTCTAACGGCAGCTTATTTGCACGAAAAGCAGCCGTCACAGTATTGGCCATCAGACAGGCAATTGTCATTGGTCCGACACCGCCGGGAACAGGTGTAATGGCACCGGCGATTCTTTCCGCTTCTTCAAAACAGACATCACCTGTGATTCGGCCATCGGCAAGACGGTTGATTCCCACATCAATGACGGTGGCGCCGGGTTTGATCATGTCGCCGCGAATCAAATCCGCATTCCCTGTTGCGACAACAAGGATATCGGCCTGACGCGTCAGAGCGGGCAGATCTTTCGTTTTGGAATGGGCGATACTGACGGTACAGTTTTTTTGCAGCAGCAGTTGCGCCATCGGCCGCCCGACCAGCGGCGAGGCACCGACAATAACGGCATGCAGACCGTCAAAATTTGTCACGGCGCTTTCCAGCAGAATCAGACAGCCTGTCGGCGTGCAGGGCATCGGCTGCCCCGTCTGCTGCCAGAACAGTTTGCCGGCATTCAGGGCGTGCAGGGCATCGACGTCTTTATCGGGAGAAATTCTTTGCAGCAGATCGTAAGGGTCGGGGCGTCCGGGCAGCGGCAGTTGCAAAAGAATGCCATGCACCGAATCATCGCTATTCCATGCGGAGATTTGCGATTCGACCGCGTCCAGAGACGTCTCCTGCGGCAGGGTTTTGACAATGGATTTAATGCCGAGCGATTCTGCCTTTTGGCGTTTTTTACGGACATATATTTCGCTGGCGGGATTGCCTTCAACAAGGATGACACCCAGGGTCGGGGTGATGTCATGATTCGCTTTCAGCGCAGCGGCTGCGGCTGCAATTTTGCTTTCCAGCTTGCGGGCCTCATGGCGTCCGTCAATGATATCTGCCTGATGTGTTGCTGTTTGTTGTGTCATGCCCATAACCGCCCCGCCGCATATATTGATAGGTTAAAGCCCGTATAGCAGCCTTTGTAACATAGTAATGCCGATAAGCAAGATCAAAGGCGAAAAATCAAACCCGCCCACCGGGGGCAGAACCTTCTGGATACGTTTATAGGCGGGGTCGGTTGCGCGGGTCAGCAGATCATTGATCTTTTTTGCGATCGGATTGCGGATATTCAGAACCTGCAACATCACCAGCCAGTTGACGATGACAGAGGCAATAATAATGTAAAGATAGACTGTTAAGGCCAGTATCAAAAGATCGGTGATAAACACGGCAACACGCCTCCCGTAAAAATTATTTTCTTTAGGGATACTTTAGGCGAAGCTGCGCAATTCCTCAAGGGAACTTAGCGGCGTGTCGTGATCTGGAATGTGCTGTTCAGCAGATTGTTACAGCTATCCGGCAGAACGGTCGCACCGTTATCTTTCATGTGCTCACAATTTTGCAGCATTTGCTGATCGCGCTGGCTCAATGTCTGTGTGCCTGCGCCGTTATTGCCGGGCTGGTAATAAGAGCTGCCGCTGTTGTTCTGCTGCTCTTGTTGAAGCTTCATCGCTTCCAGTTGCAACCTCAATGCCTCGTTCTGCGCCTGCAAAAGTGCGAGCTGCTCATTCGGTCCGTTACGAATACTTTGAATTTCCTGCTGTACCTGAGTCTGTACGATCTGGCGCTCCATATTATATTGATCGCGTTGGCGCTGTGCTTCGATTTGCGCCTGTGTTTTGTTATCGGAACGGATGGAGCTGTTGACGGTGTGGCTGGGGCTTCTGTTGCCGGAGCCGCTACGCGTATCAACCGAGATTGTACGGGTTGTAATCATGCCGCCGTTGCCACCGCCGCCATTGGCACCGCTACCGTTGATGATGGCTTCGCGCTGGGCGCTCTGATTCGCCGTTGTTCCGGTTTTATAGGTGGCATCACGTTCGTTACGGTCATGTTCCATACGTTCGCGTGCACTTTTAAATGCGCCGCCCAGCCAGGATTTGAGTGTTTTGTTGACTTCGGTGACAACTTCTTCTTTGACGCCGTCGCCGACGCTTTGCGCATGCGCTTGTGACGGGGCAAATGTCATAGCGCCGACTGTCAGGGCAACCCCGATCATCAGGCTATGCTTAAAATTTCTTCCAACATTACGGTATTTCTTCTGGTCCATGACCCACACTCCCTTAAAGGCACAATTCCTGCATTTGCTCTATAAAGAACATAATACATGAACAGAGTGTATTTGTCAAGGTTTTGACATAATAAAAATGCGGGAACCGCATGAAAAGGGAAGATTTTTAGATGTCGATATCCTGCGCAAAGCGGGCATTCTCCTGAATAAACTGGAAACGGGCCTCGGGGCGCTTGCCCATCAGCTGTTCGACCAGATCACCCGTGGTGGCCACCGCGATTGATTCGCCTTCCACAGCGTCTTCTTTGGGCAGAACCACGCGCAGTAATCCGCGTTTTTTCGGATCCATCGTGGTTTCCTTCAATTGTCTGGCGGGCATTTCACCAAGACCTTTAAAGCGGCTGATATCAATTTTTTTCTTACCTTTGAAAACCGTCTGCATCAGCTCATCCTTATGCGCATCGTCACGGGCGTAAAAACTCGTACCGCCCGCGGCAAGTCTGTAAAGCGGCGGCATGGCCAGATACAGGCATCCCGCTTCAATCAGCTCCGGCATTTCCTTGTAGAAAAACGTCATCAGCAATGCGGCAATATGTGCGCCGTCAACATCGGCATCGGTCATAATGATGACGCGTTCATAGCGCAGCTTGTCCAGATCGAAATTCTTGCCCGTACCGCATCCCAGCGCTTGCAGCAGATCGCTGATTTCCTGATTGGCGCGGATTTTTTCCGCGGTGGCGCTGGCGACGTTCAGGACTTTACCGCGCAGCGGCAAAATGGCCTGTGTCTCGCGGTCGCGCGCCTGTTTTGCGGAACCGCCGGCACTGTCGCCCTCAACAATGAAAATCTCCGTGCCTTCGGCGGATTTGCGGCTACAATCGGACAGTTTGCCGGGCAGGCGCAATTTGCGTGTCGCGGATTTACGCGACAGCGTCTTTTCCTCTTTTTTGCTGAGACGCTCTTCCGCAACTTCCAGCACATGGGCGAGCAGTTCATCCGTCATTTGCGGATTACCGGTCAGCCAGTGATCGAAATGGTCGCGTATGGCGGATTCGACCAGACGCGGCACTTGTGCGGAGACCAGTTTTTCTTTCGTCTGTCCTTGAAATTGCGGTTCGCGGATAAACAGTGACAGCATCACCGCCGCTGTGCCCAGTACGTCATCGGCGGTCAGAATACCGGCGCGTTTTTGCCCGACCATCTCGGCATAGTTTTTCAGGCCTTTGATCAAGGCAGAGCGCAAACCGGTTTCATGCGTGCCGCCCAAAGGGGTGGGAACGGTGTTGCAATAAGAGCGGATAAACGCATGGGAGGGATGTGTCGGCCAGGTCACGGCAAATTCGACTTTGCCCGCACCATCCGGCAATTCCGCCATATTGTAAAAAGGCTGCGGCGTGACCAGTGACGTTCCCGCGATTTCGGCAGACAGGAAATCCAGAATGCCGTTTGGAAAATGTATGGTTTCCTGCTGCGGCGTTTCCGCATTTTCTTCCAGCAGTGACGGGTCACAGGACCAGCGGATTTCCACGCCTTTGAACAGATAGGCTTTCGAACGGGCAAGTTTATAGATCAGGCCGGGTTTGAATGCGGCTGTTTCACCGAAAATTTCCGGATCGGGGTGAAAGCTGACGGTCGTGCCGCGCCGGTTGCTGACAGGCCCAAGGTCTTTCAGCTTGCCCAGTGCCACACCGCGTGAAAATTCCTGTGCAAAAAGTTTTTTATCGCGGGCGACTTCCACGCGCAGATGATCACTTAAAGCATTGACGACGGAGACACCGACACCGTGCAAACCGCCTGATGTCTGATAGGCCTTGCCGCCGAATTTACCGCCCGAATGCAGCGTTGTCATGATGATTTCCAGCGCCGATTTTCCCGGAAAGCGCGGATGGTCGTCAATCGGGATGCCGCGGCCGTTATCGCTGATAGTGACCAGATTATCCGGCGCAAGCGAGACTTCAATACGCGATGCGTGACCGGCAACGGCCTCATCCATCGCATTATCCATGATTTCGCTGACAAGGTGGTGCAGGGCGCGCTCATCCGTGCCCCCGATATACATGCCGGGACGGCGGCGGACGGGCTCCAGCCCTTCCAGTACTTCGATATCCGTCGCCGTATAGCTGTCGCCGGATTGTTTTGCGGTATTGTCAAAAAGCTCGGTCATTTATTTTTATTTCTGCTTTCGTCCGGACTGAGGTCAGATTAACCTTTGATAAAACTGTATGCGAGATAATATAATATGAACGTCGTATTGAAAACAAGTACGGAAGCAACCGCCGAATATGGATCAGACTGAAAGAATACCCGCGCTGCGCACAATTGCGATGCCTGCTGACACCAATCCGCGCGGCGATATATTCGGGGGATGGTTGTTGTCACAGATGGATTTGGCCGGTAGTGTTCTGGCGCAAAAGACGGCAACACAGCGCGTGGCAACGGTCGGCGTACAGGCGATGACCTTCCACCAACCGGTGTTTGTCGGGGACGAGGTGAGCTGTTATACGGAGCTGGTACGTGTCGGCAATACCTCGGTGACGGTGCAGGTTGAAAGCTGGGCACGGCGTTGCGACGAAGAAACGGAAATAAAAGTCACGGAAGGGCAGTTCACTTATGTCGCAATTGACGAGAATCGCCGCCCCGTGCAAATACCGAAAGACAGTACCTGAGAATACCGGAGGGGTAAAATGACGCAGGAAAACGGAAAAATAAAATTTATCGGAAAAGCATTCTGCGTGATGGCGCTGGGGCTGTGTCTGGCGCTGGGCGGTTTTTCAGGCTCTGCCGCAGCATGGTCACTGAAGGGCATGAAACAATCGCGGGATCGCGATGCGATGCATCATGATGCCGCATCTTCCATCACCGATCTTTTTACCAAGGATAAACCTGTCTCCGCAGTTGAGAGTCTTGGCGATTTGCCGGATTTTAAAATCAAGGACGAGGCAAGCTTCCAGAAATACACGGTGGAAATTCACGAAGTTCCCTATAACGAGACCACGCTATCCTATCGGTTGCGTCTTCCCGAAACATGGGACAAAAGAACACAGCATATGGAGCAGGGTGTCCAGCTGCACAAAAGGCTGATGTCGCATATTACGACATTCATGGCACCGCCGATTGCCGATGTCCGCCCCTCTATGACCATTCAGGCCAAGAATCTGGAACATGAGATTGATGCGGCGCATTGGCTGCGCCATTATCTGCTGGTCAACGGTTTTACCTTGAGCGGTGAAGTCGAGGGCAAGGATCTGCGCAATGCAAATGCGCATTTCGTCTATGTGCGTGACGAGGCGGCCTATGCCGGATATGCCCGCGCCATTTTTCACGGCAATATGGTGACGCTGGCGCGTTTTGATGTGCCGCAGCGTTTTGTCAAATGGTATAGTGTTTTGCAGAAACAGGCTGTGGATACGCTTGCGCTGGTCTTTCCCAAATCCGGTACGATTGAAGAATGGCGCCGCGATAATCTGGGCGGCGAATTGCTGGAAATGCAATACCCGGCCAGCTGGGTGCGCAACCGTACCCGTTACAACGAAGACGGTATTAAAACAAGTTTTGAACTGCATAATCAGGCGGAAGAAAATAAGGTTTTCGGGCTGATGCATTTTACCGCCATTAAACGTTCCAAAGATACGGATTTGCCAACGGAAATAGAAATTCTTAAGAAAAGTCTTGAGGAGGTCTACGGGTTGTATGTCAAGGAAATCAAATCATCCCAGCCAAGCTACGGGCCGCTGGAATTCGATTATATCCGGGAAGAAATTTATATTGTCGGTTTTGAGGCTGAACGGGGAATTCAGGATCAGGAGCTGCGGCTGCTGGTGATGGCGGATAGCAAATGGTATGTGATCTTTTACATGATGACACCGCTGGAAGCGAATGACTTCTATAACTGGGCGCGTAATATGCGCGCCTATGCCATCATTAAGGATAGTTTTCTGTAAGATTGCATGCGGGTATGTATCAGGGAAGCGGGAAGAATTTGACCTTGCCGCCCTTGATGGCCACGGCCAGCTCGCCGTGTTTCAAGGCCAGCGCTTTCTGCCCGAAAATATCGTAACGCCAGCCCCGCATAGCCGGAACATCGGCGCGGTCATTCTGGGCGATCTCTTCCAGATCCTGCGCATTGGCCAGCAGTTTCGGGGCGATTTTGTGTTCTTCACAGGTGTATTTCATCAACACACGCAGCAATTCGATAATGGCGGCGGCCTGATCTGATAAGCCGCGGCTTCTTTGCGGTTGCGGAATATCCGCAGGCGGTTTCGCTTTTTTGATTTTGTCCAGCAGCAGATCAAGATCTTTTGAAGCGATATCTTTCGGGAAGCGGCGGATTTTGTCGAAATCATCGCGGGTGTTGATCTTGTGCATGGCAAGATTTTGCATGACATCATCGCGCATGATACGTGTGCGCGGACGGTTCTGGCGTTGCGCGACTTCCTCACGCCATTCCGCCAAAGCCTGCAGGCGGGCGATGACATCTTTTTTCTCGGTGCGGATTTTCAGGCGTTTCCATGCGTTTTTCGGGTCGGCATCATAGGTTGCGGGGTTCAGAAGAGCCTCGTGATCTTCGGCAATCCATTCCGCACGCCCGCTTTCCTCCAGCATGGGGGCCATTTTGATGTAAATGTCGCGCAGATAGGTCACATCCGACAAGGCGTAATCCAGCTGCTGCGGGTTCAATGGACGTTTTTTCCAATCGGTGAAACGCGAGCTTTTATCAATGGCTTTCCCCAGAAAGCTTTTGACCAGTTTCTCATAGCCGATCTGGTCACCGAATCCCAAGACCATGCCGGCGATTTGCGTATCAAAGACGGAAACAGGCATTTTATCGAATTCGTGATAGAAAATCTCGATATCCTGACGGCAGCCATGCATGACTTTCAGGATTTTTTTATTCATCAGCAGCGCATGAAAGGGGGCAAGATTGATATCCTCGGCCAGAGGATCAATCGCGGCATAGTTCTTTTTGTCACTGCCTGCGGCAATCTGTATCAGGCACAGTTTGGACCAATAGCTGCTGTCGCGGATAAATTCCGTATCAACGGTTATAAAGCTCTCTTTTTGTAGCCCGTCACAGAATTTTTTCAGGTCGGCTTGCTGTGTGATGGTTTTTGTCATTATTTTCGCAAGAAGTGTTGGAAACTGAGGTAATTTATACTTTGTTTTATAGCATGCCATGCTAGATTAGCATAGGCGGAATATTAGAGCCACGAAGGAGGTTCCCCAATGAATAAAGACCGGCTATACCAAAGCGCGCTGGAATACCATATGCACCCGAACGGCCCCGGGAAAATCACCATCAACCCGACGAAAGCATTGGTGACGGCACGGGATTTGTCTCTGGCCTATTCCCCGGGCGTGGCGGCACCTTGCGAGGAAATCGCGGCAGACCCTGATAAGGCACGTGATTATACTGTGCGCGGCAATCTTGTCGCCGTGGTCACAAACGGGACGGCTGTTCTGGGACTGGGCGATATCGGCCCGCTGGCGGCCAAGCCGGTGATGGAGGGGAAGGCGGTTCTGTTTAAGAAATTCGCGGGGCTGGATTCCATTGATATCGAAATTGACGAAAAAGATGTCGATAAGCTGGTTGATATTATTGCCTCGCTTGAGCCAAGCTTTGGCGGTATCAATCTGGAAGATATCGCGGCGCCTGAATGTTTCGAGGTGGAAAGACGTCTGCGCGAACGCATGAAAATTCCGGTCTTCCATGATGACCAGCACGGCACGGCGATTATCGTCGGCGCGGCCTTTACCAATTGGCTGCATCTGTCGGGGCGCGATATCAATGATGTCAAATTGGTCGCTTCGGGCGCAGGTGCGGCATCACTGGCTTGTCTGAATATTCTTGTCGGTCTGGGGCTGCCGCGGGAAAACGTGTTTGTAACCGATCGTGCCGGCGTTGTTTATAAAGGCCGTAATGAAGGTATGGATGTCTATAAAGCGCCTTATGCACAGGAAACCGATGCCCGAACTCTGGCAGAGGTTATTAAGGGGGCGGATGTGTTCCTCGGCCTGTCGGGGCCGAATGTGATGAACAAATCCATGGTGAAATCCATGAATGACGCACCGTTGATTATGGCGCTGGCCAATCCCGTGCCGGAAATTATGCCGGAGGATGTCCGTGCGGTCAGCCCGGATGCCGTGATCGCGACAGGGCGCTCTGATTATCCGAACCAGGTGAATAATGTGCTGTGTTTCCCTTATATTTTCCGCGGAGCATTGGATGTCGGCGCGACGACGATCAATGAGGAAATGAAACTTGCCTGTGTCAACGCCTTGGCAAGACTGACCCGTGCCGAGGTCGGGGCAGAGGTCGCGCGTGTCTATAATGATGAAACGCTGGAATTCGGCCCTGAATATATTATCCCCAAACCTTTCGATCCGCGTCTGGTGGTCGAGCTGCCGATGGCGGTCGCGCAAGCGGCAATGGATAGCGGCGTGGCGACACGCCCGATCAAAGATTTTGCGGCCTATCGCAACCATTTGCGCGGCTATGTCTTTAAATCCGGCCAGTTAATGAGCCCGGTCTATGCGAAGGCATCGGACAGTCCGAAACGCGTTGTTTTTGCCGAGGGTGAGGAATTCCGTGTGCTGCATGCCACGCAAACGATTGTGGATGACGGTATGGCTTTCCCGATTCTGATCGGACGGGAATCCGTTATTCTTGAACGCATCCGCCGTGCCGGTCTGCGCCTGAAACCGGGTAAGGATTTCGAGCTGATCAATAACGAGTTTGATCCGCGTTATGATGAATATTGGCAGACCTATTACCAATTGCGTGCCCGTAGCGGCATTACGCCGGCCATCGCCAAAACCCATGTGCGGACGCGTGATACGCTGATCGGTGCGCTGATGCTGCACAAGAACGAAGCTGATGCGATGATCTGCGGCACGATCGGGCGTTACAATGCACATTTTGAAAATATCATCCATACCGTCGGGCTGCGCGAGGGTCTTACACATGCCGCGGCGTTGAATGTTCTGATTATGCCGACCGGTACATATTTCATCTGTGACGCCTATGTGAACCCCGATCCGACGGCAGAGGAAATCAGCGAGATGGTGATGCTGGCGGTGGAGCAAATCCGTCATTTCGGGATTACCCCGCGTGTTGCGCTGTTGTCGCATTCCAATTTCGGCAGCCATGATTATCCCTCGGCGCAGAAAATGCGTCTGGCCGCAAAATTGATCCGTGACCAAAACCCCGATTTTGAAGTTGATGGTGAAATGGCGGCGGATACGGCGCTGTCTGAACGTATCCGTGATTTGATCTTCCCGGATTGCGGTTTGACGGAGACGGCGAATTTGCTGGTGATGCCCAATATTGATGCGGCAAATATCTCTTTCAACATGTTGAAAGTGCTGAGCGATGCCGTTGTGATCGGTCCCTTGCTGCTGGGAACAAAAAAACCCGCCCATATTCTGACACCGTCTGTGACGGCGCGCGGTATCGTCAATGCGACGGCTGTGGCGACGGTCGGTGCGCAGAGTCAGGGCAGTATGGTACTGGAAACGCAGAAACCGGCGAAGCCTGCGCGTAAGCGCAAGAAGGCCTAAGGTACGGAAAAGAGCGTCAGCGTGGCCAGATGGTCGCTGCCGATGGCGGGCAGCGCCGTGAATTCCAGTAGCCGGATATCACCTTTATAGAAAACATGGTCAATCGGAATACGCAGCAGATGCGGGATCATCAGATTCTCCGTCTTGAACCGTGTCGGAAGCGGCACATAAACCGGCCATGTCGGGTATAAGCCGCGCCCGTTGCGGGCATTTCGCAATTCTGTTTTGCGCAGAAAGCTTTTATAGGAGGGTGTATACATTGTCATGTTCATATCACCCGCGACAATCACCGGCCCGTCCTGCGCCTGCTGCAGGGATGCGGCAACCCCGTCCATATAGCTGTCACGGTGTTTGAAGCGCATTTTCGAGACCGGCGATAACGGATGCAGCGAGGCAATCAGAATATCCCGGTCGTTGACTGTGATGCGGAACAGGATGGCAGGGTGCGTGTCCGTTGCCGGATACAGGCTTTCCTGCTGTGTAAATTCATAACGTGACAGGACCAGCATGCCGTTACTGCCCGGCTTGGCCTGATCAATCATATAGGGCCAGCCGTCTTTTGCCGCCGTCAATTCTTTTAAGGCATCCCGCCATTCCGGTGTGGCCTCGGCAATTGTGATAAGATCGGGTTTGTATTTATGGATGAAATGCAGCAACACGTCATGTTTCCGGTTGAATTTGAAGACATTGACCTGCATCAGCCTTAGTATCGGCGCATCGGCGTTATCAACCGCCTTTTGCGGACGCGGCATATAAGGGGCAAGCGAGGCGCCGCTTAGCAAAAGCGCAAGAAGGGACACGCCCAGAAACTGCTGCAGAATGCGGTTTTTTCGCCGTGTTTTTTTGCACCATAACAGCGCGGCAACCGAAAATAACAGCAAGGACAGTACAAAATAATAGCTTTGGAAATGTGCAATCAGGTCAAAAAACCAGAGTGACAGCGGCAGAAAAGGAATCAGGCAGGCCAGCAGCAGGAAATAGAGGCTGCCCAGCATGAAACTGCCGCAAAGATTTTTTATTATCCGCATGTTTTATTACGTTTTTTTTCTGATTTTTATATGATTCCATTAAATCTTAAAGGCTTTGAGGAAAACTTACCAATTTTTTCCGGCTGTTTTACTTTTCTTAAGGTTTTTTTGAGATCATATAATCATGGAAAACTGCGCTGTTTCTGTGGTTTTCCGCCTGTCGCAAGGGGGAGAAATGCACAAAATTCTTCAAAAATCATCCTATCTGGGCATTGTTTTCAGCTTATTTCTGCTGACGGCCTGTGTGCATCAGGATGCCCGGACGAACAGCTCCGAATATGCCGCAACGCCCTCTTATCTGGATAACCGTCAAGCCACGCTGACCGGTGCTTATCTGGCGGGACGTTTTGCGCAAAACCAAAGCGACTGGAGCGCGGCCAATTATTACATGAATCAGGTTCTGGGCATGGATGACGGTAATAAAAACCTGCTGCACCGGAGCTTTCTGCTGGCACTTGGCGACGGGGATATGGATCGTGCCCTGCCTTTGGCGCGACAATTGGTTGCAGGCGGTGAAAATGCCGAACTGGCAACGGTTATTCTGGTCGCCGATGCCATGGGGCGCGGCGATGCGCAGGCTGCATGGGGCTATACTGAAATGTTGAATGGCGGCGGCTTTAACGAATATGCCAAGCCGCTGTTTCAGGCATGGGTGCTGGTAATGCAGGAGGATATTCCGGCGGCGCTGGAAAAAGTCACCGCGCAGATTGAAACCTTTAACCGTGATCCGGTGTATCTGTTGCACAGCGCATTAATTGCGGAATATCACGGCGATAAGAAACAGGCGGAAGATTATTATCTGGAGGTTATGGCTGCAGAAGATTACACCGTTTATGCGGCTTTGACGGCGGCCAGCTTTTACGAGCGGGACGGGCGGACGGAAAAAGCCAAGCTGATTTACGGCCAGTTGAATGAAAAACGTAACCCTTACCGCGTCTTGTCACTCTCGCATATGGCGGAGGTTGTCGGGAAATCCGCATCTGACCCGCGTGATGCCGTATCTTTGCTGTTGTTCGAGCTGGCAACATTATTATATGAACGCGAAGCCTATGACAGCGCGCTGATTTACACGCGTCTGGCGGAAGTGCTGACACCGCAGTCTCCTTTTGTGGCGATGATGCTGGGGGATATTGCGCTGCATTACGGCGATTATCATGCGGCGCGTAAATATTATACCGCCGTCGGGGATGAATCGGGCATGATGCGTTTTGCGCGGCTGAAACTGGCGGAAGCGCTGGAGGCGGGCGGGCATCAGGATGAGGCGGTTGCGATTTTGTCGGATGCCGCAGATGAAGAAGAAAGCTATGCCGACAGTCTGATTTATCTGGGCGATATTTACCGCCGGAATGAACAATATGCCGAAGCCGTGCGTGCCTATAGCCGTGCGCTGGGGCGGATCGGCGATGTGAAATCCGAACACTGGTTTGTTGTTTACGCACGCGGCATGTCGCAGGAGCGTCTGAAAAACTGGGATATGGCTGAGCAGGATTTGCTGAAAGCGCTGGATTTGAACCCCGAAAATCCGCTGGTATTAAATTATTTGGGCTATAGCTGGGTCGATCAGGGGCTGCATCTTGAGCGTGCGATGGAAATGATCAAAAAGGCTGTGATGTTGCGCCCGGAAGACGGCTATATCACTGACAGTTACGGCTGGGCGCTGTATCAGACCGGCGCATTGGACGAAGCGGTGAAATGGCTGGAATATTCTGTTGAACGCGTGCCTTATGATGTGACCATTAATGACCATCTCGGTGATGCCTATTGGCGTGTCGGTCGCCGTGTCGAGGCACGTTTCCAGTGGGAACGCGCCTATAATTTGGCAAAAGCCAAGAGCGACAAGGAACGTATTTACCGCAAACTGGAAGCCGGCTTGCCGGGGCAAAATCCGGGAAAACAGCCGAAAACAGTCACGGCGGAACGCGAAGCCATGCTTCACCGCTAAAACAGATACCGCAGGGATGAAGCGATATAAGAAAACGGCCTTTATCAGTAAAGGCCGTTTTGCTGTGATCCGTTTTTTTTAATCTGTTATTCCTGATCGCCCAATTTGCGGCGGTCTGTCCAGAAATAAGCCGGGCGCTTCGGCCCGATGAGCCAGACACGCATGGCGCGTAAAGCAGCCGTAAAGGTCAGGCCTTTGCGCTCCAGCAGCCAGAAGGTAATATTCACCAGAAGAAAGACGGCAATCGTCCATTTCCGCGGAAACAGAACAACCAGCAGCAGAACAAGGCCGGCACGCGCATCAAAACGCCAGAAACGCGGAGTCTTCTGGCTGTTACGCCAGTGCCATGTTTGAATCAGGACGACTTCCGTTTCTTCTTTCGCCATGGGATTACCTTTATGCTTTGCGTTGTTTCAACAGCTTTTAATATTGTAGCAGGCAAGCGTTAAGAAATATTTTAATGCCCGCCACCGCCGGCGCGAAACTCTTCGACCTCTTCGCCGCGGGCGCGGCGCGCATCATCTTCTTCCTGAATTTTTCGCAGACCTTCGGCGCTTTGTACATAGGTCAGCAGGTGACGGCGGTCAATCAAGCCTTCGTCATATGCCTGACGTGCGGAAAACTCCATACTGCGGCCATGTTCGGGAACCATATTCATTAAGCGGCTGGCCCATTCCTCGAAGTTACAGCTCAGCATTTCCTCGCGGATTTCCTCGGTGAATTCCATCCACTCCCTTAAGCCCACACGGCCGCCGCCGATACGCGGTGCCAGCGTTTGCGTCACAATCAGACGCAGGGTTTCCATCAGCGAGTAGGCACGCTCAACCCGCTCGGCAGGTTCAAAGCTTGAAATCATACGACGGACGGTCGCGGCAACGCCGGTGGTGTGAACCGTGGCATAAACGGTGTGACCCGTTTGCCCGGCTTCAATAGCGGCGGAAATGGTTTCACGGTCACGCGCCTCACCAACCAGAATGATTTCCGGCTTCCGGCGCAGGGCGTTCCGGACACCATGAGCAAAACTTTCAAGGTGGCGCGGAATTTCCGACTGCCCGATCAGGCTTCGTTTACTGATAATCGTATCATAGGTGAACTCGATCGGCGCCTCATAGGTCAGCATCTTGCCGCAACCATGCGGACGTTCCAGCATCATGCGGTTTCCGGCGGCCAGCAGCGTTGATTTACCACTACCCGTCGGGCCTGTCACCAGAACAAGCCCCTGACGAGGGTGCCAGGCCTGTTTGATTTCTTCCTCGATACCCAGCTGTTCCATTGTCGGCGGTTCACTCGGCAGGACACGCATTGTGACCTGTGCACCGTCACGGCCGTCAGCCAGAATGGCCGTGATGTTGACACGGAAACGCTGGCGGTTCCAACGGTCGATCATGACTTCATAGGACAAATCGATATCACGGCCACCGGCCAGAAGCGCGAGAGCCTCAACGCCGTAGAGTTTGGTGATAATGGCATTCATATCCGCCGCATCAAGCGGACGGAAGGTTGCAGGGTAAAGCGTGCCGTGAATCTCGTTATAGACGGGACGTGCCGATTGGAAGGTGATATCACTCGAATCTTTCCGGACACACCAGAGAAGAAACGGGTCAACATGATCCTCTTGGAAACGATCCGGTTCTTCCGGATAAGTTTCCTTGATATCATCTTTACCTTTTTTTAGAAGACTTACCGGTCTGCGGGCTGCCATTCTTCATAACCTGTCTTGAACTCGGATTGTCCGGTAATGCGCAGAGCGCGGTCACCGACACGCAATTCATCCTTACCGCCTGTCACACCGCGGTCTTCGTGAAGGGCATAGGGCTCGGAAATCATGCCTTGCGCTACCATCATGCGGTAGCGAACCATCCCGTTGAAATCGGCAACAAGACGTTCAAGATTGCTTTCAAAAATCTGATTGGCCTGCTCTATGCCCGCTTTCCAGCCGCGTTCGAAGGCGGCATCCCATCGTGCAGATTCTTTCGGCGATTGCGGCCAAAGAATTTGCGGCGGCGGTTCGATCTCGACATCCCAATAGGGCTGGATATATTGACGCCAGTTGCGCGGTGCCGTCACAATCTGCGCATTTTTCTGAATATTGTAAATACGGTCAGCCACAGCAGCTTCGATACCGCCTTTGCTGACAATCAGGGCGTTTTCCGCCTCGGATACAATCGGTGCCTCAATCAGCAAACCTGAAGGGGCGCGCATCAAAAGCCGTCTGAAATCGAAGACTTCATCCAGCGATTTTTCATGACCGCTTAATTCCTCGGCGATTTCATGGCTGCGGAACGAGAGCCCGCCGCGCGCGCCGTAAGACAGGGCGGCTTCTTCTTGCGCCTCGGTACGGATATCAAGAGAAACGGTATCATTGACAACGCCGGTAATTTCCATGGCGGCAGCAGGGCTGATGATCGGCGTTGTTGCACGCAATTGATCGCGGCTCAGCGGTGTTCCCGTTTTTTCAGGCGTTTTGGTTAGCGCCTCGGACTGGGCAAGCGCCCGGCGGTCAGCTTCGGTGAGCTCGGGTCTTTTATATTTGGAGCTGCATCCTGTAAGCGCCATAACGGCTGTCAGCGCCAAGGCTGTGCAAATCGAAGTCTTTTTTCTCATATGTGCCATTCTTACAAACTTTCCGCGCTTTCTTTACATTGATTCGTCAAATAACGAGACATAGCTGACTTCAACCGTACGGTTATCCGCATCGACGACAACATCCGCGCGGGTTCCGCCTTGCAGACCCAGATCACGCAAAACATCAATGACCGGTTTTTCAACAACATTCAGCGTCACAACGACCGGAACGGGCGGACGGATGCCGGCAACGTTAAAGTTATATCCGACGCGTTCGGCAAGACGTGCGGTGATTTGCTCGAGAGGACCGACCCAATCAACGGAGATGCTGCGCATCAGTTCGCGCGGCGCATCGGTCACCGGAGAAACATTTGCCAGCGGCGTGCGTGCCTGTTCGACGGCAGCGAGCGTTTCCAGCGCAGCGGATGCGCGGTCAACCGATGATGCCAAACGCAGTGAAACGGCATCAGGCTGCGCAACCAGTTGATGACCGGTTGTCGGTTTAAAAGTGCAGCCCGAAAGCGCAATCATACCTGTCAAAGCCAGTGCCGTATAAAATGGGGTTGTCTTTTTCATCTTTGCCTCGTGTCCCTTAAAGATATTATGAGAAAGTGTGACTTTCCGCGTGAACGTACTTTATTAACAAAACATATTTTATCGTTTATCTCAAGCTGTTTTGCGTTTTCAACAGCCCTTGTCTGTGCATGGCAACAAAAACCTTCTGACGGTAGGGTAAACCATAGCGCGGCGTTTTGGAATGGTAGTGTGCAATTCCCGTATAAAGACTGCCGGCATCGTCACTTTTTTTGCGCAAAATCCATGCGCCGACGGCGACATTGATGCAGCCGTCATCACGAACCCAGCGTTTTGCCGTGGATTGCGGCACCTGCCAGTGCCGCGCCAGTTCCGGCATCCAGATTGTATTGATCTGCATGGGGCCAAGATCATAGGTGCCGTTGCTGTTACGCACCTGTTGTCCGACCTTGCCGCCTTCGACATGCAGGATGCCCACCAATACGGCAGGTGGAACGCCGTAGGTTTGCGAGGCAAGGAATATGCAGGTGGCTAAAGTGTTCGCAAGCACTGTCGCACTCTCTGATAAAGGTTTATGTGTATAGCTTTAATATTATCGGATGAAGTCGGATAATAGCAAGAGCGGATTATCAGGTTTCCCGATCAAAATTTTGATTTTGCTGTCGCTCGGGGACCGGTAAACGCTGAAAGGCGTTGTCCGCAATTTCCATTTCATCCAGATATCGGTATTTGCCGCGACTTTATCGTAAGCGCTTTTATCGGTGATCTTGTCCTCTGACAAAGCGCTCTTGTCGCCGCCGGTATAGCTGCCCCATGCCTTTACGGGGTCGCTGACGGAAAGAAGAGCCGCGCTGGCGGTCTTATTATCGGCGGAGCTTCCGAAAGGCAGGATGCGTAACTGTATTGCGCCGCTGTCAATATGCGGCTTCAGGTCATTCCAATAGGCGATGCAATGCTCGCAGGTCGGATTCATGAATATATATATATAAGGGGCATTCGCATTGCCGACAGGAAACCAATCCGCCTGCTCCACGATACTGTAGAATATTTCGGATTTGCCGGATTTCTTCGTGTCTTGTGCAGGTTTGTCAAATTTTTTGGAAGCGGCTTGCTGCGGAGCGGCGACCGGGGACGGAGCCGCTTTGACAGGGGCGGCAGCTTGTTTCGTGCCCCCGCTTTGTGCTGTGCCGCCGTCATCCGTCAGATTCAGCTTTTCAAGGAGGTTTTGCTGCGCCTCTTGTGTTAACGCCTGATCGGCCAGTTTGTTCCGCAGGGTTTGCGCCTGTTCTTGCGTGACGACCTCTTCCGAAGAGCTCATCAAAAGACCGAAGACAACGCCGCCTTCCGGTGTGGAATAGGCATAGCTTCTGCCGCCGTCAATATCGACGGCCCAGCCGTCCAGCCCGTATTTGTTTCCCAGGAAATGCAGTTTGCCGTTTTTTTGCGCAACGTAATTTGACAACAGTTCCGGCGGCTTTTTCGTTTGCGCCGCGGCGGGTTGCGGCACAAGAATCGACAGGCAGGCTGCAAAAAAGCCGAGTAAAAGATAGTTATACAGGGCAGTTTTTTTTCTGGTCATTGTGCTGTTTCCGTTTTCTTTCGTTAAATGTGACGGCTCAATATTAACATCACTTTGGCGGAGATGACCATCATAAAAACAAAATGCCTGCCGGTTGGTATAAGCCATTTAATTGTAGACAAGCGGCTTTTTTGCGCTAAACTTTACGCCGCTTTCAGCAAATGCCTGAGATTCGGGCGGAAAAGATATTGCGTTATAAGACTGCAGAGGTCGATTCTTTTTTTGAATCTGTTAAATCCGATGTGACGCAATAAAAAGAATGTTTTTTGCCCTTTATAGCAACAAAACCCCAGTTTTTTTGCCGAAAAGACATAAAAATACAAAAAAGTCTTGACCTGAAAGCGGGAGTCTAGTAAATTCCATAACTGTAGAACGAAAAAATTAAACATAATACCCGATAAAAACACAGAAACCAGTTGGAGGTTTAAGAACATGGCGAATAATTTTCACGGCCCTAGATACTTTGTTGACGCTAAGGAGAATATCCAATACGTCATTACTTTTTCCATGGGGCGTCCGGCAGAGATGGTGGCGCTTGATAGCAAGACAGGGATGCCGATTCCGCCGCAGGTCCTGTTCTCCGGCGACAATAAAGACAAATCCTTCACGGCTGTGGATGATGAAACGCTTGAAGTTTTCAGCATTAAAACACAGAACGTTCCCGGTATGGGGCTCGGTATTTCCGTAGAGCCGACCGGTCAGAATGTCGACAAACTGCCCGACCAGCACCCGACAGGTGCGGATGCGGCACGCCGTTTTGACGATACCCGCAAACAACAGGCCGAGCGTCTGAAAGACATGTTCGGCGGCTTGTTCGGCGGCGGCGATAAAGATCCTGATGAAAGCCCGTTCGGCGGTCTCGGCGATCTGTTCGGCAATGGCGAGGACAATGACGATAACTGGACGCCGCCCAAGCGCGAGCCCGTTCAGGATACGACACCCCGCGGTCGCACCAAACCCGGTATTAAAGGCGTTCCCAGCGGCGGCTACAAAGTTTCCGACAGCGCACTTGAAAAAGTTCTGCACAAATTCGGAACGGATCTGACCGAGCAAGCCATGAAAGGCGAGCTGGATCCGGTTGTCGGTCGTGATGAAGAGCTGAGCCAGCTGAAACAGTTCCTGCTGCGTAAAAACAAATCCAGCGTGAACATCCTTGGTGAGGCCGGTACAGGTAAAACCGCGATGTTCGATGCGCTGGCACAGGATATTGTTGCCGGTAAAGCGGAAGAAGAGCTGGCGGATGCCCGCGTTATCTCGCTGGACATCACCGGTATGAACGCAACGGATCAGGCCAAATTCCGCGGCCAGTTCGAGAAAGAGCTGAAAAAAGTTCTGGACGGTCTGGAAGAGCGCGGCGGCTACATCAACGGTCAGAAAGTCATTCTGTGCTTGGACGAGATTCACTCGATCCTCGGCGCGGGTGCTGTTTCCGGTAACGAAGGCGGCGGCGCGGCACAGATCATGAAACCGTTCCTGGCGCGCGGATCGATTACCTGCATTGGTACGACAACGTTGAAAGAACACAAGAAATACATCGAAAAGGACGGCGCATTGAACCGTCGTTTCCAACCGCTGTATCTTGACGAAACCGATACGGATGCCACTTTGTTTATCTTGAGTAAAGTGAACGAGCATTACGGCAAGTATCACGGCATGGACACATTGATGAATGAAGATCAAATGAAGAAAGTCGTCAAAATGACCGACCGCTTCATGCCCGCGCAGTACCAGCCGGATAAGTCGATCGGTGTTCTGGATGATGCGATGGCGATTGCCCGTAAGGAAGGCCGCAAAGGCGTGACGGATGATGATATCATCACGGCTGTTTCCAAAGCGTCGAAACTGGATAAGAAATTCTTGAACCAGGATGACCATCAGCGCTTTATCGCTCTGGAAGAGCAGTTGCCGGAAATCGTTCTCGGACAGGATGAAGCTCTCGAAGCGGTCGGTGATCGCCTGATGTCGGCGCGTGCCGGTCTGACCGATCCGAACCAGCCTTGGGGCGCGTTCCTGTTCCTCGGTCCGACAGGTGTCGGTAAAACGGAAACCTGCTACGCTCTGGGTGAGCTGCTGCATGGTGACCGCGACTCCGTTATCCGGATCGATATGAGCAAATACAGTGAAAAACACGCGATTTCCGGTCTGATCGGTTCGCCTCCGGGCTATGTCGGTCACGAAGATACGGAAGGCGAGTTCGAAAAAGTGCGTGAAAAGCCCTACAGTATCGTCGTCCTTGACGAGGTGGAAAAAGCGCATCCGGATGTCTTTAACGTGCTGCTGCCGATTTTGCAGGACGGTGAGATCGAAGACAGCCGCGGACGCAAGATTTCGTTCAAAAACACGATCATTGTGATGACGAGTAACCTGGGTGCCGGTAAAAGCGGTAAAACCATCGGTCACATCGCCAATAACGATGTCGAGGAAGATCGTAAACTGACTTACATGGCAGCTGCAAAATCGCAGTTCCGTCCCGAGCTGATCAACCGTATCAACATGCTTGGTGGTGTTCAGGTCTTTAACCGTCTGGACAAGCCGGTCATCGACAAACTGGTGAAACGTGAAGTCGAAAAAGTCGGCGCACGTCTGCAAGATGCATCCGGTGGCGGTCTGCAGCTGGAAAACATCACGCTGAAAGTGTCGGATGAAGTCCTCGCGATCCTGGGTGAAAAAGGTAACCAGCCGGAATATGGTGCACGTCCGCTGCAGGCGGAAGTCCAGCGTAACCTGGCACAGCCTCTCGGCCGCTGGTTGATGAAAGGCAAATCCGAATACAACAGTAAAATCGCCGCAGGCGAGGAAGTATCGGACGAGCTGAAAGCAATCTTCGACAAACGCTCGAAAGCTGAAATCTTCATCGATGAAACGGGTAAAACCATGACGCCGAAAATCAAGGTGATCGAACTGGCAAAAGAAGAAGAGCCTGTTCTGGAAACCGTCGGCGCGGATGATGAACCCGCAGTTGAAGAAAAAACCACACCGGCACAGCATGTCGAGAAGAAAGACAAGCCGGATACGGGCAAGATCGACATCCCTGTCAAAAGCAATGACAATGACAAAGCACAGGATGTGCCGATCAAAACAAAACCGCCGCGTATTCGTCCCCGCTCGAATGGTGGGCCGAAGAAATAAACGGAAATAGTAAGAGGTTTCTGCGACAACCGTAACCTATCAACCATCCAACTGGGGTTTAGCAGAAGTTCTTGAGGGGATATGTCCATTGGACATGTCCCCTTATTTCCTGTTCGGGTTCCGGATAGTCTGAGCATATGACTGTTCCGCATAATCCAGCAAAATCTCCTGATCTTCCAGCCATTCGGCAGGCACACGCCAATAAGATGACAGTGTGACATCCTTTCCCTGTTTTTTGTACGAAAACGGGGTGCTGCAGGCCTTTTGGTAAGTCTCTCTTGTGTCGGCCTCCGTGACTTTGAAATACAGCGTATCATCGCTTATTAGCGCAAAAAACACATGGTCTTTATACAGCCCGCAACCGCCGAACATGCGGCGCGATGTTATGCCGTCCAGCGGGGATAACAGGTCCAGAATGTAATCAAGATATTCGGAGGATATCGCCATGCTTTAAGTCTATCCCGCTTGCGGGCGCGGTGCAATCGGGCATGAAAGAGCGGCGAAAAAAAACAAGGAGCCGGAAAATCCGGCTCCTTGCATCAATTCATCGCCTGCGGCGCAAAAGCTTTTAGGCTTCTGCCGCTGCGGCTTCTTCTTCCGTCACTTCTTCTTCAACGACGGCAAGAATGGCTGCTTCGGCCAGAGAGGGCTCATCCGTCTCATCGGTGCTGATGAGGGCTTTGCCACGCTCTTTCTGAATAACGGCTTCTTCTTCCGAACGCGCAATATTCATCGTGATTTCAACCGTCACTTCCGGGTGAAGCGTGATTTTGACAGGATACAGACCCAGCATTTTAAAGCTGCGATCCAGTGTGACCTGTTTGCGGTCGATTGTGATGCCAGCAGCTGTGACAGCGTCGGAAATGTCACGTGTGGTGACGGAACCGTAAAGCTGTCCGCCTTCCGAAGCCTGACGAATAACGGAAACGGTCAACCCGTCCAGTTTTTTCGCGACTTGCTCGGCTTCTTTGCGGCGGTCAAGGCTGTTTGCTTCCAGCTGCTTTTTCTGTGCTTCAAAATAGGTGACATTGTCTTTTGTCGCACGCAAAGCTTTGTTTTGCGGCAGCAGGTAATTACGTGCATATCCGGAGCGGACGGTGACTACATCGCCCATTTGACCGAGATTTTCAACACGTTCTAAAAGAATGATCTGCATTGTTCACTATTTCCTTTCCGTCCAGGATGCCGTGCGCTCGACGACATAAGGCAGCAAAGCAAGGTAACGGGCGCGTTTGATCGCTTGCGACAGACGGCGCTGTTTCTTGCGTGAGATACCGGTGATACGGCTGGGGATCATCTTGCCGCGTTCGGAGATATAACGGCGCAGCATTTTGATGTCCTTGTAATCAATATCCAGCGCATTTTCACCACTGAAAGGGCATTGTTTTTTGCGTTTGAATAACCCGCGGCGAACCGGCAGGCGTGCTTTCTTTTCGTTATCTGCACTCATGCTGCTTCTCCTTTGCGGTCATAATCGCTTTTGCGCATCATAATGGTGGCGTCGGTCGGCATTTCTTCCAGGCTGACAGACATGAAGCGCAGGATATCCTCGCTCAGGCGCATTTGACGTTCCATTTCCGCGACAGCGGCGGGAGCGGCATCAATATGCATCAGAACATAGTGACCTTTGCGGTTTTTGCGGATGCGGTAGGCGAGGGTGCGAAGACCCCATTGCTCGACACGGACGACTTTGCCGCCGTTATCGGCAATAATTTTGCTGTAATCGCTTGTCAGTCCTTCGACCTGCTTTTCAGACAGATCCTGACGAACGATAAACACCGTTTCGTAAAAAGACATGTTTATTTATCCTTCCTATGGTTGATCAAGCATGCAACCCGCGTCCATCGCGGGACATGTGACAGCCGAGACCACGCGGTATCTTTAGATACATCAAAGGGAATCGGCAGGAATCCGGAGCTGCAAACAGCCCGGTCGGAGGCGATTATACGTATTTCAGGTTTGAAAGCAAGCTTTTTCCATGACTTAACGTGAGAAAAAGCCCGTCTTTTCCTTCACCATCTGATTGGAGCGGTATATTCTGAACGGCGGCCCGGTATCGTCAGTCTGCATATGCGACATCAGCAATCCGCTTTTATACAGTTCAGGGATATAGGCGCTTTGGCCTGCACCCAGCGGGGTAAGGTTTTCAGGGCCGATCGGCTTAAAATACTGCATGACTTTCAGGCGGCCTTTTTTGTCTCTGGCCAGCTTTGCCTCGGCAATATCGGCAAATTTGAAGATATGGGTTCCCTGATGTTCTTGCTTTTGATCGCCGAAGCTGGCCATAAGATAAATGTTCTCGTCCTGTTCAAACAGATAGCCGCTGTCGACGCGGGTGTATTTGCCGAGCTTTGGCGCATCTTCAGTGCTGAGAACGGCGCCGAGATAGCCCCAGCTTGCGCCGTGATCGGTCGAGGCCAGCAAAATAATGCGGTCCGGTTTGTTCTCTTCCATATAAACCGTCAGGGTCATGAAAAGTACGCCGGCCGTTTTCGAATAAAGCGCGCTGGGCTGGGAGTAATACAGAACCTTTTCGAGCGAGGGGTCAAGCTCGTTGAGGCGCAGCTGGACAAATTCGCTGTAAGGCGCGGGCGGCTGGTCCTGCGTGGCGCTGAAAAGCCAGTGCTCGCGCGACCAGTTTTTCAAGGCGATATTCTCTGCATAACGGTAGACAATCGCACTGTAGCGGCGCGCCGAGGTAACATCGCCATCCCAGTAATAGCGGTAGGCATAGATCTTCCATTCCCGCCCCTTATCCTCCGGATCATAGACCAGTGAGGGTGTTTCATAGCGCCACATACCGTCATTTTCCAGGACATTGCCGTTGGGGCCGTGCAGGACGGCTTTGCGGCTTTCAAAAACATTGTGGTGGAAGGCCCATCTGCCGCCGCCTGCAAGGCTGGTGGCGAGGTTGATATCAATGCGGGGATGGCTTTCCTCCGGTTTTTGCGTAATGGCGGCATAGGCCATCCAGATCCAGCTTGCGCGCGGTTCAAACATGACACTGGGGGAGTGGATGCCCAATGTGGCTCTTTCGCCGGAGATGCCGATGGCAAAAGGTGCCGAGAACTGTACGACTTTCGTAAAGACGAAATAACTGACAAAGGCAATCAGGAAGATTCCCGAGAAGACAATAGTCAGGATATGTTTGCGTTTGAGCGGAGAATGCGTGATGAAATAAGGGTTTTCGTCATAGCCGTAATCCTCGTAATACTGGTATTCGGCGATATCCTGCTGCGGGGTTTGCTCCCCCTGTTGCGGTGCTGATGCGGATTGTTGCGGAGCAGGCGCCGCAGCATCCGGTTTTTCAGCCGGCTTTTCGGTTTTTTTTGCCGGTTTGTCGCCGCTTTTCGGTGCGTTATTCTGCTCGGGTATATCCATTTTTTCGGTAAAAGTCCCTTACTGTCCGGTTTTCCGGGGGATCAGCCTGTCGCTGACAGATCAATATCCAAAATAGACATGTTCAAATCGTAAGAGGTTTCGCCCTCTTCGACATTTTTGTAAATCACGGCAAGAAACTCTTCACCCAGCAGAACCTCAACGGAATCAGGTGCTTCTTTTCGCTGCATCAGGCGCAGGCGGTCGGTTCCGAAGGTCTTGCGCAGATAGTTTTGCAGTTGAATGACTTCTTGTTGTTCAATATTTGACATGTTTTGGGCACTCTTTTCTTATAGACAAATTTTTGTTTCTGCTCTTCTGCCTATGATAGCAGGCCGGTCAAATATTGATAGCCAAAATATCCGACCGTCAGCAGTCCAAGACCGGAGATATAACATTGCCAGAAGGTTAAATGCAACAGCCCCGCCAGTAAAAACGGTACAAAAAACAGCAGCGAGGCCGGAATCGCCATAAAGACATTACGGGCAAAGGCGATCGAGGTTTCCGGTGACTGGTATTCCGCATAGGAAAACAACAGCGCCAGCAGCGTTGTCAAAGGCAATGCGACGATAAAACCCGCCACATGCGGCAGTTTCCCCGACAAATACGAGGCCAGAGAGATAATTCCCGCGGCAATAAAGATTTTGGCAATGGCAAATCCCATTATTTCTGTTCCCTGATAAAGGCTTTCAACTGTTGCAGATCATTCGGTAATACGGTCAGCCGTTCCTCCTGCCGGTGTAATCCGGCCAGACGGGCGGGCAGGGTGGGGAAATGCCCCGTGGCGTCTTCTACCGCTTCGGGGAATTTCGCCGGATGCGCGGTGGCCAGCGCGACAACGGCATCTGTTGCGGCAAGCGGGCTGTTCCAGATATATTTTTCGGCGGCGCCGATACCGATGGCTGTATGCGGGTCGGCGATATAGCCGGACCGGTTATGCAGGCGGCGCATAATTTCTTTTGTAGCGGCATCGTCAAAACGGTAGGCGGAAAAAATGTCGCACAGACGGGTCATCATGGCCTCATCCAGCGCAAAAGGGCCTTTGCTGCGGAAATACTGCATGGTGCCGGTTACGGCCTCACCGTCGCGTCCGTACAGGTCAAACAGCACACGTTCGAAATTGCTGGATATCTGTATATCCATACTGGGGCTGGTCGTCGGCACGACAGTTTCGGTTTTCATCGTGCCGCTCTCCAAAAAGCGGAACAGGATATCGTTACTATTGGTGCCGATCAGCAGTTTTTTCACCGGCACGCCCATAGAGGAGGCGACATATCCGGCATAAATATTGCCGAAATTCCCCGTCGGCACGGCAAAGACGATATTTTCCGTACCTTTTTCGGCAGAGAGTTTCAAATAAGCGTAAACGTAATAGGCGATTTGCGCGACAATACGCCCCCAATTGATGGAATTGACGGCTGACAGGTTTTTCTCCCTGCGGAAGGCTTTATCGGCAAACAGCGCTTTGACCAGATCCTGACAATCGTCAAAACTGCCTTCAATGGCGATATTGTGGATATTCGGGGATAAAACCGTTGTCATCTGGCGACGCTGTACCTCCGAAACGCGGTCTTTCGGATGCAGCATAAACACATCCATCGTGTCCTTGTCGCGGCAGGCCTCAATGGCGGCAGAGCCGGTGTCGCCTGATGTCGCACCGACAATGGTCAGCTTGTTATCGCGTTTTTGCAGGATATGGTCAAACAGATGCCCCAGAAATTGCAGCGCCATATCTTTAAAGGCCAGCGTCGGGCCGTGGAACAGCTCCATCACGTAAAGATCTTTTTCAACGGGAACCAGCGGCGCAATCTCGGGATGGTCGAAATTCTTATAGGCTTTGTCGATAATCCGGTACAGCGCATCGCTGTCGATACAGCCTTCGGTAAAGGGCTGGATCACGCGGTGGGCAATGCCGGTATAAGGCACATTCCGCATGCTGTGCATGTCGTCGGGCGTGATGACGGGGCAGGCGGCAGGGACATAAAGCCCGCCATCGGCAGCCAGCCCTTCCAGCACAACCTCTTCAAAATTTTTCACGACATCATCGCGGCGGCGCGTACTGATATAGTCAAGCATGTTCTTCAATCAGCCTTCCAGATAGCGGGCGGTTAGATGGTTCTGGAAGTTTTCCAGTTTCAGATAATCGCCTGTTGCCTCTTTGATAATATCGCGCGGCATATTCAGGCAGCCGCGGGAATGAATATTCTCGCGCAGCCAAATGCGCACAGGATCGAATTTTCCGGCGGCGATGTCCGTGTCGATTTCGGGAATATCGCGGCGGATGGACTGGAAAACCTGCGCGGCATTCATCGCCCCCAGAAGATAGGAGGGGAAATAACCGAAATGTCCGCCATACCAATGCACATCCTGCATACAGCCTTGCGCGTCATTCGGCGGGGTAATGCCGAATTTGTCCTGCATCTCGTCATTCCATGCGGCGGGAAGGTCTTTGATTTCCAGATCGCCGTCAATCATCGCCTTTTCCAGTTTGGTGCGCAGCAGGATATGCAGCGGATAGGTCATTTCGTCAGCTTCAACGCGGATCAGGTCCTTTTTGACCATATTGACGTTGCGGTACAGGTTTTCAGGCTGGAAGGCCGGATCATCATCGGCGCGTCCGAACAGATCGCGGCAATAAGGCGCAAGGAACCGCCACAGCGGCAGTGACTGGCCGATCTGGCGTTCCCAGACCATAGCCTGCGATTCATGTACCGCCATGCTTAAATCAAACACGCCGCCGACGGGCTGTTCATCCCATTCTTCGGGAACCTGCATATCATACAGCCCGTGTCCGGCTTCGTGCATCACAGTCAGCACGCCGTCAACGGTGAAATCATCGCTGGTATAGCGTGTGGTAATCCTTACATCACCGTGGCGGCCTGTTGAAAACGGGTGCGAAGAGGTATCAAAACGGCCGTGATAGCCCATTTTCTCCAGCAGGAAGCGGCCCAGCTTTTCCTGCAGGGCAACGGAAGGCGTTTGCCCCAGCGGCAGCGGCGGAGTCTGTTTTTCAATGGCGCGGTTGACGGCATCGGGCAGCCATTTTTCCAGATCGGCAAAGAGCGGCGCAATATCCTGATAGCGTGCGCCCATATCAAATTCATCGAGCATGGCATCGTAAATATTATCCATGCCGCAGGCATCGGCGATGGCCTGACCGCTTTGCCGCGTCAGGGACAGCAGCTCCAGCAGATAGGGCTCAACGCCTGCAAAATCATTTTCAGGCCGTGCCTCTTCCCATTTGGTTTCGCAGGCATTGGCGGCGCGGCTCAGCGCGGCGGCAAGATCATTCGGCACGGCAACGGCGCGGCGGTACAGCCGCGTCATTTCGCGCAGATTGGCGTGTTGCCAGTCCGACATTGCTGCAGTTTCCGTCGCGGCAGCCTGCAGCAAATCACCGATTTTTTCATCCGTCAGTTTCTTGTGGCGGATTTGCACCAATGTGCTGCACTGCTTGCCGCGGGCGGCGGCACCGGTTTTTGGCATCATCACGGCGCGGTCCCATGACAGGAGGGACAAGGCGCGGCCCAGATGACACAATTCGGCGAAATGTCCTTCCAGCGCGTGATAGGCGGCAAGGCGCGGCGAGGAATCGGCAGTTGTGCGGTGTAAAGCGGTGTCGGTCATGTCTTGTCCTGCTCCTTTGGGGGCTCATGGGATAGATGCGATAAAATATACACGACAATCAGCGTGAAGGCCATGCCCAGCCAGAACAGCATATAAGCAAAATGGTCATTGGGATATTCCGTTCTGAGCTGTCCGGGCAGGGGATATTTCTCCTGCTGCGTATCGTCTTCCGTGACGAATAGCAGGTAATCGCGCGTGGAGGTGTTGAAATGCCTGTCGGCGGCGGCTTTTTCAAACCAGTACCATGCTTCCTTTTCAGGACTGTTGGGCGGGGTGAAGGTTCCGGCAACAGGCAGTTTTCCGATCAGTGCCGTCAGTGTGACATCCCCTGCCGGACGGGGGAATTCCTGTTGCTCCTGCGGCAGCCAGCCGCGATTGACAAAAACAGGTAAACCTTCCGCAGGCTGAAACAATGTGACGACATGCCCGCCGGGGCGGTCGTGATGCGTGCGCGGATGCAGAATCATGGTCTTGTCATGGAGGAACCGGCCCGTCACGCTGACAGGACGGTATTCCCATGCGGCGGGATGATCGATTGTGGCAGGCAGCGGGGTAAGCGGTGCGGACAGACCTGTTTCGATGCGGTTTAAAAGAGCGGTCTTCCAGCCCAGCCGTTTATGCTGCCAGCCTCCCAGCAGCAGCAGCAGGGTCAGACAGACCAGCATGAAAAGGGTTGTTCCCCATCCGGGCTTTCTAAAATGCAGTGTTTTCATAGAAGGCATTATTAAAGGAAACGGTGCGAAACAAAAGAGGAAAAGGGGGTAAAAAAAAATGTCCGGAGAATTGGCATTCTCCGGACAAACGGCGGTAATAGAGGGTGTGTATCTATTTTATAGCGCAAAATAAGAAGCAATGCAAGCATTTTTTTAAAATATAATTCCTCAAACCGGCAAAAAACTAACATTTTCGCAAAAAATCGCCAAAATCATGAAAAATGGCAGCTGCGATAATGATATAACATATTAGAAAAACATCATATTCCGGCGATTGCTTTTTTTCGCGTTTTGCAGTGCAGCAAATGCGTTATTTTGTCATTTTTTTGTTTTACGGAATGGTTTTCTGAAACTTTTTTCGGCTTTTCATCGAAAAAGATTATGAGTCGCATGGAGGGTTTATTCGCAAATGATTCTCTGGCACAATGAAAACGCATAAGAAAGGCTGGTATGCTGATATGCAAAGACGATATTTTTTATATGCTTCCGCAGGATTAATCGCGGCGCTGTTATTATCGCCCAAAGATATGGTGTTCGCCGATCACGGGGAAATTGAAAAAATGACACTCAGTAAAGATGAATGGGAAAAACGCCTGACGCCGGAACAGTTCCGCGTTTTGCGCAAGGAGGGGACGGAGCCGTCAGGCACCAGCCCGCTGAATAATGAAAAGCGCAAAGGCACATATGTCTGTGCGGGCTGCGGGTTTGAGCTGTTTAGCTCCGATATGAAATATGACAGCGGTACGGGCTGGCCCAGTTTTTTCGACACGATTGAAGGCCATGTCGAAACCAGCACTGATTTCAAACTGCTTTATCCGCGCACGGAATATCACTGCGCCCGTTGCGGCGGCCATCAGGGGCATGTCTTCAAGGACGGTCCCAAACCGACGGGGCTACGGTATTGCAATAACGGCGTGGCGCTGAAATTTGTTCCGGCGGAGAAAAAGACCGGAGAAGAGATAAAGGAGAAGACGGAATGAGGAAAATAGCAGTCATGATGATGGCCGTTCTGGTCAGTTTCGGCATTTATACGGCAAAAGCGGAGGATGCGATGAAAAAAGAAGCGGCAGTTACTGAAAATCACAAAACCGCGGTTTTTGCGGGCGGGTGTTTCTGGTGTCTTGAATCTGATCTGAAAGAGGTGGCGGGTGTCATCAGCGTTTATTCCGGCTATAGCGGCGGCAATATCGCCGATCCGAGCTATGAGATGGTCTCCAGCGGTACGACAGGGCATTTGGAAGCCGTCGAGGTGACCTATGATCCGGAAAAAATCAGCTATGAAACGCTGCTGGATTATTTCTGGCAGAATGTCGATCCGCTGGATGAAGGCGGGCAGTTCTGTGACCGCGGCGATCAATACCGCGCGGCTATTTTCTATGCCGATGATGCGGAAAAATCGGCGGCGGAAAAATCGCGCGATCATGTCGCCGAAGTTCTGGGAGAGGAAGTTAAAACCCTGCTATTGGAGAGCAAGGCTTTTTACCGCGCCGAGGATTATCATCAGGGCTATTCCAAGAAAAACCCGATCCGCTATAAATATTACCGCCAAAGCTGCGGCCGCGACCGTCGCATGAAGGAACTCTGGGAAGAGAAAGATATCAATGCCCCGGCTCCTGTGCAGGATGAGGGCGTGCAGGAAGAGAAAGCGGAAGAAAAAAGCGGGACGGAGTAACACTCCGCCCCGCGCCCCTCTATTTTTCTTATTATTTTTTGTTGTCGTTATTATTTTTTGGGGTTCAAAAGACCGCGGCGTACTTCGGGGCTGTTTAAAACAGCGCCGGTATTGGCGGCTTTGATCGGACGTTCATTCTGTTCGAAAATGGCGACCAGATGGCGCATCACTGCCGGTGACTGTTCTCCTGCAGGGTGCGTTGCGTTGCCGTAATAACGTTCGTGATAGGCCGTATGACGGCGCATGCGTTCTTCCGCCGCTTTCAAGGACAGCCCGTCATCTTCCGCCGCTTTCAGGCAGCCCAGCACCAGCGCCTCCGTATGGACGCGCAGCTTTGAGGCTGTTGCTGAAAAGGCGCAGACAAAATCGCTGTAATCCGAAAAATCGGGCAGCGCGGCAATGCCGCCTTCCGCATGTAGCATCACCATTTCTTTGTAAAAATTATTTCTTAAGTCACGTATCTGCTCATGGGATAATGCGGCACCATCGTAACGCATCATCTCGTTCCAATCGGCAATACGGGTCATAATCCCGCCAAGGGCGGGATGCGGGGCTTGTTGTTCAGTCATGATCGTCACACCTTAATTCTATTACTTTTTTATTGTTTTTTTTTTTTTGCTTATACGGCGCGACTCAGCCGTGCCGTTAATGGAGTATTGTGCGGCGCACAAAATCTGTCAACGAATTTCGTATAACATGCTGTTATATAATGAAAATAATGGGTAGAAAAACGGTATTTAATAGGTTAAAAAACACATAAACAGGATCAGCCCGACCATGGTGAATTTTTTATAAAGCTGTTTGCGCAGCGTCTGTTTCAGCATGGCGTGGGTGATCATACCGTTACGGATCAGAATGGAACCCAGCGGACGTTTGGTCTGTGCCTGCTCGACAAGTGCGGCATGCAAATCCTCCGGTGTGATCATATTGTTTGACATCAAAAGCTCGCCGATTCTGTTTTCGGTCATGCTGCGGCGCAGGCGCGTCATCAGGCCGGCTTTACGCCTTTTGCGCGGTGCGGTGTTTTCTGCCGTTTCGCTCACTCTCTAATATCCTTCGAAAATCTTTGAAATATTGATAAATATCATAATGTTAAGAAACGCTTCTGTCCCTTCTATCAAGATAGCAGTAAAGAATTAAAGTTCGGTTAAGTGGTCACTTCCAGCTTTTGCGGCCCGAGAGGGCGCTGATAATCCCGTGCAGGGTCATGATTTCCTGCGCGGTCAGATCCATGCGGCCGAACATGTTATGCAGGCTGCGCATGGTTTTCGGACGGCGGTCGGGTGCTTTGAAAAAGCCGCCGGCTTCCAGCTCGTCTTCCAGATGGGTCAGCATATGCTGTAATTCTTTTTTTGTCGCGGGGACGGTATCGCCATGCTGTAGCTGTTTTGCAGGGCGGTCGGGGTCTGTGGCGCGTCCGTACCAGCAATATCCCAGCAGCAAGACGGCTTGCGCCAGATTAAGCGAAGAAAAATCAGGGTTGACCGGAATATTCAGCACCGCATCGGCGCAGGCAACATCTTCATTGACCAGTCCCGAGCGCTCCGGTCCGAATAAAATGCCGCATTTCTGGCCGTTTTGCGTGCGGCTGATGCATTCCGTCGCGCCGCCTTCGGGCGTGAAAACAGGCTTAATCATGTCGCGGCTGCGTGCCGTGGTGGCCAGAATGAATTGCAGATCGGCAATGGCTTCTGCCGTTGTGTCGAAAAGACGGGCATTTTCAAGAATGGTTTCCGCCCCGGCGCTCATAGCGGTGGCGGCCTCATTCGGCCAGCCGTCGCGCGGGGCGACAATGCGCATCTCGGTCATGCCGCAATTCAGCATGGCGCGCGCGGCGGCACCGATATTCTCGCCCATTTGCGGGCAGACCAGAATAATGGCAGGTGCGGCAGGGAGAGGCGTATCCATCAGGACAGGTCGGTAATATAGGACATGACTTCATCATAATCGCGGCTGGCGATATTGTGTGCGCCGGCTTCCGTCAACCGGTTGGCGCAATGATTGCCCCATGTCACGCCGATCGTATGTGCGCCGGCGGCAAGACCCATATGGATATCCATGGTGGTATCACCGATCATCACGGTTTGTTCCGGCGTGAAGGATAATTCCTTGGCGAGGCTTAACAGCTGGTCGGGCGCGGGTTTCTCACGCTCTTTGCGCAACCGCACGTCGCAGGATGTCCGTACACCGCAGAAAACCGGCTCCAGATCATAATGTTTCAATACGGCCGCCATTGGTTCCGAGGGTTTGGAGGTGACGATACCGAGCGTATAGCCGCGCTTTTTCAGCGCTTGCAGAAATTCCAGTGCGCCGTCATACAGGGGCGGAATAACGCCGGCGACATGTTCGTCAATACGGCGATAAACATTATGCAGATGCGGTTTTTGCTCATGCAGTTCCAGCCCCCATTTGAAATCAACTTCATGGGGAAAGGCGTATCCGTGACGGATGCTGTCCAGGCAGGGCTGCGGCATATTCTGTTCTGCGGAATATTTTACCATTTCCTGCTCGAAAACCGGCCAGGAATTTAAAATTGTTCCATCAACATCAAAGGCGATAAATTTACTCATAATCTCTCTTGGTTCTTAATTTTAGTTTAGTTTGTCTTTTAAAATCTGGTTGACCATCGCGGGGTTGGCCTTGCCTTGCGTTTTTTGCATGACCTGCCCGACAAAGAAGCCGAACAGCTTGTCCTTGCCGCCCTTATATTGTTCAACCTTATCGGCATTGGCGGCCAAAACTTCGTCAATCACGGCTTCAATCGCGCCGGTATCGGTGACCTGTTTTAAGCCTTTTTCCTCGACGATGGCGGCGGCATCCTTGCCGGTCGCGAACATCTCGGCAAACACATCTTTGGCAATCCGGCCGGAGATCGTGTCATCGGCAATCAGTTCGATTAAACCGCCCAGCTGTGCGGCTGTAATCGGGCTTTCGTCCAGCGTTTTTTCCGCCTTGTTCAACGCGCCCATCAGCTCGGTCGTCAGCCATGTGACAGCCAGTTTCGGGTCGCGCCCGTCGGCGACTTGCTCAAAAAATGCGGCGCGGCTTTTTTCCGCGACCAGCACGCCCGCATCATAGGCATTCATGCCGTAATCATTGATATAGCGGCGCTTTTTCGCATCCGGCAGTTCCGGCATATTGTCATTAATGCTGTCGATCAGACTTTGTTCGACAATCAGCGGCAGCAGATCGGGGTCGGGGAAGTAACGGTAATCATGCGCATCTTCTTTTGAACGCATGGAGCGGGTGATCCCCTTCGCGACATCAAACAACCGTGTTTCCTGCTGGATTTTATGACCGGATTCAATCAGTTCAATCTGGCGCTGCGCTTCATATTCAATCGCCTGCTGGATAAAGCGGATCGAGTTCATGTTCTTGATCTCGCAACGCGTACCGAATTCCGCACCGGGGCGGCGGACGGACAAATTGACGTCGCAACGCATCGATCCTTCATCCATATTGCCGTCACAGGTTTCAAGATAACGCAGGATGGAGCGGATTTTCGTGACATAGGCCGCGACTTCCTCGCCCGAACGCAGATCGGGGCGGGAAACGATTTCCATCAGCGCGTTACCGCTGCGGTTCAGATCGACAAAGCTTTTTGTCGGATGCTGGTCATGCATGGATTTACCGGCATCCTGCTCCAGATGCAGGCGTTCAATACCGATCATTTTCGTCGTGCCGTCAGCCAGATCAATTTCAATCGCCCCTTCGCCGACAATCGGAATTTCATATTGTGAAATCTGATAGCCCTGCGGCAGATCGGCATAGAAATAGTTCTTACGCTCGAAAACCGAATGTTTGTTGATTTTCGCGTTCAGCCCCAATCCGGTTTTGACGGCCTGTTCCACACAATGTTTATTGATGACGGGCAGCATGCCGGGCATCGCGGCATCGACAAGGCTAACCTGCGAATTTGGTGCTGCGCCGAATTCCGTCGCAGCGCCCGAGAACAGTTTTGATTTGGCGGTTACCTGCGCATGGATCTCAAGACCCATGACAACTTCCCATTCACCGGTTTCACCCTGTATCAATTCAGCCATTGTTTTTGTTTCTCCGTTGGAAAGATAAAAATGCAACGCACCTTAGCAGGAACAAGGCCTGCGGGCAAGAGTTATGACATTTATAGCTTTTGGTTATTTCGGCGTCGTGCCGCGGCGTTTTCCGGTCATGGAGGGCGGCATCGCACGTTCACGCGTGAAACTGCTCTTTTTACCAAGGTCGTCGAAATGCTGCGCCAGCCATTCATCAGCGGCCTGACGTCCGGCCTCAAACAACTCGTCCAGATGGTCGCGGTCAAAGCACAGCATATGCTCGGCTTTCAGTTCTTTGCCGATTTTGACGACATGGGTATGGATTTCCCTCAAGCCCAGCGCTGCCGCGGCTTCCGGATTTTTGGTCACCAGCTTGTTGTCGCGGTCGATTTCTTCCAGATCGCGGCGCAGCGAGGCGTTATTGGTAAATTCCATCACGCGGTCAATGCTGGAATTGACGACGGCCATGCCGTCGCGCTCATGCATTTCAATGGTCTGGATAATCAGCAGATCGCCGTCGCATTCTTTCAAAGGGGCAATTGCGGGGTTGGCGGTATAGCCCCCGTCCAGATATTTGCGTCCGTCAATTTCGACCTCGCCGATGACGACGGGTAGGGCGCAAGAAGCTTTGACGGCTGTCGCCGTAATATCGCTGCGGTCGAAAATCCGTTCCTTATGCGCGTTGACATCGGTGGCGGCAATAAACAGCGGCACGCCTTTTTTGTTTTTTTTCAGCGCGGCAAAATCGATGATTTTCTCCAGCGCCGCTTCAAACAAGCCTTCTCGTCCGTTCAATACGGAGAGCGTTGCGCCTTGTGTGACGGCTTTCAGGCTTTTCATGAAATCACCTGCGGCGGTTTCCGGCATCAGCTGTTTGAACATTTTTGCCAAGGCGCGGTTTGATTTGCTGCCTGCCGTGCCGACATAAGGCATTTGCTTGACGGCCTCGTCATAGGCAAGGCTGTTCCACAGGCTGCGGAGGGTGTCGCGTGCGCCTTCATTGCCGTTTTCGGCCAGCCCGTGGGCAATGGCAACAGCATTCATCGCACCGGCGCTGGTGCCGCTGATGGCGCTGACGTCAATACGGTCATCTTCCAAAAGCCGGTCGAGTACGCCCCATGTGAACGCACCAAAAGCGCCGCCGCCCTGCATGGCGAGCATTACTTTTTTCTTTTCAGCTGTTTTCTTTTTTGTCATGGAAATACCTTTACCATATAATATTGATTTTGGCAATTATGCCGGTTTCAAATTTTTCAAATAATCCAGTGCGCCTTGCAGAATATGTGCGGCGGCCAGTTTATCAACCACTTCGCCGCGCCGCTTGCGGCTGAGATCGGCTTCATCAATCAGCATACGCTCTATGGCGGCGCTGGACATGCGCTCATCCCAGAAAGCGATGACAGGCTCCGCGCCGAAGAAATCGGCACGGCTGACAAGATTGCGTCCAAAAGCGCGCACCGACTGACAGCGCGGCCCTTCCGTGCCGTCCATATTCACCGGCAACCCGATGATAAGGGCCGCAGGCTGATATTCATCCATGACGCGTTTTAAATGTTCGATGTCTTTTGAAAATTTTTCCACGCGGATCGTGTCCAGCGGCGTGGCGATATTGCGGTCGGGGTCAGAGACGGCAATACCGATATTTTTGCTGCCGTGGTCAAGGCCAAGAAGCCGCGCCCGCCGTGGCAAAACCGCATTTAATTCTTCCAAAGATTGCAATCCCATGCTATAGCTCTGCATTGATGTTTTTGCTCATAAGTCTATATAGAGAGGTTAACGGCAAATGTCTATTGATACCGGAACCGTTGAGAAAATCGCCCGTCTTGCCCGCATTCGCGTGAGCGAGGAGGAAAAGGTCAAATTTGCAGGCGAGTTGAACGGCATTATGCAGTGGATCGAACAGCTTCAGGATGTTGACACCGAAGGTGTGGAGCCGATGACATCCGTGGTTGATATGAGCCTTCACATGCGTGAGGATGAAGTCAC
Source organism: Pseudomonadota bacterium (assembly GCA_013285465.1). Lineage (NCBI taxonomy): Bacteria > Pseudomonadati > Pseudomonadota > Pseudomonadota bacterium. The sequence continues at coordinate 691,053 of CP053449.1, forward strand.
GGATGGCGGTATGCAGGAAAAAATTCTGGCCAATGCACCGGAAGCCGCAGAAGGTTTCTTTGTTGTGCCGAAAGTGGTGGAGTAAAAGATATGACAGCATTAACGGATTTGACAATCAAACAGGCGCTGGACGGTTTAGAGAAAGGCGATTTCACTTCTGTGGAGCTGGCATCTGCGCATATCGCGGCAGTGGAAGCGGCGCGCGGCCTCAACGCCTTTATCGTGGAAACGCCGGAACAGGCGCTGGAACAGGCAAAGGCCAGCGATGCCCGCCGCAGCAAGGGCGAAGCAGGCATTCTGGATGGTATTCCGGTTGCGATCAAAGACCTGTTCTGTACTGAAAATGTGCAGACAACCGCCGCCAGTAAAATTCTGGAAGGTTTCAAACCGCAATACGACTCGACCGTTACAAGAAACATGTTCGATCAGGGCGCGGTCATGCTGGGTAAGACCAATCTGGACGAATTCGCGATGGGGTCTGCGAATGTCACCAGCGGCTACGGCAATGTGATCAGCCCGTGGAAACGCAAGGGTGATGAGACCGATCTCGTTCCCGGTGGTTCTTCCGGCGGGTCTTCCGCCGCAGTCTCCGCACGTCTTGCGATGGGCGCAACAGGAACGGATACCGGCGGCTCAATCCGTCAGCCGGCGTCTTTCTGCGGTATTTCCGGTATTAAACCGACTTATGGCCGTTGCTCACGCTGGGGTGTCATTGCCTTTGCCTCCTCGCTGGATCAGCCGGGCTGTTTCGCCCGCACGGTCGAGGATAACGCGCTCTTCCTGCGTGCCATGGCGGGCTATGACCCGAAGGATTCCACCTCCGTCAACCGCGATGTGCCTGATTACGCTGCCGCAATGACAGGCGATATCCGCGGGTTGAAAATCGGTATTCCGAAAGAATACCGTGTTGACGGTATGAATAGCGAAGTTGAGGAAATCTGGCAAAAAGGCATTGAATGGGCAAAAGACGCGGGTGCGGAAATTGTCGAGGTCAGCCTGCCGCATACGAAATATGCGCTGCCGACCTATTACATTATCGCGCCTGCGGAATGTTCCTCCAACCTTGCCCGTTATGACGGCGTGCGTTACGGCCTGCGCGTTGACGAGGGGAAAACGCTGGATGATATGTATGAGCTGACCCGCGCCGCAGGTTTCGGTGATGAGGTCAAACGCCGCATCATGATCGGCACCTATGTTCTCTCCGCCGGTTATTACGATGCCTATTACAACAAGGCGCGGAAAATTCGCAAGAAAATCTGGAATGATTTTGATCAGGCTTATAAACAATGCGATGCATTGCTGACGCCGACCGCACCTTCTGCCGCTTTCGGCATCGGTGAAAATATGGATGATCCGGTGACGATGTATCTGAATGACGTCTTCACGGTGCCGGCCTCATTGGCGGGCATGCCCGGCATGTCAATTCCGGCAGGTCTTGATAAAGACGGTTTGCCGCTGGGCTTGCAGATTATCGGTCGCCCCTTTGACGAGGAAACGGTTTTCCGGACTGCAGGCGTGCTGGAAAAAGCCGCCAATTTCACGGCAGTACCGCAGCTGGCTGTCCAAAAAGCCGCCTGATTGTTTGACAATTGTTAAATTATTATGTAAGGTTGCCTCCTTTCAAAACGATGAAGGAGGCTTCTTTATGGCCGATACACCGAAACGCAGTATTTTAAATATTTTTCAATCTGTTACCCAATCCGAAAATATGGAATCGTTGAAAACGGCGCTCGATTCAGTCGCCGCTTATGATGAATCCGACAAGGCGCAGCTGATAGACGCGCTGGAAGCACATGCCATTGAGTCTATTCAAGGCGATGTGGCCACCAAAGAAGACTGGGATCAGGTCGCGGAATATATCGGTGTCTCCAATGCCCTGATGGGCGGCGGTGACCGCAGTGATGACGAAGCGCTGTTCCCGATGCACAGTATTCTGGCGATTGCCGATAAAGTCGCCGATGCGAAAGGTGAGGAAACGGCACCATTACTGAAAGATATGCTGGAAACGGTCTCCGGTCTTTCCAATGGCGATTATCACAGCCAGATGACTCTGTCGCTGACTTTTATCGATGTCGCGCGGAAACATACTCCCAGCCGGAAAGATCTGACCTCCAAGCCAAATCCGTTTCGCGGCAAAGGCTATGGCGGTCCGCACAAATAAAAATTATCTATCAACCGCAATATAAAAGGAATTTTACGCATGTCCGAAAATAACAAAACCAACCCGCAGCAAACTTTTAATGCCATTGCCCGCGCCGGCGATATTCCGACGCTGCAACATGCCCTGCGCCAAATTGACAGCCATGATGCCGATGCAAAAGCGGCGCTGGTCGATGCGCTGGAAAAATACACGATTCAGGAATTTAATGCCGATATGGAAAGCGGTGATCTGGAAATCGTCGAAGGTCTGATGGGGCTTGCCGACATTCTTGGTGATGATCTGCTGGATGCTGTTGGCGATGATGATCTTTATGACTTCCATTCGCTGCTCTTGATGGCAGATAAAGTGGATGAAATCAAAGGCGATAAAACCGCGCCGGTGCTGGTTGATCTGCTGGATGCCGCGTCCCGGCTGTCAGATAAGGACTATAACAGCATGACCAAACTGGCCAAAACCTTTATGGGCGTTGCCAAAAAGCATTTGTCGAACACTACGGATGCGGCGGAAAAACCGTCCAACCCGTTCCGCGGCAAAAAATTCGGCGGTCCGAACGCATAATTTATACATCTCATCTTTTAAGGAGCAAAACGAATGTCTGATAAAAAACCTACCGTTCAGGAAACCTTTAACGCCATTGCCATGGCGGGCGATCTGAAGGCACTGGAATCAAGCCTGACACAGATTGATCTGTTTGACGGCAATGAAAAAACAAAACTGATTGATGCACTGGAAACGGAATTTATCGAAGGCTTCTCCGAAGGTCTGCCGTCTCCGCAACAGATGGAGATGCTATTGGCGCTTAGCTCAATGGTTGGTGAAGGACCGGATGCGGAAGATGCGGAAATGATTCAGGGCTGCCTGTTGATCGCTGATAAAATCCTGACGGAGAAAGGCGATAAAGCCTCGCCGCTGGTGCAAAAGCTGATCGAAAAAGCCGCGGGTCTGACGGATGAGGAATATAATAACCCCTCAGCCCTGTTGAAAGCGGCTGTCGAAGCAGCAAGCGAAGCTAAAGCTGCGGCTCCGAAAACAACAAACCCGTTCCGTAACCGCGGCAATAAAGGCCCGAACGCTTAAGAAAAAGCGGGATATAAATTGAAAGAAAACGCCCTTCCTTTGCGGAGGGCGTTTTTTATTGCACCGCAAGATAAATACAAAAAACAAATATATACGGTAATTTTTTACTGGAAATTCTGCCGCTGCTCCTTATAATAAAGCCTCACTTCAGGAATATGAAACAAAGGAGCCCGCGTGTCAGGGAAATTGCCGCCGAAATCGACGAAGAAAGCGCTGTCTGCAAAAGCGCCCAAAAAGAAGGTGACGCTCGCCCTGCAAGGCGGCGCATCCTATGGCGCATTTACATGGGGCGTGCTGGATCGTCTTTTGGAAGATGACCGTATTGAAGTCGTCGGCATCAGCGGTGCATCGGCAGGGGCTTTGAATGCGGTTGCCGTGGCTTACGGCATGGATGAAAACGGGCCTGAAGGCGCACGTAATGCGTTGCGTCAAATCTGGCACCGCCTCAGCTATGAGGAAATCGCCAAAGACATGCCCGTACTGGGTAAGAAAAGCGCGGCCATGAATAAAGGTCTTAGCGCGGTTTTTAACGCGCTGGGTAAAATCGGCAACGGCACCAAAGTCAAAGCCGCCCATGCCAAAATTCAGGCCGCCATCATTGCGATGACGACCGGAAAAGGCGATTTTTTCGAGGATAATATCGGTCAGGTTATTGATTTTGAATCGATGAAGAAAAAACGTGACGGCTTGCCGCTGTTCATTACGGCCACCGATATCCATAATCACAAATCCCGTATTTTTGACCGTACTGATATTTCGGCGAAATCGGTCAAAGCGTCCTGCGCTTTGCCGGAATTGTTCAACGATGTCGTCATCAATGGCCGTCTGTACTGGGATGGCGGCTTTACCGAAAACCCGGCGATTACCCCGCTGAAAGAATGCGACGCGGATGATATCATCATTATCCAGACGCTGCCGTTCTTAAAACGCAACGGCGCAGATGATAAATCAACCGATGATGATATGCTTTATGAATTGCTGTTCAATTCATCGGTGCGTAAAGATGTGCAATATATTCAATATGATAACGCGCGCTATGACCGTGACCCCGAAGCGGCGAAAAAGCTGGGCATCAAAAAAATCAACACCCATATCATCAATTCCGGGCAGGTCATGCCCAGCAAATTGACGATGTGTTTTGACCGCGATCATTTGCAAACCCTGCATGATATGGGCTATATGGCCGCCGATAAATTTATCGAAGATCATTTTGATGCCATCGGCAAACACAGCTCCTTCACCATGAATACGGCGCGGCCGCCTTCGGCGCATAAGCGTTATAAAAAGGAAAATATCCCCGCACCGAAAATGCCCGAGCCGAAAAAGAAAAAAGGTTTCTGGGGCAGTTTGTTCGGTTAAGCCTTTGGTGAAATATAGTTTGAGTGACTGCCATGACGTATCCTGCAAAAGAAGAAAATAGAGACATTACGATCGGTGATACCACTGTCTCAGAGAAAACCATTGAAAAGTGGGCTAGCAAAGGAGCCTCAAAAATCCGCGATGTGGCTCTTGCGTGCGGAGCATATTTTTATCCTGCACAATTTTTAAAGGGAGCAGAGGCAACGACAAAGGCGCTTAAACATCAAGCTTTAACAGATGCGCAAACAAATCAGGAAATTGAAGCTATTCGCGAGGGGCGAAAAGAATATATTGATGGTGAGTTGAAAGATGTGGTTGTACGTGAAGAGCCCGATCTGCAAAAAGCCATGCTAGAGCAAGCAGCCAGAAACGTTTTGGCTGATGATTTAAGGAAACAATTCACCTTGAATCAGGTGGTTCTTGAAGCAGAAAGCATCGTTGCAGAACAAGCAGATGCAGAAATTAGTGATGAGCCCATCGATCCAGATTGGTTTCAAGCATTTAAATCGTACGCTGAGAATGCTCAAAAAACAGATTTAAAAGTCTTATGGTCTAAAGTTCTGGCGGGAGAAGCTATAAAGCCGGGAACATACAGTCTAAGGACATTTCATTTTCTGCAACATCTCTCCAAGAATGAAGCCCAGCTTATTGAAAAGCTGATGGCTGTAACTCTGGAGGGGAGAGTGATTTTAACAAATACAAGCGGCAAACTTGGCTTGGAAAACTATATAACCGTTGACGAGATATTAGAGCTAGTCAATATGGGGGTGGTCATAGGCCACAATGCTGAGTTATCGATCACTCCAGTATTAAAACCCGATTCTTATTTGACGTTGCTTAATGCAAATAGAGGAATCTCTATAAAAAACAATACGCAAGAAGAGATACACGTTCGTATTTCTAATATGCTTCTAACGGCGTTAGGACTTAATCTCCTTAGTCTTATGGATGATGTGTGTATTGATGAGAGTTACCTTATCCAAGTAGCTCAACATTTCAGCAAGACAGTTGCCGATGCTGAAATATATATCAGCATCAAGCGCGATGAAGAAACCATATCGTATCCTTTGGAGAATTATATTAAAAACAATAATCTTTAACGCCGCGGATTGCGCGGTTTGCGCTGTACCGGTTTTTTATTGGCCGCGGGTTTCTTCGCATCCTGCTTCGTTTTCGGCGTAATACCGGCCTTGATGCAGGCATCATCCAGCATCGCATCGGGGACGGGCTGCAGCATGGCTTTCCGCGTCCACAGCAGGGCGCATTTGACCTCTTTATCCGGATAGATATCCTTCATCGCCTCGCGATATGCGGCAAGCTGCAGCATATATTGCGGCGAGATTTTATCCGCCGTTTTCGGGATATATTTACTGTTTTTGTAATCGACAATCCAGACGGTTTTCTCACCGACGACAAGGCGGTCAATATTACCGGAAAGGAGTTTTTCCTCGCCGTTCTGGATGATCTTGCCGCTGATCGAGACCTCGGGGCGTGAATTCGGGCCGAACATGATACCGAATTCAGGGTCATTGATAATGCGGTCGATCTGGTCGTAAATGCGTTTCTGCTCTTCCTGCGGCAGATCCCATGCGGGTTTGGCGACATAGTTTTTCGCCGCGTCCATTTGTTGTTCCTGCGGGATTTGCGGCAGGAATTCCAGCAATTGGTGGACGATATTACCGATTTTCTGATCGCGGGTTTCCTGCAGCCCGTCCAGCGGCGAGGGCGCGGTTTTCGGCTTGCTGTCAGGTGCCGGGGCATTCGCTTTATTATCATTCGCCGTGCTCTTGGCCTGATAAAAGGCCATAGAAGGCGTGAATTTCTTGATCGGCGGCACCGGATCGGGGGCCTGCTGTTTTGCCCACATCGGCAAGCCGGATTTGCGGCGTTTTTTCACAGGGCGGACACCGTCATCTTTCGGGCGTGCGGTCTGCGGCGCGGTAAAGCGCATAATCGGGCCGTTTTCGCCTTCTTCAAAGCTCAGGGATTTCCCCAGATTTTCTTCCATACCTTTGCGCGCCAGCTCGTACCAGCAATCTTCGCGGCGGTTTTTGCTGTTCTGATAACCGAAGATCATCAAACGGTCTTCAGCGCGGGTCATCGCAACATAGAGCAAGCGGCGGTATTCCTGATCGCGCTCTTTTTCGATCTTCTCGCGCTCGGCTTGGAAATATTTGTTTTCATTTTCGGCGCGCGGCACCCAGAGCGGCACGGTGCGGTCGCCTTTCGGCCACAGCAGTTTCGGGCGCGTTTTCGAATTATTGGCGGGAACCGTTGTCGTATCGGGCATAATGACGATCGGTGCTTCCAGACCTTTCGCGCCATGTACTGTCATAATACGGATTTTCGGATTGCTGCTGTCACCGTCGATCTCGCGTTTGATCTCGGATTCTCCGGCATTCATCCATGAAATAAAGCCCTGCAATGCGGGGGTGTTCATTTTCTCGAACCGCTCCAGCGCATTCATAAATTCGACAATCGCATCTTCCGCTTCAAAGCCCAGACGTCCGTAAAGACCATACAGACCGGAATTTTCATCACCGGGGCAGGGCTTCATCAGCACATCGGCATAGAAATCATAGGGGCGGCGTGCTTTGGCGGCTTCTTTGCGCTCGGTCAGATAATCGACGATACCTTTATGTTTTGTGCTGGTTTCCGCTTTTTCCTTCAGCGCATCCCAGAGCGAGCCTTCACGGCCCAGTGCCAGTTCTTCTAGCTCTTTGTCATTCAGCCCGATCAGCGGCGATTTCAGTAATGCGGCCAGTTTGAAATCATCACGCGGGAACAGCGAGAATTCTCCGACAGCCAGCAAATCCATCACGGCAATCTGGTCACGTAGCGTAATACGGTCAGCGCCGGAAACGGGAATATCGCGTTTTTTCAGGGCGCGGATCATGTCATCGACAAAGCGTGAGCGGCGGCGGACCAAAATCATAATATCCGACGGTGCAATCGCACGTCCGCGGGCTTTCAGTTTCTCACCGCTTTTCAGCCAGCCGTCAATCTGGTCGGCAATATTTTCGGCAAGATCGACGGAAGGATCATAACTGTCTTCCTTTTCCGTCGGCAGCGGCCAAGGCGGCAGCGGGCGCATACCGCGTGATTCAAAAGGCGGATGAATTTCAACAACGCCGCTTTGTCCCGTACGGAACGGCTTGTGCTTGATGTCTTTTTCTTTGTCTTCAAAAGACAAGCCGTCACAGGCTTCCTGATTTTTAAAGACGGCGTCAACGGCGGACATGATCGCAGGGCTGGAACGGAAGGTGACTTCCATTTGCACATGTTCCCATTTTCCTCCGGCTTTTTTGACCTGATCGGCGAAAAATTCGCGGCGGCGTTTGAATTCCTGCGGGTCGGCGCGCTGAAAGCTGAAAATCGACTGTTTTTCATCGCCGACAACGAACATGGTGCGGGTTTTTGAGTCGCGGGCTTTCGCATCCGGCTTTTTCCCGTTATCGGGATTAAAGAATTCTTTGGTCAGGGCGGCGATAATTGACCACTGGTCGGGGTTGGTATCCTGCGCTTCATCCACCAGAACATGTTCCAGATTGCCTTCCAGTTTTTGCAAGGCCCAGGCCGCACCGTCATTTTCTTCCAAAAAGACCAATGTGCGGTAAATCAGATCATCATAATCCAGCGCGTTAATCGCGCGCTTGCGTTCTTTATAATTGTCTAAAATGGCATTGGACAAAACCAGTAGCGCTTCGGTGCTGCGGGCAACGCTGACGGTGCGTATGGCTTCCAGCCCGTCCAGTACGCGGTTTTGCTCCGCTTCCAGAATTTCCTGTGCGGCGGCGCTGGCTTTGGTGGTCAGACGTTTGCGCGGCTCATTGGCCTCCGTCAGGAAGGTCTTGATATAATCATCCAGCATTTCCAGACGCTCATGCGGTTTGGCATCAAGGAAGGCGCGGATGGTGGCGCCGCGTTCCTTATCGGCATCCGTTCCGGTCTCCAGAATATCGCAGGCATTATAAAGGGCGCTGATGGCGGGTGCCTGTCCGTTCAGACCGGCATCTTCACACATCGCTTTGCGCAGGCTGCTTTCGCCTGTGCCGCGTGCGGCACCCAGCTGTTTGTAAATCGCGTCCAATGCGCCGTTGATTGTGCCGGAGCCGTCATCATGGTTCTGGAAGACGCTCAGCAGCTCGCCGCGGCGATAGGTAATCTCGCCGATCAGGGACATGAAATCCTCTTCCGAGACATTCGGCGTAATACGGCGTACGGCTTTTGCCAGATCGGAGTCCGGCTCGTCCTGCACCTGTTGCAGAATATCGGCCTGTGACTGGCGCAGCAATTCGCGCGCGCTCTGGTCATCCAGTACGTCGAAATAGGGCGGGATGCCCGTTTCAACGGGGAAACGTTTCAAAAGCGACTGGCAGAATGAGTGAATGGTCTGGATTTTCATGCCGCCCGGTGTGTCCAGATATTCGGCAAACAGTCGGCGTGCCTGCTGGCGTGTTTTCACATCGGGAGATTTTCCCGTCAGTTTTTTCAGTCGCGTATTCAGCATCGCATCCGAACAGGTCGCCCAGCGCTCCAGCTCTTCACGGATACGGTTTTTCATGACCGAGGCACCGGCATTGGTGAAGGTGACGCAAAGAATATTTTCCGGCTCTGCCCCCTCCAGCATCAGGCGCAGCACGCGGTCAGTCAAAACTTTTGTTTTACCCGTTCCGGCAGAGGCGGTAACCCAGACACTGGTATTGGGGTTGGAGGCGCGGCGCTGAACCACATTCGGGTCAGGCTTGCGGCTGCGTTTTTGCGCGGGTGTTTTTTTCGGTGCGGCCATGTTTTCCGTTACCTTTTACGTGTGCGTGTTGCGGCGCGTTTTTTCGCGGCAGCCGTTTGCGTTTTTGTTGCCGTTTTTGTCGGCTTTTTTGCTTTCGGCTTGGCTGTTGTTTTCTTTTTTGTCGCCGGTTTTTTGGCTTTGGCGCGCGCCTGTTTGCTGGCTTCGCGCTGTTCGTATTTCCACTCTTCCTCGCGGGAGAGATGCGTGAAATTGTTGAAGCGCGGCGCAAGGCGCGGACGCGGCGTCGGCAGGAAAGGCGTATCTTCATCAAGGAAGGTTTCCATCAGCGCGGTCAATCCTTCCAGCGCTTCCTGTTCCAGACGGTTGATATCGTCATTGATCGGCGTAATCTTGCCGGGCGGCTGTCCGCCGGAAATTTTCCAATATTCCAGTGATCCGACTTTACCGGCATTTACGCCTTTGAATCCGCCTGCCAGTGCGATCAGCGCCTCCAGCGTCAACTGCGGCGAAAATCCGCGGACAACGGCGCTTTTTGCCGGAACGGTTCCGGTTTTATAATCAATGATTGCCAGACGGTCATCATTCAGTTTGTCAATGCGGTCGGCAATTGCCGTCAGGGTGAATTTACCGTTTTTGGTTTCGATCTCCAGACGACCCCCGGCTTCGGTACCGATGGTGTGGGCATATTCACGGCGCTTGGTTTCCTCGGCGATGAACCATTCGGCGATATATTCAAAGCGCGGCCACCAGAAAGCGCGCACGGTCGGATTATCCAGACGCGTGTCAAAGACTTCCTTGCCGATATCAATCAGCTTTTCATAGCCGTCTTTGGGGATTTCATCGGGATATTGCGTGACGAATTTTTCAAGAATTTCGTGGATGAAGTTACCGCGTTCACGGGCGCTCGGCTCTGAATCCAGCGCTTCGCGCGGGTTCAGTTTCAAAATCTGGCGGGCGTAAAGCGAATAGGGGTCACGCAGCAGCGTTTCAATCGCCGTTGCCGACAGCTGTGTCGGGCGAGCCTCTTTCGGCGGCTTCGGCGCGGGCGGTGCAATCGGTTTCACGACAGACGGCTTGTGCAATGCCTCATTGATGGAGGCCATCTGGTTTTTGCTTTCCAGATTTTCATTCAATCCGGTTTTCCCCAAGACCATGCGCAACCGCGTCAGGAAGGGGGAGGATACGGTCGGCACATCACCGTCGCGTTCGGCGCGGGTCAGCAGAACATCGGGGGAAGCCATCGCCTGCGTAAAGTCGTTTGCCGCCTTGCCCAGATGCAGGTCGGAAGAGGGCAGGTTCAGTTTTTCCAGCATATCGCGCGACAGCCAGTTGATATCGGGCGGCGAGCTGGGCCATGTGTTTTCGTTCAAGCCGGAGACAATCATCGTATCGGCCTTGAACAGACGCGCTTCACGCGGGCTTAGAATATATAAATTGCTGTGCGACGGCGGCTGCGGACGCACGGCGACGGAGCGCAGCAGTGTGCTGACCACGCCGACATATTCCTCACCCGTGACAGGCGGCATGCAATCGGCATATTTGCGCAGCTCGGTAAAGAAATTCATGGCCTTTTTACCGGCGCGGCCTGTCCACATTTTCGAACGGCCATCAGCGCCGGGTTCGCCTGCCATCATTTCGGCAAAGGAAATGTGCTTATCCAAGAGTTCGGCAAAATTCTGTTTTTCGCCGCTTTGCATGGCTTCAAGGAAGGGATGCGACATTTCCGCAATTTCCTCCAGCCATTCCTGCAATTCGTTCAGCTCCGCCTGACGTTTTTCGGCACGCGGCGACGTCGGGCGGTCTTTCAAATCCTGTTTTTCGGCGCGCGGGTTGAAGGCGTTTTTCAGGCGCTTTTTCAAACCGTCCAATCCGGGCTCGGGGCGCGGACCGTGCAGGAGGTAATCTTCCAGACGGTCAACATTTTCCAGCGTTTCCTCACGTTCTTTCCCCAATGTGGCGAAAGGGTGCTTCAGAGTCGAAAGCAATGTAATCGGGGAGAGCTCATCTGCGGCCATCGCAGCCGTCAGGCGCATCCAGATACCGGTTTTGGTATCGGCAAGGGCGCGTTCAACGGAATCCTGCACATTGATGCCCCAATGTTTCAAACGGGCGCCAACGCGGCGGGCCAGTGAGCGGTCAGGCGTGACCAGTGCAACGGTGCGGCCTTCCGTTTCCAGCGTTTCCCGCATTTTCAGCGCGATAATGCTGGCTTCCTGCTGCGGTGTTGAACAGGTGGCAAGCTCCATACCGGTCAGCGAACGGACGTCTATCATCTGGCTGTTTTTGGTATCGGTCTTGCGGTGGCTTTTTTTGGCGGTCGGGTCCGGCGCTTTTTCCAGCTTCAGCCATTTATCCGCCGTCGCGGCAGGACGCATGGTTTCGGAAATCAGTTTCCGGCGCGCTTTGGCGTTTTCCGTCAGGCTTTGCTGTTTTGCGGTTTTGTTGCTTGCACCGTCATCCCATTCTTTCATGTCATCGCGGGAAATCGCCAAAGCATCCAGCATCTGTTTGAAACCGTATTGCGGATGCGCTTCGTCAATGCTTTCCCAGCTTTCATCATCAAGGTCCAGATCAACGCCCGGCAGAACAATCCGCCCTTTCGGGGAGCTGGCAACGGCATCGACAAGTTCCATCTCGGCATTGCTGACATGGGTAAAGCCCGCCATGATGACAGGATGTTTGGGCGGTGTATGTTTCCAATGTGCGGCCTGAATAGCGGTTACGGCGTTTTTGTGATCCTGCGGATCAATCATGCCGTGTTCCGACAAAATCTGCGGCCAGCGCTCTGTCAGGATTTTCAGGAATTCATGGGTTTTTTGCCATTGTGCGGAGAATTCGTCCGGAGCCAGCGTTTCCAGATTTTTCAGTTCGACGCCGTGTTTTTGCGTGAAATCAAGAAAACGCCCCAGCTCTTCCCCAAGGCGAATGGCTTTTTCAGGAGAGCTTGCCATGCCCGGCACGGCCAAAATCTCTTTGGCCAGCAGCAGTTTTCTTTGCATCTGCGGAATGGCAGGCGGCAGGTCCATCAGAGCCTCTGACAAAATCGGATCCTGCGCAATTTTCAAACTGGCGACCTCATCATCGAAATCGCGCGGCGTATAAATTTGCGGCAGAACGGCGGATTTTCCTTTGGAAAGCGAGACAAGAGATTCGCGCAAGGCGGTTGCATTGCTGCGCGTCGGCAAAATAATTGTGTAATCGGCCAGCGCCAGTGCGTCATCGCCGACTTCATTCAGGATGCCTTCCGCCAGATTGGTAATGAAGTTATGTTCGGCGGGAATATTGTATACATCAAAGAGGGCAGGGGTTTTTCCACCGGTGCTGCCGTTTTTTCCGGCACCGTTTTCAGCGCCGTTGTTTTGACTTTTTGGGTTGTTGGGCAGCATGGTCCGGCCTTAGCCTTCCTTTAGCATTGTCATAAACGATGTTCCAAATGTGCTTATGACATTATAATATTATTACCCCAAGGTCAAGAAAATTACACGGATTATCACGAGATGCGGTTTTCACTTTCATTTGCATTTCTCTCGCTGTGCCCGCTTGATTTTAATGAAATAACTGTGTCAGAATGAATAAATTTTGCGCAATTCTCGAATAGTCCGGAAGATTGTCAGACGCTATGCGGTATGTAAGGATCATAATTGTTTCATTGATGTTGCTCACGACACAGCTTCTTGCCGGCTGTGAGGAGCAGGAAGCAGGTGTGACCACAAAACTGGAACAACGGGGTGAATTGATGTATCAGCCCGGCGCGCGGGAGCCTTATACCGGCAAATATCACGAATTCTACGAAAACGGCCAGATGAAAAGCGAAATCATGTATTTTCAGGGGCAGAAATACGGCATTATGACGCTTTGGCATAGTGACGGTACCAAAGCATATGAAGGGGAGTTCCGTGCGGATAAACGTTTCGGCACGCATATGGAATGGTTCAAGGACAGCACAAAAAAATCACAGACACGCTATGATAACGATCATAAACACGGCGTGGAAATCATCTGGTATCCGAACGGCAATAAAATGTCCGAAATCGAATATAAATTTGACCAGAAAGACGGTCGTGCGCAGGGCTGGTTTCAGGACGGCAAGCCCATCTATGACAATCATTACCGCCGCGGCATCCAGCGTCTGGAATAGGAATTTGTCTTTCATTCATTTGTAGAAAATCCGCAGAGATGTTATAATGCAGGTTATAACATCGTTTTATTTTTGAGAGGCTCGTGATGCATAAAACCGTGATCCGCAAAATCGGCAATTCCGACGGCTTGATCCTGACCAAGGAAGATTTGTCCCATCTGCATGTGAAGGAGGGGGATGAGGTTTTTATCATCAAAACGCCGGACGGTTTGTCCATTACCTCCTATGATCCCGATTTTGAAAAACAGCTGGATAGCGCAGATAAAATTATGAGCAAATATAAAAACGCCTTGCACGAGCTTGCCAAATGACAGAACAAAAAGAGCCGGCATGGATTAAAAAGAAACTGGCCGTTGCCATTCATCACGAACTTTTGGAGCGGCATGGCGGCGCACGCGGGCTGCGTGATGAAAAGCTGCTGGAATCGGCGCTGGCGCGTCCGCAAAATCTGTATGCTTATGCCAAACCTGATCTATGCGATATGGCGGGCGCCTATGCAGCCGGTATTATCCGCAATCATCCCTTTGCTGATGGAAATAAACGCACGGGCTTTGTTGTGGCCGCGGTCTTTCTTGACAGTAACGGGGTGGAACTGACCGCCACGGAAGAAGAAGTTGTTGCGATGACACAAGCCTTTGCCGCAGGCGACGTGGAGGAGAGCGGTTACACGCAATGGCTGAAAGATAAAACCCGCCCGCTTGCGCCGGCAGATACGCCGTTGCCAAAACCGCATCAAGGCAGTGCGAAAAAGAAAGCCTCTCCGCGCCCCCGCAGGAAAAGATAAAATTTCTGGACGTATGGTTTTGAAAGGTCTATTTTAAAACCATCAAATCCGTCTTTCGGAGCAATCGTAACAAAAACAAAGCGGTAAGCGTTGATGAACAAGCGACCATTATCTCCCCATTTACAGATTTACAGACCTCAAATCACATCGGTTTTGTCGATTATGCATCGTATAACAGGTGTCGGGCTGACCTTTGGCCTTTTGCTGATGGCTTGGGGGCTGTGGGCGCTGGCGCATGGCCCGTCCGCCTATGAAGGTTTTCGCGATTGTGCGACAAGCCCGCTGGGAAAACTTGTCCTGATCGGTTTTGTCTTGTCGCTGAGCTATCATATGCTCAACGGTGTACGCCATCTGTTCTGGGATGCCGGGCTGGGCTTTAAAATGGAAGCGGTGCGTGCCAGCGGCTGGGCGGTTGTAATTTTCTCTTTTCTGATGACGGCGTTTTTCGCCTGTTTCTACATGTTCTTTTAAAGGAGCTTCGAATATGCGCGAATGCTGTTCAAAACAGGAAAAAATACAATCCCCGCTGGCGAAAGCGCGCGGACTGGGTTCGGCAAAATCCGGCTATCACCACTGGTGGATGCAGCGGGTAACGGCGCTGGCGCTTGTGCCGCTGTCGCTCTGGATGCTTTTGCATCTGCCCCGCCTTTTTGCAGCCACTTATACGGATGCGCTGACATGGATGGCACATCCGTGGAACAGCCTTGCCCTGCTGTTATTCCTGTGGATGGCTTTTTATCATGCTGTTCTCGGTCTTGAAGTGGTGATCGAGGATTACATTCACTGCAAGGTTGGAAAACCTTTCATGCTGCTTTTGACCCGTTTTGTGTTCGGGCTGGCGGGAATTATGGCGGGTTATGCCGTCCTGTTGATCAATTTCGGTTGAAGGAAATAACAAAATGACAAAACCGGCTTATGAGATTATTGACCATGAATATGATGTCGTCGTTGTCGGCGCAGGCGGCGCAGGGTTGCGCGCCACATTCGGCATGGCGGAAAAAGGGCTGAAAACAGCTTGTATCAGTAAGGTTTTTCCGACACGCAGCCACACCGTTGCGGCGCAGGGCGGTATCAGTGCCGCATTGGGAAATGTCGGCGAGGATGACTGGCGCTGGCATATGTATGACACGATCAAAGGCTCGGACTGGCTCGGCGATCAGGATGCGATTGAATATATGTGCCGCGAGGCGATCCCTGCCGTGATCGAGCTGGAACATTACGGCGTGCCGTTCAGCCGCACGCCCGAGGGCAAAATCTATCAACGTGCTTTTGGCGGTATGACGACCCATTACGGCAAGGGCACGGCACAGCGCACCTGCGCAGCTGCCGACCGTACGGGACACGCCATTCTGCATACGCTGTATCAGCAAAGTCTGAAACATCATGCCGAATTCTTTATCGAATATTTCGCGCTGGACCTGCTGATGGATGAAGACGGCACCTGCCGCGGCGTCATGGCATGGAATCTGGATGACGGCACATTGCACCGCTTCCGCGCCCATCAGACGGTGATGGCGACGGGCGGCTACGGACGCACTTTCTTCTCCTGCACCTCGGCGCATACCTGCACGGGTGACGGTAACGGCATGATTTTGCGTGCCGGTCTGCCATTGCAGGATATGGAGTTTATCCAGTTCCACCCCACCGGCATTTACGGCGCGGGCTGCCTGATTACCGAGGGCGTGCGCGGCGAGGGCGGTTATCTGACCAACAGCGAAGGCGAACGCTTTATGGAGCGTTATGCGCCATCGGCGAAAGACCTTGCCAGCCGCGATGTCGTCAGCCGCTCCATGACGATTGAAATCAATGAAGGACGCGGTGTTGGCCCTGAAAAAGACCATATTCATCTGCATCTGGAACATCTGGAACCGGCGGTGATCCATGAACGTCTGCCCGGTATTGCGGAGACGGCGAAAATTTTCTCCAATGTCGATGTGACGAAAGAGCCGATTCCGGTGCTGCCGACCGCGCATTACAATATGGGCGGTATTCCGACCAATTATCATGCGGAAGTCATCAATCCGACGAAAAAGAACCCCGATGCCGTCGCGCAGGGTTTGATGGCAATCGGCGAGGCGGCTTGCGTTTCCGTCCATGGTGCCAACCGTCTGGGTTCGAACTCGCTGCTTGATCTCGTCGTCTTCGGACGCGCCGCAGCCATCCGCGCGGCAGAGCTGGTGAAGCCGAACACACCGCATAAAACGCTCAGCAAAGATGCCGATTCCCGCGCTTTGGAACGTCTTGACCGTCTGCGTTACGCTGACGGCGGCACGACAACGGCGGAATTGCGTCTGGATATGCAGAAAACCATGCAGAGCCATTGTGCGGTCTTCCGCGATGCAAAAACGCTGAAGGCGGGCTGCAAGAAAATGGCTGATCTTTGGAAAAAGCTTGGCGATATCAAAGTGCATGACCGTTCGATGATCTGGAACAGCGATCTTGTTGAAACGCTGGAGCTGGATAATCTGATGCATCAGGCCGTCGCTTCGATCAATGCCGCCGAAAGCCGTCATGAAAGCCGCGGCGCACATGCGCGGGAGGATTTCCCCGACCGCGATGATGAAAACTGGCTGAAACATTCAACCGTCTGGGTGGATGATAAAGGTAAAGTGAAATTGGGCGACCGTCCGGTACATCTGAATACATTGACGGATGAGGTCGATGCCGTGCCGCCGAAAGCACGGGTCTATTGATCGGGCCGATACAGGGATAAGTCAAAAGGATTAAAAAAATGGCAGAGTTCAAACTTCCGAAAAATTCCAAAGTCACCGAAGGGAAAACATTCAAACTCGACGGTGATGTCAAAAACAAAAAATCCTTCCGCGTTTATCGCTGGAACCCGGATGGCGAAGAAAATCCGCGTCTTGATACCTATGAAATCGACATGGATAATTGCGGTCCGATGGTTCTGGATGCGCTGCTTTACATCAAAAACAAAATTGACCCGACACTGACCTTCCGCCGCTCCTGCCGTGAGGGGATTTGCGGTTCCTGCGCCATGAATATTGACGGCACAAATACGCTGGCCTGCACGAAAGCCATCGAGGATTGTCCCAGCAAGGATGATATCAAAATCACGCCGCTACCGCATTTGCCGGTGGTGAAAGACCTTGTCCCCGATCTGAACCATATGTATGCGCAATATGCCTCGATCGAACCCTGGATGAAAACCGACAGCCCCGCCCCGACGAAGGAGCGTCTGCAATCACCCGAGGATGCCAACCGTCTGAACGGCGCGGAAGGCCACGGCCCCGCCATGTGTATTCTGTGCTATTGCTGCACGACCTCCTGCCCCAGCTATTGGTGGAACGGCGACCGCTATCTCGGCCCCTCCACATTGCTGCAAGCCAGCCGCTGGGTGCATGATACGCGTGATGAAGCCACAGGCGAACGCCTTGACGCACTGGAAGACCCGTTCAAGCTTTATCGTTGCCATACGATCATGAACTGCACCAGCGCCTGCCCGAAAGGCCTGAACCCGGCAAAAGAAATCGCCGAGGTTAAAAAGCGCATCGCAGAGCGTCAGCATTAATTAGGACTAATATCAAGTCATGGCAGATAATCCCTTGCCAAGAAGTCAAGAAAATGGATTTCAGTACTGTTGATGCTATAAAAGCGAATGGTTTTGAAGGTTTCTTATCCATTCAGAACCTAAGTGAGAAAAAGTGTCGACAGATACCTGAAACTCAAGGCGTTTACATGGTTTTATGCCTTGAACAGGAACGCCCGCAATTTATTCACCCTGGTACAGGTGGTTTTTATAAAAATAAAAATCCAAATGTTGCTACTGCAATACTTCAGAAAAACTGGGTGGATAATAGCGTTGTACTTTACATCGGTAAGGCTGGTGGCACGAAATGCAAGACAAGCTTAAAAAAACGCATTCAAACATACCTGAAATTTGGAAGGGGAAAGAAGGTTGCCCATCAAGGCGGGAGATTTATTTGGCAGTTAGAGGGGGCAGAGAACTTATTATTTTGCTGGAAAACAACCACGATTGATGCACAGGAAGTTGAGCAATCTTTAATTGATAGCTTTGTTGAACAATATAACCAAATGCCGTTTGCAAATCACCGCCGTTAGCGTCTCTACAATGCGTAAACAGTTCTGCTTAGCCATAGCGTTGTTAAAAGGTTTTACTGGTTGCAAGAGTTGTGTGGCGAGTTGTTATTCCGCATTGCGGCGGAAGGTCTCGAGGGCGATTTCGTCGAGGGATTTTGTTTCGGCAAGGCGGCGCTCATCGGCTTCCAGACGCAGGCGTAGCTCTTGCGCGATGTCATAGCGTTTCATCTCGCCGAAAATATCCAGCATCTCGTCACGGGTTTTGAAAATCTTTTCTTCCAGTTTTTGCATGTCTTTTGCCAGCGCGGCGCGTTCCAGATCGGCTTTGCGGCGGAAACCGGCATAGGTGAAATGAACATCATCGCCGCTTTCCTCCACGGCGCGCTTTTCACGCTCCATCGCCTCCTGTAATTGCTGCTGTTTTTCCTCCAGCTGCTCCATCCGGTCATAAAGTTCTTTCAGCTCTTTTTGCTTTTCATCGAGTTCGTGTTTGTGCAGACGGATCAGCACGGATAAATCACCCGCCATAGGTTATCCCCCTTGCGCAAGAATGCCGGCCAGCATTTTATAGCCGTCATCCAAAGACATATGTTCCTCGGCCTTCTGGGACAGGAAATTCTCCAGCTTCGGATACAGCGCAATGGCTTCATCCACCTTCGGATTGCTGCCTTTTTTATAGGCGCCAAGCCGGATCAGTTCCGCCATGTCTTCATAGGTCGAAATCACCTGCCGCGCTTCGCGCACCAGTTTTTCCTGTTCGGGTGTCAGGCATTTGGGCATGGAACGCGACACGCTTTTTAAAACATCAATGGCGGGATAACGTCCGCGGTCTGCGATGGAACGGTCCAGCACGATATGACCGTCAATGATGCCGCGCACGGCATCGGAAACAGGTTCGTTATGGTCATCGCCTTCGACCAGAACAGTGAAATAACCGGTAATATCACCTTCGCCTTCCACGCCGGGGCCTGCGCGTTCCAGCAGCTGTGCAAGCTCGCTGAAAGTGGTCGGCGGATAGCCTTTGGTGGTCGGCGGCTCGCCTGCCGATAAGCCGATCTCCCGCTGTGCCATGGCAAAGCGGGTGACGGAATCGATCATGCACAAGACCTGTTTGCCCTGTCCGCGGAAATATTCGGCAACCGCCATCGTCATATAAGCGGCCTGACGGCGGGTTAGCGGCGGTTCATCCGATGTGGCGACAATGACGACGGATTTTGCCAGCCCGTCTTCACCCAGCTCATCCTTCAAAAATTCCTGCACTTCGCGGCCGCGCTCACCGACCAGACCGATGACATTCACATCCGCGCCGCCATAACGCGCCAGCATTGACATCAGCACGGATTTCCCGACACCTGATCCGGAGAAAATCCCCATCCGCTGTCCCTGACAGGTGCTGAGAAAGGTATTGATGGCACGGATGCCAAGGTCAAGTTTCGGCCCCAGCCTCTTGCGGCTGTGCGCGGGAGGAGGGGAGTTGCGCAGCGGAATGCCGACATCACCTTCGGGCAGCGGGCCTTTGCCGTCCAATGGCGCAGCAAAAGCGTTAATGACGCGCCCCAGCCATGCTTCGGACGGGTAGGTATGGATTTGTTCTGCGCCGACTTCGGCACGGCAGCCCAGCCCGACGCGTTGCAGATTGCCGAACGCCATCAGCATGACATGACCGTCGCGGAAACCGACAACCTCGCAAGGCACGGGTTCTGCGCCGCGCGGTTTTAAAATACAGAGACTGCCGATGGAAAGTTCTTTTTCAATACCGCCGATTTCGACCATCATGCCCAGAATTTTGGTCACGCGCCCGAACAGACGATATGCGGAGATATCGTCAATTTTCTCGGTCAGTTTTTCAACAAATTGATTGCTCATACTCTTTCCATTTTACATGAAAAGAGGAGGGCTGCGTCATTTTTTCTTGCCGGATTTTGACGTTTTCGCAGGTTTTTTGGCGGTGGATTTCTTGGCTTTTGTCTTTTTGCCGGTTTTTCCCGCCGCTTTGTCTTTTTCGGCTTTCTTGGCCAGCAGTTCCAGCGCCTGTTCCATTGTCACGTCATTGATTTCCACATCCTTGGGCAGGGAGGCATTCATCTTGCCGTGTTTGATATAAGGGCCGAAACGTCCGCGATTAATGCTGACAGGCGTGCCGTCTTCGGGGTGGTCGCCGATTTTGCGCAGCTCGCCAAAGCCGCCGCGCGCGCTTTCCTGTGCCAGAATGTCGACGGCACGATTCAGACCGATGGTCAGTACGGCATCGGGTTCATCCTTGGGCAGGGATTTAAATTTGCCCTGATGCACCAGATAGGGGCCGAAACGTCCGATACCGGCCTTGATCATCTCACCCGTTTCGGGATGCAAGCCGACATCGCGCGGCAGGGTCAGCAATTTTACGGCCTGATTTAAATCAACCTGATCCAGCGCAAAACCGCGCGGAATCGCCATACGTTTTGGCTTCGGCACTTTCGGTTTCTTCGGCTTTTTCGGTTTCTTGGGCTTGCCCTTACTGTCCAGCGCCGGTTCTTCCGCAGGCGGTTCCGGCAGTTCTTCAACAGGTTCAGGTTCCATTTGCACGTAATAGCCGTAAGGGCCGCGTCGCAGTGATACAGGTCGTCCTGTTTCGGGATGCAGGCCAAGCTCTTTCGGCTGTCCGCCGTCCAGAACGCCGTCATCATCGCCGCCTTCTTCCGCCGCCATAAAGGGGCGGGTATGTTTACATTCGGGATAGTTCGAACAACCGATAAAGCCGCCGAATTTCCCCAGCTTCAGCCCCAGCCTGCCATCGGCGCAGGACGGACATTTGCGCGGGTCGCTGCCGTCTTCCGACGGCGGGAACAGCATATGTTCCAACTCCGCATCCAGCGCATTGATGACATCGGTGATGCGCAGCTCTTTCGTTTCCTCGACCGTGGCGGAAAATTCGCGCCAGAAATCGCCCAGAACCTGCCGCCACTCCATATCTCCGGCAGAGACATGGTCAAGCTGGTCTTCCAGATTGGCGGTGAAATCATATTCGACATATTTGCCGAAGAAATTGGTCAGGAAGGTGGTGACAACACGGCCGCGGTTTTCAGCGAAGAAGCGTTTTTTCTCCAGCTTTACGTAGTTTCTGTCCTGCAGAACCTGCAAAATGGAGGCATAGGTCGAGGGGCGGCCGATGCCGAGCTCTTCCATTCTTTTGACCAGCGTGGCCTCGGTATAACGCGGCGGCGGCTGTGTGAAATGCTGCTGCGGACGCACTTCCTCCGCAGCCAGATGATCCTTGGCATTCAGAACCGGCAGACGTTTATCATCATCATCGCTTTCGGCATCATCATCGCGGCCTTCCATGTAAAGTACATAGTATCCGTCAAAGGCGATGGAAGAGCCAGTCGCGCGCAAGACAAGATCACCCTTGTCATTGGAGATATCGGCCTTGGTCTGATCCAGCACGGCATTGGCCATCTGGCAGGCCACAGTCCGCTTCCAGATCAGCGTATAAAGTTTTCTTTCATCATCATTCAGAAACCCGGCGACATCGTCCGGCGTACGGAATGCATCAGTCGGGCGGATGGCTTCGTGCGCTTCTTGCGCATTTTTGGCTTTTGATTTGTAAAAGCGCGGCTGTTCCGGCACGTAATTTGCACCGAAATTTTTACCGATCAGGTCGCGGAGGCTGTTCATCGCTTCGCCGCTTAAGGTCACACCATCGGTACGCATATAGGTGATCAGACCGACGGTTTCGCCGCCCAGTGTGATGCCTTCGTAAAGCTTTTGCGCGGTGCGCATGGTTTTTGTGGCGCTGAAACCAAGCTTGCGCGAGGCTTCCTGCTGCAAAGTCGAGGTAATAAAGGGCGGCGGCGGATTGCGGCGTACCTGTTTCTTTTCAACATCCGTGACCGTCAATGCGGTTTTGCAGGCTTCAAGACGTTTGGACAGTGCGGCGGCTTCAGCCTCGTTATGAATGTCCATTTTTTGCAGTTTTTTACCGTCAACCTGCGTCAGTTTTGCCGTAAAAGTTTCGGCATTGTCGGTTTTCAGCAGAGCCTCGATCGACCAGTATTCTTCTTCGCGGAAGGCTTCGATCTCGCTTTCGCGTTCGCAGACAAGACGCAGCGCGACGGATTGTACGCGTCCGGCGGAGCGGGAACCGGGAAGTTTGCGCCATAAAATCGGCGACAGCGTAAAGCCGACCAGATAATCCAGCGCACGCCGCGCCAGATAGGCTTCAACCAGATGGTTGTCGATATCGCGGGCATGGGTAAAGGCTTCCTGCACCGCTTTTTTCGTGATTTCGTTAAAGGCAACGCGTTTTAAGCCCGCCTTGATTTTTTTATCGCGGAAAATTTCGGCGATATGCCATGAAATGGCTTCCCCTTCGCGGTCAGGG
Organism: Pseudomonadota bacterium; assembly: GCA_013285465.1. NCBI lineage: Bacteria > Pseudomonadati > Pseudomonadota > Pseudomonadota bacterium. Next base: position 713,744 of record CP053449.1, read on the forward strand.
TCAGTCGCCAGATAAACAGTGTCGGATGTTTTGGCTAGTTTGAGGATTTCATTAACCTGCTTTTTGGCGCGCTCATTCATTTCCCATGACATCGCAAAGCCGTTATCGGGCTGGACGGAGCCGTCTTTTGGCGGCAAATCGCGGACATGGCCATAGCTGGCGATGACTTGGTAATCCTTGCCGAGATATTTATTGATGGTTTTTGCCTTCGCGGGAGATTCCACGATGACCAGGTTATGTGCGGTCATATTATTCTATTTATCCCAAGTCCTAAAGTCATTAAAACGAATCATCTTCTATCAGGTTTACTCTATTTCCGTGATGTCTTTCAAGCCGTCCGGCAAGTTCCAGTTCCAAAAGTACCGATAAAACCTCCGGCACGGATGCCCCTATGGAGGCGTGCAAGGCGCGGATTAACTCGTCTACATGAACAGGAGAGGTGCTGAGCTGCGACAGGATTTCATCATGTAACTCTACGCTGTTTTCTTCCGCCGTATCGGGCAGTCCGGTGTCGAATCCGTCAAAATTGAAACTGCCGCCTGCTTCAAACAGCGGCGATATGCGCAAATCATTCAGCACATTCAGCACATCATCCGCATGTGTGACCAGATGCGCCGCGCCTTCTTTCAAGAGCTTATTGGTGCCTGCCGCACGCGGATCCAGCGGCGAACCGGGAATGCAGAATAATTCGCGGTTCTGCTCCAGCGTCATGCGGGCGGTAATCAGCGAACCGGATTTCAGATTGGCCTCGACCACCAGCGTGCCCAGCGAAATACCGGAGATAATCCGGTTGCGGCGCGGGAAGTGCCGCGCCTGCGGCTGTGTGCCGATAGGGTTTTCCGCGATGATCGCACCGCTATGGCTTAAGATGTCATTATATAAAGACTCGTTTTCCGCCGGATAAATCACATCAACGCCGCCTGCCAATACGGCAATGGTGCCGCTGTCCAAAGCGGCCTGATGTGCGCAGGTATCAATGCCGCGCGCCAGTCCCGAGGCAATGTAATAACCCGCCATCCCGACGCGGGCGGCGATATCCTGTGTGATTTTGCGTCCGTTGATCGAGGCGTTACGCGTGCCGACAATGGCCAGCGATTTCTGCGACAAGGCATTTAAATTGCCTTTGACAGTTAAAGCGGGGGGCGCGTCTTCCAGCTGTGCCAGCAGATAGGGATAATCTTCTTCCCCCTTCACAACCAGATGCGCACCTGCTTTTTCAATTGCGGCAATTTCATCTTCGATCATATTTTGCGGGCAGGCGATGAGCGGTTTTTTACGGCCGCCGCGCGCCGCCAGATGAGGCAGGGCTTCCAAAGCGCGGATTGCCGTGCCGTAACGCGCCAGCAGCTTTGTAAAGGTGATCGGGCCGATATTATCCGTGCGGGACAAACGCAGGCGTGCGAATTTTTCCTGCGCGGTGATGGTTTGTTCACTTGAAAAGGTCGGGCTGTCTTCAGCAAGTCCGAAATTACTTTTTGCCAATTTTGGGTTCCTCCCCTTTCAAAAGCCGCCGGATATTGCTGTGATGGCGGATAAAGACCAGTATTGCAATCACGCCTGCGATTGACAAGGTTAGAATATCCACATCGGGCCGGAGCGCATAAAGCAGCAGCGGCGCGCTTCCGACAGCGACCAGCGCGGAGAGAGAGGAATAACGGAAAAGAACAGCCGTGGCAAGCCAAATCCCGCAAAGCAAGCCGCCCAGCGGGAAATGCAGCGCAAGGAAACCGCCCAAAGTTGTGGCAACGCCTTTGCCGCCTTTGAATTTTAGCCAGACGGGAAACATATGTCCCAGCACCGCGCCCAGAAAAGCAGGCGCCCCCAGTGTAAAACAGACGGAAACGCCAAGCATAACCGGCAATGCGGCTTTGCCGCCATCCAGAAACAGTGTGAGTGCAGCCAGTTTCTTACCGCCTGTACGCAGCATATTGGTTGCACCGATATTGCCTGATCCGGTTTTGCGGATATCGCCAAGACCGGAGAATTTTCCGACCAGCAACCCGAAAGGAATACTGCCGAACAGATAGCCTAAGGCAAGATAGAGCAGAATTTGCGAAAGCGTTGTGTCACACATCAGGCGGCCTCGCGCATATGGTTTTGCAGGACATGTTCCAGACAGGCCATGCGCACGGCGACACCCGCCTCGACCTGTTGCAGAATCAGGGAGCGGTGCTCGTCATCCGCCACATCGCCGGCAATTTCCACGCCGCGGTTCATCGGGCCGGGATGCAGCACAACGGCATGTTCCGCTGCATGACGCAGTCTTTCCCGCGTTAGCCCGTAATGTTTGAAATAATCCGCATCGCTCATTTCCAGATTTTGCTGCAGACGTTCTTTTTGAATGCGCAGCATCATCACGGCATCGGCACCGGCAATACCGTCATCCATTTCAATAAATTGGCGGATGCCTGTTTGCGGCGCGGGCAGAAGAATTTCAGGGCCGACAAGGCGGATATCCGCGCCGAATTTCTGCAGCAGCAGAATATTTGATCCGGCAACGCGGCTGTGGCGGATATCGCCGCAGATGGCGATTTTCAGCCCGTCCAGCTTGCCGAAATGCCGCCGCAGCACCAGCGCATCCAGCAAGGCCTGTGTCGGATGTTCTTTTGTACCGTTCCCCGCATTCAGCACGGGGCAGGGCATGAATTGTTTTGCGCGTTCGGGCATGTCATCCGCACCCGCCCGCACGATGAAGGCATCGGGATGCATCATGGCAAGGGTCTTGAGCGTATCGTCGAATGTTTCGCCTTTTTTTAAGGAGGAGGCGGCAGCGGAAAAATTGATCACCTTTGCACCAAGACGCAGCGCCGCAGTTTCAAAAGACACGCGGGTACGCGTTGAATCTTCAAAAAAACCGTTTAACACGATTTTTCCGTCCAGCGCAGGGGCGATTTTTTTGCCCAGCCGGATGGCATCCAGATAGGTATCCGCCTGATCCAGCAAGGCGGTGATATCGTCGCGTGAGAGAGAGGTGATCGAGGTAATGCTCATGCAGGGCCGCCTTTCGGTCGAATATTGTGAACATTGTCTTCGCCAAGCCAGTCGCGCAGGATGTCATCATGGTGCTGATCCAGAAAAGGCGGGGCATGGCGGTATTTGGCAGGGGTTTCCGACAGCTTGAGCGGGCAGCCGAGCAGTTTGACTGTTTCAGAGGAAAGCGGGTGTTTCATTTTGATCACCATATCCCGCGCCAAGACTTGCGGGTTCTCAAAAACCTGCTCAAGATTATTGACCGGGCCGCAGGGGACATCAATTTTTTCAAGATTTTCGATCCAGAATTGCTGCGGATGCTGTTTGGTAATATCGCGCAGCATCGGCACCAGAATTTTGCGGTTTTCAACCCGCGCCTGATTGGTTTTAAAGCGGGAATCTTCTGCCAGCTCTGTACATTTGGCGAAATTACAGAAAGCGGAGAATTGTTTGTCATTGCCGATGGCCAGAATCATATGCCCGTCCGCGGCGGGAAAGACCTCATAAGGTACAATGGTCGGATGGGCATTGCCCATGCGCGGCGTGACTTTACCGCCGGTCAGATAATATTGCGCGGCATTGGACAGCCAGGCCACTTGCGTATCCAGCAGCGCAACATCGACAAATTGCCCGCGTCCGGTTTTGTCACGGTAATGCAATGCGGCAAGAATGCCCGTGGCCGCATACATGCCTGCCATCAGATCGGCGATGGCAACGCCGGTTTTATAGGGTGTGCCGCCCTCCTGTTCTGGCCCCGTCAGGCTCATAATGCCGCCCATGCCTTGAATTAAAAAGTCATAACCGGATTTGTCGCGATAGGGGCCTGTCTGCCCGAAACCCGTCAGCGAGCAGTAAATCAGCCCCGGGAATTTTTCCTTCACATCCTCATAACCAAGACCGTAACGCGCCAGCGTTCCGGTGCGGTAATTTTCAATCAGCACATCGGCCTTTTCCATCAGCTTCAGCAGCAGATCGCGGCCTTCGGGCTGTGTGTAATCAATCGCGATGGAACGCTTGTTGCGGTTGGCCGAAAGGTAATAGCTACTTTCACTTGTGTTATTGCCATCAGCATCCTTGACGAAGGGCGGCCCCCATTTGCGCGTGTCGTCACCGGCTGCGGGGCGTTCGATTTTCACCACATCCGCACCCAGATCGCCCAGCAGCTGTGTTGCGCTGGGCCCTGCCAGAATGCGTGACATATCCAATATGCGCAGACCGGCCAGGGAAGATGGTTGGAGGGCGGATGGCTGAATGTCGCTTTGCGTCATTTTTTCACCTTAAAATCTATGATAACGGGCACATGGTCACTGGGGCGTTCCCAACCGCGCGCATCGCGCAGGACTTTACAGCTTTTCAGCATCTCCGCCAGCGGTTCCGTAACCCAGACATGATCCAGCCGCCGTCCGCGGTCAGAGGCCGCCCAGTCACGGGCGCGGTAGCTCCACCATGAATAGAGCTTTTCCTCTTCCGGTACGAAATGCCGCATGGCATCCGTCCAGTTCATGGATTTGTAAAATTCTGCAAAACGTTCTGTTTCGGCGGGCGTGTGCGAGATGATTTTCAACATCTGCTTATGAGACCAGACATCGTTCTCCAGCGGCGCAATATTCATATCGCCCAGCGCGATGACGGGCGCATCGGCATTTTCATTGGAGGGGAACCATTCCGTCAGCTCTTCGACAAAATCGAGTTTGTGCCGGAATTTGTCATTTGCCTCCGCATCGGGGATGTCACCGCCTGCCGGAACATATAAATTATGAATGCTGACAGGTGTTTTAAATTGCGGATGCATGATATTGGCGGAAATATGGCGGCAATCCTCCTTGCCGGTACGGGCATGGGTACGGATGTTTTCCAGCGGGAATTTCGACAGAATCGCCACGCCATTATAGCCCTTCATGCCGTGAAAGGCGAGATGCTTGTAGCCAAAGCCTGCAATAGCCTCTGCCGGAAAGAATTCATCCGGCGTTTTGGTTTCCTGCAGACAGACGACATCCGGCATCTCCTCGGAAACAAGTTTTTCGAGAAGGTTGATGCGCAGACGCACCGAATTAATGTTCCATGTTAAAACACGCATGGCATTTTTTTAGCGCGCCTAGCGCGAAAAATCCACAAGCAAATGGAAATGACTTGTAATTTTGTTATAAAAACAGTATCGTTCCTGTACGAAATCAAAACATCGGGCCTGATAATGGCAAAAAAGAAAAAAACAATATTCAACCTGTTCAGCAACGCCAACCGTCGCGATGACAATGGCCGGACGGAGCTTTATAAGGCCGCCAAAGCCGGGAATGTGCAGAAAGTCAAATCCTGCATTAAATCCGGTACTGATCCCGATATTCCGAATTTTCAAGGGCTGACCCCGCTGCACCAGGCCGCTTATTGGGGCGAGGTCGAAATCGTCAAAGAATTGCTGGCTGCAGGTGCTGACCCGAATGCCGATAACGGACGCGGATGGACGCCGCTGCACAGTGCGGCGCTGGCGGCAGGGCTGGATCGCCGTGCCGAGGTTATTAAATTATTGATTGATGCCGGATGTGATTGCAAAACGCCTGACAATTATGGCTGGTCTGCGGAAGATTACATGCGTCTGTGGATCGAGCATGATGATAAAAACCTCGAAAAAATGCGTAAGGTCTTTCAGGATGAAAGCTTCCTTGATAAGACGCAGCAGCCCGATATGGATAAGCTGGGCGTAAAAAAGGATAACAAACAGCCGCCATCACATGCGAAAAGTAATGATGCCGCCAATGACGATTCCGATATTGCGGATCTTCTGCGCCGGATTGAAGACAGAAGCGCTGAAAAACGCAAGGAAAGCGGCAGTGCCATGAAGCGCCCGGGCAAGGACGAGTCCGAAATTGAAGATCTGCTCCGCCGGATCGACGAGAAAAATCCGCCAGCGTCTTCCGGTAAATCCGGCGCGGCAAAGCGGAATAATCCGAAGCCTTAAATCACCCTATTATTTCGAATGTTTGATGACGAAGGTTGTACGCTTCGACATTTCTTTCATCTTATAGGCACCGACATAGGTGCAGGATGATCTGAGGCCGCCCAGAATAGCCAAAATCGTGTTTTTGACATCACCGCGGAAGGGAATGGAGGCGACACGACCTTCGCTGGCACGGTGTGCGGCAACACCGCCGCTGTATTTTTCCATCGCTTCGGTGCTGCTCATCCCGTAATATTCGATCATATTGTTGTTTTCGGCCAGCGCCTGCAGTTGTTCTTCATTCAGGCATTCGGTGTGTCCGGCCAGCATACCGCCCAGCATGACGAAATCGGCACCGGCGCCGAAGGCTTTGGCAACATCACCCGATGTGCGGCAGCCGCCGTCAGCGCAGATCAGACCGCCCAATCCATGCGCGGCATCGGCACATTCGATAATTGCGGAAAGCTGCGGAATACCGACACCGGTGACCGAACGTGTTTCACAGACGGATCCCGGGCCGATACCGATTTTGACGATATCGGCACCGGCGATAATGAGGGCTTCGGTCATATCCGCCGTTGCGACATTCCCCGCCATGATGACGCAGTCGGGATGTTGTGCGCGGACTTTCTTAATGAAATTGACGAAAATTTCGGTATAGCCGTTTGCAACATCCAGACAGATTTTATTGATGCCTTTATCTTTGACGGCATCCATGACGTTTTGGATATGGCTTAAATCTTCCATCAGACCGAAAGTCATAAAATGGTAATCACCGGACAGGTCGGCGGCTTTCAGATCGTCCAGATCATAATGTTTGTGAATGGCGGTATACATGTCGTGCTGTGCCAGAACGCCGGCCATCGGTAATGTGCCGACCGTATCCATATTGGCGGCAATAATCGGGATACCCGTCATTTCAAACCCGGCATGGGGCAGGCGGAAGGTGCGTTTCAGTTCGACCTCTGCGCGTGTTTCAAGACGGCTGCGTTTGGGCCGGATCAGGACATCGTCAAAATCCAGTTTACGGTCGTTCTCGATTCTCATGGCGGTTTTCCTTTCTGAAGGGTTGCAACCTGTTACATTGTTCCGGGCGCAGGTCCCGATTGGCCGATATACAGCATATAAAGATAGACGGCATATGTCGCTAATAAAAATCCGCCTTCAATCCGCGTGATATTCAGTTTGCGCAGCGCAAAAACGGCGAGCAGGATTGTCGCGAGTATCATCACCCATAAATCAAAGCGCAGAATTTCCGTTGGAATGGTCAGCGGGTCAACCAAAGCCGTGATGCCGAGGATGCCGAGAATGTTATAGATGTTACTGCCCAGAATATTCCCCAGCGATACATCACCGTGATTGCGCAGTCCTGCGACAATAGCAGTCACCAGTTCCGGCAGCGAGGTACCGATGGCAACAATCGTCAAGCCGATGACGGTTTCGGAAATTCCGGCTTTTTGTGCGAGCGTAATCGCACCGGTCACCAGCAATTTTGCACCCAGAATGGTCAGAGTAATGCCACCGACAGCCAGTATGCCGGAGAGCGGCATGGTCATCGGGCGTCCCATAAAGGTTTCCATTTCTTTCAGCTCTTCGACAAGATGCTGTTTTTCCACGCGTTTCAGCTTGGCTTTCTCGCTGAAATAGATAAAAGCGACATAGCCGAGAAGTGACAGGACAAAAAATGCGCCGATCATGCGTCCGACCTCTCCGAAAAACAGGGCGGCAAGGGCGAAAACCAATGTGGATGCGGCGACAGCTGTACCGTCACGTTTGAATTCTGAAATCGGGGTGACAATCGGTATCAGGAGGGCGCCGACACCGGCAACCAGCAGGATATTGGCAATATTGCTGCCGACGACATTGCCGACGGCAATATCGGGCGATCCTTCCAGCGCTGCGGCAACGCAGGTGACAAGCTCGGGCATTGATGTTCCGAATCCGACCAGCACGATTCCGATAATCAGCGGCGGCATTTTCAGGCGGCGGGCAAGAGCAACCGATCCTTTGACGAGAATTTCTCCGCCAAACAGCAGCAACAGGAAACCGGAAATCAGCAAAAGCCAGACCATTGTTTATGCGACCTTCACCGGCAGTTTTTTATGCAGCGCACACAGTGCCTGCGTCAGGGAATCGACATCATGCATGGCATTATGGACATGACCGGGCAAATCAATGTCAAAGGCTTTGGAAACCGTGCCGCTGGTATATTGGCGGACGTCAATACCGGCATTTTTAATGAAAACAGTCGCGTCCAGGAACGGGCAGCGCAGGTCATAAACCATATCGTTTAACACGCAGCCTTCCTGCAAAATGACGCAATCCATGCCATAGGAAAAACAGGGCGTGTCACCGGCAAATTCCTTGAATTGCTGATAGGCTTCTGCGAAAGACAGACCTTGTTTATCAACCTGCTCCTGAGTAATTGCCGTCAAGTCCTTAAAGCAATCGGACAGTTCCGGGTTGCGGACAGGGCGGACGAAGATATCCATTACATCAAGAATTTCGCCGCTGCTCAGGTCAAGCTTTTGCGCGGCAAGCTGAACCAGTTCCCGGTATTCACCTTCACCTGACCAGCCGCGCGCCATTGCGCCGTCCCATGTGGTGTACTCGGTATCCCAGACAATAATGATCGGCATTTTAGGGGTCAGTCTCCTTCCCCGGGTTCGGGGCTGAAATATTTTTCGAACTTTCCTTCCATGCCTGCAAATTCTGCGGCATCTTTCGGATGTTCTTTGCTTTGCGTGATATTCGGCCATTTTTCCGCATATTCGCGGTTCAGTTCCAGATATTTTGCCGCGCGGTCATCAATGTCCGAGACGATGGCTTCCTCCGGGCATTCCGGTTCACAGACGCCGCAGTCAATGCATTCATCCGGATGGATGACCAGCATATTCTCGCCTTCATAAAAACAATCCACCGGACAGACGTCAACGCAGTCCGTGTATTTGCATCGAATACATGTATCAAGCACAACATAGGTCATCGCTGTTTACACCCTTGCAATAAAATTTGTCGTTACAGTGTTCTTTTTATTCTTATTCCGACGTTTCCGCAAGCTTTCGCAGTAATGTCATGCGCACAATATCCGCACGGTCATTGGCGACCTGACAGGTTCCCGCCGCAACATGCCCGCCGCCGCCATGTTCCAGCATCAGCTTGCCGATATTGGCTTTCGAGGATTTGTTCAAAATGGATTTTCCGAGGGCGAAAACCGTGTTCTTTTTCTCGCGTCCCCACATCACATGCATCGACACATTTGTGTCGGGATAAAGCGCATAGATCATAAAGCGGTTGCCGACATAGATGGTTTCTTCTTTGCGAATATCCAGAATGACGGTTTTCCCGTCAACACTGCTGCAGCGGCGCAGCTGTTGCTCAAAAGGACCGGCATGTTCACGGTACAGCGCAACACGTTCAGCAACATCGGGATGCTCCAGAATTTCTTCAATATCGGTTTTTTCGCGGCAGTAATCGATCAGGTCCATCATCAGCTGATAGTTGGAAATGCGGAAATGGCGGAAACGTCCAAGTCCGGTGCGGGCATCCATCAGGTAACCCAGAAGAATCCAGCCATCGGGTTTCAGGATTTCGTCTTTGCTCAGATTGGCGGCATCAATTTTATCCACCGCTTTCATCATATCCAGCGACAGATTCTGATAAGTCTGGCGACCGCCGTAATAATCATATACCACCCGTGCCGCGGAAGGGGCGTGCGGATCAAGGATATGGTTCGGGCGCGACCCGCCGACCCGCATCATCTCGCTGGCATGGTGGTCAAAGACCAGATGCGCATTTTCGACATAGGGCAGATTGGTGATAATGTCGTTGGAGGTCACCTCGATCAGCCCGTCCTGCATATCTTTGGGGTGAACAAACAGAATATCGTCAACGATGTCGATTTCTTTCAATAAAACCGCACAAACGAGACCATCCATGTCACTGCGGGTAATCAGGCGAAATTTTTGTTCGGACATTTTGCTGCCTTTTTAATTTTTACTTTTGCGCCGGAACCTTAATATTAAGACATATCTTAGATTTTACGGCGCGAAGCTTCAAGCGGTAATCACGGTTTTCTGATATTGACAATAGGCGGATTGTGAAATATGTATAGTGCTTATTTTAATTAGGAGATGTTCCCATGACCAAACCCGCTGCAAATCATAATAATACCGAAGCCCCCGCCGTGACCATTTTTATTGATCTGGACGGTGTTCTTGCCGATTTTGACACACATGCGCAGGCGCAGGGCAAAATCAAAGCCGATGGCAAAACCGATTATGATGCGCTGGACACGGAATGGTGGCGGACAATGCCGGCTTTTGACGGGGCGGTGGAATTTCTGAAAGACCTGAAAAAGGAAGGGCAGACAAAATTTCTGACCGGTCCGATGGTTTCGCCGGAATGTCATTACGGCAAGGCGCAATGGATTACGAATTTTGAACCCGGACGCGGAAAATGGGCGCTGATGGATCTGATTATCTGCCCCAGCAAAGATAAGCGCTTTCTGGCGGCGGAAGACCGCATTCTGGTCGATGACCGTATCGGCAATATCAAGGATTGGGAAGCGGCCGGCGGCGTCGGCATCCATCATACCGGCGATTTTGCCGATACGCTGGCGCGCACACAAAAAGCTGCGGCAAAAATTCGCGCAGCAAAGACAGCAAAAACCGCACCGGCCAACAGCCTGCGCCGGACCTTTAAAAGGTAATTTTTCAGCTTAATTCATCAATCAGGTTTTTCTGGATTTCCGATTCCGTGCGCAATGCAAGGGTATTGGCTTTATAAGCGATTTTTGTTGCCAAAAGATCGGTAATTTCCTTTTCCAGCGAAATATTCGGCACGGCCACGGAACCGTTTTCATCGGCAAAAGGCGAGGACGGGTCAAAAACCAGCAATGTGCCGTTTTCATCCTGCGAAATCGTGGCTGTCGTGCCGCCTGCCGGCGAAACTGCGCTTTGCGAGACCTTCAGGGGTTTGAACACCTCGGGGCCTGATGCCGTCTGGCTGTCGGGGTTGACGCCCGAAGAGGTCAGATTGGCAATATTGGAAGATGCCGCCGCAAGACGCTGGCTTTGCGCTTTTAAGCCGCTAAGAGAGATTTGCAGGGAATCCGCCATGTTTCATACCCGTCTTAAAAAATTGTCGAATATATTTATTATAACAAAAAAGCTTTAACGGAGCGTTTAAAAATTTGCGCTTTAAAAATTTGTCCCTAGACCGCCTTTCTATCAACGTGTAAACTTATTCCTGCGACATGGATAAATTTACTGATAAGGGAATGGTTTTAGAGATGCTGAATAAACGATTTACGGGTCTTTTTGCCTTTACGGCGGCAGCGCTGGTTTTTTGTACGCCGGTCAATACTGCAACAGCACAGTCTATGGTGGACGGTAAGGATACGCGCATGGCAAACCGCACGGTTGATGCGACAGGTGCGAGCCTGCCGCTGCATCTGCGTATGAATAAGCGCAAAAAATACAGCTGGTCCTATCAGCCGGCACTGGATCCCATCTGGGCGAAATACAGACATCAGCAGCAATGGCAAGGCCTGTACTGGGACACATCACGCTGGCCCGAGGATATGTCCGAAGAGCAGGTTTTGAAAGCTTTTTACGGGGCAGATATCTTCCGCCGCCAATATATGGTCGAGAAGCAATACAAGTCCAAAGCCGTGCTGGTTGTCGGACCGACTTTCTATAAATTATCCGATCTGGATCGCCACCGCTCTTTGCAACTGGTATCCGACCATTTCAATTTCTTTGAAAGCGGTCTCACGGGCTTTGACGTGACGGATTGGCGTACAGGCTATAAAATCGGCGAATTTAATGCAAAAGGCTTCCAGCTGTTTTAAGGAAGCCGGAAAGTAATCATGGGATATTTACGGAGGCGGCGCTTCTTTTCGGGAATTGTCGCCTTTCTCTTTGCAGTCACATTATGCTTTCTGGCGCAGGGTGAAACGGCCCGTGCGCAAGGGCTTAGTCTTATCCGTGATGCGGAAATCGAAAATGTAATCCGTGATATTTCCGCGCCGCTGTTTCAGGAGGCCGGATTCTCCCGCGATTCCATCCGCATTATTATTGTGCAAAGTAACGAACTGAATGCCTTTGTCGCGGGCGGCCATAATATTTTTCTGCATACCGGGCTGTTATTGCGTGCGGAAAATGCCGGCGAGCTTGCCGGCGTGATTGCGCATGAATTAAGCCATATCGCATCAGGTCATCTGGCACGCGGTCATGCCGCGATGGAAGGGATTTCCTTTCAGGCGATGCTGGCTGCGGTGCTGGGGATTGCCGCGGCGGTCGGCAGCGGTAATGCCGAAGCGGGCGCTGCGATTATGACCGGCGGACAGGCGGCGGCATTGGCCAGTTTTCTGAAATATAACCGGACGCAGGAAGCTTCCGCCGATCACGGTGCGATTTCCTATCTGAATGGTGCAGGGCTTTCCGCGCGCGGTCTTCTGAGCTTCATGGAGAAGCTGGAAGGTGAGGAATTGCTTCCGTCCTCGCAACAATCGGAATATGTGCGCACACACCCGCTGACAGTGGACAGGATCAATTTTCTGCGCCATGCCGTGGGGCAATCGCGTTACAGTGACCGCCCGTTTCCGGCAGTGTGGAACAAAGATTTCCCGCGCGTGCAGGCCAAGCTTATGGGCTTTCTTTATCCCGAACGCGCCTTAAACCTGCGGGAAGGCATTACACATCCTATTGCGGCGCGCTATGCCAAAGCCATCGCATTGTTCCGCAAGGGCAAATTGACGGAAGCCGTCAGCATGATGGATGATTTGATCGAAGAAGAGCCGGAAAACGGCTATTTCCATGAATTAAAGGGCGATATCCTGTTTGAGGCAGGAAACGCCTTACATGCTGCAAAATCCTATCAAAAGGCTGTGGAATTACAGCCGGATAGCGGTTTGATTAAAATTGATTACGCGCATGTGCTGACAGGCATTGCGCGGGCACGGCAGAGCCGTGACGGCAAAGCCCCTGCGGATGTGCTGGATAAAGCCATTGGTCTGCTGCAGCAGGCCAAAGAGGATGAAAATTTGAACCCCAGCCTGTACCGCTTTCTGGCGGTGGCATATGGTATGAAAGGGGAGGATGGTTACGCCCGCTTGAATCTGGCGGAAGAGGCCGTTTTGCGGAATGATCTGGATGTTGCGGAACGTCAGATTTCCTATGCAGAGGCGAATTTACCTGAAAAAGCGGCGCAGGCGCGGCTGCGTGTTGCCGATTTGAAAGAAGTGGTGGCACAGCGCCGTGCGGAAATGAAAAAATAAGGTTGCTTTTCGGCGGGGCAGGCTTTTAGATTGATTAAGGAATATATGTTAGAATAATCAAATGTCTTTTTCTTAAAAGACATTTTTACGGAACAGGAAAAAGGAAATTTGATCATGTGGAAAAAAGGCTCCCGGCTTTCTTTGGCAACATTTTTTACGCTTGCCGCGATGTGTGCGGCAATGTTGACGGTAGACAGCCGCACAGCATCTGCTCAAACAGCGGCAGCGCCGGATCGCGCGGCGATTGAGGCCATTGTGCTGGATGTGATCAAGGATAACCCGCAGGTGATTTTGGAAACGGTAAACGCCTATCTGCAAAAACAGCAGGGGGAGCGCCAGCAGGTTGCCCTGGAAGAACATTCAAGCCGTCTTTTCAAAGGCTCGCCGATTGCCGGTAACCCCGAGGGGGATGTAACGGTTGTGGAGTTTTTTGATTACCGTTGCGGCTATTGTAAACGCGCATGGGAAACCGTAGACCGTTTGATGAAAGAAGATAAAAACCTCCGCGTTGTTTTTAAAGACTTCCCGATTCTCGGCCCCGAATCGGAAACGGCGGCACGTTGGGCTCTGGCTGCCGAAAAACAGGGAAAATATCTGGAGTTTCACCATGAATTGATGACGCATCGCGGTGCTTTTGACGTGGATACGCTGTCTGCTATGGCTGAGAAACTCGGCCTGAATGCGGGACGTATGCGTCAGGATGCGCAAAGCGCCGATGTGTCGACGACGATCCAGATGAACCGCGCTTTGGCGAATGATCTTGGTATTACAGGAACGCCGGGTTTTGTCGTCGAAGATCAGCTGATCTCCGGTGCGGTACCATATGAAAGCATGGTGGATGCCATCAGTAAGAAAAGAAAAGAAAAAAAGCTTTAAGTCCTTCTTTTTAAAAAGAGTTTTACGTTATTTATCACGCTGTCCGGAGCCCGCTTCGGACAGCGTCGGTATATTGCGGATCTTTCTGTTGTCATCCAGGGACTGCAATATCTCTTGATACAGATCCGTGCATCTCTCCCAGGTACCTGCACCGCCATGCTGTTCTTCATAGGTCGCGATGATTTTTAGCAATGCGTCATCCAGTACGGGAACAATCTCGCTCATTCCCTCGCGGTCGGCTTCAGCCAACGCATAAAGGATTAGGGATAAAATATGTTCGGTAACGTTTTTCTTTATGTGGTCGCTCATTCCATACACCCCTTTTTCTGAATGGTTTCAATCTCGTTAAACGGCGCCGTCAGCAGAACCGGATGAGAAATGCCTGTCTTCTCCCTGACCCGCTCCAGCGCTTCTGCGGACACATGCATCTGTCCCGCGATATTTTTGCGCCCGCCGCCGTAATGTCCGGCTTTTCCCAAAAATTCGACATCCCAGCCTGCATTGATGAAAACAGACTTCCAGATCAGCGGCGGCATAATGCCGATAATGGCGGTGATGTTCCGGGCCAAGGCGAATTCCAGATAGGCGCAGACAATTTCCGCCGTGATACGGCGGCGCAGAAATTGCGGCAATTTACGGTCAATACAAAAGCGTGACCCTTCCCAGATGCGGGCGGAGGCGGGTAAGGCGATGTTTTCGACGCTTTCCGGCCACAAATCTTTCAGCATATAGGGGCGGTCTGTCGGCATCAGGCGCGATGCGCCGCGTACATCACCGTTTTCATCCTGCCAGACAAGATAGCTGGTGGCAGGTGTATCGTAACAGTCATATTCCATGCCGCGAAAGCTGGACAGCTCCCAATCCTGCCGGTCGACAAAGGAGCGGTAGCGCAGACGGTATTGTGATGAGAGTGCTTTGCCGAAATACTGTGCCGTTTCGCAGTTTACACAGTTAATCATTGGCGGGATGTCTCCTTCAAGAAGCGGTGTTCCTTTGAATAGGGAGGCGTGGAATGGACGAAATGAAGGGAGTCCTGCCCCCATCTGAAATGACAGCAAATTGCGGAGCTTTGTGAAACTGCAAAACTTTGCAGTTGCATTGGCGGGTATTTTCCTGTATATATTTATTATGGATAATAAAAGGCAAAAGCAAGACGATATCAAGCACATCACGGATTATATGCTGGTGGAAACCGCATTGCGTCCGGCGGATATTTGTTTTGTTTTTGGCGGCCAGAATGCCGATCATCTGGCTGATCACGCCGCCAAGCTGTATCATCAGGGGCTTTTTAAACATATCATTGTCTCCGGCGGCGTTGCCACCGATGACGGGCGGCTGGAATGTGACCGTATGCGCGACCGTCTGGTGGAAAAAGGCGTGCCGGAAGATTGCATTCTGGTGGAAAATCAGGCGACCAATACCGGCGAAAATGTCACATACGGTATGCAGCTGATTGAGAAGGAGATCGGTCTGGATAATATCGGCTCCGTCATCGGTATCGGGCAGATACACGCTTCGCGCCGCTTTATCATGACATTGGAAAAACATTGGCCGGATGTCGTGAAAATGTTCTCCACACCCAATTATTACCCCGTCGATAAAAAGGACTGGCACAAAGATAAGAAATTCCGCAGTGATGTCATGCGCGAATTTAACAAGGTCGCCCCTTATAAGAAAAAGGGCTTTATCGCCGAAGTTGATCTGGACGAGATCGCCGAAAAAATTGAAAAACTTCCCGACACACCGCCTGCGCGTCCGCCTATTAAAAAGCGCCGTTATCGCCGCTGAAAAAGAACGCGCCCCTGATATTATCAGAGACGCGTCTTTTTAAAATCTGTTCAGCGCTACGTTATTCGCTTTCATCTTCCATACTGTCATCCGCTGCGCCGTCATCACTCTCGCCGGCATCTTCGGGCATGGTCGTGTCATCGCTGTCCGTATCGTCCATGTCGTCCATATCATCCATGTCGTCATCACCGGCATCTTCACCGGGGCAGGGGGCGAATTCGCAATTCGGCCCCGTGCGTCCGACGGCGCTGCCGTCAGGACAGAGTTTGGCATCCATGGTACACATCACGCTGTCGGCCTCTGCCGTTTGCGGGATACCGAAAGAAACAAACGAAGCAAGTGCTGTTGTCAGAATAAGAGAACGAATCGTCATGTTATGTTACCTCCTTGGTATCTTCAGTTTACCAAAAATCATTTAAAAATTATGTATGAACAGGAGGGGGGGATGAAAAATATTTTCTTTTTTAATTCAGTTTGTTATCGCAGGCGTCCTGCAGGTATTTCCAGGCCTTGTCCGCGTCTTTTTCATCATAATATTCCAGATCGGACGGGGTAATCCAATCGGTGAATTCCGTTGCAAATTTCATCCATTTTTCATCGCCGACAACAACGACATAGGTGAAATTCCAGTAATATTTAAGGCTTGTCAGGAAATCATCCAGCATGGCATGCGGGGTCATGCCTTCAAAGGAAGTGATGTCAATATAAAGGCCGATATGGCTTTCGGTATTGATCGTGGCATCCAGCGCGGGCAGAAAATTTTCGTAATCCTCATGGGTCAGAATACCGGAGGCCTTCACAGCCAGAATTTTATCGGTGGTTTTTTCGAGGATTTCGATCATCGTGTTTGTTCCTTTTGTCGTCGCATTTCTTTTTGTTTAACGGCTTGGCGCGCTGTTGTCCAGCTCTTTCAAAATAGGAGGAAGATATTCGGCAAGGTCTTCGGCAACTAGACCGCGTCCGCATTTTTGCGCCGCTGCGCCATGCAGCCATGCCGCCGCCGCCGCCGCTTCGAAGGCAGGCATATGTTGTGCCAGCAAGCCTGTTATGATCCCTGCCAGCACATCGCCTGCGCCTGCCGTGGCAAGAAAAGCGGGGGCGTTGGTATTAATCACGGCGCGCCCGTCCGGCGCGGCAATCACCGTATCAGCGCCTTTCAGCAAAACAACGGCACCGGATTTTTCAGCGGCTTTGCGTGTGCGGGCAATTTTATCGCCTTCAATGCTGCCGAACAGCCGCGCGAATTCGCCGTCATGCGGCGTTAAAATACAATTGTCATGCAAGGCGGAGAACAGCACATCGGGCGTATCGTGAAAAACGCTGAGCGCATCGGCATCAAGACAGACGGCTTTGTCTTTTGCCGCAAGTGCTGCCAGTACGGCGTCGCGCGTTTCGTCGGTGACACCCAGCCCCGGGCCGATCAGCACGGCATTTTTGCGCGGGTCTTGCAGGAAGGCGGTTTTCTCGCCAATGTCTGCCAGCGGTTCCACCAGCAGATGCGCTTTATATTCCGCATAAATGTCAAAGCTTTCGGGCGGGCATAAAATTGTGGCCAGTCCTGCACCGCTGCGCATGGCGGCATGAGCCGCCAGTTTTGCCGCGCCGGTCATTTTTGCGCCGCCGAAAATCACGGCATGACCGTGGCTGTATTTATTGTCGCCCGTTTGCGGCTGCGGGAATAGGGGGTACCACAAGGCCGGGCTGTTTTCGTATAGCGGCGGCGCGGTGTGTTCCTCATGCGTGATGCCGATATCCGTGATATGAATCTGCCCGCAATAAGCGCGTCCGGGCAGCAGCAGATGCCCCGGTTTTTTTGCGTGGAATGTGACGGTATGGAGGGCTTTCAGTGTCGCAGGATCGGCAGCGCCGGTGTCGCCGTTGACACCGCTGGGAATATCCACCGCGATGACAGGCAGGCCTGCCGCCGCAATGTTTTGCAGCATTTCCGCCAGCGGCGGTGCGAGCGCTTTGGAAAATCCGGTGCCGAACAGCGCATCAATGACCAGTGCCGTCTCTTTCAAATCGATATTTCCAGACAGCGCTTCAAATTTTTCGCCGCATTTTTTCGCCATCAGCGCGGCATCACCTTGATAATCCGCCGCCGCTTTCATCGCGGCAATCCGCACAGCCCATCCGACCTCTTGCAAAAGGCGCGCAATCACAAAACCGTCACCGCCGTTATTGCCGGGGCCGCACAGTACCAGCACGGGGCAGGGGGCGTAATTCTGTATGATGATATCAACAACACTCTGGCCCGCCTGTTCCATCAGTACGGCGCCTGCCGTGCCTGCGGCAATGGTTTTGCGGTCACTTTCCTGCATTTCCGCGACTGTCAGAATACGCGCCGTCATTTTTTAAAATTCCACCTGTTCCAGATGTTCGGGAATATGGACATCCCAGCCGAATTTTTTGCTGATTTTGTCTTTGAGAGAGGTCGCGGCGTTTTCCTCGCCATGCACGATAAAGACCTTTCGCGGATCGGCGTTAAAGCCCTCAAGCCAGCCAAGTATTTCATTGTAATCGGCATGGGCGGAAACGCTGCGCATATAGCGGATTTCGGCACGGACGGGATACATTTCGCCGTGTATTTTAATTTCCGTCTCACCGCGGACAAGGCGGTCACCGCGCGTTTCGGCAGCTTGAAACCCTGCCAGCAGGATGGTGTTGCGCTCATCCCCCAATGTGTTTTTCAAATGATGCAAAACGCGTCCGCCTGTGGCCATGCCGCTGGCGGAGATAATGACGCAGGGCATATGATGTTCGTTAATGGCCTTGGATTCCTCGCGGCTGCGCGTATAGATCACCATATCGCACATGGCGCGGCAGACACCGGGGGACAGGCGGTGCTCGCTTTTGTGCTTATGCAGAAGCTCGGTGACATTGATAGCCATCGGACTGTCCAGATAAACCGGAATATCGGGTATTTGCTTCGTTTGTTTCAGCACATGCAGATAATAAATCAGGCTCTGCGCCCGCCCGACGGCAAAGGCGGGACACACCAGCGTTCCGCCGCGTTTGATGGTTTTATTGACGATATGGCGGATGGTTTTCATCGGGTCTGTTTTTTCATGGGCGCGGTCGCCATAGGTGGATTCCACGACCAGATAATCGGCTTGCTGAATATGGGCGGGCGGAATAATGACGGCATCATGCGGGCGGCCCAGATCGCCGGAAAACAAAATCGATGCGCTGTCATTCATCACTTTGATAAAAGAGGCGCCGAGAATATGCCCCGCATGGTGCAGGGTAAAGCGCAGCTCGTCATCCAGCCATGTTTCGGTGCCGAAATCGACGGGATGAAATGATTTCAGCGACTCGCGGGCATCCTCCTCGGTGTAAAGCGGCAGGGCAGGGTGGTGCTTGGTATAGTGGTAGCGGTTGGCGCGCTCCGCGTCCTCCTCCTGCAAATAGCCGCTATCGGGCAGCATGATGCTGCAAAGATCGCGTGTGGCTTCGGAGCAATAGATTTTACCCTTAAAACCGCTTTTGACCAGCAGGGGCAGATAACCGCTATGGTCGATATGGGCATGGGTCAGCAAGACCGCATCAATATCGGCAGGGTTCACGGGCGGTTTATCCCAGTTGCGCAGACGCAGGTTCTTTCTACCCTGAAACAAACCGCAATCAATCAGAATTTTCTTGCCCGCCGTTTCCAGCAAAAACTTCGAGCCCGTAACCGTGCCCGCCGCGCCGAGGAATTGTAACTTCATGGAAAAGCTCCCTTTCTTTTTCGCATTATAGTAACGCCGCAAAGCGAAAGAGGAAAGAGAGGAAAACCTTTTATACCGGACACACAAAAGCCGCGATTTTCAGGCCGCGGCTTCGTAGTACTCGTTTCTTATTATATGGTCTTAACGGTAAGAACCTGCACGGAGCGTTCCGATTGTGAAGCTTGTGCCATGGCTGCTGCCGCGTGCCATTTTTTGTGCATCACGCTGGATCTGGAACTTTTCGAATTCTGTCATCTCATAAGGCTTTTTGCTGACAGAGCCGAAGGTCTCGGAGGTTTTTCCGTTTTCTGCAAGTTTCGTTTTGTTGTTTTCCATTATATTTACTCCTACTGGTTTTAAGTTTGCTAGGCCAGGAGATTCTGTTTGTTTTTGTTATTGCCTCCCTTGATTAATAAGTTAACATAATGTTAATGTCAAAGTCAACAAAAATTTATGGAAAATTAACAATTTTTTCCGCATTATTATCAATATGATACAGGGATTATTTTTACGATTTGGGAAAATCGAGGCGGAAAATCTGCCACAACGTATCCGCATCGCCTGTAAAGACCTCTTTTGCGGTGATGGCGGCAGGGTAAAACGCCTCCAGACGGGCTGTTAAGACATCATGCGGCAGCGACTGATTGTAAAAATCATAATGCTCCTGCAAATAGGCATCATAGGCCTGCATCATGTCGCCGTCACAGGCAAAGCAGGACAGAAAAGCCGTGCCGCCGGCTTTGCCCAATTGCCGCAACAGGCGCAGATGGGCGTCAATATCGGCCATATGATGCAGAATGCCGAGCGACAGGACGATATCGGCCTGCGGCAATGTGGCGGTAAAGGCGTCATCCTCGATATCGCCGCTGATAATCTCCGCATCAGGGGCGGCTTTGCGCGCGATCTCCAGCATCGCGGGGCTGAAATCGCTACCGTATAAAGACATGGCGGGATGCGCGGCAGATAGATGTTTCAGCATCCATCCCGTGCCGCAGCCAAGGTCGAGAGCCGTGCCGTTTTCCGGACAAGCCGCAGGCCAATGCGCCGCAATCCATTCCTGATGGCTACGGATATGCAAGGGCCAGCCGGCATCGAAATCGCTTGCGAAATCTTCGTAGGCTGCTTTCACCGCGTCTTTATCAAACATTCTTTAAGAGGCGATATCGGTCAGGCACGGATAGGTTTCCGGACGGCGGTCGCGGAAGAACTGCCACTGGTTGCGCACTTCGCGCACCACATCCATATCCATATCGGCGATCACCAGCTCATCCTTGTCTTCGCGGGCCTCAACCAGAAATTCGCCGCGCGGATTGACGATATAGGAGGAACCGTAGAATTTACCGATATTCCACGGTGCTTCCGTACCGGGGCGGTTGATCGCACCGACATAATAGCCGTTTGCGACGGCGGAGGCAGGCTGCTCCAGCTTCCACAGATATTGGCTCAAACCCGCAACGGTGGCCGACGGGTTGACGACATATTCCGCGCCGCTTAAGGCCAATGCACGCCAGCCTTCGGGGAAGTGGCGGTCATAACAGATATAAACGCCAAGTTTCAGATAGGCGGTGTCAAAGACCGGCCAGTTCGAGAAACCGGGCTTAAAGAAGAATTTCTCCCAAAATCCGGAAACCTGCGGGATATGGGTTTTGCGGTATTTGCCTAAGTATTTGCCGTCGGCATCAATGACGGCGGCGGTGTTGTAATAAACGCCGGTGATGTCTTCCTCGTAAATCGGGACGACAATGACCATATTGTATTTTTTCGCATATTCCTGCATCAGCCTTGTCGTGTGCCCGTCCGGAATCTGTTCGGCGGCGGCATACCATTTTTTATCCTGACTGGGACAGAAATAAGGCTGGGTGAAAACCTCCTGAAAGCTTAAGACCTGAACACCTTTTTTGCCCGCTTCCTCGATCAGCGGGATATGTGCCGCCAGCATTTTGTCGCGGATTTGATCGGGTGTGTCCTTTTCGGCATCCCCTTTCAGGCTCATTTGAATAAGACCGGCTTTAACAATAGACATATGCATCTCTCCTGCGATAAAGGGCTAAAAACCTTGACCCTTGGGTCAAAAAAGCGATAGATTTATGCCTATTATAAGATAGAAATTTACACAGAAATTCAAGCTTTTTATCATTCAGCCCAAAGGAGAGCCACGCCATGTCCCTGATTATTAAAGGTGGAACAATTGTCACAGCAGACCGCACTTATAAAGCGGATGTCTATTGTGAAGGCGGCGTGATCAAACAGATCGGCGAAAATCTTGAAACGCCCGCGGGCGCGGAAGTCGTGGATGCAAGCGGCCAATATGTGATGCCGGGCGGCATTGACCCGCATACGCATATGGAACTTCCCTTTATGGGCACGGTCGCCTCCGAAGATTTCTTCAGCGGCACATCGGCGGCAGCCGCCGGCGGCACGACGATGATTATTGATTTCGTTATTCCCAGCCCGCAGCAGCCTTTGCTGGAAGCTTATGACACATGGCGCGGCTGGGCGGAAAAAGCCGCCACTGATTACAGCTTTCACGTTGCCGTGACATGGTGGGATGAGAGCGTCTCCAAAGATATGGAGGTGCTGGTGAAGGAGCGCGGCGTCAACAGCTTTAAACATTTCATGGCCTATAAAGGCGCGATCATGGCCGATGACGAAGTGCTGGTGAACAGCTTTACCCGCGCCCGTGAGCTTGGTGCGATTGTCACGGTTCATGCCGAAAACGGCGAGCTGGTCTTTACCCTGCAAAAAGAATTATTTGAAAAGGGCCTCACAGGGCCGGAGGCGCATCCGCTTTCCCGCCCGGCAGAGGTTGAGGGCGAGGCGGCAAACCGCGCCATCCGCATCGCACAGGTGCTGGATGTGCCGCTTTATATCGTGCATAACTCCGCCAAGGACGCGTTGCAGGAAATTATGCGTGCGCGCGGCGAAGGCCAGCGCGTTTTCGGTGAAGTGCTGGCAGGGCATCTGCTGATTGATGACAGCGTTTACCGCCACCCCGATTTTGAATTCGCCGCCGCGCATGTGATGAGCCCGCCTTTCCGTCCGAAAGAACATCAAAAGGCATTGTGGCAAGGCTTGCAGGCAGGCCATCTGCAAACCACGGCGACCGATCATTGCTGTTTCTGCGCCCCGCAAAAAGCGGCAGGCAAGGATGATTTCCGCAAAATCCCGAACGGTACCGGCGGCGTTGAAGACCGCATGGGCGTGTTGTGGCATCACGGCGTCAATTCCGGCAAGCTGACAATGAATGAATTTGTCGCCGTGACCTCGGCAAATGCGGCGAAGATCTTCAACATCTATCCGCGCAAGGGCGCGATTCTTGAAGGCGCGGATGCCGATATCATCGTCTGGGATCCGGAGAAAAAACGCACGATTTCCGCCAAAACCCATCACCAGAATGTCGATTTCAATATCTTTGAAGGTATGGAAGTCAAAGGCGCGAATACGGTGACAATCTCGCAAGGCAAGATCGTCTATAAAGACGGTAAGCTGATGACGGAAAAAGGCGCGGGACGCTATATCGACCGCCCGCCTTTCGCTTCTTACTATGATGCGCTGAAAATCAAACGCGCCGGCGAAGAACCGACTCCCGTCAACCGCAAATCCGGCAAAACCGAAGCGGCGTGATATGGATTTTGTTTGATTAAGGCGACGGGCGGCGCAGGAATTGACGCATTTTCTGGCGCTGCTGTTCCTGCTGGCTCTGCTTTTGCTGCAGGCGGGCAACGGCAAATTCGCGGCGCAGGCTGTTTTCGCCCGCTTCCCATTCGGTAAATAATTTCACGGCCTTATGGCCGTTGCCGTTGCGGCGCGCCATATCTTTGGCGGTCAGCCCTTCATTGTTGGTCAGGCGGAGGCTGCTGTTTTCTTTCGCCAGCGTTGCGGCGTCCCAGCACAGCAGCGTTTCAATCATTTTTTCATTGGCACTGCGTCCGGCAAAATGCAGCGGCGTATTGCCGTCATTTTCCTGATGCGTCAGGCTGGCATTGTAATCCAGCAGTATTTCGGCAATATCCGTCTGTCCGGTCACGGCGGCCCAGTGCAGGGCGGTACGGCCGTTGCTGTTGGTAATCTCCGTATCCGCACCCGCGCCCAGCAACAGGGAGACCATATTCAGATTGCGTTTCAAGATGGCACGGACAAGGGCGGTATCGCCATGTTTATCTGTTTCTTTCAGGAGGTCCGCAGCGCGCTTTTTATCGCTCAGCAAAAATCCGACGGCTTTTTCGCTGTTTCTTTCCACCGCAATATCCAGCGCCGTCAAGCCGTGAATATTTTTTTGAAAAACATCCGCACCGTTATCAATCAACAATTGCATAATGCAAGTATCATTTTTAATGGCGGCGCGCATCAGGGCGGTCATGCCGGCTTTATCAGCGGCATTGATATTCGCGCCTTGCCCGCCTGTGGCGGCGCTGTGTTCGATCAGCGCCTGCACGATATTCAACCGTCCTGCCGCAACGGCGACGGAAAGCGGCAGCATATCATTCATATTGCCTTTTTCAGGGTCGGCGCCCTCTTTCAGCAATGTACGGATCAGCGAGTCATTACCGCTGGAAACGGCCCACCATAGCGGGGTGGCGCGGTTGCCTTTGCGGTCACGCAGATTGGGATCGGCACCATAGGCCAGCAGCAGGGCGGCGGTTTTGGAATGACCGCGGTAACTGGCGGCGCAAAGCGGTGTCCAGTCCTTGCTGCCGGGCTCGCCATCCGGATTGGCACCGCCGTCAAGCAGTTTGCGGGTTTTTTCAACATCGCCTTTTTTTGCGGCCTCAATTAAGGCCTCTGCTGGGGTCTTGGCTGGCTGCATTTTGCGTCCCTGTGTTTCAATGTAGGAGCGGCATATTATCGTAAAAAAACGCGCCCCGCAAGAGAGCGGGGCGCGGGACATGCAAATTTATTCAGTCCGGTTTTCAGGCGGCGCGCAAATCTTTTGCGGCAGCGCAAAGCTTTTTCACGGCTTCGACCGAAGCATCGAACATGGCTTGTTCTTCCGCCGTAAATTCGATCTCGATAATTTTCTCGACACCGCCTGCGCCGATCACGACCGGCACACCGATGTAAAGACCGTCAACACCATATTGCCCCGTCAGATAGGCGGCGCAAGGCAGAACGCGTTTTTTGTCTTTCAAATAGCTTTCCGCCATGGAAATCGCGCTGGAGGCGGGGGCATAAAAAGCGGAGCCTGTTTTTAAGAGGCCGACGATTTCCGCGCCGCCGTCGCGTGTGCGCTGAATGATGGCATCCAGTTTTTCCTGTGTTGTCCAGCCCATTTTGACCAGATCGGGCAGCGGGATACCGGCAACGGTGGAGTAACGCGCCAGCGGTACCATGCTGTCACCGTGACCGCCCAGAACAAAGGCGCTGACATCTTCAACCGAGACGCCGAATTCTTCGGACAGGAAGAAGCGGAAACGCGCAGAGTCCAGAACACCGGCCATGCCGACGACTTTTTTCGGGTCAAATCCGGTCACTTCCTGCATCACGCCGACCATCACATCCAGCGGGTTGGTGATAACAATCACAAAAGCATCCGGGGCATGGGTTTTAATTTCCTTACCGACCGCCTGCACGATACCTGTATTGATGCCGATCAGATCATCGCGGCTCATTCCCGGTTTACGCGGGATACCTGCGGTAACGATCACGACATCCGCAGCGTCAATGACGCTGTAATCATTGCTGCCGGCGAAGACGGCATCAAAGCCTTCAATCGGTGCAGCTTCCGCCAAATCCAGCGATTTTCCTTGCGGAACGCCTTCGGCAATATCAACAACGGCGATATCGCCCAGTTCTTTCAAACCTGCCAGAAGGGCAAGCGTGCCGCCGATTTGTCCTGCACCAACGAGTGCGATTTTCTTACGTGCCATTTTCATTTCTCCTTTATGGATGATTTATTTGTTAATGCGCGAAAATATCTTCATCCTCCCAGCCGCCAAGGTCAAGAACCGCGCGGGTGGGCAGGAATTCGAAACAGGATTGCGCCATCTCGGTGCGGCCTTCGCGGGCCAGCATGTCGTCAAGACGGGTTTTAATTTCATGCAGATACAATACGTCAACCGCCGCATATTCCATCTGTTCGGGCGTCAGCTCGTCCCCGCCCCAATCGGTGCAGGTCTGCTGTTTGCTGATATCGACATCCAGAAAATCCTTGCACAGGTTTTTCAGGCTGTGATGCGGCGTAAAGGTGCGCACCAGTTTCGAGGCGATTTTTGTGCAGTAAACCGGCGCGGTCAAAACATCCAGATAGGCCAGCAGCACGGCAACATCGCCGCGTGCGAAATGGAAAATCTTGGTGACATTGCGGTCGCCCAGCAGTTTTTTCAAATTCGGCGCATTGAATTCACCGGGCGCAAATTTTACCAGATGGCAATTGCCGTCCCCTGATGACAGCTGCACAAGGCATAGGCGGTCGCGCACGGGTTTTAAACCCATCATTTCACAATCCACGGCGACCGTATCGCCAAGGTCAAGGCCATCCGGCAGATCGCCGTGATGCAGTTCGACTGTCAGTTCGTGTTTTGTTGCCATTGTTCCGCTTTGTTTTGTTCCTGTGAGTCGTTTCGGGCACAGTTTAAAACGCTTTCTCTCCCCGCGCAAATTCTAATTTTTTGAAAGAATTGCGGATTGTTTTGTAAAACCTGCTTGACAATACTGTATTATTACGTTAATACAGTATTACATTAAAACAACAGCAAAGACATGATGATGACGACAACATTGGTACAGGCGCTTTTAACGCTGAAAACGGACGCGGAGTATGAGAAGGTCTGGCGCGATCTCCTCACCCCGCAGGAAATCCGCGTGATGGAGGAACGCTGGCGCATCGCGCAAATGCTCGATCAGGGCGAAAAATCCTATCGCGAAATCGCCGCCGGAACAGGCGCCAGCGTTACAACGGTCGGCCGCGTTGCACGTTTCTTGCGTGACGAACCCTATCAGGGCTACCGCATGTTACTGGACAGAACGGCAAAACAGAAAAACAAGAAGGCAAAAAAATGACGGCAGGAAACGATAATCAAACAGGCGTGAAGGATTTTCCGGCAGAAGGCGGCATTATACGTATCCGTCCCGCAAAGCGGACGGATGAGGACGCGCTGGCTGATCTCGCCTATCGCTCTTACAAAGACCGTTTTTTCAATGATGCGGTCACCGATCAGCTTGGCGGCTCGCTGAAAATTTTCCCTGACCTGATCCCCGATGATGAAAACGGCACAGGGCAGAACCGCGCATTTTTTGCCGCGTACTGGACGGAAGCAATGGCAAAGCTGGAGGATAAAGACGGTTTTTACTGCACGGTCGCGGAATTTATCACTGATGGTGACAGAAAGGGTGATATCCTCGGCTTCGTCAAAGGCTATGGCGGCGCGCTGGAACAGGAATTATTCACCCTCTACGAAGCCGAAAACACCCGCCGCCAATCCTCTGCCCTGACGGATGATTTCAATACCAAAGCGGCAAAACAGACACCCGTTGATCTGCCGCAAGCGGAAAAAATCGCCGAGCTCGGCTCCCTCTATATCGACCCCGCCTGCCGCAAAAGCGGCATCGGGCGGCTGCTGACCCAGCGCTATGCGCAGGACATGCAGGCGAAAGGCTATACCGCGATGACCACCCGCTGTTACAAAGAAAATAACTCGCAACGCTTTTTCGAAAAAATGGGCGCGGAACTCTTCAGTGACTGCCCGATCCCCCAACAATTTGCAAAAACCGACGGCACCCGCGGCGATCTAACCCTGCCGGGCGAAACCCTGTTCTGGAACACGCAGCAGCTCAAAGCACTGGCAACGGAAGATGTACTGTCCTTGCAGACAGGCCAAAAAATCGGCGCTGCGCTTACGCAACCAGATAATCGCCGCACCGCACAGAATAATCAGCGATGCAGTAGGAGCTCTAAACGCTAAGGGTATCTAAGAAGTCCTTTGGTGGAACTAGTTCTTTGAAATCATCTTCGATGGTGTGCTTGATAATTTTCTTTGCGTAAGATTTCGGTAAAGCCGATTTCCCCAACGCCTGTACTTGTGGAATTAGTAAATCAATAAAATGTATGGCGATGTCTATGTTCAATAAGAACCCTTCCGTTGCACTTTGTAATCTGGAGTCAGTCTTGCCGTTTCTGTTTGTGTATCCAAGGTAAAAATGCACCTTGTCGTCTTCTGAGGCAGGGTCGGAACGTATGTCTTGAATGAGAAGGTTTCGTAGTTTTGTAATTTCTTCGACATTGCGAAGAGCATCCTTTACTTTTACAGCGGTAACAAGAGTCTTGGAGTCCAGATAGGCATACAACGAAAGGTTTTCTGTAATTGCTGTAGTATCATAATGCACTTCCAAGAATTGATTAAATATCTTTTGAATGAGAGAGCTATATTGTTGGTTGCTGTCAATTGCGTCCATTATTGATGAAAGCTCTTGGTAAGCAGGTAGGGCATAGTTTTTTTTGACATTTAAAAGAGCGTTTAAGTTAGCAATGAGCATTGCTAGTACTTGATTAATTTGTGATAAAGATTTTTCGCGTTCTTTACTCTTGTTAAGAAACCATACGCAATATGCACCACCAAAGGCACCAAAAGCTGAGCCTATAGCCGCCGTCATAAAATCGGGAGAAAGAAAGCCTACTGCCCACTCCCAAAATGTGAGTAAGAAATTCGTGATTGTGACACCGACATCCTTATAGGCCATCGCGTGTTATGCCGTCTTCTTATTCGCAGGATTACGCGGGTCTTCCAGCCAGGTCATATAGGGCTTGTCGTGCTGGACTTCCTCCATCGTGATGCAATCATCCACAGGGCAGACATGCATGCACAGGTTACAGCCGACGCATTCCGCATCAATCACCGTATATTTGCGGTCACCATCGACGCGCTCCGCGGTAATCGCCTGATGCGAGGTATCCTCGCAGGCAATGTGGCACAGCCCGCATTTGATGCACAAATCCTGATTGATCAGCGCTTTGATATCGTAATTCATATCCAGCTGACCCCAATTGACGAAGTTTTTCGAGGCTTGGCCGCGGAAATCCTCGATGGTGTCATAACCTTTTTCATCCATCCAGTTATTCAACCCGTCAACCATATCTTCAACGATTTTAAAGCCGTAATGCATGGCCGCCGTGCAAACCTGTACCGTGCCTGCACCCAGCGCAATAAATTCCGCCGCATCGCGCCATGTTTCCACGCCGCCGATGCCGGAGATCGGAATGTTTTTGCAATCAGGGTCGCGGGCAATCTCGCCGACCATATTCAGCGCAATCGGCTTCACAGCCGGGCCGCAATAACCGCCATGCGCGCCTTTGCCGTTCACGACAGGCTCGGGTGCCATCACATCAAGATTGACCGAGGTGATGGAATTGATGGTGTTGATCAGGGAGACACCATCCGCACCGCCATTCACTGCCGCACGGGCGGGCAGGAGGATATTGGTGATATTCGGCGTCAGCTTGACCAGTGTCGGAATTTTGGTGTGTTTCTTGCACCATTCCGTGACCATCTGGATATATTCGGGAACCTGACCAACGGCGGAGCCCATACCGCGTTCGGACATGCCATGCGGGCAGCCGAAATTCAGCTCGATGCCGTCACAACCCGTCGTTTCAACGCGGCGCAGTATTTTTTCCCAGCTTTCTTCTTCACAAGGCACCATCAGCGACACAATCATGGCGCGGTCGGGCCAGTTCTTTTTCACGCGGGAAATTTCCGTCAGATTCACGTCCAGCGGACGGTCGGTAATCAGCTCGATATTATTAAAACCGGCAATTTTCGAGCCGTTATAATGCATCGCGCCATAGCGGGAGGAGACATTTACAACCGGCGGATCTTCGCCCAGCGTTTTCCAGACAACGCCGCCCCATCCGGCTTCAAAAGCGCGCACGACGTTATATTCCTTATCCGTCGGCGGTGCCGAGGCCAGCCAGAACGGGTTGGGGGATTTAATACCGACAAAATTTGAACTAAGGTCTGCCATAATGAAATGTCCTTTTTCTTGAAATATTTTAAGCCGAAAGCGCGCGGTCAATAGCGATGGCGGCGCGTTTGCCGTCCTCGACCGCCGCAACGGTTAAATCCTGCCCTTCGGTGCAATCACCGCCCGCCCAGACATTGTCCAGCGAGGTCTGACAATCTTCATTCACCGCAATCTTGCCCTTCGGCGTGATGGTCAGCAAATCGCGCCCGCCGTCCTGCAAGGGGGAGGGAACAAAATACTGCCCGATGGCCTTATAGACCGTATCGACCAGCAGGGTAAAACTATCGCCCGTGCCCATCAGCTTGCCGTTTCCATCCAGCTGCGTGTATTCAAATTCAATCTGGCGGACATGACCGTTCCAGCCGATCAAGCGTTTCGGCTGTGCCCAATGTTTGATCAAGACACCGTTTTCCTGTGCAAGGTCTTGCTCGTGCCAGGTCGCACTCATTTCATCCGGTCCGCGGCGGTAAACCAGCGTTACATCTTCCGCACCCAGACGTTTGGTCTGGATGGCGATATCAATGGCGGTGTTGCCGCCGCCGATCACGACGATCTTGCGCCCGACGGGCAGATCGGCAAAATCTTTGGCCTGACGTAGCGCGGCAATATAATCAACGGCGTTTTCCACGCCCTCTAAATCCTCACCATCCAGCCCCAGCTTATTGACACCGGCAAGACCCATGCCGAGGAAGACCGCATCATAATCGCGGCGCAAATCTTCCAGCTTGATATTGTCGCCCAATCTCTGACCGTTACGGATTTCAATGCCGCCGATGGAGAGAATATAGTCCAGCTCCTGCTGTGCGAAATCATCGGGCAGCTTATAGGCGGCGATACCGTATTCATTCAGGCCGCCGGCTTTTTCATGGGCTTCAAAGACAACGACATCATGCCCCAGTGTCGCCAGACGATGCGTGCAAGACATACCGGCAGGACCGCCGCCGACCACGGCGACTTTTTTGCCCGTCGCGGCTTTACGCGTAAAGATTTGTTTGTCATCACGCGCCATCAAACCGTCAACGGCATAGCGCTGCAGGCGGCCGATTTTGACAGGCTGGCTGTTTTGCGTATTGCGTACGCAGGCATCTTCGCACAGTTCTTCCACAGGGCAGACACGCGCACAGGCACCGCCCATAATATTGGCACTCAGAATATCCGTGGCAGCGCCTTTGACATTATTTGTCGAGATTTTGTGGATAAAGCTCGGAATATCGATCCCCGTCGGGCAAGCCTCAACGCAAGGCGCGTCATAGCAGAAATAGCAACGGTCAGCCTCGATCACCGCACGGCGGCGGTCAAGCGCGGGCAGCAAATCGCTGAAATTCTCGTTATAGGCTTCCGCATTCAGCCGTCCGGCTTTAATATCCGGCGTTTCCGGTACGGGCGGCATTTCGATCGGCGTTTTCGCCGCTTGGGAACTATCAGTCATTCTGGTCCTCAAAATCTGGTCAGTGTTGTCTTGCTTACACACACGCTTTATAACCACGCCAGCAGTCAGAGGAATTTTTTTATTGCAGAAAAGGTAGTCGAAGCCATCCCTCCCGTCAAGCCTTCCAACAGCTTAGGGCCGTTTCGGAAGAATGTTTCAAGATTCCGAAAAATATTTAATTTTTGACATCACGGCAGGCTTTTCCTACACTTTCAAACACAGCATATATCGAAGAAAAAAATCATTGGGAGAATCGAATGAACAAGTCCTTGCGTCTTGCCATTGAGGGTAATATTGGTGTCGGAAAGTCAACTTTGCTTAACACTCTGCCCGCACAGCTCGGCGATAACTGGTTCCCGCTTCCCGAACGCGCTGACGAAGACCCCGAATTCCGCCGCCTTTTGAACGAGTTTTACGCCGATCCGAATAAACGCGTCAATCTGCAGGCATGGATCACCAATAGCCGCATTGAAGAATGCAAAACCCTGCGCGCAGACAGCAACTATATTTTCGAACGCTCCTTCATCGGCGATATGATCTTCTGCCACGCCAATTTCATGCGCCATGAACGCCCCTCGGGCGAATTGCTTGGCTTTTACTACGATATTATGAAGGCGGCAAAGGATCATCCGCTTGATGCGCTGATCTATCTGAAAGCCTCGCCGGAAACCTGCCACAGCCGCATTCTTGACCGCAGCCGCGCCGCTGAAGACGGCATCCCGATGAGCTATATCCGCTATCTGCACGGCTGCTATGAAACCCATCTGCCGGAAATTGCCCGCACGCTGAATATTCCGGTGATCGAAATCGATTGGGAAAGCTTCCAAAAAACCGAATATGTTGCGGAAAAGCTTGAAAATTTCATACAAAATGGTATATATGGCACGACAATAAGGAAAATCGCCTAAAGCTTTTATAGCTGAACGGAGTGCCAAATGCAGAAAATTTCCGCCGTCATTTTCGACGTCGATAACACGCTTTATGATTTCACCGCCTTCTATCGCCCGGCTTTCGAGGCGATGCTCGATAAAATCTCTGAAAAAAGCGGCATTGATCAGGAACAGCTGAAAAAAGAATTCCGCGCCATCCATCAGCGCGAAGGCACCTCCGAATTCGTTTTCGCCGTACAGGAGCTCCCATCTTTAAAGAAATTGCATCCCGGCGAAGACCTTACCGAAACCTATGCCGATGCCATCCATGCCTTCCGCAAGGCACGTAAACAGAATTTGAAGCTCTATGACGGCGTGAAAGAAACGCTGGAAAAGCTGAAAGAGTCAGGCACGCGCATCATTGCCTATACGGAATCCCCCGGCTATCACGCCATGTCACGCTTGAAACAACTGGGGCTGGACGGTCTTATTGACTGCGTTTATTCAATGCCCGACCATGACATGCCCGGCCAAGTCAAACGCGAAGATGTGCGCCTTTACGATAAAAGCAATTACGCCTTCGCAAAAACCGAAATGCGCCACACCACGCCGGGGGTTTTAAAACCGAACCCGGAAACACTGGAGGGCATTGTCGAAGAACTCAATATCGATGCGGATGAAGTCCTCTATGTCGGCGATCACTTAATGAAGGATGTCAGCATGGCAAAGGCGATGGGGCTGCACGCCGCCCATGCCGCCTATGGCTCCTATATGGGCGACAATAATTACGAATTGCTCAAACAGCTGACCTTCTGGACCGATGAGATGATCGAAAAGGAAAAACAATATCACGACCAACCCCAAATCGCGCCCGATACCACGCTGTCCAAAAACATCAATGAACTGTTCCGGCATTTCACCTTTACTGCCTATCAGGGAACCCCGAAAGACAGCGCCAAATTCGCCGCCAGCCCGTTCTGCAAAACCACGCAGGATGCGGAAAAACCATCCGCCAAACAACAATCCCCGAAAACACCGAAACGCTAAAAACGGGCTTTTCAGCTTGCATGAATACGAAAAATAGCGTATTCAAAGGGCCTGAAAAACTTTGCTTTTACGGCGTAATGAACAGTCATGGATAATGTGAACACGGAAACAGTCGCGGAAAATGAAACCACCGCTCCGCAAGATATTGATATCGTCACCTTCGGCTGTCGATTGAATATCCATGAATCCGAAGTCATGCGCGACCATGCCAAATCAGCCGGATTGAAAGACACCGTCATCATCAATACCTGCGCCGTGACGAAAGAGGCGGAGCGCAGTGCGCGTCAAGCCATCCGCCGTTTGCGCCGCGAACGTCCCTCGGCAAATATCGTCGTCACAGGCTGTTCGGCGCAGATTGATCCCGCAAGCTATGCCAAAATGCCCGAGGTTAATCATGTCATCGGCAATGATTTGAAATTGAAGGCCGAAACATGGCAGAGCGCACAACATCCGCCCGCAAAAGTACTCGTCAATGACATCATGTCGGTGAAAGAAACCGCAGGCCATCTGATCAGCGGCTTTGAAACCCATGCCCGCGCTTTCGTCCAAGTGCAAAACGGCTGTGACCACCGCTGCACTTTCTGCATCATTCCCTTCGGGCGCGGCAATTCGCGCTCCGTCCCGATTGGCGAGATTGTCGATCAGGTGCGCAAACTCGTCGCCGCAGGCTATGCCGAGGTTGTGCTGACAGGCGTTGACGTCACCTCCTACGGGCCTGATCTGCCGGGCAATCCGACGCTGGGGCAGATGATCCGCCGCTTGCTGGCACTCGTCCCTGAACTGACGCGGTTGCGCCTGTCCTCGCTTGATCCTGTCGAAATTGATGATGATCTCTGGCATCTGATCGAACATGAGCCGCGCTTGATGCCGCATCTGCATCTTTCCGTTCAGGCAGGGGATGATATGATTTTAAAACGGATGAAGCGCCGCCATCTACGCAAAGATATTCTCGATGTTTGTGAAAAGGCGCGCCGTCTGCGCCCTGATATTGTCTTCGGCGCGGATATCATCGCAGGCTTTCCGACCGAAACCGACGAGATGTTTGAAAATACCCGCAAGCTGGTGGCGGAGGCGGGGCTGGCCTATCTGCATGTCTTCCCTTATTCGCCGCGCCCCGGAACGCCTGCGGCACGGATGCCGCAAGTGGCGGGCAATATCCGCAAATCCCGCGCCGCCATTCTGCGTGCGGAAGGCGCAACGCAGTTACAGGCATTGCTGGCAAAACATGACGGCAGCCTGTGCAATGTGCTGGTGGAAAAAAACAATGCGGGGCATAGTGAACATTTCCTGCCTGTTGTGCTACAAGAAGAAAATGATGACGTTCCGCACGGAACACTTCTGCCGGTGCGCATTACCGGCATCACGGAAGACAAAGCATTGGGAGTGCGCGCATGATCTGGTTTTTTCGCAAGAAAAAAAAGGATAAACCGAAAGAGGAAGAGCTTCCCGTAGAAGAAGCGGCGGAAGAAGTTGTCGCAGAACCCGCGCCCGAACCGGAACCCGAACCCGAACCCGAACCCGCGCCCGAACCTGTCGCTGAAATTGTCGAAGAGATAGAAGAAACAGTGCTGGAAGTTGCGGAGGTCATCGCACCGCCGCCGATTGAAACGGCAGCCGCTGTCGCCCCCGCACCGGAACCTGCACCAGAGCCAGAGCCTGAGCCTGAGCCTGAGCCTGAGCCGGAACCCGAACCCGAACCCGAACCCGAACCCGAACCCGAACCTGAACCCGAGCCCGAGCCCGAGCCCGAACCCGTTGCTATTGCGGAAGAGGTAGCCGAAGAGCTGCCGGAAGAAAAACCGGAAGAGAAAAAAGGCTGGTTCTCTCGCCTGACGCAGGGTCTCAGCAAAACCTCCTCGCAATTAACGGAAAATATTACTGCCGTTTTCACCAAGAAAAAGCTCGATGCGCAAATGCTGGAGGAGCTGGAAGAGGCGTTGATTATCGCCGATATCGGCCCCGAAACCGCTGTGGCTTTAACGGAAGCGCTGTCAAAAGAACGCTTCGGCAAGGAAATCAGCTCCGAGGAAGTCCGCGAGTTTCTGGCGGAAAAAATTGCGGATATTCTGGAACCCGTCATGCAGCCGCTGGTGCTGGAAACGCCGGAAAGCGGCGGGCCTTGCGTGGTGCTGGTCGCGGGCGTGAACGGTGCGGGGAAAACCACGACCATCGGCAAAATGGCGCATCATTACCGCGCACAGGGCAAAAAGGTCATGATGGCCGCGGGTGATACGTTCCGCGCTGCCGCTGTGGAACAATTGAAAGTCTGGGGCGAGCGCACGGGCGCACCGGTGATTGCCAAGGATACGGGCGCAGATGCGGGCGCACTGGCCTATGAAGCCTATGAAGCCGCGAAAAAACAGGGCATGGATATTCTGCTGGTTGATACGGCGGGGCGCTTGCAAAACAAAACCGATCTGATGGCGGAGCTGGAAAAAGTCGTGCGCGTCTTGAAAAAACATGATGAAAGCGCGCCGCATACCACGCTGCTGGTGCTGGATGCCACGGTCGGGCAGAATGCCCATAGTCAGGTTGATATTTTCGGCAAAACCGTTGATGTGACAGGGCTGATCATGACCAAACTCGACGGTTCCGCAAAGGGCGGGGTGGTGGTGTCACTGGCACAGAAATTCGGCCTGCCGATTCATGCCATCGGTATCGGCGAGGGGGTGGATGATCTGCGTCCCTTTGATGCCGTGTCCTTCGCGCGTTCATTGATGGGGCTTGACCGGTCTTAACAACACACCCGTAAATTCTGTTACAAAAACTTAACATTTATGTGATACTGTCTGATAATGCTTTGCTTTTCTGCGGGGCGTATTTTTCGAATATTTCAAGGTTTCTTTGACAATGCCCACACGTTACCCTTCACCGATCAAACCCGGACGCAGCACGAAAGTGTTCCGCAGCCCTGAAAAGGCGTTGCAGCATATCAAAGAAATCTATGACAGGAATGTCACCTATTTGCGCCGCCGTTTCGAGGATTTCTGTAACAAGGAAGGCTTGCCGACGGAACGCTCCACGGCGCATTACCCCTATATCCTGTTTAAAACCAAAACCTATCCTTCGGTTGACCGCCGCTTGTCTTACGGTTTTGTCACCCAGCCGGGCATGTATTCCACAACCGTCACGCGGCCTGATATTTTTGACCATTATTTCAAGGAACAATTGACCCTGCTGTGCGAAAACCACAGCGATGCGAAACTTGAAATCGGTGTGAGCGATGTGCCGATCCCGCTGCATTTCGCACTGGGGGAGGATTTTTATCTGGAAGGTGAGCTTTCCTCGACAAAGCTGGATGCCTTGCCGCTGCTGTTTGATCTGCCTGATCTCAGTATGATGGATGATAAAATCGCCAACGGTATTTATCTGCTGGATGAAGATACGGAGGCGAATGTGCAGCCGCTGTCCCTGTTTACTGCGCCGCGCGTTGATGTCAGCCTGCAGCGGTTGAAACATTATACGGGCACATCTTCCGAGCATTTCCAGAATTTCGTCATTTACACGAACTATCAGTTCTATATTGATGAATTTATCCGTAACGGCATGCGTCTGATGTCTTATACGGAGGAAAAGGAACTGGCGAAAGAGCGGTCGGAATATGTCTCCTTTGTCGAGCCGGGCAATAAAATCACCCATAACGCCAATCTTCCCGGCGGGATGAGCAAAGACGGCTTTCCCCGCATCGAAGGCGGCAGTATGAGCCGTATCCCGCAAATGCCTGCCTATCACTTGAAACGGGCAAACGGGTCGGGCATTACCATGATCAATATCGGTGTCGGTCCCTCCAATGCCAAAAACATCACCGACCATGTCGCCGTGCTGCGTCCGCATGCATGGCTGATGCTGGGTCACTGCGCGGGCCTCCGGAATTCGCAGCGTCTGGGTGATTATGTGCTGGCACATGCCTATATCCGTGAAGATGCCATTTTGGATGATGATTTGCCGCTGCATGTGCCACTTCCGGCCTTGTCGGAAATTCAGCTGGCGCTGGCCTCGGCAATGAGCGAGGTCACAGGGCTGGATGATTACGAATTCAAACGGATTATGCGCACGGGAACGGTTGCCAGCATTAATGACCGTAACTGGGAGCTGCGCGACCAGAAGGAGCTGATGTGGCATTTCAGCCAAAGCCGTGCGATTGCGCTGGATATGGAATCCGCGACCATTGCCGCAAACGGTTTCCGTTTCCGCGTTCCTTACGGTACGCTGCTCTGCGTGTCTGATAAGCCGCTGCACGGGCAATTGAAACTGCCGGGTATGGCGGATGAGTTCTACCGCGAACGTGTTGACCAGCACTTGAAAATCGGTCTTCTGGCAATGGAAAAACTGCGCGCCATGGGCAAGGAAAGATTGCACAGCCGCAAGTTGCGCAGCTTTACCGAAGTTGCATTTCAGTAAAAACTTCCCGATAATAATAAACAGATATACGGATTTTCCCTTGATGGCAGGGGATGACCGCTTGGACGCAAACCGAAAGACGCGGGCAGCAGCGTGGATCTGATAGAATTTATCGAGAAAACCAGCAAAGCCGACACAGTCGAGCAGCTTTTCGCCCTGCTTGAAAATGTCATGTCCAATTACGGTTTTGACCGTGTGCTGTTCAGCCTGATGACGGATCATCCTTCGATCGGAAAATCTGCCGGCCACGGCATTATGCGGAATTATCCCGGCGAATGGATGGCCTATTACGCCGATAAGAAATATGAGGATGTCGACCCTGTCCGCCAATATGTCGTGCAGGCTCCGGCACCTTTTACATGGTCGTTTCTGGAAGACAAGCTGCAATTGATGCCGGACCAGCAAAAAGTGATGGATGAAGCGCGTGAAGCGGGTCTGTATCACGGTATTGCCATTCCGATGCGCGGGCCGATGGGGGCGATTGCGGGGATAGGTGCGGCCGGCAGCGGGGCGGATGGCAGTGATATTTCCCGTGATACGCTGGCGCTGGTCAATGCCGCCTGTCAGCAGTTTTACGCGTCTTTCATCGGGTTGGAGCAGCAAGCCGTCCCGCCGGAGCAGGAAGGTGTTAGCCTGACAGAGCGGGAAAAAGAAGTGCTGAAATGGTGCGCCCAGGGCAAGACCACATGGGAAATCGGTGTCATTCTTGGCCTGTCCGAGGCGGGCGTGTTGTTTCATCTGCGCAATGTGATGAAAAAATTCAATACTTCCTCACGCGTTTATGCGGTGATGCAGGCGGTACGTTTTGGATTAATACAGCTGTAAAAGTTTTTGACGCAAAACGAAAATAGGCTATAGTGGGAAGATACGGGATTAACATTTTTAAACTAAAGTGCACTAAAAATCATGGCAGATAAAAAAGCGGAACAGGCCACGGCGGAGGAGCCTTCGATCGAGGAAATCCTCGAATCCATTCGTCAGATCATATCTGACGATGATGAAGATGGCGATGATGCCGGCGATGTTATCATGGATGTCGAAGCGGATAAGGATAAAGCCGGCGATGTCGATCTGCCGAAAAAGGACGATGATGACAAGCCCGCCGATATCGAAGGCGATGTGACGGAACAGGCTGTTGATGACGGCGATGTACTAGAGTTGCGTGATGTCGTTGAAGAAGGCGGCGCTGCGGATATTTCGATGGATGCTGCGGAAGATGATTATGAGCCCGCCGATATCGAAGGTGATATGACGGATGCGGATGACAGCCGTTTGATCTCGGAAGATACGGAAGAGGCCGCCGTCGGCGCGATGGCGAAACTGGCGGAAAATATGTTTGTCGAAGAACACACCGCGGCAGGCATCGCCCCGGCCGGACGCGTGACGCTGGAACATATCACGCGGGAACTGTTACGTCCGATGCTGAAGGAATGGCTTGACCGCCGCCTTCCCGGATTGGTGGAGGAGCTGGTCGAGCGTGAAATTAAGAAAATCTCCGACCGTTCCAAGAAATAACCCTGCTTTTTAGTCTGATCCCATGACGCAGCGCTGGAAAATAACCGTGGAATATGACGGTTCCCTCTATGCGGGCTGGCAACTTCAGCAACATGACATGACTGTGCAACAGGCTCTGGAAGAGGCGATTTTGGCCTTCTCCGGAGAAGAAACACGCCTGCATGTTGCCGGGCGCACGGATGCCGGAGTGCATGCGCTGGGGCAGGTCGCACATTTCGATCTGGAGCGGGAGGTCACGGAAAAAACCGTGCGCGATGCCATCAATGCCAAATTACGGGAAAAGAAATATTCCGGCGTGTCGGTGGTGATGGCGGAGCCCGTAGAAGATGATTTTCACGCCCGTTTCGGTGCGCAGAACCGGGTGTATCTCTACCGTATCCTTGCTGACCGCGCCGCACCGCCTGCATTGCTGGGCAAACGTGTCTGGCATATGCGTGACAGGCTGGATGTCGCTGCGATGAATGCCGGTGCGCAATATCTTTTGGGGCATCATGATTTTTCCTCTTTCCGTGCGGCGGGCTGTCAGGCGAATTCACCGCTGCGTACGGTGCGTCTTGTCGCGGTGACGGAGGATCGCGAAGAGGCTTACGGGGCAGGGCAGGCGGTGACCGTGAAAGTTGAGGCCAAATCCTTCCTTTATCATCAGGTGCGCAATATCGTCGGGTCACTCGTGCCGGTCGGGACGGGAAAATGGCAGCCGGAAAAAATCGGTGAAATCCTTGCCGCCTGTGACCGGACAAAAGCGGCGGAAACCGCGCCCGCGCACGGGCTGTATTTCGCGCGCGTCGATTATTAGACCGGTCAGGCTAAAAGGAATTAGCGGTTAAAGCCCTGTTTTTTGCGGTTTTGTGCGCCGCCGTCAATATGATCGGCAATGCTTTTCAACTCGCTGACAACGGTTCGCAGGGACATGCTGCTGAGTTTGCCGTCTGTTTCGACAAGCTCGTTGATGACATCGCGCAGGCGTCCTGACAATTCGGAATTTCCTGTTGTTGCCGGAGCATCATCATCACCGTGGGTCAGATCATCGACCGTTTCCATGGCTTTATCTTTTGCACGGCTGAAAACACCGCTGGCTTTGCCGGCGAGATCGCCCAGCAGACTTGATCCGCTGCCTTTGGAAGCGGCGGGTTTATCCTCTTTTTTCGGAGGAGATTTCTTCGGTTTTTTGCCGCGGACTTCGTCCAGCAGATCGTCAAGGCTGGTATCATTGCCTTTGAACGGGTTTGTGCCGGTATGGCGGGCGTTTTTCAGGACATCTCTCACATCACGGCGCGTCGATTTCTGGTCAAGATCATCACCGAACAGTTCGTCATCGCTCATTTCCACGGTTTCCGTACCGAATTCGGCGCTGGCTTTCCCGAAATCCCAGAAAGCATCGCTGCCGCCTGAGCTGGAGGGATCATCGCCATTGGCTTGACGCGCAAGCCCTTCATAACCGTATTCATCAAAAGTCTGGCGTTTTTCGGGATCTTTCAGAATTTCATAGGCACCGTTTACAAGAGAAGCCTGCTGGCGCGCTTCTGTCAGAAGTTTTACGGCTTCCGGCGTGCCTTCCAGCCCGTCGCGTTTGATCCGCGCATTGACGCGGTCTTCATGGTGCCGCATCAGCGCCTTGTTTTTGGCTTTTTTGATCTCGTCATCAGTGGCATTCTTTGCAACACCGAGAATTTCATATGGAGATGGTTGTGACATTATTTTAAGTCCCTCTTCCTCTTATTCGTACCAGCCGTTTTGCTCTGCAGGGCTTTATTATTGCCATTTGCCCGTTGCATTTCAAGTATTCAAACACATACCCGCGCATAGGTTGCGCATGGTTGTTAACCTTGTATTAATATTTCTACATGATTCTGAGCATTATGTCAAGTAAATCAAGTGATGATATTCTTTGAAAAAGTTTTTTTTTGTGTGTAGACTAGTTATGTGTTCTGTAGTAGTTCTTAAAACACTACGGGATTTTCAATCCGGTTTCGATTTTTTTTTTGCAAAAAACAAATCACGAAAGGAAGTACTATAATGAAGAAGTTTTTGACAGTAATGTGCATGGTTTCTGCCCTGTCCGTTGCAGGTTGCTCGCAATCCGCAACGACAAATGACAAAAGCTGGGATCCGATCTCAAGCGGTCGTACAGCTGGCAGCGTCGGTGTTGAAGCCGTAAAAACCAAGCCGATGAAAGCCGAAAAATCTTTCGACAACTCGCTGCGTAAATAAGCCTGTTGTGCTTGTAAAGATTTGTCCGGTACGGATAAATGGTTGAAAAAACCCTGCCTGCGTGATGAACCGGGCGGGGTTTTTCTTTATTTTGCGGATATTTTCTTTGACTTACAGGCCTTTTTTGACGCATCATAAGAAGAGAAGGGTTCCCTTCGTTCTTACAGGAGAAGAATTACCATGAAGCGTTCAGCGAATCACAGTCTGCCTAGCAGCCTCGTTATTTTCGCGTTGGTTTTCAGCATGTTGCTGGCCGGCACCGCTTTCGTGCGCACGGCAATGGCACAAAATGCCGCGCCACCGCCTGCTGCGGCGTATCAGGGCGTCCCGCAGGGCTATAACTATGCCAATAACAAGATTATCCGCCTGACCCCGAATGAATCCCATATTCTGCACCTGAACCGTAATGCCGCCAGCGTGATTGTGGCCAATCCCGTTCATGCGGGTGTGTTTCTGGATACACCGCGCGTGTTGGTGATTGTTCCGGGTACGCCGGGCGCAACCTCTTTTACGGTTCTGGATGTGGAAGGTAATGAAATCATGCGCCGCGATGTGATTATCTCGGAACGTCAGAACAAATATGTCCGTATTCAGCGTATTTGCACGGGCGGCGGCAATTGTGTTCCCAGTTCGGTCTATTTCTGTCCGGACGGATGTCATCAGGTTTCCACGACATCGCGCGACAGCGGTTCCGTTAATGTCAGCGCCCGCCCGGCTCCGGCACCTGCCGGCGGTATGGATGGCGGCGGCGGAGACATGGAAGAACCCGCGGATGTGAATGAGGGGGACGGATACTGATGACAGAGCAATCCTCAAACCGTATAAAAATTCTGCTCTCGACGGCTTTTTGCGGCTTGATGCTGTTCGGCTGTCAGAACAGCAGTTCACAAACGGGCATGTATCAGCAGGCACTGGAATCGCGCCAGCAGATTACACATTCCAATGCCGGTGAAGCCGTTCAACTTTATGAAAGGCTTTACGCCCGCAACAGCGGTGATATCGGCATTACCGTGAAATATGCAGAAGCTTTGCGCAAGGCGGGTATGCCGCAACAGGCGCTGACTGTTTTGTCACCGCTGGCGGAATCGCAAATGAAGGCAAAACCTGCGGTTCTGGTTGAATATGCGGCGTCTAATATTGCCGTCGGGCGCTTTATGCATGCACAGCATGCGCTGGATAAATTCTATGGGCTGGATAAGAAAAACGCCGCGGATAAAGATGATTTGCAGCCGCAGGCGCTGAACCTGAACGGCTTGGTCTTGTCGGCCTCGGGCCATCACGCAGAAGCGGAAGAGAAATACCGCGAGGCACTGGCCTCATGGCTGGGCAATCCGTCGGTTGTGATGAATAATCTGGCCTTATCGCTGGCACAGCAGGGCAAATTTGACGAAGCGCTTGATTTTCTGGAACAGGCACAACGTCAGAGTACGCCGGAACAGCAAGGCATGCATGACCAAAACCTTGCGCTGGTCGAAAAACTGCAGAAAAAATCCGCGAAAAAGAAATAATCGCGGCTTTCCGGCGGCTCCTCAAAATCTTTAAGACGGATCTTCGCGCTTGCCCATGCGTTTCATGCGTTCACCCAGTTGATTTGCCATGTCGTTTAGACAATCTGCGGCATTGGGTGTCAGGCCGAAATCGATTTCCAGCTGTCTTTGAATATGCGCAGGGGCTTCTTCGCCGGGGCCCCATTCGATAATTTCGCCATAATCCTTGATATTGCAGAATGCGTCATTCTGCGCGGCGACAAAGGCATCGTATTTTTCCATCGGCACCATCAGATAAGCCCAGTAATCCTCGTCGTCGATGGTGACACTCACATGCATGATAAAACCGGCATGGTCATCATCAGCGGCGATATGCCGCATCAGATCCTGTGGCGCATCGCCGGTATCGTGGTCATCATCCATGAGGGCTTCTTTCTAAATGATTTAAGAATTCTGGACGCGGTGCATCCACCAGCTGCCCTGATTGATCGAGAAAATCGGTTTATAGCGCGTGACGTTGTTGATATTGCGCATGGCCTTATCCTGATTGTCCAGAACATAGCTTTGGCCGTTTTCCGCATAAACGATCAGAACCGCATGCGGAATGTTTTTGATC
Source organism: Pseudomonadota bacterium (assembly GCA_013285465.1). Classification (NCBI taxonomy): domain Bacteria; kingdom Pseudomonadati; phylum Pseudomonadota; species Pseudomonadota bacterium. The sequence continues at coordinate 756,834 of CP053449.1, forward strand.
TTGTCATGCACAATGGCAATACGCAACCGCTCCGCCGGTACGCCGAGGGCGCGCAGGGAGGCATATTTGGCAATTGCGAAGTCTTCACAATCGCCGCCGCGGCTGAAAAACTCGACGGGGGTGGCCCAATGGTCGGTCTGTCCCCAGTTTTTGGCATCGGTGATATATTGCACCTTATTGATATAGTTGTTCACGGCGGCAATTTTGTCTGCCGTGCTCAGATGACGGATGCGTGACAGCTCGGCCTTCCATAATTGCAGGCGCGGTGCGGTTGCGCCGGAATGTGCGGTGAGCTGTTTTTCAAAACGGTCCAGCATTTTCGTCCATTTTGTAAAAGCGGCCGTGTTGTCGGAACGGATTTCCGTTGTGCCGAACAGGGACGGATACTGTAAAGCTGCGGCTTTATTAAAGGGCGTGGCCGTGGTGGCAGAGGCCAGAACAATCTGTCCGCTTTGTGCCTGACCCGATCCGGCACGCGCTGCGCTGGGTACAGCCGTTGCGCCCATCATAAATGTCAAACCATAGGCGCTGACGCGCACACACCACTGTTCCGCCAGTTTACGGTACAGCATGGCGGCGGTAATGGCGCCGCTTTTGATCAAGACTTTACCCAAAGGCTCACGGGTACGCGCCTGCATTGCCAGTGCGCTTTCCAATTGCTCTGTCGTAATCATACCGGAGGAGACCAGAAGATCACCCAGACGATTCTTTTTCAGGTGCAGGGCAACGGTGTGAAAAAATCCGGTTCTTGCACGCTTCTCTTCCGTCATTGTGATATTTTGATATGTGTCGCTCATATTTCCCCCACCGAAAGCCCCGTCTTCTGCCTTTTCTGCGGAACTTCGGAACGCTCTTAGGTCTGTGTTCTTACAGCTCTATTAGACCACAAAAGATTTAACAAAATATGAAAACTAACAAAGGCTTGAGATTGCGGCAAAAATCTGCTATGAAAAATACTAATCCCGTGTGATAACGATAAAAAGGCGGACGACATGGTTGATATGACGGCGTATTTCGAGAGCTTTCGTCAGGTGCGGATTCTGTGCATCGGCGACATTATGCTGGACCATTTTATGTATGGCTCTGTGGCGCGTATTTCCCCCGAAGCACCGATTCCCGTTTTAAAACTGGAGCGCGAAACCCAAATGCTGGGCGGCGTTGGTAATGTTGTGGCGAATTTGGCCGCATTGGGCGTGAAAACCTCCGTTGTCGCGACGGTCGGTCAGGATATGGCTGCGGAACAGATTCGCGCCAAATTGCAGGATATTCGCGTCAGCGATGGCGGTCTTGTCACGGATGCGGAGCGTCCGACCAGCGTGAAAACACGGTATCTGTCAGGCGGCCAGCAGCTTTTGCGTACGGATCGCGAAAAAACCGGCGCTTTGTCCGGTGAAAGCCGCAGCCGCTTTTACGAAGCCGTTGATGCCGCGATTATGGATGCCGATATCGTTGTACTCTCCGATTACGGCAAAGGCACGATTGATGCCGATCTGTGCCACTATGTCGTCTCGCGCGGCAAACGCGTGATTGTTGACCCGAAAGGGCGCGATTACAGCTGTTATAAAGGCGCGTTTCTGGTGACGCCGAACCGTACGGAACTGGCCGACGCCTCCGATATGGCGACCGGCACGGATGAAGAAGTCACCGCAGCGGCAAAATCCCTGATGGAGCTGACAGGCGTTGAAAATATTCTGGCCACACGCAGTAAAGACGGTATGAGCATCGTCTATGGTGCCGCCGCGAAAAAAGACCCCGTTCATATCAAAACCAGCGTGCGTGAAGTCTATGACGTTTCCGGCGCGGGTGATACGGTCGTTGCCGTGATGGCGGCGATGCTGGCCACAGGTGCGGAGCTTGAGGCCGCGGCATCTGTTGCCAATGTTGCAGGGGGAATCGTTGTCGGCAAAATCGGTACGGCAACGGTCACGGTTCCCGATATCAAAAAACAGATCGACAATACACGTAACACAGGCGGCGTGACCCGCGAAGAAGCGCTGGAACAGGTTGAACGCTGGCGTGCAAACGGGCTGACAGTCGGTTTCACAAACGGCTGTTTTGATCTGCTGCATCCGGGGCATATTTCCCTGCTGGAACAGGCGCGCGCACGTTGTGACCGTCTGATTGTCGGGTTGAACACTGATGCCTCCGTCCGCCGTCTGAAAGGCGAGACCCGTCCGATCCAGAATGAAACGGCACGCACCACAGTCTTGCAGGCACTGGCCGCTGTTGATATGGTGGTATTGTTTGACGAGGACACGCCGGAACAGTTGATCAAGGATATTTCCCCCAATCTGCTCGTCAAAGGGGCGGATTACACGATCGAAAATGTTGTCGGCGCGGCACATGTGATGTCCTATGGCGGCGAGGTTTATCTTGCCGAACTGACAGAAGGGCAAAGCACAACCGGAATGGTCGGCCGTATGGTGGCCTAAATTCCGGCTTTAAGCAGGAGAAAACTTATGGTCAGACCGTCCGGTCGTCAAAATGACGAATTACGCCGCATCAGTCTTGAAACGCAGAATGTTACAAAACATGCCGAAGGTGCCTGTCTGGTAAAATTCGGTGATACGCATGTGCTTTGCACGGCAACGGTCGAAGACCGCCTGCCGCCCTGGCTGAAAGGGCAAGGCAAGGGCTGGGTCACGGCGGAATACGGTATGCTGCCCCGTTCGACGAGCACGCGTATGGCGCGGGAAGCGGCGCGTGGTAAGCAATCGGGCCGCACACAGGAAATTCAGCGTTTGATCGGACGCGCCTTGCGCGCTGTGGTCGATCTGAAAAAAATGCCCGATGTGCAGATCACACTTGATTGCGACGTTATTCAAGCCGATGGCGGCACGCGCACGGCGGCGATTACAGGTGCCTATGTCGCCCTTAATCAGGCCATCACACATCTTTTGTCCATCGGCGCGTTAAAAGAAACGCCGCTGATTGATTCCGTTGCCGCGATTTCCTGCGGGCTGTATCAGGGGCAGGCGGTTCTGGATCTTGACTATGCGGAAGACAGTGCCGCCGAAGCGGATGCGAATTTCGTGCTGACCGGAAAGGGCGGTATCGTTGAAATTCAGGCCACGGCGGAGGAAACGGCTTTCTCTCATGCCCGTTTTCAGGATTTGTTCGGTCTGGCTGACAAAGGCGTTGCCGCACTGACAAAGCTGCAGCATGAGGCGTTGAAAGAGGCGGCACGCAGCGCAGCCTGACCTGTCATTCAAATATATTTTCATTTTTTCAAAAAGGCCGCTGCTTCAACTGCGCGGTGCTGTGTTATAATGTCATCTGAACGAAACAGGAAGACAGCGACAAACAGGCGATGGACCCGGCTTATTACCAGTTAGCGATAGAATGGCTGCTTACAAAAGCCGATGCGATTATCGTGCTGTGTATTTATGCGCTCGGCTTTTACGTGTTATCGCTGTTTCTGGCGGAACCGACCCAGTCGACGAAAGAAGAAAATTTCAGCAAGGTGCATTCCGACCGCAGCATGTTTTATAAAGAGTTCAATCTGGAAATCGGCTATTTCCTGATTAATCTGTTCGTGACCAGCCTGTTTATCACATTTATTACCGCGACATTGGCGCTGATTGTGCTGCCGGCCATTGCGCCGCACCGCATTTTTGCCGTCGAGCTTGAAAGCTGGCCCTATGAAATACAATTTGCGCTCGGCCTGCTGATGGCGGATATCGCCTTTTTCATTCCGCATTGGCTTGTTCACCGTTTTATGTGGCGGTTTCATGCCATCCATCATGCGGCGAAAGAATTACGCTGGCTGACCAGCATCCGCCTGCATCCCGTTGATGCCATCATGTTTTCCGCCTGCGGCTATGTCATTTCCTATTTCATCGGTTTTGACGGTCATGCGGTGTTGCTGGCGATTACCGTCCATAATATCTATAATTTCTTTGTGCATACGAATATCAATCTCGCCTATCCGGCGCCTGTCCGCTATATCTTTGTCAGCCCCAATTACCACCGCTGGCATCATGCGACGGATAAGGCGGCGGTGAACAAGAATATTGCGACCATGTTTTCCTTTCTGGATTTGATCTGCGGCAGTTATTATCACCCCGAAGGCAAATTGCCGAAATCATACGGTATTGCCCGTTCTTCTCCCGAAAGTGCGCTGCCAAAAACTTTCTGGGCGCAGATTTTCTATCCGTTCCGCATCAGAAAAAAATCCGCCGCCAAAAAGACAAAACAGAATTAACTTGACCGCGGGCGGGGCGGTATTTCAGTATAGCTCTTTAAAGAAAGAGCAGGAGAGACAGCATGGACACGATACGGCACGGCATATCTTCCGAGGATTACCGTCTGGAAGACAGTCTGGTGATTGCCACGCATAATCACGGCAAATTGCGTGAAATCCGCGATTTGATCGGTGCGCGTATTCCCGATATTCAGGCGGCGGGTGATCTCGGCCTTGATGATCCGGAGGAAACCGGCACAACATTCGAGGAAAATGCGGCGCTGAAAGCATTGGCGGCGGCAAAGGCGACAGGGCTGCCCGCACTGGCCGATGACAGCGGGTTAGAGGTTCAGGCACTGGGCGGCGATCCCGGTATCTATTCGGCACGCTGGGCGGAAAATGAAAACGGCAGCCGCGATTTTGATTACGGCATGCGCCTGATCTGGGAAAAACTGAAAGATGAACAAAACCACCGCGCCCGCTTTATCAGCGTGCTGGCGCTGGCCTTTCCCGACGGGCAGGTCTTTTATACCGAAGGCACGGTCGAAGGCGAGATCGTCTGGCCGCCGCGCGGTAAAAACGGTTTCGGCTATGACCCGATTTTCCAGCCCGATGGCGAAGCCCGCACATTCGGCGAAATGGACGCCGATGAAAAACACAGCTTAAGCCACCGCGCCAAAGCCTTAAGAGAATTTGCTGCGCGATGGTGCCACAGTTAAACACAGCCCCTGCACGGGGCTTTCCCGCGCCCGGTTTCGGTATCTATATCCATTGGCCGTTTTGTCTGGCGAAATGCCCGTATTGCGACTTTAACTCCCATGTGCAGGATGATGTCGATCACAGCCGCTGGCGCAAGGCGCTGGTGCGGGAGCTTGCCTATTACGCGGAAACGCTGCCCAAAAAACAAACAGTCACATCAATCTTTTTCGGTGGTGGTACCCCCTCGCTGATGGTGCCGGAAACTGTCGCGGCGGTGATTGAGGCCGTGCGGGAATATTTTCCTGTCGCTGATGATGTTGAAATTACGCTGGAGGCCAATCCGACCTCTGCCGAGGCGGCGCGTTTTCAAGGCTATGCGGCGGCAGGGGTGAACCGTGTCTCGCTCGGTGTGCAGTCGCTGCGCGATGCGGAGCTGCAATTCCTTGGCCGCCAGCACAGCGCAAAAGAGGCATTGGCGGCGCTTGATCTGGCACGGCAGCATTTCACGCGCAGCTCTTTTGACCTCATCTATGCCCGCCCCGGACAGACAGTACAGGATTGGCGCGCCGAACTGGATGAAGCCCTCTCCCATGCGGGCGGGCATCTCTCGCTCTATCAACTGACCATTGAAAAAGGCACACCTTTTTATACGCTCTATCAGCGCGGAGAAATGCCGATCCCCGAAGAGGAGGAAGCGGCGGTGCTGTATGAAGAAACGCGCGAACAGGCGGCAAAACACGGCTATGATGCCTATGAAGTCTCGAATTACGCTGTCAAAGGACAGGAATCGCGCCATAACCTTGTCTATTGGCGTTACGGTGATTATCTCGGCATCGGCCCCGGCGCACATGGTCGCGTGACGCGGGAGGGCGGCAAATACGCCACCCGTGCCCACCGCGCTCCGGCCATCTGGCTTGACCGTGTCGAAAAACACGGCCACGGCGCACATGATGAGGAATTACTCGCTCCTGCCGATCGCGCAGCGGAAATGCTGCTGATGGGGCTGCGCCTTGCCGAACCGCTCTCGCTCGCCCGTCTGGAGGCGGAATCTGGCGGCGCAGAGGTGCTGAACAGGGAAGGTCTCGCCCGTATGCAGGAAACCGGCCTTATCAGTGTCACGAATGATGCATTGCAAAGCACGGAAGCAGGCCGTCAGCGCCTTGAATATGTCCTGTCCCGCATTGTGCTGTAATCTGTATTTATGCTTTACAGATATTCCGCGCTGTGATAGAAATTGCGCTGACTATATGTTTATTAAACCGCAAAACTCTTGAAAGGGGTGAGGACAATCGTCCAGGTAATCGTACGTGATAACAATGTTGACCAGGCTTTAAAAGTACTGAAAAAGAAAATGCAACGCGAAGGCGTTTTTCGGGAAATGAAACTGCGTAGACATCACGAAAAACCGTCGGAAAAACGCGCACGCGAAAAAGATGAAGCAGTGCGCCGCTTCCGCAAATTGGAACGTAAACGCGAAGATCGCGACTAAGGTCCAAATTTTGGTTAAAAGATAAAAGAGCGCTAGGGTTTGACCGGCGCTTTTTTACATTCAGCTTGAAGGAGCCTGCCCATGAAAATGCTGACACTGGAAGACATCCGCGAAATTCTGCTGCACCATCAGGAACAGCCCAAAGCACCGGAGGAGCTGATTGCCGCCATGCTGCGCTTTCTGTCCTCCGCCCGCCATACGGAAGAGCGCGGGCTGGTTGTCATTCTCGATGTGCCGGAAAACGCGCCGCGCAGTGAAATGGGCGCTTTGCAAAAAGACGCACAGGCATTCCTGACGCAGATACTGCCTGATCTGCCGCGTGTCTCCGTGGTGCTGACGGCAGAGCGCAAGGCAGGTAACGGCAATGACCAGCACGGTCACAGTCACGGCAAAAAGCCGGATCAGACCAAACTGAATCTCCCGGATATCCGCCATATCATCGCTATTTCTTCAGGCAAGGGCGGCGTCGGAAAATCCGCCGTCGCGAATAATCTGGCTGCGGCGCTGGCGCGTCAGGGCTATGCGGTTGGCTTGCTGGATGCCGATATTCACGGCCCGTCACAGCCGCATATGATGGGTACGCAGGATGCCCGCGCCGTTTTAGGGGAAGACCGTAAAATCGTTCCGCAAGAGGCGCATGGCGTCAAAACCATGTCCATCGGTTATCTGCTTGAAAAACAGGGGCCTGTCGTCTGGCGCGGGCCGATGGTACAACGCGCTTTGCTGCAAATGCTCAGCGATGTGGCATGGGGCAAACTGGATGTGCTGGTGCTGGATATGCCGCCCGGCACGGGGGATATTCCGCTGACCCTGTCGCAAAAAGTGCCGCTGACAGGGGCAATTGTGGTCTCCACGCCGCAGGATATTGCGTTGCTGGACGCGATGAAAGGGCTGGAAATGTTCCAGAAACTGGATGTTCCCGTTCTTGGCCTGATCGAGAATATGAGCATGTTCTCCTGCCCGCATTGTGGCGAGGAAACGCATCTTTTCGGTCATGGCGGCGCAAAGCGCGAGGCGGAAAAACGCGGCTTGCCGCTGCTGGGCGAAATTCCGCTCAGCCTTGAAATCCGCGAGGCCGCAGATGGCGGGCGCATTGCCGAAGGCGACAGCCGCAAGGTCTTTGAAGCCGTGGCACAGCGCCTGAGCGATATTCTGGAGCTGGAAGAGTCCGCGAAAAAAGCCGTTTAAGGAGAAAAAAATGTCCACCGGACAAGACAAATATCCCGCATGGAAAAAAGCCGAATGGGCCACGCCCGATGCGGCCTATAGTGCTGCTACGGAGAATAACACCGCACTTTTAAAGGCGCTGGCGGCCTGTGATGCGTTGCTGGATAAACCGAATGACATCGGCTGGACACCGCTGATGTATGCCGTGCATAACGGCGCGAAAGAGGCGGTCGCGGTGCTGCTGGAAACAGGCGTTAATCCCGATCAGGGCAAATATGGTGACGGTGATGACACACCGCTGATGTTGGCGGCGGAAAGCGGCTGCACCGATCTGATGGAAATGCTGATTGCGGCGGGCGCGACATTGGATAAAACCAACAGCTATGGTGTGACGGCATTGATGACGGCGGCGCATTGGCGCGAGGCTGAAGCGGCAAAAATGCTGCTGGAAAACGGCGCAAAGCCCAATATTCAGGATAAAGAAGGCGATACTGCGCTGACGGTTGCCGCCGATAATTCCGGCGATAAAGTCGCGCTGGTACTGCTGCAAAAAGGTGCCGACCCGTCCATCAAAAACAAAAAAGGCCAAAATGCGCAAATGCTGGCGGAAAAACGCGCCAATTTCCATGACGGCGCAAGGATGATTCTAAAACATTTGAAAGGTACCAGCCGCGAAATGAAACAACGCGGCTTGCGCAGCTATCTCCGCAACCGCCGCCCGTCTACGGGATTGTAACCATCTAGTTTTCGTCTTTGTTGCTGAGGACGGGAGCTGTTTGCGCTTTTTTCTTTTCGATGGGGCTGCAGCTGTCCTGCTGGTACTTTTTTCCATCCCATTTCCAAATGCACCATTCATTGGGTTTCGTTTCTAGACCCAGATCTTTCATGTTGTTTGTCTTGTTTTTGTAAACACGTATTTGAGCGCGCATAAGAGGTGGGCCATCTATTTTTGTGTAGTCGCCATGATCGTTCTTCAAAAAAATGAGTATTTGTTCGGCTTTTCCCGAAAACGGCTCTTCAAAATAAAGCGGCAGTTTATCGCATACGTCACAAGGCTCTGATATATATGACAGGGTGTCCAGTTTGCCATCACCGTTCAGGTCAGCGTTTACAATGCCTATATTGGGCCAATAATACTCTTCACCTTCTTTGATGTCTGTAAGTGGTCTGTATTTGCTGAGATCGACATAATGATCCAGAATAAATTTTCTTTCTTTGGAGCAGCATCCTTGGTCGAATCTGTAATGGTCGGCTGTTTCATCGGAAGTACGAGAGGGACAGTTATACATTCTACTCAAGGCATTGGGGAAAGCGACATATGATGCCTTTCCTCTGTTTCTGGTATTATGCTCGTCAAGCCATGCAACGTAATCTTCCGCCATATCACGAAAATCATCGCGCTGATCTGTGACGGTACAGATGCGTCTGTAAAGGTCACCAATAACTTTGGAAATTTTCTTCCCTTCTTCATTTTTAGGAGGTATGTACCATACCATGTTTAGCACAGTAGCAATATAGGATTGTATGCTGGCATAACATACGGTTTTGGCAAATTCGTCATCTGACATATGGGTTTCGATGACATTCTTACAGCTTTGATAGACAGCGTAGCCGTTTCTTTCGCCGTTGAGATCTTTATCGTCAAGCGCATGGGCATATTGCGGTGTAATTGCAATAAGTACGAATAGACTGCAAATGTTGAAAAATCTTCTCATCGCAATTTCCTGTATAATATAGATGGCGCGTTATATGTTTCATATTAAATGCGTAAGGCGGGTGACAAAAAATTAGGCGCTGCGGCGCTCCCATGTCACGAAACTGTAATCGGCGGTATCGCCTTCTTCCGCGCTGCAATGCTCGCGGCGGGTTTCCTGCCATTCTTCCTTGAGGAAGGCGGGGAAGAAGGTGTCACCGTCTTCAACCGTGCAGTGAATTTCCGTCAGATGAATAATATCAGCCGTGGGCAGCGATAATTTGTAAATCTCCGCGCCGCCGCCGATGCAGATTTCATCTACGCCCATCTCCTCTGCCAGCTGGGCGGCATGATTCAAAGCATCGTCATAGCTGTGATGAATACTGACATCGGGATGGTCATATTGATAATCCCGCCGCGTCGTGACCACAATATTCGGACGCCCCGGCAAAGGCTGCGTGCCGCCGTTTTTTAGCGATTCAAAGGTCTTGCGCCCCATAATCAGCGGCTTACCGATTGTGGCCTCTTTGAAAAAACGGAAATCGCCTTTCGCGCGCCACGGAATATCATTGGCGCGTCCGATAACGCGGTTTTCCGACATGGCGGCGACCAGCGAAATCTTGTAGCCTTTATGCATCATACCGCCACCTTACCGGCAATATGCGGATCAAAGCGGTAATCACGCAGGGTGAAGTCTTCAAATTTAAAGCTGAAAATATCCTTCACATCCGGGTTGATGATCATTTGCGGCAGCGGCTTTGGCACACGCGTCAGCTGCTCTTCCACCTGCTGGATATGGTTCTCATAGATATGCACATCACCAAAGCTGTGGACAAATTCTCCAGGCTCCAGACCTGTGACATGGGCGATCATCATTGTCAAAAGCGCGTATGAAGCAATATTGAACGGCACGCCGAGGAAAACATCGGCACTGCGCTGATACAGCTGGCAGGATAGCTTGCCGTTCAGCACGTAAAACTGGAACAGACAGTGACAGGGCGGCAGTGCCATATTTTCGACCTCGCCCGGATTCCATGCCGACACAATCAGACGGCGGCTGTCAGGGTTGTTTTTGATCTGGTCAATCAGATGGGTAATCTGGTCAACCGTGTCGCCGCCTGCCGTTTTCCATGACCGCCATTGCGCACCGTAAACAGGACCCAGATTGCCGTTTTCATCCGCCCATTCATCCCAGATACGCACACCGTGTTCTTTCAAATAGGCGATATTGGTGTCGCCGTTCAGAAACCAGAGCAGCTCGTGAATAATAGAGCGCAAATGCATTTTTTTGGTGGTGACAAGCGGAAAGCCCTCGGATAAATCATAGCGGCACTGATAACCGAAAGTACTGATCGTATCGGTATCCGTCCGGTTTTCGCGGCGTTCGCCTTTTTCCAGCACATGTTTCATCAGGTCAAGATATTGCTTCATGGCGGGCCTCCCTTAATTTTGTTCTCGATGATCTTTTTTTGTTTTGATGCGGCGGGCGCGAATCTCCTGCCTGCTTTCATTATAGCGAAAGCAGCCGGAAGCTGATAGAGCAGGCAGGTTATTTTAAAGATTGCAGGTAAGCCACCAAGGCGGCACGGTCTTCCGGTTTTTTCACGCCGCGGTAATTCATCTTGGTACCGGAGAGTGTTTTCTTCGGATTCCACAGGAAGGCGTTCAGGCTTTCCACATCCCATTTGCCGCCATGCGCCTTCATAGCATCGGAATAGGCAAAGCCGCCAATACTGGCAACAGAACGTCCGGCAACGCCCCATAAAGGCGGGCCCTGACGGGATTCGCCGCCTTGGTCCATCGTATGGCAGGCCATGCAGGCGCGGGAGAGTTTTTTGCCGCGCTCGATATCGGCGGAGGCCATCAGATCGGCAATGGATTCCGGGCCGGTTTCAACAGGGGCGCCGTCATGTCCGCCGCCGGCACCGTCTTCGGCGGCTTCAATCTCGTAAGCGGCTTCTTCGAGTTCATGCGGGTGCATGGCAAGCTGGGAGATAAACCCGCCGAGCATTGCGATAATGCCGGCAACCAGAAGAGCTGCGAAAATCTTGTTGGTTTCCATGTTCATGGCCGTGTTCTCTTACTCTTGTTATTGTTCTTGTTTTTATCGTCGCGTTTTTTATTTTAAACATCCGTTCACAGAATGCCAGCGCACTTTATAATATTTAGACCGCTTTTTTCTGGTCGGCCAGCGGTTGTGCAAATTTCAGCTCGACATCCCAGGGGAAGTGAATCCATGTATCCTGACTGACCTCCATAATAAAAGTATCAACCGTCGGCAGGCCTTCGGGCTTGGCATAGATGGTCGCAATATGCGCTTTCGGCATTAATTCGCGGGCGATTTTTGCTGTTTTTCCGGTATCGGCCAGATCATCAATAATCAGCCATCCTTCACCGTCTCCGGCCAGATCCGCTTTTTTCAGGATATTGGCATCCCCCTGATCTTTATGGTCATAGCTGGCGACACACAGGGTTTCAATCAGGCGGACATCAAGCTCGCGGGCGATAATGGCAGCGGGAACAAGACCGCCGCGGGTAATAGCAATCACGCCTTTCCAGTCACCATGCTGTTCCAATAAACGCCAGGCCAGAACTTTGGAATGACGGTGAAATTCTTCCCATGAAATCGGCAGATCTTTTGCTTCGGACATTTTATGCACACCTTTGAAGACTCGTTGAAAATCCTTTGAGAAATGTATATCGGAGTTTTTCCGGTATGACAAGATAGAGGCCGGAATTTTATCGGCTTTAAAATGCTTTTCCCAGCACCAGTTTAAAGCTGTGATCCGGCGCGGCGCGGGAGATTCCGGCACGGTAACCGATTTCATATTCAAGACTGTTCCGGATAAGCTTGCCTTTTAAGACAGGGCCGAATGTGTGATTCTGGCTTGACCAGCCGCCATGGAGTCTGTTGAGCCGCCCAAAGACATTAAAAGTTTCAAAGCCGAAACGGTGACGTTCTGCAAAAGGGTAGGTGAGCTGCATTTCCGTATTCAGGCTAATCCCTGTCCGTTGCATTTGTCCGGTATCGCGGTTGAAAATCTGGTTGAAGCGCAGCTCCCATTTTTTGAGAGGTGCGCGTGTATAAAGCCGGAAAGACAGGCGGTCAGGCTTTTTATCACCATCGCGGTAGCTGTAATTCACTCTGGTGCCGAAATCAAAGCCGTGATCGGCGCGTTTTAACAGATGAAAACGGTTTTCGATCGTCCAATCTTCAGCTTCCATATTGCCGTTTTTGCGTTTATCGGTCGAAAAGGAAATTCGTCCCGCATAAATATCGTTAAAACCGTGATCAATCTGGATGCGTGACCGTACACGGCCATCTGCGGATGACCTGTTATTATCTTTGCTGAAGCCGGTGCGCGCCTCGATTTTTGTCTGTCCTTTTTTAACGTTCGGACTGCCGACGACGGTAATACTGGCCTGAGCCTGACGCAACGGCGTCAGGACAAGCAGAAAAATCGCGATAATATGTGGAAATCTTTTCACCCTCATCCCCTCATATGTTGCGGCGAGTATAACAGTTGCCAAAGCTTTTTCAACGGAGCACATATTGACATAAAAATAATGCTATGGTAAAAAACGCTTTATTTCATTTTAAGGAAAAACGGCATGCATTATCGGTACCGCGATTACGACACACCTGTAAAAAACAATCTGATTGCGCGCGGCGGCGTTTATTTTCCGGTCGTGGCGGCGCTTGTCGGGCTGACGGCATGGAATCTCGGCTTTGATAATATGGAGCACAGCGAAGGCCCGAACCGCGATGCCTATATGACGCAGTTTGAAGAAAGGCTGGGTGATCTTGACACCCGCCATGACAAGCTTGTCGCACAGCAGAATGTTTTAAAAACCTATCAGTTGAACAATCAGGTCGAACAGCTGTTAAAAACAGATGAAAGCATTGTCACCGACAAGGCAGAGGCCGTTAAGCTCCCCGATGGTTTTGCCGGTCTGTTTAATAATGACGCAAAAAACTGGCTGACGGCGGTGCATATTTCACCGGAACTCTCCGAGGCGGATAAGGATGATTTGCTGAAAGCATTTGAAAACAATATCGGCGCAGAAACGCGCGAAAAATTGGGTTTTTCCGATACGGATGCCTCATTGCTGAATGAAACGATGGCGCAGATGGATGTCAGTACTTATCAAGATAGACCGCAGCAACTGGCAGAGAAACTCAGTCGTGAAACAACCGAATATTATAACGGTGATGAAAGTTTTGGCCGCACTTTCCTGTTTTTGTTAATTTTGGCGGCAGGCACAGGGATCGGTGGTAATATTCTGCGCGGCCCGCTTAGTAACGCTTTCGGCAAGGCCGAGCGCAATCTGCGCAGCGGCAGTAAAAATCTGGGAAAAAAAGTCGCGGCGGCCAAAAAGAAAATGCAAAGCGGCGGCGGCAAATTCACCCACTAAACCGCATTCTGCCTTTCATAAAATATTTCTTCTGTGCAAATATGTGTCTTTCCGCTAAAATGGAAAGCAAGAAAACACGTCTTTAAAAAAATACATCACACAATACATCGACTTCTCTACCGCCATCTCCGTTCTCCGGCGGCTTATCCAAAAAAACAAAGCGACGTACAAAATGAAACAGAAGAAGATTCTTTCCCTTGCAGGGATTGCTCTCTGCGCTCTCTTGACAATTAGCGCCCGGAATACGCCGCCGCCTGTGGCGGAATATGAACTGAAATGGAGCTGGCCGCCCGTGATTTCCGGCAAACAGGATGCCGCCGCTGCGGATGTTGCCGCACAGGCGGAGGTTATTGAAACGGATATGCCTGCTGATGATCTTGCAGAGCTGCCGCAGCCGTCACCGCTCAGACCCGCGCCGATTTTGCCTGAGGCCGTACCGCTTCCGGCATGGCTGAAAAACGCCGTTGCCGTTCCTGCGCGCGGTATGCGGCATGAGCTTGCCAAAAACGGCAGCGCCGCCACGCTGCCTTCGCCGGTGCTGATTGCGATTGTGATTGACGATATGGGGCTTGGCTCATCTTATAATGATGATGTTCTGAATCTTCCCGCACCGCTGACGCTGTCTTATCTTCCTTATGGCGAAAATCTGCCGCAGCAAACCGCCGCCGCACATGATAAAGGCCATGAGCTGATGGTGCATATGCCGATGCAGCCGGATAGTCATGCGACCGATCCCGGCCCTGCGGCGCTGCGGGCAGGGCAGAAGCATGATGAAATGCTGAAAAATCTGCGCCGTAATCTGGAACAGTTCGACGGCTATGTCGGTATCAACAACCATATGGGCAGTCTGTTGTCACGCGACAGTGACGCGATGAAACTGGTGATGGCGGAGCTGAAAACCCGCGGCTTGCTCTATGTCGACTCCCGCACAACGCCGGAGTCTCTGGGAGAGAAAACAGCGGAGGATTACGGTGTGCCGACGGCCGCCCGCGATGTGTTTCTGGACCATGAGGAAACGCCGGAATTTGTTGCCGCCGCATTGCTGCGCCTGGAACGAGAAGCACTGAAAAACGGCAGCGCCATTGCCATCGGTCATCCGAAAGGGGTGACGGTTGCGGCGTTGCGTGACTGGCTGCCAAAGGCACAAAAAAAAGGCTTCCGCATCGTCCCTGTCACGGAAATCATCAAACAGCGCCAGTTCGAGAAAAACGCGCCGCAGCTTGTTGTCGCTAATAATGCGGAATTGCGTTAGAATAAATTTTTAATTTCTGCTGTAGGAGTTGCCATGAAATTTTCTTTGTGGTGCGTGATTTTTTTTACGATGATATTGAGCTTTATTTGTTTGGGAACGAAAGTGGCCAATGCAACACTATGTGATGAGAAATACGACACGTTAGAAGATCGATTTTATGGTGCATACGATGTTATTTTTGTGGGAACAGTAACGGCAACGCAGTCCGATACAATGACCTTTCGCATTGATCAGGCTCTGAAAGGACTGAGCCGTCAGGAAATAAAAAAAAGGATATCTTACTTTCAAGATACAAAAAAAAGATTCCCTTTCAATCGGGGAGAGAAGGCTCTTATTGCTTGATCGTTTAGGGGCTGAATATATAAATTACTACTCTACGCATACATGCCAGTATGCAAGGAAACAAAGGTTACCGGAAGATATTTATAATATATTGCAAAATGTACCAAGGCCTGTTTCTACGGAACTCCTTGAAGAAATGTTAGGATACCGTGTCAGCAGTTACAGCCATTTATATTTTCTGGGAGAGGTTATGGGGTTTTCTGAACGTCAAAACAAAGGGGGGCACAGGCAATTGACGGCTCAGATAAAAATATTGGATCTTCTCAGAAATGACACAGCGACATCATGGAAATTGGAGCATGTTACAGAGATGGCCATTCATGAGGGTTGTTTGAATATTATGAGAGTGGGACAAAAATCTTATTTCACCGCGAGCACTTCTTTTGCTTCTAAAGAAAATCCGCGCGCATTATTGCTAAAATGTGAATTTGCTGCTTCATATGATTTCGATGTGCTTGATCAAATAAAAAGCTATGTGAGTAGACAAAAGATTACCTCAAAAGATGAGCATCACATACAAAGAAAAAGCACAAGAAAAGCAGGTATTTTATGGCTTGTTCTTGTTGGCATTATAGGCGCGGTATGTGGCGCATATTGGTGGCATCGGAAGTCACTTAAGTAGTGTTGTAAGCTTTTTTAAGCCGCTTCCAGAATGGTGGTAATGCCCTGACCGCCGCCGATGCACATGCTGGACAAGGCCAGCGATTTGCCTTCACGTTTCATGATCTGTGCGGCTTTGCCGGTAATACGTGCGCCTGATGCGCCCAGCGGGTGACCAAGGGCGATGGCGCCGCCGTCCAGATTGACTTTTTCCTCGTCAATGCCCAGCTCGCGGATCACGGTCATGGCCTGTACGGCAAAGGCTTCGTTCAGATCGAAAATATCAATATCGTCAATCGTCAGCCCGGCACGTTCCAGCGCTTTTTGTGTGGCAGGAACAGGGCCGTAACCCATCAGTTCCGATTTACAGCCGGCAACCGCCATGGAACGGATTTTCGCCATGATCTCCAGATTATGCGCCTTCGCATATTCCTCCGTCGTCACCAGCACGGCGGAGGCACCATCGGTGAGGGGGGAGGATGTCGCGGCCGTGACCACGCCGTCCTTGTCAAAGGCGGGACGCATATCGGCAATCGCCTCGGGCGTGGTGTTGCCGCGGATACAGCCGTCACGGTCAACAGTGTCACCATTTGCAGTGACCAGCGGTACGATTTCCGCATCCAGACGTCCGTCCGCTTGTGCGGCGGCGGCTTTACGGTGTGAATTGACGGCGAACTCCTCCTGCTCTTTGCGGGAGATTTTAAATGCTTTGGAAAGATTTTCCGCGGTTTCCCCCATGGAAATATAGGCTTGCGGATAAGTTTCCATCAGTGCGGGGTTCGGCAGCGGGTTAAAACCGCCCATCGGGATGCGTGTCATGGATTCAAGTCCGGCGCAGATGAAAACTTCGCCGGCGCCGGCCAGAATGGCTCCGGCGGCGGAATGAATCGCCTGCATCGAGGAACCGCAGAAACGGTTGATCGTCATGCCGGCAACGGCAAGCGGCAGATCCACCAGATTAACAACCAGCCGCGCGACGTTATATCCCTGTTCTCCTTCGGGAAAGGCGCAACCCATAATCAGATCTTCAATATCTTTGGGATCAACACCGGTCTCGTCCAGCAGCGCTTTGACCGCCGCCGCGCCCATATCATCGGGGCGCACCCGCGCCAGCGCACCTTTATGCGCAAAATGGAACGGCGTGCGTTTATATCCGGCGATTACAATATTTTTTTCCATTTTCTGCCTCTTTCCTGTATGAACTGTGTACGGAATACATGGTATAGGAAACACCCATGAGTGAAAACAGCAAATTCTGGCAGGCGTCTTTTTTTCTGCCGCCGCAAACATCGGAGACACTTGCCGCGGAATATCTGGATTGTTTCGAGGGTTTTGCGCATAGCAGTTTTCTGCGCATGGAAGATGACGGCAGGTTCCATCTGGAGCTGATGTTCAAAGGATCAGAACCGCCGGTAGCCGCCGATATTCTGGCGCATTTCCGCAATTTCGGCACAACGGATTTGAAAGTGCGGGATATTGATATTGCGGAAGTGCCGGAGAAAAACTGGTTGGTGCATGTCTATGAAGATTTGCCGCCCTTTCATACCGGACGTTTTTTTATTTACGGCCATCATTATACGGGCGAGATTCCCCAAGGCGTGTTTCCGGTGCAGATTCATGCGGCAGAGGCGTTCGGTTCCGGAGAACATGATACAACGCAAGGGTGTATTTTATCTGTAGAGGCGCTGGCCGAACAGGGTATTGCCTTTCGCAATATTCTTGATATGGGCTGCGGATCGGGCATTCTGGCGCTGGGTGCGGCTTGTCTTTGGCCGCAGGCGATTGTGACGGCAGTGGATATCGAAGAAGATGCGGTGCGTGTCACGGAAAACCACGCCCATATTAACGGTTTTCAATACCGTCTGCATTGCGCTGCGGGGGCGAGCTATGCCACGCCGCTGGCGCAAAAAAATGCGCCCTATGATCTCGTGCTGGCGAATATCCTGTCCAATGTGCTGATTGATCTTGCCGGTGAACTGGCGGCGGTGCTTGCGCCGGGCGGTTATGCCGTATTGGCGGGGCTGTTGACGCGGCAGATGCAGGATGTCTTGGCGGCGCATGAAAAACACGGGCTGGAGCTGGTTGCGGAGCGGGAGCAGGGCGGCTGGAGCATTCTGACCTTAAAGAAGCCCGCTTAGCGTTTTGCCTGCGGGCTGCCTGCATCGAACAACGCGCCTTCTGTCTGGGCATGTTCAAAAATTGTCTGCGTTAAATCCGCGCCGCGGAAATCGGTTCCGCGCAGATCACAATCGGTTAAATCGGCATGGGACAGATCGGCATTGCGCAGAATGGCACCGCGCAGCTGTGCTCCGCTCAAATCAGTATAACGCAGCCATGCCCCTTCCAGATTGCAGGGGGTGTGGCGTTCATTACCGTCTTTTTGCGTAAAAGACAGAAAGCTTAAATTGGCGTTACGCATATCGGCGCGGTTCAAAAGCGCGCCTTTCAGGCTGCTGGCACGCAGATCGATACTGCGCATGTCGCATTTGCGGAAATCCGACCCGTCCAGAATCGCACTCTGCATTTCCGTGCCGGTAAAATTTACACCGGCAAACATGGTTTTCATGGCTTTGATGGCGGTCAGCCTTGCCCCGGCAAGGGTTCTGATATTGCGCATATCGTAATCGGACAGGTTCAGCTGTTTGCCCTGCCGTCCGGCGGAGCTGACCCATTCCGTATGTTTTTTGACCATTTCATCCAGCGTCAGCGCAACCTCTTCATAGGCGCGGCCTGACTGGTCGTCGGTCAAAGCGCCGGCAAGATCGGCATCTTTGATATCCGCCTGCTCCAGATCAACGCCCAGCATAATCGAATCTTTCAGATTGGCGGAACGCAGATCGGTTTTGCTCATATTCGAGCCCGTCATGTCCGATCCTTCCAGATTGGCGCTTTGCAGCTGCGCACCGGATAAATCCGCGCCCGACAGATTGGCGTTACCGAAATCGGCTTTTGTGGCATGGGTGTTTTGAAGACTTGCGCCGGACAGATCGCTGCCCACCAGCACAACATTGCCTTTCTGTTGTTCCTTATAGATGTCGCGGCCTTCTTCATCGGCGCTGACCCGCAATACAGACGCGCCTTCGCGCAGATCGGCACCGTCCAGCACGGCTTCGCGCAGATCGGCACCGGTAATATCCGCACCGCGCAGATCGGCGCGGGTGAAATTGGTATGATACAGCTTGGCTTTTGTCATGTCGCAGCCGAACAGGGTCGCACTTTCAAACTGTGCGCCGGACAGGTCACAGCCGCGCATGATACAGCCGGTAAAATCGGATTGTGACAGTTTCGCCTTTTCAAAAGACAGACCGGACAGGTCGCGGTCGCGGATGACGGCACGGGCGCCGCCGGGACGGCCATTCATGAACATATCATGCTTTTTGATAAGTTCATTCAGCTCCTTCTGCTCCATTTTCTTGAATGCGGTCACGCGCGAATGCTTTCCTGAAAGGCGGTTATTATGAGGCTATTTGCTAGGCTGACGGGCCGTGTTTTTTCGGGCCGCTTTTGTCATTATCATTCAGAAGCGGGGTCAGGCCGCCTTTGGCATCCAGCGCATACAGCTCGTCACAGCCGCCGATGGATTGATCATTGATGAAAATTTGCGGAACGGTGCGGGCGCCGGGATTACGTTTCTGCATTTCTTCCAGCAGTTCCGGTTTTTCCGACAAATTATATTCCGTGACGTCAACGCCTTTTTGTTTCAGCAGATTCTTCGCCTTGACGCAATAAGGACAGACGGTCTTTGTGTACATTTCGACTTTTGCCATGGAAAACACTCCTCTGATAAAATATCCGCTACAGGCGGCAGCACAATATACGGAAAGCAATACAACCGAGAGTCATTATAGCTGTGCAAAAAACAGAACGAAAGTCTAAAATTTCACGCGGCGTAGCAGCGACTAAAACTATGGACGCGCAGGGAAAACGGCGTTACAATACCCCGACATTCGGCGGAAAACCGACAATATGTAAGGAAAGCGGTAAAGAGTACCTATGGCGATTGATGCAGTAAGTCTTGAAAAAATGATTCTCGATGGTGTCCCCGATGCCGATGTGCGGATTGAAGATCTGCGCGGCGACGGCGATCATTATGCGGCCTATGTTGTGTCCCCCTCTTTCGCGGGGCTGTCGCGCGTGCAGCAGCACCAGATGGTTTATCAGGCGCTGCAGGGGAAAATGGGGAACGAGCTGCATGCCCTGTCGCTGCATACCTCTGTTCCGGATGAAGGGTAAAAGAGTTTTTGATTATAAGGAGTTATAAGTTATGAGTAATGTTGTTTTCGAACGTATCCAAAATGATATCAATAATAATGATATTGTGCTGTACATGAAAGGCACGGCGGCATTTCCGCAATGCGGTTTCTCTTCTGCGGTTGTGCAGGTGCTGGAACATCTCGGCCTGCCGTTCAAGGATATCAATGTGCTGGAAGAACCGGAACTGCGCGAGGGTATCAAAGCCTTCACCGATTGGCCGACGATCCCCCAGCTTTACGTAAAGGGTGAGTTTATCGGCGGCTGCGATATCGTGCGTGAAATGTTCTCCAGCGGGGAATTGCAGGAATTGCTGCAGCAAAAAGGCCTGATGGCCGCTTAAACAATCAATAAACAGATACGGGAATAGTGAACCGATGAGTGGAAATACGCGTTTTTGTGACGGGCTTTATGATCTGGTGGACAGCTATGACGGCTTTATCCTTGACCAATGGGGCGTCCTTCATGACGGTATCAAGCCTTATGACGGTGTCCTGAACGCGCTGCGTCAGCTGAAAGCGCATAACAAACAGGTTATTATCCTGTCCAATTCGGGTAAACGTTCCGAATATAATGTTGAACGCTTGTCGGAATACGGAATCAAGAAAACCATGTACCGCGCCGTCGTTTCGGCGGGCGAGGTCACATGGCAGAATCTGAAAGACCGCCACGAGGGCGGCAGCTTCCGTGATCTGGAAGGCAAACACCGCTGCTATCTGATTACGCGCGGCAATGATAATGTGCTGCTTGACGGGCTGGATGATATCGAGCTGGTCGAGGATGTCGAAGATGCGGAATTCATTCTGATTACCGGCACGGATGCGCCGCAAAAAACAATGGATGATTACGAACCGCTGCTGCGCCGCGCTGCCGTCAAACGTATCCCCGTTGTTTGCGCCAATCCTGACGAAGTGACGGTCTTTGGCCGTGAGAGAGCGATGGGGCCGGGCGCACTGGCGAAGAAATATCAGGAATTCGGCGGCGTTTCGCATATGATCGGTAAACCTTATGCGCCGATCTTCCGCCACTGCATCAACCAGTTTGACGGGGTTATCCCGTCACGTACCGTGGTGATCGGTGATTCTCTGCATCATGATGTTGCCGGCGCGAATGCGCTGGATATTGATGCCGTCTTTATCATGGGCGGGTTGCACGGGCCGGAATTCCGTGAAGATCTGACGGAAGATGCCCGCCAGCGTCATGTCGAACATCTGATTCACCAATATGGCGCACGTCCGCTCTGGGTGATGGATCACATGATCTGGCAAAGCCCTGAAGCCGCACGTCTGGAAAAAATCCGCGAAATGGCGAATGATTAAATTCGCACGGCATATCGTGGAAATGATGACGAGGTAAATCCTCCCCCTTGCCGTACTGACTTGAAGGTCTTTGACATTTTATCTGGATAATGAGCTGTAGGATGGACAATATAGAGCGTTTGGATGATTGTAAAAAACGCTCTTTGTGGCGTGATTTACCTCATATTATTATCAGCATGTCCGTGGTGCTGGCATTATTTTTTGCTCTTTATGCGCCTTCCGCACATACCATTCCCCGGATCGAATCCATATCGATTACGGCACCTGTACCGCTGAAGCCCCCCGCGATTGAAGCGGGAGACGTTGTGAAACTGGTCACGCGGGTACAAGGCGTACTGCAAATTCCAAGGCCGGGGGGCGACTCTCCTCATAAAAAATCACCTGCTCTTCTCCCCGATAAAGAGAAAATCGCTGCTTATTCCCGCTCTCAAAGCGCACATATTATTGAGAATTCGGGATATATCGCCTGTTGCCTGGCACATCATATATACCCGCGTGCGCCACCTGTTTTCCTTATATAAAAAATAATTGAACGTATATGCAACCAACTGTTTTGTTTAGATAAATAACAAAACAGCTGTTGCATGACATGCATTTATATAAGGAAAGAAAAATGGATAATATACTTATAGCCACGGATTTATCACCCGATAATGAGAATGTATTATGCAGGGCCATACAGCTTGCGCAGGCTTCAAAGGCAAAGCTGCATATTCTACATGTGTTTTACGCGTTGCGTATTCCGACCGTTAATCCACGGGAAATGACGGCAGAGCTTAATCGTCGTAAAGCATATTTATATGAACTGATCGAAAAATATGAACGCAAAGCGCCGCTTTCATTCGCCTTCCATGTTGTAGATGAAGGCCGCGTCTATGACAGGATTGGTGAATATACTCTGGATATGGGCGCGGATTTAGTCATCATCGGAAAATCAGATAATGGTAAAGAAACCTCTTTTGCTGTTTCGACGACGACGGAACGTATCTGCGCCGAGAGCCGTGTGCCGGTTCTTGTCGTCTCCTCCGACCGGGACAGGCCGTATCACCGCATTCTTATTTGTGCGGATCGGCCGGATATACAAAAAACAGGGCTTGGTCTCGTTCTGCGCTTTGCGTCTGATGCACAAATCACACTCTTGCATATGGAGAAAATGGCGAGCGGTATATTGGCGCGGTTAAAAAGTGCATACCGTGAATGGCAATATAACCGTATTTTCGAGACGATGAACGCAATCATCGCGAGCAAAAAATCTGCGAAAGGCAGAATAATCCGTAAAGATGTTGCTGATATGACACCGGAAATGCTGGCGCAGGAAAGTCGGGATAGTTACGCAGATTTGCTGGTGTTTAAGAAACGTCCGTCACAAACGCTGGCACATAAACCGGATAGTCTGACACGCATGTTGCTTAGAAATACATCGGCAGATTTGCTGATGGTCGGAAGGAGAAAGAAATGATGTCTACACATGAAAATAAGAAAATACTAATCGACGCTGTGATGGGGGCGCTTATTGTCTCCAGTTTTATAACGATCGAAAGCGATGCTTTTCTGTTTGCGATCACCTATGTTCTTTTTGAGGGCTTTGTCAGGAATATTGCATTTATTCTACTTGGCTTGGTGAGTGTCGCTTTTTTTCTGTGGTTTGCACATCACGCTTATTGGGTGCAACAGGAACAGCAATATTATGATGATAATACATTAGCCTGATGGCGACATTTTCACACCGATGGCAACCCGCTCGCTCAAAATTTCCTTGCGGAACTGGAACAGCGCGGCGGGACGGCCGCCGGTTTTTTTCGACATTTCGCCGGTTTCTTCGACCAGGCGGTTGTTTTCCAACAGGCGGCGGAAATTCTGTTTGTGCAGTTGATAGCCGCCAATGGCTTCCATGGTTTTTTGCAATTGCAGCAGTGTAAAGCTTTCCGGCATCAATTCAAAAATGACGGGGCGGTATTTGATTTTGCCGCGCAAACGTCCGATGGCGGTCGCCAGAATGCGGCGGTGATCGTAACGCATGCTACGCCCCGGCACCAGCTCGTGTTCTTCCACAGCGGGGAGTTTTTCGCCTTTGTCGCGGAACACTTCCGGCAAAAGCCGTGCGGAATAGAGCAGCTCGTAACGCTCCAGCACCGGCTCGTAATCCCAGCCGCCGCCGTCATCGCGCATGGCAAAACAGGCGGCACAGCGGCGCTTGCGGTCGGTGCGTTCCGTTTGCGTTTCGGCGGTCTCGATCCAGCGTTTCAAGGACGGCAGGATATGCTGATCGATCATTTCGGGGCGTCCTTGCCGCCAGTCTTCCCAGGGCAGGAATTCATACCAGCTTTGCCACGGCACCAGTCGTTCCGCCTGGTCTTCTTCGCACCATGTCAGCGCCAGATAACCGACGGAGACAACACGCTTGGCCTCTTTTCCCTTCATTGCAACACGTCCGCGGTTGCCGAAAGTATATAATTGTTCGACATAGCCGGGGGTAAAGGGTGTTTGCTCCATAATCCATGCACGCAAACCCAGCTCCAGCGTTGTATGATTAACGGGGTCAAACGGCCCCGCCGGCAGCTGCGCAACGCCTTTTTCATCTTTGATAACAAGAACTTCCGGCGTGTCAAATCCGTTGACGGAAACGATGACCGCGCTCAGTTCCAGTTCAATATTTTCTGTTTGGATATTCGTCGCCATGCTTATTTATATCGTAATTTCTGCTGTTTTTCTTTAGTTATTTGTTCATTTTTCTTAATTTTTTCCTGTTTTCAAAAAAAACATTAACCTTTCTTAAAGAATTTCTTAATATATTGTTAGGGAGGGTTAAATTTACGCTAAAAGCCCTAAAGATTAAGAATCATAAAAAGAAACGCAGTTTAAAACTGTTAGAGTGAAGGAGATAATAATGCGCGTTTTGTTGGTAGAAGATGATCCGTCCGTTGCGAAAAGCATCGAGCTGATGCTCAAATCCGACGGTTACACGGTCGATACGACGGATCTCGGGGAAGACGGCCTCGAAATCGGTAAACTCTATGATTACGATATCATTATTCTTGACCTGATGCTGCCGGATATGGACGGTTACGAGGTTCTGAAGCGTTTGCGTGCCGCCAAGGTCGAAACGCCGATTCTGATTCTCTCCGGCCTGTCGGAACTTGACAGCAAAATCAAGGGCTTGGGTTACGGTGCTGATGATTACCTGACCAAACCTTTTGACAAGCGTGAGCTGTTGGCGCGGATTCAAGCCATCGTCCGCCGCAGCAAAGGCCATGCACAGAATATCATTCAGACAGGCGATCTGGCGGTCAATCTTGACAGCCGCACGGTCGAAGTCGGCGGGAAATCGGTACATCTGACCAGTAAAGAATATTCCATTCTGGAACTGCTGTCGCTGCGTAAAGGCGCGACACTGACCAAGGAAATGTTCTTAAACCACCTTTATGGCGGTATGGATGAGCCGGAACTGAAAATTATCGATGTTTTTGTCTGCAAACTGCGCCGTAAAATCGCAGAGGTTGCCGAAGGTAAAAACTACATCGAAACCGTCTGGGGACGCGGCTATGTGTTGCGTGATCCGGATCAGGAAGGCGCAACTGCCGCCGGTTAAATATTAAGGTTTCAAATTTTGAATCTCGGAAAGGCGGCGAACGGCATGTTCGTCGCCTTTTTTCGCGGCTTTCTCATACCAGAATTTTGCCAGCGCGGGATTGGCAGCCAAATTGCCTTCACCGGAAAAATAGGCATCGCCGATCCGCCGGAACCAGAGGCGGGATTTTGTTTTCTCCGCCGCTTTCACAGCCCATTGCACGGATTTCCGCGCATCTTTTTCCAGCCCGTTCAAACCGTGCTGATAGGCACGGCTTAGCGCAATCGCGGCATGAAGATTATCATGCATGGCGGCTTTTTCCATCCAGTTATGCCATTGCGCCTCGTCGCGGGATTGGCCATTGCCGCTTTCCAGACACATCATCGCCAGATCATATTGCGCGGCGCTGTGTCCGGCCTCTGCCGCAAGGCGCAGCCAGTGCCGTGCTTTCTCCGGTTCCGGCGGGGTTTTGGTCAAACGGTAAAACACACCCAGACGGAAACGCGCATCGCCCGCATCCTGCTCCGCGGCTTTTAAAAACCAGTATTCGGCACGGCTCAGATCGGTCGCAACGCCGGTAAAATGGTCTTCGGCATACATAAAGCCCAACCGCAGCTGCGCCATACCGTGCCCGGCCTCGGCCGCTTCAAGATAGAATTTTTCCGCCGCAGGATAATCGGGCGGCTGCGCGGTAAAAAACTTCTCGCCGTCTTGAAACAGTGTTTCCGGGTCAAAGATAATCCGTGCCTCGGCACGGAAGGACAGAATCAGAATGAACAGGACGGGCAGGACATAGAGTTTTTTCATGAGGGCATTTTCCGTTTCTTATGCGCCATTTTTGTAATCAGCGGATCGGTCAGCCAGACGGGCAGACAGGCCAGCAGCCATGCGGAAATGGCCATCGGCAGAGGAAATAGCAGCCGTTTTTTGTTTTTTGCGATTCCGTCTGCAATAATTTTTGCGGCTTTTTCCGCGCTCATCAAAAACGGCATCGGAAAGGGGTTCACATCGGTCAGCGGCGTTTTGATAAAGCCGGGGCAGATAACATTGACGCCGATGCCATAGGTTTTCAATGTCGGACGCAGCGCATCCCCCAATGCCCGTACGGCATTTTTCGCGGCGCTATAGGAAACGGCGGTCGGCATTCCCCGAAATCCGGCAAGCGAACTGATAACGGCAATCTGCCCGCGCCCGCGTTTTTTCATTGCCGGAATAAGCGGGTAGATGGTGTTGATGACGCCGCCAAGATTGACGGCGATGATTTTTTCGACGCTTTCGCGGCTTTCCTCGCCTTTTTGGCTTAATCCGGCATTGGCAATGACCAGTTCAATCGGAATGCCTGCATCCCACGCGCTGATCAGCCTGTCCATCGCGTCTTTATCGGTAATGTCGGCTGTGGCGGCAAAGACGGCGGCACCTTTCTCCTCGCAGGCGGCTTTGACGGCATCAAGGCGGGGCTGGTCCCGACCGGTCAGAAACAGCGTCACGTCTTTTTCCGCATAATGCCGCGCCAGCGCCGCACCGATGCCGCTGGATGCGCCCGTAATCAGAATGGAATGGAATTTTGTTGCCATGAAGCCCTTGCCCTTATCCTGCTCAGATTGTATAAAAAACAATCACCTGTCTCGTCAATATAAGAGCAAGAAAGTATCTGGGCAAGAATGTTACCGCAAAATATAAACCGTCGCGGCGTAATGCTGGTTCTCTCATCCCCCTCCGGTGCCGGAAAAACAACGATTTCGCGCCGCCTGATGGAGGAAGACAGCGGAATCAGCGTCTCCATTTCCGCCACAACCCGTCCCAAGCGGGAAGGCGAGATTGACGGTGTCCATTATCACTTTGTCAGCCGTGAAAAATTTGAAGAGATGATCAAAAACGAGGAGTTCCTCGAACATGCGACGGTTTTCGGCAATCTGTACGGCACGCCGCGCAAACCGGTGGAAGAGGCACTGGATCGCGGTCAGGATATTCTGTTTGATATTGACTGGCAGGGCACACAGCAATTAAAGGCTGTGGTACAAGGCGAACTGGTTTCCATTTTCATCCTGCCGCCCTCGCTTGAAGAGCTGAAAGAGCGTTTGGAGGTGCGCGGGCAGGACAGTGATGAGGAAATTGCCTTCCGCATGAGCCGCGCCATGGACGAAATATCCCATTACGGTGAATATCATTACGCGCTGATCAATTACGATATTGATGACAGCCTGCACCGTGTACAAAGCATTCTGGAAGCAGAGCGCATGAAACGCCGCCGCCTGTTGGGGCTGTCGGATTTTGTGCGCAAATTCACTGAAATACCTGCACAGGCGGAGCGCCATGTCGGCGATTGATAGGCTGCCGCCGCTGCGTACGGTGATTGCATCGCACGGACTCAGGGCAAAGAAATCTCTGGGACAAAACTTCCTTCTTGATCTGAATTTGACGGGTAAAATCGCGGCATCGGCCGGTGATTTGACAGAACTCAATGTCATCGAAATCGGTCCCGGCCCCGGCGGATTAACACGTGCGCTGCTTTCGGCAGGGGCGCGGCATGTTTATGCTTTTGAAAAAGACGTGCATTGCATCGGTGCCTTATCCAGTCTGATTGCGGCCTCCGATGGCGGGCTCAGCGTTGTCGAGGCCGATGCACTGGCCATCAATGTCGCGCTGGCGGTTCCCGCGCCGCGCGCGATTGTCGCCAATCTGCCTTATAATATCGCGACACCGCTGCTGCTGTCATGGCTGCGGCAGGTCACGGCCTTTCGCCATATGACGCTGATGTTCCAGAAGGAAGTCGCCGAACGGATCGTGGCGGTGCCCAATACCAAAGCCTATGGACGGCTGTCGGTGATGGCGCAATGGCTGTGTCAGGTTAAAATCAATTTCCATCTGCCGCCGCAGGCTTTCACGCCGCCGCCAAAAGTGCAGTCCAGCGTTGTGCATTTCACCCCGAAAGGGATCGAGGAAAATGCGCCGTCTTTCGATGTGATGGAACAGCTGGTCGCCGCCGCCTTCGGACAACGCCGCAAAATGCTGCGCCAAAGCCTGAAAACCGCACTCGGCGGCAAAACGGAATCACTGCTGGAAACGGCCGGAATTAAACCGACCCTGCGCGCCGAAGATCTGACCGTCGCAGACTATGTCCGCCTCGCGCAGATGATGTCATCGGAAATTTAAAAACGAAAAATCTTTAGTGAACCGTCACAACATGCAACGCTGATTCATCAACGAAGTCTTCGATGATGATGCGGCTTTCATCTTCCAGCAGCACTTCGCCATTGGCGGCGGTCAGCTGATAGATGAAGTTGTTTTTCTGGAACACTTTGCGCAAGTAAGCAACATCGCCGAGGCCGATATTCTCAAAGCCGGGATGTGCCAGGCTGGGGCGGCTGAAATCTTCGTGCCAGATGCTTTTATCCATCATTTTTTTCTACACTCTCTACATCTATGGTGTTGTCGGCTTTTTTGCTCTTTTTATCTTTTTTGCTTTTGTCTTCAATTTCAATCATGCGCACGGCGGTTTCGGTGATAATGCGCTCCAGATCAATATGCAGCAAACCGTTATCCAGATGCGCGCCTTTGACTTCGATATCATCCGACAGCATGAAGGCCCGCTGAAACTGGCGCGTTGCAATGCCGCGATGCAGATAAACGCGCTGCTCTTCTTCCTCCGGTTTGCGCTTTCCGCGGATCACCAGCTGGTTCTGTTCCATCTGCACGGTCAGATCATCCATCGTAAAACCCGCCACGGCAATCGAGATGCGCAAGCGGTTATCGCCGACCTGCTCGATATTATACGGGGGGTAACTGTCGGACGCATTACGGGCAACGCGGTCGACCATCCGTTCAAAATCGTCGAATCCCAGCAGAAACGGGCTGTCAAAAATGGAAACACGGCGTGTCATGGTCTTATCAACATCTCCCTCATACCTTAAGCGGAAACGATAACAAACGCCCTCTGCCCAAAGGGGCCATCAGGCGACTCGCAAAATTACTTATATCTGTCATCGTAGCGCGTCTAGGTTAACCAAAAGTAAGCGGATTGCAAATAATTTTTCCTTGACCATTTCCATGGAAGCGGCTAGTTTTTATGGCAACTTTAAATGACAAGGTTTTTTATTGTGACGGCAAAGAAATATCATATCGCTGACATTCTCGGTGTAACGACAGGTGTTTTCCTTCACGAGGGACATTTCAGTGTGTTGCGCGATCTGGATGAGGATGTTGGGAAGGCTGAGCTGTACCGCCAGATGCCGTGGCTGAAAAATATTCATTTTCCCAGTGATGCATTGCAGGATAAATCGCGTGAAGAAAAACGCGCCTCTATCGATAGCTGGCTTCAGGCCGTCATCGACAAATACGGCGAAACCCATATGGTGTATCCGCGCGGTCAGGCACCGGCACAGCCGACCATGCCCAACCCGAGCAAGGCGACCGCGAATCCGCAAAAAACGCTACGCGACTTTGTCCGCCGCCGGAAGAATTCGCCTTAGGCTTTATAGACCTTTTTCTTGTCAATGATATGCACGTAATCCGGTGCCTGATAATCAGGCCCGCTGCGGCGCATCAGAATATCGCCGCGCTCCGCATACATATCCAGCGAGCTGTGGATGTTGACGCGGACAACTTTGTCCTTGCCCAGCAGATCGCCGAGCCCCTGTACGCGGTCGCCGTGACCGGCACCGAACAGAATCGCGGATTTCTCGCCATTTGCCATTTTCGTGATGGTTTTTGACAGTTTTTTGTCATCCGCCATACGTTTTGCCATTACGGCTTGGGAATCACTGCTTTGCAGTTTCTTCAATTCCGCAACGGAAATCGCGTTTTTCGGCTTTTTGCCTGAACCGTCTTTGCGTGCGGTGGAATTAAAGATATAGGAGGTCATCAGACGCTGGGTCACAACAGGCTTATCCGTGCCGCAATCCTTGGCATAGCGCAGAGCCTTATACATCAGCGTATAGGAGGAACGCAGCGCCTCCAGATCCTTCTCCGTAAAGCCGGAACGGTCATCAGGGCAATGGGTTTTGACACCGTTATCCGCCCAGTAACGGATGGCCTTTGCCATCATTTTCTGCGATTTCAGCATATCGGCGGCAATCGGATTATCGATTTTCGGCGCGTTCTCATCAATTTTGTAGATTTCCTTGGAACGCTGCTGCATCTTTTTGACGAATTCCTCGTCATCAATCGTGCCGGCGGCGCATTCATCGAAAAATATCCTGATATTCCGGCTGATATTCGACAAAAACATGTTTTACGCCGGCCTTGACCAGACGTTCGGCATTCTCTTCACTGAAAAAGAAATGATGAATGGCGGTATCGGTATGGTTGGTATCGCCGAAAAACAGATATTGCTTGTCATCTGCCAGCGCAGTTTTGTAGAAATCCGCGGCATCGGCCTGCGGCTGCGCCTTCAGGCGGAAAATTTCCGACAGCGAGGCATCAATCTTACCCGGATCATCCGTGGCGGCGGCTTTGCTCAGGTAAGAAACTTTCTCCATATGAGCTTTCAGCTTTTCCAAATCCATCTTTTTCTCTCCTTTTTTGAAACTTTCCCATAGTCTATTGTCAGGGATAAAGAGTCAAGCATAATCGGCATCATCACTCTTGCGCGGATTTCATACATTTCTATGCAAGCGATGCATAAAATATGTTAGAATAGAAATATGGGTGAAAAACAAGCATATGACAGATAAGAGGCTGTTATTTCTTTCAAAAGTAAAATATTTCGTCTTCCTCTGACGCTTGCGGCTTTTGCGCTGTTTTTCCTGATCGGCGGAACGCCTGCTTTCGCACAATCTGTGACCGTTCTCAGCGACATGGATATGGGAAGCGTTGACAAGAGTGCGGGAGCCATCGGGAACCTGACGCTCAGCACGACCGGCAGCATTACCTGTGCCGCGGGTTTTGTTTGTCCGGTGACGGGCACAATGGGGCGTTTGCAGGTGACGGGGGCAACGGGCGACCGCCTGCGCATCCGCTGTGAAAGAGACAAAATTCTGCGCAATAATACGGGGTCGGACGGATCACAGGATCAGGATGCGGATGAAATCTATATCCGTCTTGGCTCGGGCACGGAGCAGACTTGCGGCGGCGGCTTTACGATTGATGATAATGTTTCCGCAAATCCGGCCAATAACGTGATTTATGTCGGGATGCGTTTTGTTGCGGATGATGCCATGCTGAACGGTCAATATTCCATGGGGGCGCATCCAAACGGGGAATTGTCGCTGGATATACGCATCGGTAACGGCGGCAGTACCTTTAACGCCACACGAACCATAGATGGCCTGATCGGTTTTGAAGGCATTATCGGCATTACGGCCAGCACGAATATGGATTACGGCGAAATCAGTCTGGGCGCAACACCCGTTGCGGGCGACCGCGCCGAACTGGGGACGGATGGCAGCATCAATTACGCCGGTAATTTTTCAGGCCCTGTGACGGGAACATCGGGAAGTGCCACCATCAGCGGGATTGCCTCCGGCGATATTGTCGAGGTCTATTGCAGTTCCTCCGCAACATTGGCAGGACCGGCAGGCAGCACGATTGATATGACAGGAATTGAAATGGCGGTATTGGCCAATCAGGGCGGTTACGGCAGCGGTTGGAGCTGTAACGGTGCCGGAACACCGGCGGTCGTCGGCGCATATGTGCCGACAACGCAGGATACGATTTTCCTGGGCGGCGTTCTGGACGGTGGCACGGCCTCCGGCACGATCAGCGGCGACTACAGCACCGGCAATCCCGGCGGCAGCTTTGTCGATGTGACTTTTGTAAAGCAGTAAGCCGCAGCCTTTACGCTTTCAGCAGCATGCCTTGTTCCATCAGACGCGACATACGGCGGGCGAATTCCGCAGGATTCGGCAGCGGATCGCCTTCGATAATGCGCGCCTGATCCAACAGCAGCCACGCGGTATCGCTTAGAATATCATTGGCCTTATCATTGGCGACCAGCTTTTTCAGCTCTTTAATCACCGGATGGCCGGGATTGATTTCAAGAACGCGTTTGGCCAGCTCTTCATAGCCCTGATTTTTCTTCAGCATCCGCTCCATATGCATATCGACATCGCTGTCCTGTGCAACAAGGCAGACAGGGCTTTCCGTCAAGCGGTCCGACAGGCGGACATCTTTGACATCGCCGTCCAGAATTTCTTTCAGCTTGGCAATGACAGGTTCCATCTCGGTTTTCAGCTTTTCTTTATCAGCCGCGGCGGATTTCTTTTTGCCCTTCTTGCCTTTTTCGGCGGGGGTTTCGATTTCGGCCAGTTCATCGGCGCTGCCGCGCGTGATGGATTTAAAGGTTTTTTGCTCGTAATCATAGGCAACGGGCAACCAGAATTCATCAATCGTGTCTGCCATGAACAGCACTTCGATGCCTTTGGCGTTATAACCTTCCAGCTGCGGAGAGTTGCGCAGCGTTTCCACATCCGGGCCGGAGATGTAGTAAATATGTTTCTGGCCTTCCGGCATGCGGGAGATATAATCGTCCAAACTGGTCAACCCGTCCGCTTTACTGGAATAAAAGCGGACAACCTTGTTCAGATCAGCGCGGTATTGATGCGCATCATACAGGCCTTCCTTGATCACGGGGCCGAACATCGCCCAGAAATCTTCAAAACCTTTCGGATCATCCTCGGCTTTTTTGCGCAGCTCGTCCAAGACGCGGCGGGTCAGCCCGCTGCTGATCTTGGCGACAACCGGATTGTTTTGCAGCATTTCACGGCTGATATTCAGCGGCAGATCTTCACTGTCGACAACGCCGCGCAGGAAACGCAGGAAGGGCGGAACCAGCCCTTCGATGCTGTCGGTAATATAAACCCGTTTCACGTAAAGGCGCACACTGTGCTGTCTTTTCGGGTCATATAAATCAAACGGCTTCATGTCGGGAATGTATAACAGGCAGGTATATTCCAACGCGCCTTCCGCACGCCAATGCATGGTGCTCCACGGTTTGTCAAAACCGCCCGCACCGCTGACGCCGCGGTAGAACTCCGCATATTGTTCTTCGGTAATGTCGTTTTTCGGACGTATCCAAAGGGCGGAGGCGGTGTTGATCGGTTCCGCATCATCTTCCTCGCCGAAATAGATCGGGAAATCGATATGGTCGGAATATTTTTTGACGATCTGGCGCAGACGTTCTTCCAGCAGATAGAAACCTTCATCTTCTTTCAGATGCAGGGTAATCTCCGTACCGGCATTGTCTTTCAGCGTTTCGTCAATCGTATAGGCGCCGCGCCCGTCCGAGACCCACAGCCAGGCTTTGTCATCACCTGCTTTGCGGCTGGACACTTCGACCTTGTCGGCAACCATAAAGGCGGAATAAAAACCGACGCCGAATTTACCGATCAGGTTCAGCGCATCTTCCTTTTTGTCTTTTTTTGCTTTGCCGATTTCTTCAACCAGTTTGGCGGTGCCGGAATGGGCGATGGTGCCGAGATTGTCAATCATCTCTTCCTTGTTCATGCCGATACCGTTATCAATCAGCTTTAATGTCCGTGCATCACTGTCGCTGATAAGGCGCAGCTCAAATTTCTCGGGGACGTCCTTGGCGATTTTTTTATCCGTCAATGCGGCATAGCGCAGACGGTCGCAGGCATCCGATGCGTTGGAGATAAGCTCGCGCAGAAAAATATCCTTGTCGCTGTAAAGCGCATTGGCGACAATATCCAAAAGACGGCTGACTTCTGCCTGAAACTGGTGCTGTTCTGCCATAATTTTTATCCTTCTTCGCTATTTTGTCAGTTTGAACATGTGATTCCGCACAGAATATAGCACAAACACGTCAGAAATCCAGAGTTTCGGCGCTTATTCTTCGGTTTTTGCGGAAGGGTGCAGGGCTTTGTCGATATATGCGGCACGTGTCAGCCCTGTGCCGTCGGATTTCCGCAGCAGCTCTTCAGGCGGCAGATAAATGACGGAGGGCACGCATTTCTTCCATGTGATATCCGTCATCACATATTGATCGCCGTCTTTTTTCAGCAACAGCAAGACCTCCATGCCTTTCTCGTAATTATAAAGCGGCATCTCGTAACTGGCCCAGCCATGGATGCGCAGCTTTTCAGGAGCATCGCCCTTATAGCTTTTCACAACCGTAATATCCGTCCAGCCGCCGGGAATATCATCCGTGCTGTAATCTGTGATGATGCCGTGGACAATCAGATCCGATGCGGCTTTGGTTTCCGCGAATTGTTCCGGCGTTTGCGACATGCAGGCAGGGGTCGCCCGTGCGGCGGTGGGGAGTAATAAAAATAAGGCAATAAGCAGTCCGGCGATCATGTTCATTCGCCTGCCTCTAATGCAGGGAAATAGGGTAGTAGCCCTTTCAGCAAATTTTGCAAACGCTGTTTCTCTGTATCGGACAGCGCGGGCCGGCTCCAGAATCCGGTCACGGATTGCAGCTCGGCAAGCGTGATATCGCCGGAGCCGTCTGCATCAAACAGCTGCATCAGACCCGCCGTGATGGTGTCGATATCTCTGCGGGAAGTGTTATGTGCACCGTTTAAACTGCCGAATACTGCGGTATCCTGTAATATTTTGCGTATCTCTGCCTCCCGCAGGCTGGTGCTGTTGCCGGGCATATATAATGTGAACAGCTTTTCACTGCAGACATCATCAATATTGTTGCGGCACAAAGGATAAACACTATCCAGCTTGGCCGACAGCTCCATCAAATCCGCCAGACCGACAGGAAGGGCGGTATCAAAGCAATGCATATATTCCTGATAGGCGGCGGCATCAAGCTCGTCCCAGTTGGCGGCAAGCCGTGCGCCTTTTTCCAGCTGCACCATTTGCAGCACGCCGTCTTCCAGCACGCGGGCGGGCATGTAACTGCCGCGCGGGCTGTTAAAACCGATCACATCATAGCCGTCTTTGTTTTGCAGCGTTGCGGCGGATGACATGGTAATCACGCCGTCACTGCCGGTATCAAAACGGAAATATTCGGAATAAAAATGCCATTCTTCGGGCGCAAAACAGTCAGGCGCGGCCCAGACGCCGCGCATCATTTCCGGCACGGGTTTCAGCGCCACAGGGTCACGCGTGGCAAAGGCGGGCAGGGCGGCAAGGCAAGAAATCAGTGTGCCAAGCACGAAAACCCAAAAATTCAATTGTATCTTGCGCATAATTTCACTATCTTCCAGTAGAATTCTAAATAGTGTAAACCGTTATAAGAATAATGAAAAGACCATGACAACGGACCAGTCACATATTCGCAATTTTGCGATTATCGCGCATATCGATCACGGCAAATCCACACTTGCCGACCGCCTGATTCAAACCTGCGGCGGGCTGACCGACCGCGAAATGAAAGAGCAGGTGCTGGATTCGATGGATCTTGAGCGCGAACG
Organism: Pseudomonadota bacterium; assembly: GCA_013285465.1. Taxonomy (NCBI): domain Bacteria; kingdom Pseudomonadati; phylum Pseudomonadota; species Pseudomonadota bacterium. Next base: position 792,138 of record CP053449.1, read on the forward strand.
CGGTATCACCATCAAGGCGCAAACCGTGCGCCTGACGCATACAGCCGCAGACGGTCAGGAATATCAGTTAAATCTGATGGACACGCCCGGCCATGTCGATTTTGCCTATGAGGTCAGCCGTTCGCTTGCCGCCTGTGAAGGTTCGCTGCTGATTGTCGATGCCACGCAGGGGGTTGAGGCGCAGACGCTGGCAAATGTCTATCAGGCCATCGACAATAACCATGAGATTATTCCGGTCATTAACAAGATTGATCTGCCCGCCTCGGATGTCGAGCGCGTCAAACGCCAGATCGAAGATGTGATCGGCATTGATGCCTCCGATGCGATTGAAGTCTCGGCCAAAACAGGTGTCGGCGTTCCCGAACTTTTGGATGCCATTGTTACCCGTCTGCCTGCGCCGCAAGGCAACCGCGAGGAAAAACTGCAAGCGCTGCTGGTTGACAGCTGGTATGACCCTTATCTCGGCGTGGTCATCCTTGTCCGTATTATGGAGGGGATCATGCGGGAGAAAGAAAAACTCTATTTCATGAACACCCGCGCGGTTTATGATGCGGAAAATGTCGGTATCTTTACCCCCAAACATGTCAAAACAGGCGTACTCGCGGCAGGGGAAATGGGCTATCTGACCTGCGGCATCAAGGATATTTCCGAAACCAGCATCGGTGACACGATCACCCATGAAAAGAAACGCTGTGCGACCAAGCTTGCGGGTTTCAAACCTTCCGTGCCGATGGTCTTCTGCAGCCTGTTCCCGTCCGATAGCGGCGAATATGATAAGCTGCGCGACAGTCTCGGCAAACTGGCCTTAAATGATTCCAGCCTGCATTTCGAACCGGAAAATTCCACCGCGCTCGGCCTCGGCTTCCGCTGCGGTTTTCTCGGACTTTTGCATATGGAGATTATTCAGGAGCGGCTCGACCGCGAATTTGATCTTGATCTGATCCCGACCGCCCCCTCGGTGGTCTATCACATCTATACCAATAAGGGCGAAAAGATCGAACTGTATAACCCCGCCGATATGCCCGATCTGGTCTATGTCGAACATATCGAGGAACCGTGGATCAAGGCGACGATCTTCGTGCCCGATGAATATCTCGGCGGTATTCTGGCGCTGTGTCAGGAACGGCGCGGCGAACAGGTGGAGCTGACCTATGTCGGCGGCCGCGCGATGGTGATCTATCTGCTGCCGCTGAATGAAGTGGTGTTTGATTTCTATGACCGCCTGAAATCCGTCAGCCGCGGCTATGCCAGCTTTGATTACGAAATCGACAGCTACCGCGAAGGCGATCTGGTAAAGATGAGCATCCTCGTCAATGCCGAACCCGTTGATGCGCTGGCAATGATCGTCCACCGCTCTCAGGCCGAACGGCGCGGACGCCAGCTTTGCGAAAGACTGAAAGACCTGATCCCGCGCCAGATGTTCAAAATCGCCATTCAGGCCGCCATCGGCGGCAAGATCATCGCCCGCGAGACCCTGTCCGCCATGCGTAAGGATGTGACGGCAAAATGTTACGGCGGCGATATCAGCCGTAAACGCAAATTGCTGGACAAGCAGAAAAAGGGTAAGAAAAAGATGCGCCAATACGGCAATGTCGAAATCCCCCAAAGCGCCTTCATCGCCGCCCTCAAAATGGGCGATGAATAATTATTCATTGAATATCTGTTATTATTAAGGCTTCCGCCGATTGACATTGCGGCGGTAGCGCGGCACATGGGAGAAGGGTGTGACGGTATGAAGGGAGCGGCTGAACAGCGCCTCGTTCAATTTTCCGCCGTGCTCTTTGAATTTCTTGGCGGCGGTGACAATGACGTCTTTTTCGGCGGCGGGGTCTGAAAAGGCCATATCGGTCGTTGTCAGTTTGCCGCTTTCGAAATCCTTGGTCAGTTTGCTCAGCGTCATCGCGCTGAAATTGAAAATATAGGTCACGCCCGTATCGGCTGCGGGCAGGGTACGGTGGACGATACTGTTCTTATTGCCGGGGGCGGGGTGCCAGCTATTCGCGGCATGATCCAGATAATTGGCCAGCGCCTTATGCCCGTCTTTTTCCGCCCAGCCGCCGGCTGTCTGGTTTTTGTCATTTTTGATGGAAGCATCCGCCCCGAAGCGCAGCAGCAATTTGCAAAGATTCGTCTCGCCGTGCCGCGCCGCCCAGTGCAGTGCCGTACCGCCCCAGTTTTTTGTCAAATTCGGGTCGGCACCTTTTGCCAGCAAGGCTTCGGCGGCATTGGCTTTCTTGCCTTCGGCGGCGTAAATCAGTGCCGTGGCTCCGTAACGGTTCATCCAGTCAACATCTGCCCCGCCCTGAATCAGCAGCTCAATCATCATGGTGTTGTTTTTGATCGCGGCAATCATCAGCGGCGAACATTGTTGGAATTCACCATCCGTCGTATTCAGAAAAACATCGGGTGATGCGCCTGCACGCAGACAATCACGCGCGGCCTCGACGTCATTTTTTATGACGGCATCGACAAGTCTTCCTGATGCTTCCTGAACGGACATGGTTCCGTACTTCCTTTGTTCGTATCAGCGTGAAAAACGCTGTTTTGAAGCTTTTGACGGTGCTGATTTCCGTTGATCCGCCACTTCCTTGCAGAACGGATCAAGATGCGGGGCGGGCGGGGTAATGTTGACCCCGAACGCCGCCAGATCCTGCGCATTGTCTACCGGAATATAGGCCAGAAATTCATCGCCGTATTGCGGCGCTTCGTCATGTTTGGGACCGCCGTAACCATAGGGCAGGGCAAGGTCTTTACCATCCGCGGTTTTGTAGTAAAAGCTGTTGCCGCCCTGAACGCCGCTTCCCAGCCCGATCTGTTCGTAATTGCCGGGCGTACCGATCAACAGCGTGTGGCGTTCCTTTTTGTCCAGCCCGTCAATCAGCAGCAGCAGACGACCGTCGCCGAATTTGGCGGCGCGGGTGATATGCGGCGGGTTGGCGCGTCCTTGCAGTTCCAGACGCCCGTTTTCAAGATCGTCATTCAGCTTGGCGACCGTGGCCGCATCCGCCAGTTTTCCGGCGCTGCGGTTGAAGGGGGTGATCAGCCGTGCCGCGATCAGTTCGCCGTCCTCGACTTCATAAGTCAGATCATATTTCTTGAAGTCCTCGGCGCGCGTTTCGATTTTGTGATGGAATTTTCCCAGCAGTTCCTTTTTCTCGCCCCAGCCCAGATAGGCCTTGTCGCTGCCTTCCGGCATGAAATAGGGCGCACCGCCGGCAATCAGAAAATCGCCCTCTGGAAATTTTAACACATAATCTATAACCTTGTTTGTAGGCATTCGATGTCTCCGCTGGTTTAAAGAATGGATATGTATAACATATTGGAAAAACATAATGCAAGATAATATCTCGGGTCATGGTCGCGTAACGGAAGGAAAATGGTGTAAAAATATGTCTCAGTCAAAAATTTACTTTCTTCTGCCGGGGGCTGTGGTTTTCAGCCTTTGTCTTATGGTCGCGCTGCCGCGTGCCCATGCGCAAAAACAGGCATTGTCAAAAAGCCTGATTGAATGTTCCATCGTTTTTGAACTGAACCGGATGATGGCGATACAGAAAAGACGCCCCGCCGATGATCTGGAAAAATATGATGCCGCGATTGACGGTTTTAAAAACGCCGCCCGCGACTATGCCGAAAAAGAAAAGCAGCCGCAGGGTGTGGATAATTATATCAATGATACCTATGCGTCAATGATGCCGAAATGGCAGAGCAAATTTAACGCCATCACCAACCCGAAATCCGTGCCGGATGTCGTTGCGGAAACAAAGGATTTGATGGACTGGATTTCCTATTGCGCCGCCTTCGGCAAAAAACTCGGCATCCTGCCTGTGAAATAACCGGCTTTTTACGAGGCCTGCTTGCGCCAAGACGGCTCGCCCTTATTCAGGAAGGCAGAAAGCCCTTCTTTGCCGTCATCTGAGGCACGGGCTTCGGCGATTTTTTGCGCCGTATGGCTGATAACCTCGTCATCAATTGGGCGTTTGGCAATATCGCGGATCAGCTCTTTGCCCATGCGTTGCGCGCCGGGGGCGCCATCCATCAATGAAGACAGGATACCGCTTAAGACTTCCTCCAGCTCTTCCGCTTCGGGGGATTCATGGACAAGACCGATTTTTCTGGCCTGTTTGCCGGAAAAACGCTCCGCCGTCATGAAAAAGCGCCGCGCCTGCCGCTCGCCGATGGCGGCAATCACATAAGGGGCGATAATGCTGGGGATCAAGCCGATGCGGACTTCTGACAGGCAGAAAGTGGTGTTTTTCTCGGCAATGGCGATATCGCAACAAGCCGTCAGTCCCACGCCGCCGCCAAAGGCGTTGCCATGCACAACGGCGATGGTCGGTTTGGGAAGCGTGTTGATGGTTTTCAAGAGTTTGCCCAGCGTCATCGCATCGGCGACATTTTCATCAAAACCGTATTCGGCGGTTTTGCGCATCCAGTTCAAATCACCGCCTGCGGAAAAGCTTTTACCGTTGCCGCGCAGCACAACGGCACGGATGGCATCATTCTTGCCCATCTCTTCAAAAGCCGCGGTCAGCGCCGCGATCATTTCCTCGTTAAAGGCATTGTGCAGGTCGGGGCGGTTCATGGTGATGGTGCCGACGGCACCGTCGATGTCGGTCAGAACAATCTTTTCGCTCATGCGGCAATCTCCAGAATAATGGGGGTGTGGTCCGAGGCTTTTTCCTTGCCGCGCGGGTCTGAATCAATGCGGCAATGTTTCATTTTATCGGCGGTCTGCGGCGATAGCAGGAAATGGTCAATGCGGATGCCGTGGTTTTTCTGCCAGGCACCGCCTTTGTAATCCCAGAAGGTGTAAGCGCCGGGCGTGTCTCTGTGTTCGGCGCGGAAAGCATCGGTCAGCCCCAGATGGACAAGGGCGCGGAATTTCTTGCGGCTGTCCAGACGGAACAGCGCATCATCCTGCCATGCGGTGGGGTCGTAACAATCTTCATTGGCGGGGATGATGTTGAAATCACCGCCGAGGATAAAGGGCGTTTCCGCATCCAGCATTGCTTTGGCACGTTTGCGCAGGCGATCCATCCATTTCAGTTTATACGGATATTTCTCGCTGTCGACGGGGTTGCCGTTCGGCAGATACAGGCAGCAATAACGGATGCCGTCGATTTCCACCTCAAGATAACGTGATTGCGCGTCGCTTTTGTCGCCGGGCAGCCCCTTCAGCACATCCGTCGGTTCTTTTTTGGAAAGAATGGCGACACCGTTCCAGCTTTTCTGACCGTGGACGGTACAATGATAGCCGCGTTTTTCAAATTCCTCCGCAGGGAATTGGTCGTCTTCGGCTTTTAATTCCTGCATCATCAGAATGTCGGGCTTGGCATGATCCAGCCATTCCAGCACATTCGGCAGTCTTGCACGGATCGAATTGACGTTCCAACTGGCGATTTTTTTTGTCATCTGTTTTTCCCGCATGTTCAAATTCATGTTACAATAGCAACGCTGCATTAAAAATCAAGGAGAGAGAGTGTGAAGCTTTTGCTGACAGGCGGTTCAGGTGATCTGGGCGTATTGCTGACACGGCAGCTGACGCAGCAGGGCGACGACGTCATCAATCTGGATGTCGCGCCGCCGCATGAGGCGGTACGCGGCGAGGCAACGCATATCGCCGCCTCCATCCTTGACCGTGACGCTTTGAAAGCGGCCATGAAAGATGTGGATTGCGTTGTGCATATCGCGGCATGGCACGGCATCCATGAAAATCAGGGCGTAAAAAACGCTTATGATTTTCATGATCTGAATGTTACCGGTACTTTCAATGTCTTTGAAGCCGCCGCCGCAGCCGGGGTAAAAAAAGCCGTGCTGATCTCCAGTACCAGCACCGATGACCGCTATGGGTTATACGGTCATACCAAAGTTCTGAACGAGGAAATGGCGCGCGCTTATGCGCACCGCCATGACATGGATATCCTGACGCTGCGCCCGCGTGCCTTTATCCCGCCGTGGAACCGCGCGGTCTATCAGGATTTCACCGAATGGGCGAACTGGTTCTGGAAGGGCGCGGTACATGCCGCAGATGTCTGTCAGGCAACGCTGAAAGCCGTCAATTTCCTGAAAGCGGGTCAAAAACCGGCAGAGCCCGCGCAGATTTTGACCATCGACGGCGCGTATGATTACACGGCGGACGAGCTGCAAAACTGGACGGAAAACAGCTTTGCCAAGCGTTACGGCGCAGAGGCGGAAAAACTGGCGCAAAGCTTTGGCCTTGATACGGCGCGGAAACCGAAAATTCTCGGCAGTGCGGATGCGGAAAAGCTGATCGGCTACCGCCCCGCCTATAGTCTGAAAAATCTTCTGGAAGAACTGGAAAAATACGGCAGAAAAGGCCCGCAATTTCCGTTGGCGGCATAACAAGCCGCGTTCACAGACGATAGGCGGGCAAGAATCTCCGCCACATTATCCCATATCAACGGAAAAGGAATTGCCGCAGCCGCATGAGGCGACGGCATTGGGATTGCTGATTTTAAATCCTGCGGCACCAAGGTCGGAGACGTAATCCACGGCCGACTGGTCCAGAAAATTCAAAGACAATGTGTCGGTGACGATTTTTGCACCGTTTTTTTCAAAAACAACATCATCGGCGGCGCTGGTTTTTGTATCAAAATCAAACTCATACTGGAAACCTGAGCAGCCGCCGCCTGTGACGGTGACGCGCAGCATGGCGCCGGTGGGCTGTCCGGTTTTTTTAATCAGATGCGCGATTTGCTTCGCTGCGCTGTCGGTAATGAAAATTTCCTGTTTTTGTGTTTCTGCGTCCATTGTTTAACCCTTCATCTTATCCTCTTCAAAAACGAGCATTAACCTTGCATTTCATGCGGTTTTTGCTCATTATAGGCCGTGTCATTATCATTATTTATTATAGCACGGAAGAAAAGAGACAGTCTATGGCCATAACAGTCAAACAGATGATGGATGCGGAAGAAGACGGGCTTAAGAAATTTTTGCTGGAAGACGGACGCGCCTCCTATGCCAGCCGCCCGTCGCAAAGCCGTGGACGCATTTTCAAAGAAGATCCCAGTAAAACCCGCACGGATTTCCAGCGTGACCGTGACCGCGTGATCCACTCCCGCGCGTTCCGCCGCCTGAAACACAAAACGCAGGTTTTCGTCTATCACGAGGGCGATCATTTCCGCACACGCCTGTCGCACAGTATTGAGGTTGCACAGGTGGCGAGGTCATTGGCGCGTATTCTTTATGCGGATGAAGATTTGGCGGAAGTCTGTGCATTGGCGCATGATCTCGGCCATACGCCTTTCGCCCATGTCGGTGAAGATGCGCTGAAGGAATGCATGATCCCCTATGGCGGTTTTGACCATAATGATCAGACTTTGCGCGTTGTGACCTATCTGGAACAGCGCTATCCGCTGTTCGACGGTTTGAATCTGACATGGGAAAGCCTTGAAGGGCTGGTCAAGCATAACGGCCCCGTGATTAAAAAAGACGGCAAACAGAAAGAGCTGCAATTCACACTGAACCGTCTGAAGGATGAGGCCGATCTTATGCTGGATACTTACGCCTCGCTTGAGGCGCAGATTGCCGGAATTTCAGATGATGTCGCCTATAACAGCCATGATATTGATGACGGTCTGGCGGCAGGTTTCTTTACGCTGGATGATTTGAAAGATGTCCCGTTCTTGTACGAGATTGTCGAAAAAACCCGTGCCCAGTTCCCCGATGCGGAGGAAAGCCGTTTGCGCGGGCAGGTCGTCCGTGAATTGATGGGCTATATGATTGCCGATGTCCGCGCCGAAACGGTGCGCCGTTTGCTGGAGCTTAATCCGCAAAACCCGGATGATATTCGCCATGCCGATCGGCAGATGGTCGCTTTCTCCGCAGAAATGGAAGAAAATGACCAGATGCTGCGGCGCTTCCTGTGGGACCGTTTCTATCTGCACAAACATGTCGCCCGTATCCGCTTTAAGGTTTACAAGGTGGTGCAGGGGCTGTTCGCGGCCTTTATGGAGTTTGACCGTGCTTTGCCGCGGGATTGGCGTCAAAGCATCGAGAATGTTCCCAAAGGCATGACGCCGGATAACTGGCGCGCACGGGTTGTGGCGGATTATATCGCCAATATGACCGACCGCTATGCCATCAAAACGCATCGGGAGCTTTTTGACCCTTATGCCGATATCGGTTAAGACGGCACAAATGATAACTTCAAGGAAGCAGCAGGCAAGAACATGACGACATCCGAAACGGCGGTGCAAATGGCAACGGAACATACAGACGGCACGGCGCAGCGCGATCTTTTTCTCGATTTTCAGAATTATCTGAAGGCGGAACTTGCAAAGCTGGAGCGTCCTGCAGATAAGGATGATCCGGATTTCTCCCGCGTGATTGTCGAACCGCCGCGCGATGCCGCGCATGGGGAAATGGCGAGTAATGCCGCGATGGTACTGTCAAAATCATTCGGCGAAAATCCGCGTGCGCTGGCGGAAAAAGTGACGGCTATTCTGGAGGCGCATCCCGATGTGGCTGAAACAAGCATTGCCGGACCGGGTTTTGTCAATTTCCGTCTGCATCCGCAGATGTGGCATAACTGCCTGAAAGCCATTCTGCATGACGGCACCGCTTATGGCGACAGTGATATGGGGCGCGGACAGCGCATTAATGTCGAATATGTCTCCGCCAATCCGACCGGTCCGCTGACGGCAGGCCATGCGCGCGGCGCGGTGGTTGGTGACGCACTGGCGGCGCTGCTGGAAAAAGCAGGCTATGACGTTACCCGCGAATATTACATCAATGATGCCGGTGCACAGGTTGAAAAACTGGCGCGCTCGGTTTACCTGCGTTACCGCGAGGCGCTGGGCGAAGATATCGGCGACATTCCCGAGGGGCATTACCCCGGCGAGTATCTGAAAGATGTCGGCGCGGCATTGAAAAACCGCGACGGCACCAAGTGGATGGAGGCGGAAGAAAAAGGCTGGCTGCCCGTCTGTAAAGAGATGGCGCTGGAAATGATGATGGCGGAAATCCGCCATGATTTAAACGACATCAATATCAAACATGATGTCTTTACCTCTGAACAGGAGGTCATTGACCGCGGCGCGGTGGATGAGGCTTTCGGTATTTTGCAGGAACGCGGATTGATTTACACAGGCGTATTGGATCCGCCGAAAGGCCAGATGCCCGATGATTGGGAAGAACGCCCGCAAACGCTGTTCCGTGCGACGGATTTCGGTGATGATGTTGACCGCGCTTTGAAAAAATCCGATGGCAGCTGGACTTATTTCGCCAATGATATTGCCTATCACTGGGATAAATATAAACGCACACAGGGCGAGCTGATTAATATTTTCGGTGCCGATCACGGCGGCTACGTCAAACGTCTGGGCGCGGCGGTGACGGCACTGACCGACGGTAAGGCAAAAGTTGAGTGCAAGCTGTGCCAGATGGTGCATATGTATGATAACGGCGAGCCTGTGCGGATGTCCAAACGCGCCGGAACATTTGTCACACTGCGCGATATTATCGACAAGGTCGGCGGTGATGTGCTGCGCTTTATCATGCTGACGCGTAAAAACGACCAGACACTGGAATTCGATTTCGCCAAAGTCGTGGAACAGTCAAAAGAAAATCCGGTTTTTTATGTGCAATATGCGCATGCGCGTTGCTGCTCGGTACTGCGCAACGCGGCGGAGATGTTTCCTGATGCCGATCTGTCGGATGAGGCGCTGTCAGAGGCGGATTTATCTCTGCTGAATACGGAAGAGGATTTGGCGTTGATCCGCGTATTGGCGGGCTGGCCGCGCTTTATACGTTCGGCGGCGGAGGCGGCGGAGCCGCACCGTATCGCCTTTTATTTACAGGAACTGGCCGCAGCCTATCATGCCTTTTGGACAAAAGGCAGGGGCGATGCGTCCTTACGCTTTTTGATCGAGGATGAGCTGGAACTGAGCCTTGCGCGTCTGGCGCTGGTACGCGCCGTTGCGCTGGTCACGGCGTCGGGCTTGCAGGTCATGGGCGTCAAACCGGTAGAGGAGATGCACGGATGACACAGAATGACGGACAAAACACGCATGGGATTTTTCAGGCAACGCCGAAACCTTTGCATCAGAAACACGGCATCAGCTCTTATATTTTCGGCGGAAACGGCTTGCCCGGCTTTGTCGTACCGTTGTTGCTGCTGGTCGTATTGGGCGGTGTCGTCTGGTACGCCTATCCGAAAACGGCGGAAGACGGCATCGTGCCTGTTATTCAGGCTGACCCGTCCGCTTACAAGGTGAAGCCGGAGAACCCGGGCGGTATGAATGTGCCGCATCAGGACAGCACGGTTTATGAACCTTTTGAAAACACACCGGCGGGGCGTGCCGAACGTCTGGTCGGCAGCGGTGAAAATCCCGCCATACCGTCGCGCAAACCGAATTTCGAACCGATGCTGAATCTGGATTGGGAATCCGGTGAAACCGGGCAGCAGGTTGAAACGCTGATTGCGCGCGAGGAAACCGTGCCGCTGTCACAATTGAAACACAAATTGCAAAATCCCGACCGCCTGCAGGATATGTCCGGCAAGACAACCGCAGTGGAAACGCCTGCCGCACAGCAGAGTGACGTCGCGGATGAAGAAAAAATGTCGGCCTTGGTCGAAAGGCTGACGGCCGCCCCCGTCGAGGATGTGGAAGAAGTGACATCCGCGCCGGTTAAACCGCCGGCACCGCCCGCCGAAGTCGTACAGCTGGAGGATGTGCCCGCTGTTGTACCGACGCGCGGAACGGAGATTGAAATCGAAACCCTGAAAAAAGATCTGGAACCTGTCAAACAGGCACTGGAGGCTGCGGCCAAAAAAGAGGTAAAAACAGCCCCTGTGGCAACGGGCGCATGGATGCTGCAACTCGGGGCGTTCAGTACCGGCAGCTCTGCTGAAAAAGCATGGGACAGTTTCGGTAAAAAATACGGCAGTGTTCTGGACGGGCTTTCCCCCGATTATCAGCAGGCCGAGGTGAAGGGTAAGACACTCTACCGGTTGCGGGCGGGCGGCTTTGAAAGCCGCGCCGATGCGCTGGCACGCTGTGAGGATTTGAAAAAACAGGGAGGCAGCTGCCTTGTCGTTAAGTAAAGAAGACGCAAATTTGAAAGCGCTGGCACCGATTGTCATCGGCTGTGCGGACACGGCGCTGACAGCGGATGAAAAATCCCTGTTTGCCGACCGGCCGCCGGCAGGGCTGATTTTGTTCCGCCGCAACTGCGTCAGTAAAAATCAGGTTTCTGATCTTGTCGCGTCTTTCCGTGAATTGGTCAAATGGGCGGATGCGCCTGTGCTGATTGATCAGGAAGGCGGCAGTGTTGCCAGATTAAAAGCGCCGGAATGGACGGAATTCCCACCTGCCGGCGATTTTGCCGCACAGGCGGAGGACGATCTGGAACAGGCCTGTGACGCGGTGTATCAGAATGCCTTTGCAATGGCGCGGGAACTGGCAGAGATCGGTGTCACCGTCAATTGCGCACCGGTGATGGATGTACCGTCGCCGGAATGCCATGACTTTCTGTCAGGCAGCCGCACCTATGGTACGGATGCGCATCAGGTGACCGAACTGGCGGAACATGTCTGCCGCGGATTGCTGGCAGCAGGCGTGACCCCTGTGATGAAACATATTCCCGGACACGGGCGCGGCACGTCGGACAGCCATAAGGAATTGCCGAAAGTCACAGCAGAACTGGCCGCCCTGAAAGAAATTGATTTCGCCCCTTTCCGTACCTTGTCAAAATCCGATCTGGGCAATGCCGTTTGGGCGATGGGGGCGCATATTGTTTACACCGCGCTGGATGCTGATCATGCCGCAACAATTTCCGGAAAAGTGATGCGTGAGGCTGTTCGCGGCTCAATCGGTTTTACCGGTGTGGTCATTGCCGATGATATCGGCATGGAGGCACTGTCGGGAACGCTGGCCGAACGCGCCGTACAAACACTGCAAGCCGGATGCGATTTGACGCTGCATTGCAGCGGCGATTTTGATGAAATGCGCGGGATTTTTGCGGCACTGCCGGAAATTTCCTCCCTGTCGCTGGAACGCATGTTACGCGCGGAAGAATTGCGCCATGAATTTATGGCGGATGCGGGAACGCAAACGGAACGCGGAATGGTTGGTTGATGACGGATCAGGATAAACATCAGCCCCCCGAAGACGCTGTGCCGGATTTTGAAGAAGATCCGGAGCGCACGCCGCCCGCAGAGGAAGGCGAACAGCTATTGCTGCAGCTGGACGGTTTTGACGGGCCGATTGATATGCTGCTTAGCATGGCGCAGGATCAAAAACTTGATCTGACGCAAATCTCCATCCTTGAACTGGCCAATCAATATCTGGATTTTATCGACAATGCGCGCAATCTGCGTCTCGAACTGGCGGCCGATTATCTGGTGATGGCGGCATGGCTGGCCTATCTGAAATCGCGGCTGCTGATCCCGGAAGAAGACACGACGGAGGAGCCGAGCGGTGAACAAATGGCCGAGGCGCTGGCCTTTCAGCTACGCCGTTTAGAGGCCATGCGTAACGCCTCGGAAAAACTGATGGCGCGTCCGCAGCTTGGCTATGATTTTTTCCCCCGCGGTCATGCCGACGGGGTCGAAATCATCACCAAACATATCTGGGATGCGGGGTTTTATGATCTGCTCTCGGCCTATGCCGATATTCGCCAGCGTTCGGATAGCAGCATCTATGAAATCCGCGCCTTTAAGCTTTTGTCGATTGATGATGCACTGGCACGCATGACGAAAATGCTGGGCAGTATTCCCGAGGAATGGCTCAGCCTGCGTGCGCTGCTGCCTGCCGGATTGCGGGAGGAAGATGCGCTTGTCAAACGCTCCGCCGTGGCATCGACTTTTGGCGCATCGCTGGAAATGGCAAAACGCGGCATGATCGAAATTCGGCAGGAAGAAACCTATGCGCCGATTTATCTTAGAAGAAAGGTGACGGAAGAATGACCGGACAGGAAAACCAGAAAACACCGGACAGCAATACGGACGGCTATGCGGAGGAGCTGCGGATTTTGGAAGCCGTGCTGTTTGCCGCGAAAGAACCCGTGCCGCTGAAAGAACTGGCCGAACATTTGCCGGAAGAACGCCGCGAGGATACGGATGATATCGTCAAGATGCTGCAATTCCGTTATGAGGGCCGCGGCGTCGGGCTGGTGTACCGCGATGGTGCATGGGCGTTCCGCACGGCTCCCGATCTTGCGGGCAAGCTGCGTATTGAGCGCGAAGTGCCGAAAAAACTCTCCCGCGCAGCAATGGAAACATTGTCGATTATCGCCTATCACCAGCCGGTGACACGGGCGGAAATTGAAAATATCCGCGGCGTGTCCACAGGCAAAGGCACGCTGGATATTCTGATGGAAATCGGCTGGATCAAACCGGGCCGCCGCCGCCAGATTCCGGGGCGACCGCTGACATGGATTACCGCACCGCAATTTCTGGATCATTTCGGCCTGACAGGGCTGGATGAATTGCCGGGGCTGGAGGAAATGAAGGAAGCCGGATTGCTCGACAGCCGCGCGGCGATTGATACGCTGGGGCAATCGGACATGTTCCAGGGCGCGGATGACGAGGCGGATATCAACCCCGATGAAGGGGAAGATATAGATATTGAACACGAGGTCGATATTATCGAGCTTGATGCAACAGAAGAGGAGAAAGTCTAATGAGTATCGGAATTTGGCAGATTATACTAGTCTTGGTGCTGGTGCTGGTCTTGTTCGGTGCGGGGAAACTTCCGCGCGTGATGGGCGATCTCGGCAAAGGCATGCATAATTTTAAAGACGGGTTAAAAGGCGGCGAAGACGATAAAGACAAAGAAAATAAAGATGCCGATATTGCAGAAGCCGCAGGCGAAGACGGCGATAAAAAAGACGATAAAGATAAGGCGTAAATATATCCCATGTTCGGTATCGGGGCAGTCGAATTTTTGCTGATTGCGGTTGTGGCCTTGCTGGTAATCGGGCCGCAGCAGATGCCGCGTGCGCTGTATCTGCTGGGGCGCGGCTTGGGGAAACTGCGCCGCTTCAGTAACGACATTCAGACGGGGCTGGATAAATTCACGGAAGAAGCGGCGCTGGAAGATATCGCGCGTGAGGCCAATCAGGCGGGTGACGCCTTGACGGAATTCCGTATCGAACAGCAAAAGGCGCTGGAAATACGCGATGCGCCGCAAAAGAAAAAAGCGCCCGCAAAGAAATCACAGGCAAAGAAAGCATCGGCAAAAAAGAAAGCGGTAAAAAAAACCGCTGCAAAGAAATCTTCCGCGAAAAAAACGTCACCTAAAAAGAAAAAGGCGGCGACATGAGCAGCAGCGGCGCAGAGATGAATCTGGTCGACCATCTGACCGAACTGCGGCGGCGGCTGCTCTGGTGTACGGCTGCCGTCTTGATTGCGGCGGGGTTTTGTTACGCCGTGGCGGATGATCTTTACGCATTTCTGGTACGACCGTTGGCTGAAACGCTGGATGGCGAGGGACGACGGCTGATTTATACGGGGCTGGCCGAGGCTTTTATTACCTATCTGAAACTCTCGCTGTTTGCGGGGCTGTTTGTGTCTTTTCCGGTCATTGCCGTACAGCTCTGGAAATTCGTTGCGCCGGGATTATACCGCGAAGAGAAAAAAGCCTTTTTGCCCTTTATTGTGGCAACGCCTGTACTGTTCCTGATGGGCGCGGCATTTGCCTATTATGTGGTTTTTCCGCTGGCATGGGCGTTTTTCACAGGGTTTGAACAACCGGGCGGCGGCGATGGCCTTGCCATTGTGCTGGAAGCGCGGGTCAGCGAATATCTGTCGCTGGTGATGAAGATGGTTTTCGCCTTCGGACTGTGTTTCCAACTGCCTGTTCTGCTGACATTAATGGGGCGCGCAGGCATGGTCACGGCGGAAGGGCTGAAACAGAAACGGCGTTACGCGGTTGTGCTGACTTTTGTCGTCGCGGCGGTTTTGACGCCGCCGGATGTCATCAGTCAGGTGGCACTGGCCTTCCCGGTATTGCTGCTGTATGAATTGTCGATTTATCTGGTCGGTTTCTACAACCGCAAAAAATCAATCATGTAATCCGGCATCCTGTGCCTGATATGTGCCGATAATCTGATATTCCGGTCCGTCTTCGTGCAGAAAACTTTCATAGACATGGAATTCCGTCAGCGGAATATCGCGGATTTTGAACAGCGCATTATGTTCCAGAAAGGATGTCACATCCTTCATCTCCCGTTTTTTCGGGCGCGCCAGCGTAATATGCGGCTTGTAATTGCGGGCGAATTTTTGGGCCGTAATACCGGGTTCAAAATAGGCGTTGACGCTGCGGGCAAATTCCATGAAATCTTCATCCGGCGCAATCCCGGCCCAAAGATGGGTGCAGTATTTTCCTTTTTTGAAATAGCCGATACCGTTGATGCTGTAATGCATCGCGGCAAAGCTGATACTGCCAAGATGGTAATCCAGCTCGGGCAGCGAAGCTTCATCGACATTGCCCAGAAAACGCAACGTGATGTGAAAGCTTTCCGGCGGTACCCAGCGGATATCGGGTAAGCCGTATTCCAGACGCAGCAGGGCGCTTTTGATATCTTCGGGCGGCTCTACGCCGATAAAAAGCCTGCGGGACATGGGCTGTGTTTCCTTCTACGGGCAGGGGTTGGGAACATCACTGTGAACGGCCTCGATTGCCGCAATCACATCATCCGTCAGCGTCAAATCTGCGGAGGCGATATTCGTCTTCAGCTGTTCCATCGTGGTGGCACCGATAATATTCGCTGTCAGGAAACGGCGGCTGTTTACAAAGGCCAGCGCCATCTGTGCGGGATCAAGTCCGGCCTCTTTGGCAATCTCGACATAGCGGGCGATGGTGCTTTCGGCATGCGGTTTCTGATAGCGCGATCCGCGCGGGTCAATATCGCGGCGCGAACCTTTCGGCACCTGTCCGTTCAGATATTTTCCGGTCAGTGCGCCGCCTGCCAGCGGTGAATAGGCCAAAAGCCCGCATTTTTCCTGTAAGGCAATCTCCGACAGCCCGACTTCAAAACTGCGGTTCAAAAGATTATAGGGGTTCTGTACGGAAACGACACGGCTTAAACTGTGTTTTTCCGCAAGCTGCAGAAAGCCCATGACACCCCAGGGCGTTTCATTGGAAAGGCCGATATGGCGAATAACGCCTTTATCAATATATTCCTCCAGAATCTGCAGCGTGCCCAGCATGCGGTATTCTTCATCTTCACGGATTTCCGCAGCGTCGGGAAAGTCCAGCTTGCCGAAACTATTGACCTCGCGTTCGGGCCAGTGCAGTTGGTACAGGTCAATATAATCGGTTTGCAGACGTTTCAGGCTGCCTTCGATTGCGGCGGTAATATGCTCGCGGTTGTAGCGGCGCTCACCGTTTCTGATCCATGAAAGATGCGCACCCGGACCGGCGATTTTAGTCGCCAGAATAATTTTGTCGCGGCATTTGCGGCTGGCAAACCAGTTGCCGATCACCTCTTCGGTTTTGCCGCAGGTTTCAGCCGTGGGCGGAATGGCATACAGCTCTGCCGTGTCGAAAAAATTGACGCCGTTTTCGACGGCGTAATCCATCTGCTCAAAGCCTTCATCCTGCGTGTTTTGTTGTCCCCAGGTCATTGTCCCCAGACAGATCAGGCTGACCTCAAGGCCGGTTTTTCCAAGTTGTCTTTTTTCCATCACGCCCTCCGTGTATCCTTGTTTTGCGGCATAGAAAGTGCCAATATGTTTTTGCGTGTCTAGCATAAACGACAAAACAAGGGTGTGACAATATGGTAGAAATGGTTATTTTCGACTGCGACGGTGTGATCGTTGACAGTGAAATCGTCGTGAACCGCAGCAATGCGGCGGTGAAAACGGAACTCGGCTATCCGATCACGATGGAGGAACATATCCGCGTCTTTTGCGGACAGGGGCCGGACAGTCCCGTCACGAAAGAGGCATGGGCAAAACTGCCGCCGGAATATCCGCAAATTTCCTATGAGCGCAGTCTGGTTTATCTGGAGCAGGAGCTTGAGGCCATCCGCAATATCAAGCAGGTTCTGGAAGGTTTGGAGGTTCCGTTCTGTATGGCCTCCAACAGCGCGATGAAAAAAATCGACTTCATGCTGAATAAGACGGAGATCATGCCGCTGTTTGAAGGACGCATTTTCAGCAGTGAAATGGTCGCACGCGGCAAGCCGGAGCCGGATGTTTATCTGCATGCCGCGGAAACGATGGGGGTTGATCCCGCACGTTGCCTCGTGGTGGAAGACAGCATCCCCGGCGTGACGGCAGGGGTTGCGGCCGGAATGACTGTTTTGGGTTTTACCGGCGGCAGCCACCATGACCATATGGATGTAAAAGATCTGCTGCTGGAGCTTGGCGCGCGCGAATTATTCGATGATATGACCAAACTGCCGCAGTTAATCGCGCATTACCGCCAGAAACAGGCGTAATCTGGCCTAAAATGGCTTTTCTTTTCGGGCTGAAGTGCTAGAATACCGCATTACATTTTCAGGACAGGATTCATTTGCAAGGAGAGACCAAAAGCCATGAAGTTTTCTATTGACCGTTCCGACCTGCTGCGCGCTTTGAGCCATGTTCACACCATTGTTGAACGCCGGAATACCATTCCCATTCTGGCGAATGTGCTGCTCCGCGCCGAAGACGGTATTCTGTTTCTGAACACCACCGATATGGATCTGGAAATTGCCGAAAGCGTTCCCGCAAGCGTGGAACGCGCGGGCGCAACGACGGTTCCGGCCAATACGCTCTATGATATCGTGCGCAAACTGCCCGATGGCAGCAGCGTCAGCATGGATATCCCCGAAGGCGATAACAAAATGCTGGTCAAGGCCGGACGTTCCGACTTCCGCCTTGGTTGTCTGCCGGTTGATGATTTCCCGCAAATGTCCCGCGATGGCGATTTGCCGCATCAGTTTGAAATTCCGGCCTCGCAGCTGCGGACATTGATTGATCGCACACGCTTTGCGATTTCAACGGAAGAAACGCGTTATTACCTGAACGGTATTTTCATGCATGCAACGGAAAGCAAAGGCCAAAAGGTTCTGCGCGCTGTTGCGACCGATGCGCACCGTCTGGCACGTTTTGAAATTCCGCTGCCCGATGGCGCGGAAAACATGACATCCGGCGTAATTATTCCGCGCAAAGCCGTCGGTGAAATCCGCAAATTGATCGAGGAAGCGGGCGACACCATCAAAATCAGCCTGTCGGATACGAAAATGCAATGCAGCTTCGACCATATCACGCTGACGACGAAGCTGATCGACGGCACGTTCCCCGATTACGAACGCGTCATTCCGAAAAACAATGACAAGGTGCTGGAAATCAATCCGGCGATTTTCGCAGGTGCGGTTGACCGTGTGTCAACGATCGCGACGGAAAAATCCCGCGCTGTGAAAATGGCGCTGAACGGCAAAATGATGACCTTGTCGGCAACCAGCCCCGAAAGCGGTAGCGCAACCGAGGAACTGGAAATCGTCTTTGACGCAGACCCCGTTGAAATCGGCTTTAACGCTGCCTATCTGATGGATGTTGCCAAACAGATCGAAGGTGACGGCTGCCGTATGACGCTGGCCGATTCCGCATCCCCGACCATCATTCAGGATGTCGGCGATGATAATGCGCTTTACGTGCTGATGCCGATGCGCGTCTGATGGCGGACAAGATAAAGTACAAAAAGCCGGATCAAATGATCCGGTTTTTTTGTGGGCGCAATATTTCAGGATTGGCTTTTCTGTTCCTGCGGGGCGGCATGTTGCGCTGCTTTTTTTGCGCGGGCTTCTTCTTCCAGTTCGCGTTTGCGGCTCAGCAATGTCAGAATTTCCGCCGCGGTTTCCTCGACGCTGCGGCGGGTGACATCAATCACGGGCCAGCCCATACGGGTGTAAAGCTGCCGCGCCTGTGCGACTTCCTCTTTCACTTTTTCCAGTTCCAGATAATCGGTGCGGTTGTTCTCGCCCATATGCTGCAAACGGTTGCTGCGGAGCTCGACCAGCCGCGCGGGGCTTTCGGTCAGTCCGACGAAAAGCGGTTTTTTTAATTCAAAGACTTCCTGCGGCGGCGTGATGCCGGGAACCAGCGGTATATTTGCCGTTTTTATCCCGCGATTGGCCAGATAAAGGCTGGTCGGTGTTTTCGAGGTGCGCGAGACACCCAGCAAGACGACATCCGCCTCGGCAAGGCTGCGCCCGGTGCGCTGGCCGTCATCATGATGCAGGGCGTAATCCATCGCATCAATACGGCTGAAATAATCTTCATTTAAGATATGCTGCAAACCGGGCATGGAACGGCTTTTCAGGCCAAGATATTCGCTCAGGCTGTTCATAATCGGTTGTAAGACAGGGATGGCGGGAATGCCTGCTTCACGGCATTTTTCCTGCAAATAATGCGCCAGCATATCATCGACCAGCGTGAACAGCACGGGGCCCGGCATTTCCGCAACGCTTTTCATCAGATTGTCGATCTGCCGTTTTTCGCGCACCAGATTCCACAAATGCTCGACAGGCAGGACTTCCGAAAATTGCGCAATACAGGCTTTAACCACGCCATGCAATGTGCCGCCCGTTGAATCGGAGACCAGATGAAGGTTTATTTCGCGTGCCATAGCAGCCGTTTCTTTATTATTGTTCAGCCCGTTTCGCGGTTTTTGGTTTCATTGCCGCGGATATTCACGGCGCTGGCCGTTCCGCCAAGCGCTTCGATGACGGCGATCACCTCATCGGTCGCATTGTCTAAAAGCGCTGCATCCGTTGCGCGCAGCACAAGGCTCAACCCCAATATGCCGCCGCGGTATTGCGGATAGCTGCCGATGGAGACATCGGGATATTTATCCTGCAGGCTTCCGAGGTCTTTGGCAACCTGACTTTCGTAAAGGTCGCAGGTAATAGTATTGGACAGCATCGGGTCACCGCCGATCAGCCCGTCGATAAAGCCTTCCAGCATGCCCTGCATAATGCGCGGCACACCGGCCAGCACATAGACATTCTCCATTTTAAAACCGGGGGCACCGCTGACAGGATTATCGATCAATACCGCCCCTTCGGGGACGGCGGCCATTTTCAGCCTTGCATCATTCAGCTCACGCGTGCCGTAATAATCCTCCAGAATTTTGCGGGCATCCGGGTCTTCTTTCACAGGAACGGCAAAAGCCTGCGCAATGGCGGCGGCAGTGATGTCATCATGGGTCGGCCCGATGCCGCCTGTGGTAATCAGATAAGTGTAGTGGGAGCGGAGCGCATTCACGGCATTGATGATATCCGTATAATCATCCGGCACCACGCGCACCTCGCGCAGTTTGATGCCGTGTTCGGCAAGTTTTTCCGCAATCCAGGGCGTGTTCTGGTCAACCGTACGGCCGGACAGAATCTCGTCTCCGATAATCAGAATAGCGGCTGTGTAGGTCTCGGCGCTCATCTGCTCTTTATTACGCTCCTGTTCTGTGGTATTTCCTAGTCTTTCAACAGACGATGATTATACTGGAAAAGATAACCCGAGTCCTTAATGAAAGGCAAGCAGGCAATGAACACGAAATCGGAATACAAAACAGTACATGATACGGAAGAAGGACAGATTTTGATCCATGATGCCGCAGCATTTGAAGGCATGCGCGTTGCGGGGCGTCTGGCGGCGGAAACACTGGATTACATCACCGATTTTGTAAAGCCCGGTGTTACGACGGAATATCTGGATGATCTGTGCCATAAATTCATTGAAGACCATGATGCGATTCCCGCGCCGCTGGGCTATAAAGGCTATCCCAAGGCGACCTG
This sequence comes from Pseudomonadota bacterium, assembly GCA_013285465.1. Taxonomy (NCBI): domain Bacteria; kingdom Pseudomonadati; phylum Pseudomonadota; species Pseudomonadota bacterium. The sequence continues at coordinate 812,886 of CP053449.1, forward strand.
TATTTCGGTTAATCACGTTGTTTGTCACGGCATTCCCAGCGAAAAACCCATTCAAGAAGGCGATGTGCTGAATATTGATGTGACGGTGATTGTCGATGGCTGGCACGGCGATACCAGCCGCATGTATTACTGCGGCGAGAAAATTCCCGTCAAGGCGCAGCGTCTGGTCGAAACGACTTATGAGGCGATGATGCTGGGGATTGAGCAGGTCAAACCCGGTGCGACGCTGGGCGATGTGGCCGCCGCCATCCAGAAACATGCGGAAGGACGGCGTTTTTCGGTCGTGCGCGATTTCTGCGGCCACGGCATCGGACAAACTTTCCATATGCCGCCCTCCGTTCTGCATTACGGCAAGGCAGGTGAGGGGCTGGTACTGCAGCCGGGTATGTTCTTCACGATTGAGCCGATGATCAATACCGGCAAATATGATGTGAAAATTCTGGATGACGGCTGGACGGCTGTAACACGTGACAAATCGCTGTCAGCGCAATTTGAACATTCTTTGGCGGTGACGGAAGACGGGTTTGAAATTTTCACCCTGTCGCCGAAGGGCTATACTTTTCCGCCCTATACTTCCTGATCGGGCAACGGACATGACGCAGCAAAAGGCAAAAAAGACCGTTCTAAATCCGGACAAGCTGCCCCATGCAGGGCATCGTGACAGGTTGCGTCAGCGTTTTCTGGAATCGGGCGGTGACGGTATGCCCGATTACGAAATTCTTGAATTACTGCTTTTTACCGCCATCCCGCGCCGCGATGTCAAACCGCTGGCGAAAAAACTGATCGATCATTTCGGCAGCTTTGCCGATGTGCTGGCGGCGGATCCGAAAAGCCTGGCGACCGTGACGGGGGTCAGTGAAAACACGGCGGCCTTTCTGAAAACCGTTTATGCGGCAGGCGGGCGTTTGCTGAAACAGAAAATTTCCGATGCGCCGGTTCTCAGCTCGTGGAAAGCCCTGCTGGATTACTGCATGGCGACGATGGCACATGAGAAAAAAGAACATTTCCGCGTCCTGTTTCTAAACCGCAAGAACCGCCTGATCCGCGATGAGGTGCAGCAGAGCGGAACGGTTGACCATACGCCGGTCTATCCGCGCGAGATTGTGAAGCGTGCGCTGGAGGTCGGTGCAACGGCTGTGATTTTAGTGCATAACCACCCCAGCGGCGACCCGACGCCGAGTAATGCGGATATTGAAATGACGAAAGAAATCGTCCGTGCCGTGACACCGATTGATGTCATTGTGCATGACCATCTGATTATTTCCGCGACCGGTCATTACAGTTTTAAAGCGCATGGCCATTTGTGAGCCGCGGCATGGGACAAATTACCGATTTACAAACGGAACGTCTGAAACAGCTGGAAAAAAAGCTGAACGCTTTGCTGCGGCAATCCGCAATTTCCGATACTGATTTTGCGCAGGCTCTCTATGATATTGTCAGCAGCGGCGCGGTCAGCGAACAGCAACTGCGCGATGAATTCGGCTTGACGGGCGGTGCGGTGACGCGCTGGACAACGGGCAAAAACCTGCCGCAGCCCGATATCCGTCCGATTATCCTGCGCTGGACATTATCTGTTCTGGCGGGTGCTTAAACCGGTTTATTCCTGATTCTTGCGGTGTTCACGCAATTTGCGCAGCTTTTCAAAGCGGCGCATATCCTTGTTGCGCTCACCTGTTTCCGCATCACCATGCATGCCGCCGTTGCGGGCTTCGCGGTAGCGGGACAGGCGATCCTCCATTTTTGCCAGCGCACGGCGCCCTTCGGGGGACAGGGAGGCCGCCATATTACGGCGCGTCGTGTTCAGAGCGCCATGCAGGTTCTGGCGTGCGTTGCGCTCATCGGCCAGCGCCTGGTCCAGCGCGGATTGATCGAAAGGCTCGGCATACATCGCATTGCGGACGGCACGCTGGGCATTATCCAGCGCGTCTTTTTGGGCGCGCAGCGTGCTGCGGCTTTCCTGCATGCGGCTGCGGATGATTTCCTTATCCTGTTCGGGCAGCAAATCGCTGAATTCACGGTCAATCTGTTTGATCTCGCTTGCGGCATGGATATTGCCGCTGACATGGGTGGTTTCCGTGACGCCTTGCTGTACCGAGCTGCCCAGCCAGATGCCGAGAAAGAACATATTTCCTGCCAGCGAAATAAACAGCAGAACGGAAACGGTTACCAGTATTTTATGGATGGCGGTCATTCTTCCATTCCTCCTTCCGTGCCGTAGAGCAGTAATGCGTCTCCCAATGCGGGGTCGGAGACATTTTGATAAAAGACCGGATCAAGCAACAACCCGTTTGCCGCTGTTCCGTCCGGCGGCGCAACGGTACCGCTGAAACTGAGCCAGAAACCGAAAACCGCCGCCATCGCCAGCCCGCCGCTGGGCGCAAAGATATGCATCGGGCGGAACTGCAATCCGGGGAATAAGATTTGCCAAAAGCTTTGCTTCACCTTTTCCGCAGAAACGGGACTGCTGCGCAGCTGCGGCGTGGCGCGCGCCTCGGCCAGAATACGGCTTTGCAGATTGTCCAGCGCCGGAATGTCCAGATGATAGTCGCGCAGCAGCGCATCTTCTTTCTCCGCCTGTTGCAGCAGTGCGGCAATTTCGGGAAGGGCGGCGGCGGTTTCATCGGCAAAATCACGGACTGTTTCGGGCCACAGCTGACGGTCGGCACCGTAAGCCGCCACCATTTCCCTGATCTGTTTCGCCTGTTTTGCCAGTTTTTTGCTCATTTTAGCTGTTTCCTCTAATTTCCTGCCTGCATACCGTCGCGGATGTCATCCGCATCCATCGTGTCACGTAAACTGCGTCTTGCCCGTACCAGCAGCGATTCCAGCGCTTTGACGCTAATATCCATGATCTCTGCGGCTTCCTTATTGCTCATTTCCTCGTAAAAACAGAGGGTCAGGGCAGTGCGTTGCCGCTCGGGCAGGGCATCCATATGGGTTTTTAGCGTCTGGAACGTGTCGGCGCGTTCCAGCTTTTCCAGACCGCTTTCATCCTCCGCTTCCTGCTCGGCGATGTTTTCCAGCGCGATACCGCGTTTTTTGCGCGTGTAATCAATACACAGATTGGTCACAACACGGTAAAACCATGTGGTGAATTTAGCGCCGTGATTGGCTTCCGGCTCCCAGTTTTCCGCATGTTTCCAGACGCGGATAAAGGCATCCTGCGCTGCATCTTCGGCATCGGCCTGATTGCCGAGAATACGCATGGCGGTCCGCACGGTTCTGCCCAGATGTTTCTGTACCAGCATGGCATAGGCCCTTTCATCGCCCCCGGCGATGCGCCGCATCAGCGCATCATCCTCATCCAGCCCGGCAGTATCCTCTTCTTTCGGCGTCACAGCAGTCTTTCATCCTTTTTTCCTGTATCATGCTGTTCACATGCTTTTAGAAGCATACTGCTTTTCACTGTCTATGACACGTTCCGTTTTAGGAAAACCCTGCGCTTTTTTATAAATTTTTTTCATTTTTTTTCGATTTTTTGCGCAGGGTTTTGATAATCTGTCCCGTATAATAATTAGACAGGCCGGTTGGCTGCACATGAACGTCATGGATAGGAAGGTACGGACATGTTGAAAAATAAAGGATTTTTATCGGTTTTGGCCGTTTGCGGCGTAATGGCCGGGCTTGCGGGCATGCCTGCGACGGCTTATGCGCAGGGCGAAAATATGGCCCCGATGGCGCAGGATCGTGTGTTGACAGCAGATGAACGGCGTCTGCTGGACAGCCGCGAAGCGATAGAGGCACGCAAACGTATCGAAGCCTTTAAAAACAGCGGCGGCGGGGAAGAAAATGCCCGTCGTGGAGAAATCTGGGACAAGTTGCAGAATATGCCGCCGGAGGAACGCCGCGCATTTATCGAAAAACACCGCGGCCAGATGAAGGAACGCTGGGAGCAAATGCCGCCGGATGAGCAGGACAGTTTTATTGATAACAAATTCGGTGAAACGCGGAACTTGCGTGAAAAATGGCAGAATATGTCGCCGGAGGAACGCGCACAGATGAAGGCGAAAATCCAGAAACAATGGGAGAATGTCGCACCGGAAGATCGCAAGCAAATGCAACGGGAATTGCGCAACCGCTGGAAGGACATCGACCCGAAAGAGCGGGAGGCCATTCGCTCCAAGCTGAAAGAACGCTGGGATCAGATGCCGCCGGAGCAAAAAGAAAGATTGAAAAGCAATATGCAGCAGCGCCTGAACAATCTGACGCCGGAGCAAAAGGCGCAGATGAAACGCCGCGCACAGGAAGAATGGCGGGGTCTGGGTTCGGAGAAAAAGAGACGTCTGAGCGGCGAGATGCAGCGCGGTGCGCGTGAGCTGTCAACGGATCAGAAACGCGAAATCTATAAACGCTGGAAAGGGTTCGGCAAGGAGGGCGGCGGTGAGAGACGTGCGCCGCAACGCCGCCGCGAAAGATAATAAGCTGCTGCAAAGATAATCGGAAAAAGCCGTGCCGCTGAAAATGCGGGCGGCTTTTTTTCTTGTTTCAAGTTTTCGGCTTTGTCAGCAAGCCGCGTATCTTTCGCCCCTGTTCCACGAAAGGCAGAAAGAATTTGCCGATCATGCCGCCGGGTATTTGCGGCTGGAATATGCCGTATTTTTCCGGCTCGGGCTTGGGGCAGTAAAAGGTGCCGAACAGCAAATCCAGAAACGGGAAGACGATGCAGAAGTTTTTATCAATGGCGTCTTTTGCTTTGGCGTGATGCCAGTGATGGAAATGCGGACTGGTCAGCAGATATTTCAGCGGCCCCGGCCATGACAGGCGTGTATTGAAATGCGTGAAGTTTGACATGATATGCACGGCAAAGGAGGCAAAGAAAATCGACTCCGCCGGATAGCCGACAAAATATAAAATCAGCAATGTGAAAAAACTGATGATGATGTCCAGCGGATGGAACCGCCATGATGTCGACCAGTTTACATTCTCGGTTTCGTGATGGACGGCATGGAAGGGCCACAGCCAGGCATGCATCATACGGTGATACCAGTATAATCCGAAATCCAGCAGAACCGCGGCGCTTATCATTTGCAGCCAGAGCGGCCAGCTGCGTACGGTGCGCGAGGTAAAGTCATAGGTAAAGGCATTTTGCAGGGCATCAAGAAAGAAGGTGTTGATACAGTAAAGCGCCAGCGGCCAGACCGTCAGGGTGATGATAAAAACATTCAGCAATTCAAAGGGTGTTTCCCGATGATACATCGGAATGTTTTTGGACGCCGGGCGCAGTTTTTCAAACAGCAGGGCAATCAAAAAAGTCGCAAGCATGGCCTGCGTAATAAAGGAAATCTGAAACAGAACCGGTTCGGCAAGTTTTAAAAATTCATGCATAATTTTATATTCGCCGTTGCTGTTTACTTTTTCGGTTTCGATGAATTTGGCGCATTGTAGTCCTTGTAAGTGGCGCTCCATTTACGGATGGGGTAAGCGATTTTCCCCCAGAAATCATCCGGAACCTGACATTTGAAAATACCGTAGGCCTTCGGCAGACGCTGCGGATAATAAAAGGTGCCAAAAGCCATATCAATAAAGGGGAATAAGACGCTGAAATTTTTATCCACGGCCTCTTTTTCCAGACCGTGATGCCAGCGGTGGTAATTCGGTGACGCAATCAGATAGCGCAGCGGTTTTCCCCAGTCCAGATCAATGTTGAAATGGGACAATATGCCGACGCCGTAAACGATTGTGGCAGCGTAAATAATGACCGGATGCGGAAAGCCGAACAGATGCAACAACAAAGGATCCAGCAGAAAAGATGCGGCAAGGTCGCCCGGATGCACGCGGAAGGCTGTTGTCCATGTAATCGCCTTGGCATCATGGTGGATGGAATGGAATAGCCAGCCCTTTTTATTCACATGCATAAAACGGTGCCGCCAATAAGTCGAGAAATCGGCGACCAGCAACGCTGCCGCCAATTGCAGCCAGACAGGCCATGAGGCAATTAGTTTTTCACCACCCGCATGTACGAAATTATCCTGCACAAAATAAAAGATGATCAGCAACAGCAAAAATTCCAGAAACGGCCGCAGGGCAATCATGGACAGATAATACAGTGTCAATTCCAGCTTTGTCGCATCCGTGACAAAAGCGCGGTCTTTATGTGCCGGGCGGATTTTTTCAATAAAAAAAGCCAGAATGCCCCAGCCTATTAACGGCAGGGTGATCAAATAGGCATCTTTCAGGATATTCAGCAGTTCGGTCTGCATGTCGGCGTATCACAGCCCCTTTGATGTTTGCGGGATATTCTTGCTTTTGCTTATCTTCGTATATTATATCATAACTGTACAATAAATTCTTAGAGAATGGCTGAAACAAGAGGGTGCCCTAATGAGAAAACACAAGACTGTTCCGGTAAAATTTCCCAACCGTCACGGCGATTTGCTGTCCGGGCGGCTGGAACTTCCCGTAGATCGCGATATCACGCATTTCGGATTGTTCATGCACTGTTTTACCTGCAGTAAGGAATTTTTTGCCCCGGCAAAAACCTGTAAAGCGCTGGCGGATCGCGGTATTGCCATGCTGCGTTTTGACTTTACGGGGCTGGGGGAAAGCGGTGGCAGTTTTGCTGACAGCACTTTTTCGACCAGTCTGGGGGATGTGCTGTCCGCAGCGGCTTTCTTGCGGGAGAATTATCAGGCACCGTCATTGCTGGTCGGGCATAGTATGGGCGGCGCGGCGGCGCTGGCGGCAACGCGTGAGCTGGGCGCGGATATCAAGGCCGTGGCGACGATCGGCTCCCCGCGTGACCCCGGTCATGTACTGCGCCATTTTGAAGATCACCAGCAATTGCTGGAAACGGACGGCAAGGTCGAGCTGATTGTCGCAGGGCGGCAGTATTTCCTGAAAAAAGAATTCTTCTCCGATATGGCCAGCCATGATGTGGCGCAGGATACGCGTGATTTCGGCGGTGCCGTCTTTGTGTTCCACGCCCCCGAAGACGATATGGTGGATTTTTCCAATGCGCAGGTCATTTATGATCGCGCAACGGGGCCGCGTTTTCTGATTTCCATGGATGGCGCAACGCATATGCTCGACAAAGCCGAGGACGCGGCGCTGGTGGCGGATATTCTGTCCGGATGGTTGCAGGAAGGGCAGGAGCCTTTACAAAAAACAGCCTAGCGGCGGCGCGGTCTGTGCAGGTAACTGCGCAGATTCCCTTGATTGCTGTGCGCGGCTTTTTCTTTTTTCCGCGTTTGTGCTTTTTCAAAAGCAAGACGATTGTCCGTTTCTTCTTTTTGCAGTTTTTGCTGCAGAGCCTCTTCAATGAGCGTGATTACGTTTTCATGTTTCTTACTGCGGGCGATGTCCAGCGGTTTGTTATCACGGCGCGGTGCGCGTTCCGGGTCGGCACCGTGTTTCAGTAATAATTTTGCCATCTCCGGATAATCGTATTTTGCAGTGTAAATCAGCGGTGTTTCACCGTAATTATTGACATGGTCGGCATCGCTGCCATGCGCCAGTAACAGGCATGCGGCTTCTTGCCGGTTATAGAAGACGGCGATACTGATGGGGGCGTTGAAAAAATTGTCCACGACATGCACATCCGCATTGTTTTTCAACAAATGGTGCAGAATTTTAGGATGTTTATGAACGGCACGTATCAGCAGTGTTTCACCAAAACCGTCATGGGCATTGATATTGGCGCCATCTTTCAGCGCGGCATCAATGCCCGCGATGTCTTCATCTTCCACGGCCTGAAACAGCCGTTTTTTTAAGGTTTCATACATGATCTGTAACTGCTTTAAAATTGACAGTTAAAAATTACCATAATGGAAAGGCGGGTGTCAATATTTATGAAAATGCCTTGCGAGAGATGTCTAGCGGCGGGGGCAGCGTTTGCGGGTATAGCTGCGCAGATTGCGCTGGCATTCCAGCTGGCGGTCTTTCCGTTTTTGTGCGGCGGCTTTTTGAAAAGCAAGCTTTGCCTCCACATCTTCACGCGCCCGTTTTTTGACGATGGCGGCGTCAATGATATCGACAACGGTGTAAAAACTGTTGAGCCGGGCGATGGCCAGCGGTTCTTTTTCAATCAGGGGGGAGAATTCCGGATCGGCACCTTTGTCCAGCAGTTCCCGCGCCATTTCACTATAACCGTATTTGGCGGCGTAAATTAACGGGGTTTCGCCGTAAGCATTGGCATGGTTCGGATCGGCGCCGTGGGCAATCAGCAGACGCATTCCCTCGATATTATTGCGGAAGGCTGCAACACCGATGGCGCGGCTTTTGAATTCGTTTTCCGCTTTTGCATCCGCACCTTTTTCCAGTAAATGACGCAAGACGGCGTTTTTGCCTTCATAGGCGGCGTTCATCACGGCGGTATTGCCGTTTTCGTCGCGCGCATCAAGCTGTGCGCCACCGGCAAGCGCGGTGTCGATCGCGGCAATATTGCCCGATGCTACGGCATTGAAAAGTTTTGCGGTCGGCTCGTCGATGATACACCCCGTCACGGCGGCAAATTGATAAGCTGTTAAATTGCCATAAGATAAATATAGATGTCAATCTTTATCAAAAGAGATTGGATTCCGCGCCTGCGTTGTACTATGATGAAATCCGCCGAATGTTATAGTATTTAAAGGTTTTTTTCCGCATGAGCGACCCGCTGTCCAAAATGATGCGCATGCCCGCAAAACGTCTTCCCGCTTCGGAGGTTCCGCCGCCGCAGCCGGAGGTCGAAGATATGGCGCAATCCATGGCGGAGCTGCAGGACAAGCAGGATACCTCCATTATTCAAATCAAAGGCGATATCGACCTGCATGAAAGTGCGCAGGGCATTTGGGTGCAGATACAGGATTTCTTTGAAGCGGGCAGCCTGTTCCAGCTGGCAATCATTCTGGGTCTGTCCTCACTGGCTTATACGATTTCCGTGATGTGGCAGAAAAAGTTCCGCAAACTGGTTGATGAGGCGGAAAAGCCGATTTTCTCCGAAACCGGAAAATTATGGATCCGGCGGGTGAACCGTGTGTTCTTTCCGGCGATTCTGGCCGTCTTTTTGCTGACCTGCACACAGGTGGCCGCATGGCTGTCCTGGCCGGCGGATTTGCTGCGTATTGCCATGAATCTGGCCGTTGCGGGGACGGTCATCCGCTTTATTTCCACATTGATTCAGTCGCGGGTGATTGCGAAATGGGTCGCAGGGGTTATCTGGGCCATTGCCGCCTTGCAAATTCTCGGCTGGTGGGGGCCGACAACATCGGTTCTGGACAGTATCCAGTTTGGCATCGGCACCAATAAAATATCGCTGCTGACCGTTATCAAAGGATTGTTCTATTTTGTGCTGTTCCTGTGGACCGCGACGATTTTGTCACGGGTCAGCGAAAAACATGTGAAACGGATCGAGGAAATGACACCGTCATTGCGCGTGTTGCTGACCAAGCTGATCCGTATTTCGCTGATGGTGGCGGCCTTCCTTCTCGGCCTGAACGCCATCGGGGTTGATCTGACCTCCTTCGCGATCCTTGGTGGTGCCATCGGTGTCGGTATCGGTTTCGGTTTGCAGAAAGTCGTTTCCAACTTTGTCAGTGGTATTATCCTGCTGCTGGACCGTTCCATTAAACCGGGCGATGTCATTGCCGTGGAGGGCAGTTTCGGCTGGGTGAATACGCTGGGCGCGCGCTATGTCTCGATTATCCAGCGTGACGGGCGCGAACATCTTATTCCAAACGAGCTGCTGATTACCGAAAAAGTGGAAAACTGGTCGTTCAGCAATAATGACGTCCGTATTCCGATCAAGGTCGGCGTCTCCTATAACAGCGATGTCCGCAAGGCGATGGAGCTGTGTCTGGAAGCGGCGGTGGAAGAACCGCGCGTCAAACAATTCCCCAAACCCGTCGTGCGTCTGACGGGCTTTGGTGACAGCGCCGTCGATCTGGAAATCCGCGGCTGGATCAATGATCCCGTCAACGGCATCGGTAATATCGTGAGTGATGTGTTGTTGCGCGTCTGGGATAAATTCCACGAAAACGGTATTGAAATTCCCTATCCGCAGCGTGATTTGCATCTGCGGACACTGCCTGCCGATATGATGGCGCATCTAAAAGCGGATGTGAAAAATGATCTGCGTCAGGAAATGGCGGCGGAAGCGCAAGCGAAGAACTAAAGCGCCGACAGTTTCTGCATCACGCCATAGATGACAAGCCCCAGCATTGCAAACATCAGAATGCCAAGGAAAATAACCACGGTCATCAGGCGTTTTATCTTTTTCTCTTCTTCCTTTGTCATGTCTTGTTGATTATCCCAAAACTTTGCCGAAAACAACTGCAAAAGGGAAAATTTTTCCCCGCCTTACGTCTTTGTCTATGGCGCAGGCAGAAAATGACCACGCTTCCAACTGGTTTAAATCTCATTAACCTATTGATTAAAAACAATATATAAAAACTGGCACGGAATCTGCATTATAAAGGGGTAAGGCGGCACAAAAAAATACCGCCATTAAAGAATAAAGAGACGATTTGAGTTAGATAAGGTGAGAAGCCCATGGAAAACATTGCATATGTTGCATTGTCGCTTCAGACGGTATTAAACCGCCAGATGCAGGTTACGGCGAATAACGTCGCTAATATGTCGACCGCCGGATACAAGGCGCAGGGCGTCTTATTCAACGAAGAACTGGCAAAAGCGCAAGGACAGGCGGAAAACAACGGCAAACTGTCGATGGTTCTGGATCACGGCACGTTCCGCCGTGTAGAGCAGGGGCCGTTGCAGCAGACGGGTAATCCGCTGGATCTGGCGCTGGAAGGCAGCGGTTTCTTTGAAATTGAAACGGCAAACGGTCCGCGCTATTCCCGCGCCGGGAATTTTTCTCTGGATCGTGAAGGGCAGATCGTCACGCAAAACGGCAATCCGGTTTTATCCGATGGCGGGCAGGCGATCACCATTCCGCAGGGCGACACACAGATTATGATCGCCAATGACGGCACGATTTCCACAGCGGAAAGCGGCATTCTGGGGCGTATCGGCGTTATGCGTTTTGATGACGAGCAGAAAATGCTGGAAAACGGTAACGGGCTGTATGACGCGAATGGCGAAGTCGCAATCCCTGCGGAAAATACCAATGTGCTGCAATTCATGCTGGAAGGTTCGAATGTGCAGCCGATTTTGGAAATGAACAAGATGATCGAGATTGTACGGAACTATCAGCAAACGCAGCGTTTGCTGCAGACCGATCACGAAAGGCAGCGCAATGTTATCAGCCGCCTGACGCAGAATGTGAATTAAAAGCCGCTAAGAAAATAAGTTAAGAGCTTTCAATAAAGGAGAATAAACCATGTCCATTACATTAAGCACCGGCGCAACGGGAATGTTGGCACAGCAGCTGAATGTCGACGTGATTTCCAACAACATCGCCAATATGACGACAACAGGCTATAAACGCCAGCGCGCGGAATTTCAGGATCTGCTGTATCAGAATAAAATCCGCCCCGGCTCAACATCTTCGGATGCCGGCACAACGGTTCCGGCGGGTATCCAGCTGGGGCTGGGCGTGAAGACCGGATCGGTCTACCGCATCAATGAACAAGGCCCGCTGCAAAACACGGATAATGAATTTGATCTGGCGATTGTCGGTTCCGGCTATTTCCAAATCACGCTGCCTTCGGGCGAAACGGCTTATACCCGTGACGGCTCGTTTCAGATTAATGAAAACGGCGAGGTTGTGACCTCGGAAGGCTATCTGCTGGAGCCGAGCATCAGCGTGCCGGATGACGCGATTGATGTGACGATTAACGGCAGCGGCGAGGTGCTGGTCAAAATTCAGGGACAGGTCGCTTTAAGTAATCTCGGCCAGCTGGAACTGGCGGTCTTCCAAAACCCTGCGGGTCTGGAAGCGGTCGGTGACAACTTGTTCATGGAAACCGAAGGCTCCGGCGCGGCTGTCATCGGCACACCGAATACGGAAGGTTTCGGCAAGCTGCAGCAAGGCGCATTGGAAACCTCGAATGTGAATGTGGTGCAGGAAATCACCAATCTTATTCAGGCGCAGCGCGCCTATGAAATGAATGCCAAAGTCATTCAGGCGGGTGATGAAATGCTGAGCACGATTAACCAGCTTCGTTAAGAAAGCTAAGTAAATAAAAAGCAAAGTTAAAGTAAAAAATAAAAAGAGAGATGTCAGGAAAAACGCGATGAAAACGAAAAACAACAAGGTGAAAAAGAAATTGTGGCTGACCGCAGCGACCCTTTCCTGCGCCGTGATGCTTTTCGGTGCGACGGCAAAGGCGGATGTTGCGCTGCCGCCGCAGAACGAGGTCAGACTCGCAGGTGATGTCTTGACGTTGGGCGATGTTTTTCAGGATGTCAAAAACAATGCCGGACATGTCTTGGCACCTGCACCCGCACCGGGAAAAACGATCATTCTGACAGCCGCTGATTTACAGCGCATCGCCGATGCCTTTCATATCTCATGGCAGCCGGACAGCAGCTATACGCGCTTGATTGTGCGCCGTGATGCCGCGCCGGTTTCGCCGGCAAAAATCAGCGAAGCCTTGAAGAAAAAACTGGCAAGCATCGTCGGCGGCAGCAGTTACGAAATTGACCTTGATAAGCGCTTCGGTGAAATCTATATCAACGGCACGACCGCGCCGGAAATCAGTGTCACCAATATGGATGTCTCACCGGCGGGCGGACGTTTCGCCGCCAATCTGTCGCTGACAACGCCGCAATTGACCAAAAACGTCAATATCACCGGCATGGCGCACCGTGTTCTGGACGTGCCGGTCTTGAACCGTCGCTTGCGTAACGGAGATGTGATTGAGGCAAGCGATATCGAATTCATCCGCATGCGCGCGGATAATGTGGCGGAAAGCGCCATTCTGGATCCGGAAAAACTGATAGGTCAAACACCGCGCCGCGTACTGGACGCAATGGAAACGGTTCTGCCGGACAATATCGCAGCACCGCTTGCCGTGAAAAAAGGTGAATATGTGACCCTGTTCCTGACGCAAGGCGGTCTGCATCTGACGGCACGCGGCAAGGCGCTTGAAAACGGTGCGGCAGGTGATGTCGTACGGGTGGTAAATACGGCTTCCAGCCGGATTATCGAAGGCGAGGTTGTCGGCGCGCAAAGTGTCCGCATCGCTGCTGCAATGTAATAAAAAAGAAGACGACTATAAAAATAAAAACAATAAAAATAAGACGATAAAGAGAGAGATTGAGAAGGAGATAAAATATGAACAGGATTTTCGACGGAAAAATTGCCAAAATCGCCGCAGTCAGTTTTCTGGCACTTAGCCTGACGGCTTGCGGCAGTACGCGTGACAGACTCGCCGCCGTCGGGCAGGAGCCGCCGCTCAGCCCGATTGAAAACCCGAAAGAAATGTCCGGCTATCGCCCGGTCAGCTTGCCGATGCCCGAACTGGAAGACGTCGAGAAAAAAGCGAATTCACTCTGGACATCAGGACGTCAGGCATTCTTTAAAGACCAGCGCGCCAATGCGGTCGGCGATATTCTGACGGTGACGATTGATATCAAGGATAAAGCCAATCTGGAAAACACGACCAGCCGTACCCGCAATAATGCGGAAAATGTCGGCTTGCCGAATGTGCTGGGGCTTGAAACCCAGCTGACGGATAAATTCCTGCCCGAAGCCTTTGATCCTGCCGCCGCAATCGGTGCGACCAGTGACAGCAATTCGACAGGGCAGGGCACGATCGAACGCGATGAGGAAATCCAGACAAAAATGGCGGCAATGATTACCGAGGTCCTGCCAAACGGCAATTTCGTGATCTACGGGCGTCAGGAAACACGCGTTAATTTCGAAGTGCGCGAGCTGAAAATCGCGGGCGTTATCCGCCCCGAAGACATCTCGACGCAAAATTCCATCAGCTATGATCAAATCGCCGAGGCGCGTATTTCCTACGGCGGCCGGGGACAAATCACGGATGTTCAGCAGCCTCGCTATGGCCAGCAGGTGTTCGACATTCTGTTCCCGTTCTAAAAACCAGGTAACCCTGCCGGAGAATCCGGTTCTCTCGGAGCAGAAGCTCCTCCCTCCTTTGAAGACCACACGGAATTATTCAAGTTTACTACTCACCTCTCATCTCTCTTGGGGAGACTATTATCCCCAAAACTTATACGGTCGGTTTTCGCTTTTGCGGCAACCGGCCGCTTTTTTTCTTACTCTTGGCATAGGCGGCGCACGGCTTTATACTGTTTTGTACATAGAAAACATAAAGGGAAGGACGGGCAGGGATGAGTGCTGTCAAACAGGTTGAAACACCGGAACCGCTGAAACAAAAACTGGATGCGCTGGGCATTGCGGCAAAAACCGTAGAACATGCACCGCTGTTTACGGTGGAGGATGGCGCGGATATCCGTCATCACTTCCGCGGCGGCCACACAAAGAACCTGTTTTTGAAAGATAAAAAAGGCCAGCTTTGGCTGGTGGTGGCGGAACACGGCACAAAAGTGGATATGAACTGGCTGCAGAAACGCCTTCCCTCGGGGCGGCTGTCATTCGGCAAACCGGATCTGATGCTGGAGGTGCTGGGCGTGACGCCGGGGTCGGTGACGCCGTTTTCACTTATGAATGATACGGATTGCCGTGTGATTGCGGTTCTGGATAAAAAACTGCTGGATGATTTCGAGGTGCTGAATTTTCACCCGCTCAGCAATGACAAAACCACGGAAATCACGCCGCAGGATTTGCTGAAATTCATTGACTCCTGCGGCCATAAAACTGTTATTGTAGATTTTCTCAAAGGATAAGACGGAAGGCGATAAAGATGGATGATAATGTGCATTTATTCCCGATGACGACAGGCGATGATGCCGCTGCCGCAGGCGCGATTATTGATGTCGACACGATGGATTTTGAAAAAAACGTGCTGGAAGCCTCCTTAAAAAAACCGGTCATTGTTGATTTCTGGGCGCCGTGGTGCGGCCCGTGCAAACAGCTGATGCCGGTGCTGGAAAAGGCGGTTGCCGCAGCGGGCGGCACGGTCATTCTGGCAAAGGTCAATATCGATAATAATCAGGCATTGGCACAGGCGATGCAGGTGCAATCCGTACCGACGGTTCTGGCCTTTTTTCAGGGGCAGCCGGTGGACGGATTCATGGGGGCGAAACCGGAAAGCGAAGTGAAGGCGCTGGTTGACCGTCTGGTGAAACTGGGGGGCGAGGAAGTGCCGCAAAAACAGGCCGCCGTTTCCGCCGAACATATCCAAAGCTTTCTTGATAAGGCGGCGGAACTGTTATCGGTAGGCGACACGCAGGGGGCGCAGACGCTTTATGTCCGTATCCTGCAGGCCGATCCGGAAAACGATCATGCCGTGGCAGGACTGCTGCGCACGCATATTGCCGCAGGAGAAATGGATGAAGCCAAACGGATATTGAGCGGCTTTCAGGAAGAACTGACCAAAATGCCGCCGCCGGTGAAAGCGGTTGAGGATTTTATCGCGCTGATTGATGAAGCTCCTGCAAAGGGGAGTGACGCGCTGGGCAAAGCCAGCGGCCATGAGGAGCTTTTTGATTTGGCGATGGCCTTTTTCAAAGAAGGGCGTTATGAGGATTGCGTCACGACTTTGCTGGAGAGCATCCGTCAAAATAAAGAATGGGAAGACGGCAAAGCGCGCAAACAGCTGCTCCGTATTTTCGAAGCGCTGGGCAATGACCATGAGGTCACAATGGATGGGCGGCGCAAATTATCATCACTGCTGTTTTCGTGAGGCGGCGTCATGGCGAAGAAAACAATCAAGCCTGACGGAAAATTGCTGGAACTTCTGGTGTGCCCCGTGACCAAGATGCCGCTGGAATATGAT
Source organism: Pseudomonadota bacterium (assembly GCA_013285465.1). Taxonomy (NCBI): domain Bacteria; kingdom Pseudomonadati; phylum Pseudomonadota; species Pseudomonadota bacterium. Next base: position 828,632 of record CP053449.1, read on the forward strand.
GCGGAAAAACAGGAGCTGATCAGCAAATCCGCAGGGCTGGCTTTTCCCGTTGTGGAGGGGGTTCCGGTGATGCTGCCGGATGAAGCGCGGCGATTGTGACAGCCTATGCTATTGTGCTAAAATCAACTCGCATCAACTTGTGAACGGTTTATATCTCCCGTGTTATTTTTAAAAAAACGTGCCCCGAAACCTCCTCCTGACAGCAAACCGGTTCTGGACTGGCTGCCGCAAAACCTTGCTGCCTCGCTTGCTGAGGCGGGGTTTGATGCCGAACAGGCTTTGGCCGTGAAACACAGCACGCGCGCACGGCGTTTATCTCTGCGCACCAATGTCAAAGCGCGGCAGATTGTGCTGACCTTTCCGGCTGCGGCAACATGGCGGCAGGCACAGGAATTTGTCGCAGATCAGCAAAGATGGATTTTGTCGCAGATTCGTCAGATCAGCGCGGCGGCAGTGATATTGCAGGATGGTGAGACATTCCCTTTTCTGGGAGAGCCGCATCTGATTTCCGCCACCGGAAAATTGCGCGGCGCGGCGGAACGGCGCGACGGTATTCTTTATATGGCCGGGGCGCCCGAACATATTCCCCGCCGCGTACGCGATTATCTGACGGCGCAGGCGCGGGAGGAAATTTCATGGCGGGCGCGGGAAAAGGCCGAAAGCATCGGGCGTAAAATCTCCCGTATCCGTATCGGTGACCCGCATAGCCGCTGGGGCAGCTGTTCTTCGCAAGGCGTGTTGTCTTTTTCCTGGCGGCTGGTGATGGCACCGGAAGAAATGCTGGATTACGTTGTCGCGCATGAAGTTGCCCATCTGCGGCATATGGATCACAGCCGCGCATTCTGGACGCTTTGTCAAAGCCTGACCGAGACAAATGTTTCAAAATCCCGAAAATGGTTTAAAGTGGAGGGTGCAAAACTTTTTTCGTATCACGGGGGAGCGATATGAGCGACGATTTTCAAAACGGTAATAACGCAGGCGGCACGGAAGAATCTGTCGGGCGGGAACGGCAGCAGGTGCAGAGCTCCTCTGCAACGCCGCAATCACAGCAGCATAAACCCGCGCCGCAAGCTGTAGAAGAAAACCCGAAACTCAGGGCTTTGAAACGCACGGCAAAGGCGGAAATTTATCTCAGCACATTGAAAGAAGGCCGCCTGCTATGGGCGATGCTGGATATGGCGGTTGTCTGGCTGATTATCACAATGTTCCAGATGGGATGGGATAAGGATATTTCACTGTTTTCGGGGGTCGGCATTATTTATGTCTCTGCGGGGCTAACCTTTTTTATCGAGATTTTCGGCGTGTTGAATTATATGACGCGTGAGGCGATTTTCAAAAGCATGGTCGATAAGGCTGTGCGGCGGGGGCAAAATTATAAAATCCCGAAAAAGACACTGCTGACGGTGCGCTGGGGCAGCAATGCTTTTTGGTTTATCGTGCATTTCATTCTGTCTTTTTACACGCTGGAGGTAACAAAAAATGTTGCCTCGGCCATGTTCTGATTGCGCTTTGATGCCGACAAAGAAAAACCGCGCGATCAAACGGACATCGGATGACGAAATTCTTCTGCATAGTTTAAGGCAGGTCAATCTGATGCTGGCCTTGTCTGATACAAGCTGGAGCTGGTTTGCGATGACTGTCGGGCTGTTCTGGTATTATGATGATCTGGTCTTTCTCAGCAGCGCAGGGCTGACCTTTACCGCCTGCGGTCTTCTGATGTTTGTCGAAGTGTTCGGCGTGTTGAACTATCTGACGCGCAAAATGTTCTTCGGACGGATGTTGCGCCGGATCAAGCGTAACAAAACAGCGGCAAAAAATATTGTCGGCGAAATGCGGCGCTTTGGCTGGATGGTGGATATGTTCTGGCTGCCGCTGCTGTTCCTGTGCTGCTTTTTCACGGCGGATTTTCTAAAAACGACAATGTGATAGCGCGCACCGCTTGACATAGTAAAAATGCTTTGCTATTTTCGCCGCCTTATTCTTTTAAGCGCTGGAAAGGCATCACATCATGGATATGAAATATCAGGCGGAACAGGCACGGCACACGGCATCGAAAAAACTGTTGAAGACCGATATGTGGGATGTCTGGCTGACCGGTGCGCTGCTCGGGCTGGCCATTGGCACGGGCGGCGGCGCTTTGCTGGATACGAATGCCGATGAACAACTCACACCGCAAAGCACGGAAATTGTTGCCAATTATCAGCAGGATTTCAATCTGCTGGCGATGGATTACAAAGCTGCGGAAAATAATGCCGAAAAAGGCGTGGTGCTGGATCAAACAGCTGACAAAATCGGTCAAATTCTGATGGATGAAAGCATTTCCGAAAGCAATGTCGAAACACTCTTTGACGGTTTAAGCGAACATATGCTGCCGCCGCAGGAACTGGTGGATTACAAAATCGGCAATATCGGCGATCTGCGCGAATGCCGCGCGGAAATCGGTGCAGAGGCTACCGCGCCGCAAGTGGCAGCCTGCACGGTCGAGGCGGCGCAGGATGAAAATATGGTGCGCGGTTTCGGCTCTGACATCATGTTTTTTGCGCTGCTGCTGGCATTGGCGGGCGGTACCATAAAAATGACAGGGCGGAAAAAACTGCGCGAATGGTCGGAAGCCGCACCGAAACGCTTCAAACATTAAGCGCGATTTCGTTTGACATAATTCGTAAATATGAGTAGACTATCATCAGTTTTTAATTTCTGAAAAAAGAACCCCGCACGGGGGCGGAGCGAAGTAATGGACGGTCGTGACCTGTCACATGAATTTTCAAAAGCGCGGCATGGTATTGCAAAAAAGCTGACCAAAAAGCCGAAACGCAAAATGAGTGATGTTTACTGGGCGATGTTCGCACTGACGCTGGTGGCTGACCCCGTTCACATATTTTGTGACCGCAGTATGGATGATCAAACAACGGCGCAAACCGTTGAGGTGCAACAACAGTTTCAGCAGCAGTTATCGGTCTTGACAGCGGAAAGCGCTGCGGAAGAGAAATATGATTTTGTTGCCAATCTGCTGCTGGCGGAAGATTTATCGGAAGAGCAGGCGGGTGATTTCCTGAAAAGCTTTAAGAAAACGGTGGGCGATCCGGAAACTGCACTGGGTTATAGAATCGGTGATATCGGCGACCTGCGTGAAAGTCGTGCGGAAAATCCCGGTAATGTGCGGGCAATTGCCAAGGCAACGGTTGATGCGGAAAGACCGGAGAATATCGCACATGTCGCAGATTTTGCCCTGACGATGGTGTTTCTGCTTTGGCTGATGGGACGCGGCACCAATTATCTGCTGCGCCGCAGCGACACCCTAAAAGACTGGGCCAAAGAAAAACCCCGCAACCCGAAATTTAAACACTGATTTTTCAGATTTTACGCAGTTTTCTCTTTCGCGGCCTTATCGTCCAGCCCGCCGAGTTTTTGGGCCAGCGCGGCTTCTAAAAACATATCAATATCACCGTCCAGCACGGCGGCGCTATTACCGGTTTCCACACCGGTACGCAAATCCTTGACCATCTGATAGGGGTGCAGCACATATGAGCGGATTTGATGTCCCCAGCCGATATCGGTTTTTTGCGCCTCGCGTTCGGCTTTTTCCGCATCCTGTTTTTGCAGTTCCAGCTCATAAAGCTTGGCACGCAGCATATTCATCGCCGTATCGCGGTTCTGGTGCTGTGAACGCTGGTTCTGGCAGGAAACGACAATCCCCGTCGGAATATGGGTGATACGGATGGCGCTGTCTGTGGTGTTGACGTGCTGGCCGCCCGCGCCGCTGGAGCGAAACGTATCGACGCGCAAATCCTTGTCATCAATCTGCACCTCGATATTCTCATCGACAACGGGAGATACGGAAACCGAACAGAAACTGGTATGGCGACGCGCCGCTGAATCAAAGGGGGATATCCGTACCAGACGATGCACGCCGCTTTCGGTTTTCAGCCAGCCATAGGCGTTTTCGCCTTCAATCTGCAGGGTGGCGGATTTAATGCCGGCCTCGTCGCCGTCATTCATCTCAAGAACCGTGGTTTTAAAACCGCTTTGATCGGCCCAGCGCATATACATGCGCAGCAAAATCGACGACCAGTCGCAGGATTCCGTGCCGCCCGCACCGGCATTGATCTCAAGATAGCAGTCATTGCCGTCAACAGGGCCGGAGAGCAGACTTTCCAGCTGCTGCTTGGCGACATTTTCCTGCAATTTGGCAATAGCGGTTTCGGCTTCTTTCATGATCTCCTGATCATCTTCCAGCTCGGCGAGCTCAATCAGGCCGATATTGTCTTCCAGCGTATTTTCAATACTGCGGATATTATCGATTTGCCGTTCCAGACGGCTTTTGTCGCGCATGACTTTTTGCGCACGCGTGGAATCGGACCATAATTCAGGGTCTTCGGACAGGGCGGTCAGTTCCGAGAGTTTTGTGAGGGCATTATCCCAGTCAAAGACGCCTCCTCAGAAGCACAAGTGCGCTCCTAATCTCTTCAGCCAGATTTTCGGTTTCGGCCTTCATGTTTTTTCGTCCTTATGCATGTGTTTTTTCTGCCTTATAACACGGTTTTATTTTGCAGGCAAATATGCTATTGATAACGCGTTCAACAAAGATTGCACAAAGGAAAAGACACTCATGCATATGCATCATATTACGCTGAAAAACGGAATTACCATCGGCAATGACATGCCTTTCACACTTTTGGCAGGCCCCTGTGCGCTGGAAAGCCGTAATCACGCCCTTGAAATGTCGGCGGCTTTGAAGGAAATAACCGGTAAACTGGGCATCGGGCTGATCTATAAAACATCTTTTGATAAAGCCAACCGCACGGCGCTCGGCGCAGGTCGCGGCCTCGGTCTGGAAAAGGCGCTGCCGATTCTGGCGGAAGTCAAAGAAACAACGGGTTGCCCGATCGTTACCGATGTCCATGCACCGGAACAATGCGCGATTGTTGCCGAAGTCGCTGATGTGCTGCAAATTCCGGCCTTTTTGTGCCGTCAGACCGATCTGCTGGTCGCGGCTGCAAAAACAGGCAAACCCGTCAATGTCAAAAAAGGCCAGTTTTTGGCACCCTGGGACATGAAAAACGTTGCGCAAAAACTGATTGATAGCGGCAACCCGCATGTGATGCTGTGCGAGCGCGGCGTTTCTTTCGGTTACAACACGCTGGTCAATGATATGCGCGCTTTGCCGATTATGGCGGAAACCGGCCTGCCGGTCGTGTTTGACGCAACCCATTCGGTACAACAGCCGGGTGGCGCAGGCAGTTCGACAGGCGGTGACCGCCGTTTCGTACCGCCTTTGGCGCGCGCGGCGATGGCAATCGGTGTGGCGGCGCTGTTCGTGGAAACACATGAAAACCCTGACAGCGCACCGTCGGACGGCCCGAACATGGTTTATCTGAAAGATATGCCCGCGCTGCTGGCGGAGCTGCTGGATATTGACCGCTTGATCAAACCCGCAGCCTATGCGGCAAAAGCGGCTTAAAGAACGAAGGGTGAAAAAGCGGTAATGCGGACGGTCTATCTTTACAATACGCTGACGCGCAAAAAGGAAGAATTTGTGCCGCTGGAAGCCGGAAAAGCCGGAATCTACAGCTGCGGCCCGACCGTTTATGCCTATGCCCATATCGGCAATATGCGCGCCTATGTTTTTGCCGATATTCTGCGCCGTATCATGGAATATGCCGGATATGACGTCACGCATGTGATGAATATCACCGATGTCGGCCATCTGGTCAGCGACGGCGATGACGGCGAGGACAAGATGGAAGTCGGCAAGCGCCGTGAAAATCTTGATGCCTGGGGGCTGGCGGAAAAATATACGGACGCGTTTTTCGGTCATGCCGCGAAACTGCATATCCGAAAGCCGCAAATCGTCTGCAAGGCAACCGACCATATCCCCGAACAGATCGCGATGATTGAAAAACTGGAAGCGGGCGGTTACACCTATGTCACCGATGACGGTGTCTATTTCGATACGACGAAATTCGCGCAATACGGTGATATGGCGAAGCTGGATATCGAAGGGCTGCAATCGGGCAAACGTATTGATGACAGCGGCAAGCGCAACAAAACCGATTTCGCGCTGTGGAAGTTCTCTCCGAAAGATGCGCAGCGCGATATGGAATGGGACAGCCCGTGGGGCAAAGGCTTCCCCGGCTGGCATATTGAATGTTCCGCCATGTCCAGTAAATATCTGGGCGAACAATTCGACATCCATACCGGCGGCATCGACCATATTCCCGTGCATCACACCAATGAAATCGCACAAAGCGAATGCGCCAGCGGTCATGCGCCTTTTGTGAAATACTGGCTGCATTGCGAATTTCTCAGCATGGATGACAGCGTGAAGATGAGCAAATCCAAAGGCGATGTCTTCACCGTCGATACGTTGATTGAAAAAGGTTATGACCCGCTTGCCCTGCGTTACCTGTATCTGACCAGCCATTACCGCAATCCGGTCAAATTCAGCTATGCCTCGCTGGGTGCGGCGGCGGTGACGCTGAAAAAATTGACGCGCAATATCCTTGCTATGCGTGGTGTAATGAATATGCGCGGTTTGAAAAGAGAAGATGTATTGCTTTCAGAGGCTGCAAAAGCATATAGAGAAAGGTTTGCGACAGCGGTTTGTGACGATTTAAATACCGCTGTTGCTTTAGCTGAGTTGCACGCCCTCTTATCAGATGATGTTTTGTCTGGTGAAGAAAAATACGCACTGGCAACGGAGTTTGATCTGGTCTTTGGTTTTGATTTCGCCGATATGGCGGATGACAGCAAGGAAGAGACACCGCCCGAGGTACTGGATCTTGTCGCCAAACGTGACGCGGCGCGGCAGGCAAAAGACTGGGCCGAGGCGGATCGTTTGCGTGCGGCAATCGCCGAAAAAGGCTATGCTGTCGAAGATACCGCCGATGGCGCGAAAATCGTCAAAGCTTCATAAGATAAAAATAAGGAAAAAAAACATGGCCACCGATCATCCTGAAATTTTTAAAGTTGATGCCGACACCCACCGCATTTCCTGCGACGGCGGTAAAGGCGCATTGGGGCATCCGAAAGTCTATTACAGCTTTGACGGGGCGGATGAAGTCACCTGCGGTTATTGCGACCGTCTTTTTACAAAAAAGAACCGCAAGGGCGCAGAACCGTATAAATCTACGAAAGCGGCCTAGGCCGATGAGCGGGGAACTTTACAGCCCCGCGCTGCTGGCGCTGACGGCAGATGTCGGTGCAGCGCATCATCTCACTAATCCCGATATTGTCGAAACGGCGCATAGCGCCGTTTGCGGCAGCACGGTGACGGTGGAGCTGAAAATCAACAAGAAGAATCAGACAGTCGCGGATTTCGGTTATGACGTTGAGGCCTGCGCCTTGACCAAGGCGGTACTCGCCGTGATGAGCCGCGCAATTATCGGACAAAGCTTCGCACAGATTATGGAGGCGGGCGGGCGTTTGCAACGTCTGCTGGACGAAGATGAAACCGTGTTGTCCGAGGATTGGGGCGTGTGGGAAAAACTCAAGATTCTCGAAACTGCGCAGGATTATACAATGCGTCATCACAGCATCACGCTGCCCTTTCAGGCTGTGGCAAATATCGCAGGAATAAATACTTGATTTAAAATCAATAATACCATTCCCGCATCTTTTTTGCATTTTAGTTATGTCAAATTATTGACGAAACCCCCTCAATTATAGTATACTTAATATATTCGCGTGTTATGAGAACAAAGGCGTTGCTGTCTTTTGGTACAAGGCAGTCAGACCTGTGAATTTAAGGGGGAAGTGTTATGACGGATTCGGCATCAGCTACGGTAGAACAAGAAAAACCGGATATTACGGCTGACACACAGGCGCAGGATAAAAAGCGCCGCCAAGAAGAAGAGGCTGAAAACGCAGCAGCGCAGCAGCGAAGCCGTGAACAGGAAGCCATTCAAAAAGCTCACGCCAAAAGTGAAGAAGAAAAGAAAAAGCGCGAACAGCAGGAAACGGCTGAGCAAACGGCGCAGCGCATGAAGCGTCTTGAAGTCCAGCGTGAAAAAGCGGATCAATTTATCCGTGACCGCATGAAAAACTCCGAACAGACCCAAAAGAAAAACCGCATTGAATATAAATTCAGCGGCGCGGATGGTGCGGAACACACGGTTTTTGAAAGCCAAATCAAAAAAGGCAATGAATCAACAGCCTTCTTCGGTTATTACGGGAAAAAGGTTGATAAGGAAGCCTCTCTGGCGGCTGTGTTGAAAGCGGCGGATGCCGGTCTGGAATCCGTCGATGTGCACGGCACGGAAGAACAAAAAGAATATCTGGCAAGGCTGGCGCATGAACATGGGTTGAAAGTCGAAAATTACGACATGTCCAAGCTGGGGATTGATCAGGATAAGGATGCCGATAAAAAGAACGAAGCCGGTCTGACGGGAAAACCCGCCAGCAAATTCGGCAATGACGAAAAGCCCGATGCTGATGCGGCAGCGAAACCGGAGCCGGATAAGCCCGACCCGAAAACGCCGGGCGGCGGTGAGCTGGTTGTTGCAAAAGGGCAGGATCCGGATATTGCTGCAAGGCAGCAAATGGAAGATTTCAACAATAAGCTTCTGGAAAGCGTGAAGTCCGGCGAGGTTGTCGTGGCGGAAAATACGGATGGTCAGAAGCTGTTTGTAAGCTCGCGCTATGCTGAAGAGCGGCGTGAACCGAAAGATATCACCGGTGAAGTCATCGTGGTGGATGTCACGGATGGTCAAAAACAACTGCCGGGCAACGGGCAAAAACTGCTGGAAGGGCCCAGCACATCATTTGCCCCGCAATTGCTGGCAGGCGAAGAGCTGAAACAGTTGCCCGCACCGCAGGAAGAGAAACCTGCGGCAGAGCAGAAATCCGAAGTGAAAAAAGACGGTGCCGCAAAGCCGAAAAAAAGCAAATCGCAAACAAAGGGAACAAGATATAGCGGCCGCGGACAGGACAAGCACAATACGGCGCATAAAACACCTGCCGGTAAAAACGGTACGGCGGCTTTTAAAGCCAACAAACATAACAGCTTTAACAGACGCAGTAACAGTACGCATCGCCCCGGCCGCTAAAAAACATTGTTCGCCGTGAGATAGAGGTCTACACTGCCTTGAAAAAAGAATAAAGCAAGGTGGTGTACGGTGATTATACCGTGGTGGGGTTTCGCCCTCTATGTCAGCGCGGGTAACGCAATCCGCTCCAATCTCAACAGTCATTACAAGGCCGATGGCGTCCGCGTTCGTTTGTGGAGCAGCCTTGTCAGCGCCGTTATTTTGTCGCCTTTTCTGTTTATCGCCCGCTGGCCGGAAAATATCGAATTTTATATCAGCCTTGCTTTGGGCTGTTTCCTTGTCAGTACGCTCAGTATCAAACTTCTTGATCTCAGCGCAAAATACGGCGGCCCGGTGGCAACGCTCAGCCGCCCGTTTCATGTTTTCTTTTCCTTCACACTCTGGGGGCTGGTGGCTTTTGACGAGACGGTGCAAATAATGTCCGATCCGAAAGTTCTGACCGGAGTGATGATTGCCTTTCTGCTCGCGACGGCATCGCAGTTTTCCCTGTATCGCAACGGTGTGGATTTGAAACATGCGCTTAAAGAGCTGCTTTTCGTGGCTGTGTGCGGGGCGATCATGTCCGTTGTCATCAAATACGGGATGATCTTTACCGAAAGCTATGAACAGGCGTTGCTCTGGGGGTGTCTGACGCAGACGGGCGTTTGTGTGATTTCCGCAATCCGCTCAAAACTGCGCCACTCCGTCAAGGAGATTGCCGACCGTCACATTATGAAGGCAGGTCTGGTAATGGGCATTATGAATGCGGCGGTCGTTCCGGCGGTGATCCTGTCATTGCGCGAAACACCGAATCCGGCTTTTACCTCGATTATCTTTATGCTCTCGACCGTCTGGCTGATGATTTATTATAAATTCCGCGGCCTTGATGCGCGCGTCCGCCCGATGCAGATTGCTTTTCTGCTGCTCTCGGCGGTTATCCTGATTGCGGCAACGCATAAGCTTTAAAATTTATGTGACAGCTGGAACATGCCGATTGCTTCGGCATCTGCCTGTTTGACATGGCCGGGCTGATGACGGAAGGCGGCACCGATTTTCAATCGACTGTCTTCGCCGTTCTCGCTTAAGGGTAATCCGTACCATGTCTGCAAATTCAGCTCACGCCCCGTTGCGGCCAAAGAGGCATTTTGCGCGCTCTGAAGAATATTTCCTGCGGCATCGCGCATGGCGGGGGTTGTGATATGGGCACTTCCGCTGCTGACACGCAAAGGTTGGCTGAACAAAAACCCGAAACGGTCATGTTTATAGGCCAGATCTGCGCCGGTCACGCCGATGGAGAAACTGTCTGAGGCGACATTTTCAAACCCGCCGATCAAGGATCCTTCCGCGCCCCGCATGGAGGATAAACCATATTGATAATCGGCAATCAGCCGCAGACCGGAGCTGAGTTCATAATCAAAGCCGATACCGGCAAAACCCGTTGTGCCGCGTCCCGTGGCAAAAGCTCCCGTACCGGCCAGTCCGAACAGACCTTGCGATTCCGTCATCGCACCAGCTTGAAAACGGCTACGCAGCTTTTCACCAAGCGGCAGCCCGTATTCCGCGACAGAGGCGAAAGCGGCACCGCTGTCTTCCGCAGATGTCACGGCACCGTAAGTGCTGCCAAGTGTGAACGTGCCGACTCCCCATGATGTGCGTCCGGCAAAGCTGATATTGTCATCATCGGCAAACAGGTTGAAATAGCTGTTGCCAAGGGCACTGTCGATCACCATATCCGCTGCGGCAATGCCATAGCTGTTGTAACCGTCAAGGCTCTGCGCGGCGGGGGCGTTATATCCGGCGGTAAAACCGTAGGCGCCTTGCGTCGATGTCAGGCGCAGATCCCGCAGCGACGGCGCAGCGTCCGTGCTTTCATTGCGGAATAATGTCTCCGTATCCGCCGTTGTGCGGAAACCAAGTGATGTGCCTTCTCCCAGATAGACCTTGCGCGCTTTCTCGCGAGTGAAATTCAGGAAGGAGCGGCTGGCGCTGAAACTGTCATAACCGTCATGCAGATATTGTCCGAGATTTCCGGCAAACGCACGGTTATAGGAATCAAGCGTTATGACCGGTGCATCGGCCAGCGCAGCATTCAGAGTGCTGCCGAAAACAGGGGAACCGGACAGGGAAGATGAGGCCGCAGCAAATCCGGCACCGCCGACAGAGAGACCGGCAGGGATGGAAACGGGGCCGACTGCGACAAAGGCGGCATCCAGATCAAGAACGCCCTGACCGTGGATATTGATGTCATATCCGGCAAAACCGTCATTCGCCGTTGCCAGCAGGATATCAATCGCTTCGGGTACTGTCAGACCGAGGAATTCGTCAAGCAGCAGCGCCAGCGCGCCCGATACATGCGGCGCGGCCATCGATGTTCCTGAAAAAGCCGCCAGACCGTCGAGCACGCGGTCTTCCGTGGCGGTATCATAAGGTATGGTCGAGATAATATTAACGCCGGGCGCCGCCAGACAAAAATCCTGCGCCGTGCCGCAATAATTACTAAAAGGCGCAATCGTATTGGTATTATCAACGGCAACAACGGTCAGCCAGTTGTCTTCCAGCGCGGGGAATAAAAGCGGCATACCGCTGATAGAGCCGACTTCCGGATTGTTATCATCATTTCCTGCGGCAAAAACCACGGCAGCATCGCCGACGGTGACGGCATTTTGCAAGGCTGTGGATAGCGGGCCGAAAGCCAGATTAAAAGCGGTTTGATCGGCGATATCATTAATAAAGATGCCTTCGGTATTCCAGCTGTTATTAATGATATTGGCATTGCCTGTGAGATAGGCATAGTTAATGGCATCAGCCAGATCATTCGTATCAACGGGATCGTCCTCATCCGCAAAGGCGCGCAGCGGCAGAATTTGCGAATTATAGGCAACCCCCTGAATGCCAAGCCCGTCCCGGGTCGCCGCGATAATACCCGAAACATGGGAGCCGTGGCCCGTCAGATCGGTTGTCACCCCGCCGCCGTCAATATAATCAACACTGCCTGCGGCGATGCGCCCGGCAAAATCGGCATGATCCGGCATGATGCCGCTATCAACAACGGCGGTAATAACGCCGGAGCCCGTACTGCGGCTATAGGCGGCATCGGCGTTGATTTGCCCCAAACCGCCGGATAAAACAAATTCCAGATCAACCGCAAAATCAGGGTCGGCGCTGCTGGTCGGAGCGGCTGCACCGCCTGTGCTGTCACCGCTGCCGGCTGCCGCACCCAGCAGCGCGGCACTACCGCCGGCAACCAGCGCGGCACCGCCAAGGCTGAGGTAAAGTCCGCTGCTGCCGATGGCGGAGGCTTCGGCAATCGCCGATGTTGTTACGGCTGCACCCATACCCATGGTTTGCGTCAATCCGGCCGCTTCGGCAACGATGGCTTCCGCCATTTCAGGATGATAATAGCTAAGCGCTTTCACAGCTTCCAGCAGGGTTTTGTCACCTTGCGCCGCGGCTTGCGCCAGTTGCCGTTTTACCTGCGGTGACAGCGGTTGTTGCGGCGCATAATCCCAGACCTGAAATCCGGGGCGCGGCGACACTTCGGCGGGGTTCCACTGTGTGCGCGGGTCGATTTTCGGCTGCGGGCGTGACTGCACCTGTATTTGCGGGCGCTGCTGCGGTTGATATTGAGGTTGCGGTTGCGGTTGCGGTTGGGGCTGGGGCTGATATTGCGGCGTTGCGGCGGGTTGCGGGTTGTTTATTTGCGGCAGCTTTTCCGAAACGGGAGAGCTGTAATAACTGCCGTCACCCGTAATAATCAGGGTTTGCGCTTCCGCCTCCGATGGCAAGGCGGCGCGCAATAGCAGACCGCAGGCAAGGATCGCGGTTGTTAGTTTTTTTGATGTCATGGCTGCTCTTTTCCGTTCGCAAATTATATCAGGCTTTTCCAGCATAGAAAAAAACCCGCATTCCCGCAATAGAATGGGGTTACGCAAAAATAAAAAATACCGTATTGTGGAAGCCATTCTTATTGATATTTTCAGGGAATTGATCATGCGTATTTGCCCCCGCCTTGTTTTTCTTTTTATTTTCGCGGTATGTTTGGTGTTTTTGCCGCGGTCCGTGCAGGCGCAGGAAATGGATGCCGCCCGCAATGCGGCGAAAAATTATTACGCGGAGCTGGTGCAGGAACATCATACGACGCGGGATACCGCAACAATCCGTCAGGATATCAGTGCGGAATTGTCACGCATCAAAGGCAAGAAAAATTACAACCATTCCCGTTTGATCGATTACGGCTATGAGCTGATCGCCAATGAAAAGACACCTTCGGTCAAGGACTGGCTGCTATTGATGGATGCCCCCCATTACGGATGGCAGCGCGGGAAGGCACAGTCATATCTGCCCGGTGCGCCGTATTTCTGGGAACCATCGAAAAATACCCTGGTGCTGATCGGCTTTAACGCACTCGCTGCGGCAAAAACAACCTCGGAAGGGGATAAAGTCTATCGTGAATTGCTGGATTATTTAAAGGAAGTGAATGACCACCCGCAGGCAGGCAAAGGCGGTTATAAACTCTTCGCGCTGGAGGCGGAGATCGCAGGCGTCGTTGCGGAACGTGACGATATCGTGCTGCGCGCATTGGCAAAAGAACGGCAAAAAGCGCTGGACGTGCTGCTGACGCAAAAGCTGCTGGATCACGAACAAAAGAAAGAAAGCGACGTAGCGCAGCTATGCCTGCAGTTTCGTCTGCCCCTGCCTGCACGCGGCGTAACCTATGAAGATTATATCCGTGTGTCGCCATCGGCAAAAATAACGGCAATTCCGCTGGGGGAAGATAAACTGTGCCTGCGCGGGATGAGCTATGCCGCTGATTACACGGTACGGATTTTGAAAGGTCTGCCGACATCGCTGGCCATCGGCAAAAACATGACGGCAGATGACAAGCTGACCGTCAATTTCGGTGACCGCGATCCGGTTGTTCGTATGAGCAGCGGCAAATATATTCTCTCCCGTGATGTTGTCTCCGGCATTCCGGTGGAAACCGTCAATCTTGATAAGGTCAAATTGCGTGTTGCCAAGGCGCTGACGGAACGTGCTTTGCCGCATGATGTCAATACGCTGGACCGCGAACTCTATTCCTATAAATTCGATCAGTATTTCCGCATTGACGGCGAACCGGTCTGGGAGGGGGAAATGGATATTGCCTCTATCCCGAACAAAGCGGTCACGACATATTTTCCGGTACAGGATGTCTTGAAAAATCCCGCTCCCGGCGTTTATGCGGTGGAAGCGGAATACCGGAAGGATAACCGCCGTATTGCCGATGCACGGCAGTTTTTTGTCGTCACGGATATCGGGCTGACGACCTTGACGGCGGAAAACGGGTTTTATATTTTTGCGCGTTCCCTGAAAACGGCAAAACCGCTGGCGGGAGCGGCGGTGAAATTGATCTCGCGCAACAATACGGTGCTGGGCAAGGGCGTCACGGATCAGGACGGCAAATTCCGTTTTGACGGCGCGCTGGCAAAAGGCAAGGCAGGGCTGGAGCCGCTCTTGGCAACGGCGGTGCAGGGGAATGATTTCGCTTTGATCCGTCTGGATGTGTCCGCTTATGATTTCAGCGACCGCGGCGTTTCCGGACGCAGCTATCCGGGGCCGGTGGATGCTTTTGTCTATACGGATCGCGGCGTCTATCGTCCGGGGGAAGATGTGCAGCTGTCGCTGGTGATGCGCGATGATAACGGTTATGCGCTGCCTGATCTGCCGGTGACGGTAAAGTTTTTCCGCCCCGACGGCATAGAGCATCTGCAAAAAACATTTGCAAAAACGACGCTGGGCGGTGCAACGCTGTCTCTTCCCTTGCCGCCGAATGCGCGGATGGGGATGTGGAGCGTCAGCACCTATGTCGATCCGTCCGGTGCCGCGGTGGGGACGGCCTCATTCCGGGTTGAGGAATATGTGCCGCCGCGCATCTCTGTGGAGCTGACGGCAAAAGATGATGTTTTTATGCAGGGTAAGAGCTATGAATTGCCGCTGCAAAGCGATTATTTATACGGCGCACCGGCGGCAGGATTAAAAATTGCGGCAGAGGCGGTGTTGCTGAAAGATGACACGCCGTTCCCGCAATTCAAGGATTACAGTTTTGGCCTTGTGCAGGATGATTATAAGCCGAAACGCTATACGTTAGCTGCCGCGGAAACGGATGAAAAAGGCGCGGCCACAGTAACGGCAGAGATCAGTGATGCCGCTTTGGCGGATGTGAATGCGCCGCTGAAGGCACGTATCCGCGCCAGCGTTTTTGAAAAAGGCGGACGCGCCGTTTCCGCAGTTATTGACCGCCCGTTCCGCCACCGCCCTGTTTATCTGGGCATCCGCGAGGTCAAAGACGGCGGCGGTTATAACGCGCCGAAAAAATTTGAAGTGATTGCGCTGAATACGCTGGGTGAGCGTGTCGCGCTGGATGGTGTGGAATACAGGCTTGTGCGCGAAAATTACTATTACAACTGGTACAACGCGTCCGGCGGCTGGCGTTACCGCCGTCAATATTTTGATGAAGAGCAGGAACGCAATATCATTGCCGTCTCGGCGGATAAGCCGCAGATTATCAAGACGCAACCGCTGAACGGCTGGTGGGGACACCGTCTTGAAATCCTGCACAGCAAAACAGGCACGGCGGCAAGCATCCGTTTGCAAGGCTATTGGGGCGACCGCGAGGAGGATACGCCCGATACCGTGGCGGTGGCGGCAAAAACCGGTACGGCAAAAACCGGCACGGAAACCGAAATCGCCATCAAGCCGCCCTATGCGGGTGAGGCAATCATCACGGTTGTGAATAATAAGGTACTGTTCACGAAAAACGTGACAATCGAAGAAAAGGGCGCAACCGTGTCCGTCCCTGTAACCGAAGACTGGGGGGCAGGCGCTTATGTGCTGGTCAGTCTTGTTCGTCCGACACCCGATGCGGCGGGACAGCATGACGGCACGCGTGCCATCGGTCTGGCATGGATCGCCGCTGACAGGGCGGATAAAAAACTGGATGTCTCTTTCGGTATCCCTGAAAAAATCCTGCCGCGGCAGCGTTTTGCCCTGCCGGTTTTTGTGAAAGGTCTGGATAAAGGCGAGGAAGCCTATATCACGATATCCGCAGTGGATGAGGGCGTGTTGCGTCTGACGGATTTCAAAACACCCGACCCGTTCAAATTCTATTTCGGGCAGCGCCGTCTGGGGGCAATGCTGCATGATATTTACGGCAAGCTTCTGAAAGGCGCGGAAGGCGGCGTTGGAAAAATCCGTTCGGGCGGTGACGGGCGCGAACGCAGCGAAGCGGATGATGCTTTCCGTCCCGAAACTTATATCAAAACGGCGGCATTGTTTTCGGGAATTGTAAAACTCGGCGCGGATGGTAAGGCCGATATTGATCTGGATATTCCCGATTTTAACGGGCAGCTGCGCCTGATGGCCGTGGCATGGTCGGGGCAGAAAACAGGCAATGGCGAAGACCAGTTGATTGTGCGCGATCCGGTGATCGTGCAGGCGACATTGCCGCGTTTCCTTGCTCCGGAAGATAAAACCACTTTCAATCTGCGTCTGCACAATCTTGACGGCGCAGCGGGGGAATACCGCCTGACACTGCGCAGCAAAGGCGTGACATTCGAAGATACGGCTTTGACCCGGCTTTTCAATCTGGCGGCAGGAGAAGAAAAAACCATGGCATTGCCGCTGACGGCTTTGCCGGAAACAGGTATCGCCGCCGTCACACTGGAGCTGTCCGGGCCGGAGCAATTCTCCGTAAAAAAAGACTGGCGTTTTTCCGTGCGTCCCTATCAGATTTTGCGCACAAATGACCTGCTGGCAAAAGTCGGTCCCGAGGGAACATGGCGCGCCCCCGACCTGACAAAGGATTACTGGCCGGGAACGATCACGGCCTCGGCTGTGATGGCACCGCGCAATATGCTGAACATGACGGCGCTGGTTGATAGTTTGCAGCGTTACCCTTACGGATGTACCGAGCAGCTGGTTAGTTCTTCGCTGCCGCTGCTGCATATGGATGAGCTGCATAAGAAATGGGATCTGCGCTGGCGGGATGATGCCGATCTGCTGCGTCTGCGTGCAGCGGCCTCCGTTGCGCGCGTCATCAATAATATGCGCGGTGACGGCAGCTTCGGTTACTGGACGGCACATGATGACAGCAATCTGTGGCTCAGCGCCTATGCAACGGAATATCTGATGGAGGCGCATGAAAACGGGTTGAATGTTCCGGCCTCGGTTCTGGAGCGCGCACTATCCTATCTGACACGCAAAACGCAAAATCCCGATAACACGCCGGAAGGGCTTTCCGCAGCAAGCTATGCCTTCTATGTGCTGGCGAAGGCGGGGAAAAGCGATGCGGGGCAGCTGCGTTATTTCTATGACCAGAACGCGGAAAAACTGCAGCCGAACTGGTCGCTGGCAATGATCGGCGGCGCATTGGCGCGTTACGGCGAAACCTCCCGCGCGAAAGCCGCTTTTGAAAAGGCGCTGACCCGCGTTGAAGAGGAACGCAAATCACATCATTACTGGTATTACGGTTCGCGCCTGCGGAACAAGGCAGTGCTGCTGGCGCTGGCAGCGGAATATCCTGATTTGTCACTGAAGACGGATGATCTGTTCGACAAGCTGGTCGCCGCCTATGATAAACAGACATATTTCAGCACGCAGGAACAGATATGGCTGACACGTGCGGCGATGCGCATGCCTGCTGAAAAATCGCAAAAGATCAGCTTCACTTTCGCACCGCCTTTGCAGATGGTGGAAACGGAAAAACCGCATAATGTGAAAATCGCCGAGAATGCGTCACGGATTGACGCTTTCGAAATGACCAATATGGGTGACAGCAATATCTATCTGCGCCTCAGCCTGCTGGCCGCACCGCGTGCGACACTGCCGGAGGAGGAACAGGGCTTTAAAGTGACGCGCCGCTATTACAATATGGACGGTTCGCTCGCGCTGGAAGACGGCAAGGTCGCCAAAAACACGCTGCTGGTCGCCGTAATCGACGGCCAGCTGGGGCAGTATCAGAACCGCAGCGGCGAAAACTTGCTGGTCGATATGCTGCCTGCGGGGTTTGAGTTGGAAAATGCCGAACTGGCCGGCGGTACGGGAACGGATGAACTCGGCTGGCTGCTCAAAAATGATAATCTGACAGAGCTGGCACATAAAGAGCTGCGGGATGACCGCTATGTCGCCTCTTTCCGTCGCGGTAGCGGGCAGGAATTTCACGCCGCCTATCTGGTGCGTGCGGTGACGCCGGGGGTTTATGCGCATCCGGCGGTGTATGTCGAGGATATGTATCACCCCGGCCTGTATGGACGCGGCGCGGCAGCAACGGTGACCATTACCGATGAGTAGCGTGAAAAAAGCGCTGCTGCTGTGCGGCTTGTCGTTTTTTATTTTCTGCGCGGCTCTGCCGGGGGCGGCTGTCATGCTTGACCGTGCTTCCCCGCCTGATTTATCCCGCTATCACAATGTGTCACCTGTCGTGCTGGACGCAGACGGAAAAATCCTGCGTGCCTTCACGGTGGAGGATGGCATCTGGCGCTTGCCTGTGAAGACCGCAGATGTCTCACAGGATTACCGTGCGCAGCTGATGGATTTTGAAGACAAGCGTTTTCCCGCGCATCACGGCGTTGATTTTCTGGCGCTGGCGCGGGCGGTGGTACAGCTTGTACAAAACGGGCATATTGTCTCCGGCGGCTCGACCCTGACAATGCAGACGGCCAGATTGCTGGAGCCGCGTCCGCGCAGCATCGCCGCGAAATTTATTGAAATGCTGCGGGCATGGCAGCTGGAAGCGCATTTCAGTAAAGATGATATATTGCAAATCTATCTGACACTGGCACCGATGGGCGGCAATATCGAAGGCATCCGCGCCGCAACGATGTTGTACTTTGGCAAGGAGCCGTCAAATCTGACACCGGCGGAAGCCGCTTTGCTGGTGGCATTGCCGCAATCACCAACGGCACTGCGCCCCGATCTTTATCCCGCACGGGCAAAAGCCGCACGGAACAAAGTGCTGATGCGGGTACTGCCGCAGCAGATGGCGGCAGAGTCGCTGGATGATCCGCTGCCGCAAAGACGAAAAGATATGCCGTTTCTTGCGCCACATCTGGCGCGCCGTCTGATAGCGGAAAACTGCCCGACCCCTTGCCGCAGCTTTATTCAACGTGATTTGCAATCCGCCCTTGAACAAGAGACGCAAAAATTTGTGGCCGAACTGCCGCGGCAGGTTAGTGCGGCGCTGGTGGTGGTTGAAAATGACAGCGGCAATGTCATCGCCTATGTCGGCAGTGCCGGATTTTTTAACACCGCGCGGGACGGGCAGGTTGATATGGCGGCGGCTGTGCGCTCGCCGGGCTCGTCTTTGAAACCTTTTATCTATGGTATCGCTTTTCAGGACAGGCTGGTGCATCCCGCCACGATGATCCATGACGCTCCGGCGATGTTCGGCGGCTATGCGCCGCGCAATTTCCTGCGCGACTATGCGGGTGATGTGACGATTGCCAAAGCTTTGCAACTTTCCCTGAATGTGCCTGCGGTAAAGGTGCTGGACGGCATTAGCCCGTCGCGTTTCGCCGATCTGCTGGCACGGGCAGGGGGCATGCTTGTCATGCCTGCGGGCGACGCTGCACCTGCATTGCCGCTTGCGCTGGGCGGGGCAGGCATCCGGCTGGAACAGCTGGCGCAGCTTTATGCCGCCATTGCGCGCGGCGGTGATGCGTTGCCGCTGCGTTATCATGCAGGACAGGCGCAGGGGACAGCACAGGAATTTCTATCTCCGGAATCCGCCGGCTGGCTGACGACAATTCTGCGCGGCGTGGAAAATCCGTCAGGGTTTCTGGCGCAGCGTTTTGCAGAGAAACAGCACCGTATTGCATTTAAAACAGGAACCTCCTACGGCTTCCGCGATGCGGTTGCGATTGGCTTTTCCGCACGCCATACGGTGGCCGCCTGGGTCGGCAGACCGGATGGCGCGCCGCATGATAATTTTATCGGGCTGGATACGGCGCGGCTGATGCTGCGCGGCTTTGATTTGATTTGGAACGCTAATCCGGCGGCAGAGGAAGAATTGCTGCAGGAACGCCGTTTCGGAAAACCGCCTGCGGCGCTGCGGCGTTATCCCGCGCCGCCTGTTAGTGCGGCAATCGGGCAATCAAAAAATTTCCGCATTCTGTTCCCGCCGAAAGATGCGGTGGTATCGGCTGGGAACAGCAAACCCGTTACACTTGAGGCCGATGCGGGCAGACGTCCTTACACATGGCTGGTCAATGGCGCACCCGCAGGACAAAGCCTGCTGTCGGGCAGCTTGTCATGGCGACCTGCAGGTGCGGGAGCTTACCGCATCACCGCCATTGATGCGACAGGCGCGCATGACAGTGTTGAAATCTGGCTGCAAAACTGACGGTGCCTAGCGGTTAAAAACGCTTTTTTCCGCAACCCCCGTCATATCGCTGCTATGCATAAAAACACCGTGTTTTAAGAAATGCTCCGTTTGTGCAATGACGCGGTTATTCATCATCATAAAAGTATGGGTGGTCGGAAGGATGATGTGGTCTTTCATACCTTTCAGCTTTGTGCGTTCCACCGTGACCTTGCCGTCATCTTGTCCCGGCAGCATGGCGGAGGAGAACGGGTCAATGCTGCGTGTTCCGGCAATAACGCCAAGGTCGAAATCAATGGGACCCAGCAGATTGGCGATGCCGCGTTGATCGGTCACAAGCTGCATTCCCGCGGGGCCGTAAAAATTCTGGAACAGAACATTATTGGCAAGGAAATCGGCCACTTCGCTGCCTTGATTGGGCGTTCCCAGCATGACGACACGCCCCAGATTGTCAGGGCGGTGGCGTTTGATGATGGCGCGTGTGACAAGCCCGCCCATGGAATGACCGACAAAATGAATTTTGTAATCAGCGGTTTTCGTAAAAGGTTTGATCTGCGCATAGATATTATCCGCCAGACGGTCAATCGTATATTGCTGTGATTGATAATCAATATTAATGACATGATAGCCCGCCTGCGTAAAACGTGCGGCCATTTTTTCCATGGATTTGCTACTGCGCTGAATGCCGTGCAGCAAGACGATATAATCGCCGTCAGCATTTGCGGCGCGAACCGGGGTTGCGGTAAAAAACAAGACTGCAAACACCGCCCCGAAAATCATTTTTTTAAACATGTTATTGCAGCCCTTTCATGTAATTTTCAATCAATGTATCTGTCAGGGATTGCACGGGATCAGCACCCGTTATATCCAACCGTCCGTTTAATCCCAATACGCAAATACCGTGTACGCTGGCCCAGAGAATTTTTGCAGAGCGCTCGGCCTTGGCGGCGGTTTTGCAGACGGGGGCCAGATGTGCTTCCACCATGCGGAACAGCTGCGCGGTTTTTCCCATGTACCAATCAGGGCGGTCTTCCTCCGTCATCTGTTCGTAATTTGTCAGCACATTCCACAGGTTGAAATTTTCCGTGGCAAAACGGATATAGGTTTTCGCAATTTTTTTCAGAGCGCGGGTCGCATTCTTTTCCGTTTGCGGCACGTCTTTTTCCAATGCCTCGTAAAGCGAATCCAGCGTTGCCGCATTGATATGCATCATCAAATCATCCATATCCTCGAACACATTATAAAGCGTCCCGACCGTATAGCCGATATCGCCTGCGATGCGCCGCATGTTCAGATTGCTTAATCCCTGTGCTGCGATAATCTTGCGTGCCGAAATAACGGACATCTCTTTCAGCTCTTCCCGTGTGTGGTCTTTTCTGCGTGCCATTTCCATTCCCTGGTTTATATCTTCAGTATAGCATATTTTTTAAACAATGTTCAATAAAATATTGAACGATGTTCAATATTATGTTATAGTAGTAATATAAACAAAAAAATGCGATGATTCGTACGGGATAACAGATAGATGACATCGGTAAAGGAAGACAAAATGTCTCACTCTCAATTCGCGCTTTTAAAGACGCGAAGATTCGCGCCGCTTTTCTGGGCGCAGTTCCTTGGCGCATTCAATGATAATGTGTTCCGCAACGCGCTGGTGATGCTGATTACTTTTTACGCGGCGGAAAAGGTCTCAATGGATCCGCGCATTCTGGTCACAGCGGCAGCAGGGATTTTCATGCTGCCGTTTTTTCTATTTTCGGCACTGGCCGGACAGATTGTTGATGCGAATGAAAAATCCGCTTATATCCGCCGCTTGAAAAAAATCGAGATCGGTCTGATGCTGGTCGCTGCGCTGGGTTTCTATCTGCAAAGCGTACCGCTGCTGATGGTGGTGCTGTTTTTGATGGGAACGCAATCGGCATTTTTCGGCCCTGTAAAATACAGTATCCTGCCGGATCATCTGCATGAGGACGAGCTGATCGGCGGCAATGCCGTGGTCGAGGCGGGGACATTTCTCTCCATCCTGCTTGGCACGATTATCGGCGGTATCCTGATTATGCGCGAAGGCGGGGTGGAAATGGTATCCGTCATTATCGTGGCAATGGCGGCGGTCGGCTATTTTGCCAGCCGCTCCATTCCCGAGGCCAAAGCCGCCGACCCGGATTTGAAAATCAGCTATAATATCGTGACGGAAACATGGCGCATTGTCCGCCATGCCGCCCGCAATAAGGATGTGTTCTTATCCATCATCGGCATTTCATGGTTCTGGCTGGTCGGTTTTGTATTCCTGTCACAATTTCCCGTTTACGGCAAAGATGTCATCGGCGGGAATGAGATGATTGTGACCTTGTTCCTGACAACTTTTTCCATCGGTATCGCCTTTGGCTCTTTGCTTTGTGAAAAGCTTTTGAAGGGGGAGGTCAGCGGGCTGTATGTGCCGCTTGGTGCCTTCGGTATGACGGCGGCGATTTTACTGCTTTGGCTGGTCAGTCCGAAAACCGGCGCTGTTGTTGATGAAGATGCGCTGATCGGCATTACGGCGTTTTTGTCCAATCCGCAATATTGCGCCGTGTTGGGTGCGATGTTGCTGGTCTCGATTTTCGGCGGTATTTATATCGTGCCGCTTTACGCCATCATGCAAAGCCGTGCTGATAAGGCGCACCGCTCGCGCACGATCGCGGCGAATAATATTCTCAACGCGCTGTTTATGGTGGCCAGTTCCCTGCTGGCAATGGGCATGCTGTCGCTGAATATGCGCGTTGTCGATATTTTCCTGACAGTGGGAATTGTCAATATTCCCGTCGGTTTTCTGGTACGGCGTATCGTGAAAAAACGCCGCGCCATCAACGAAGATATAGAAAAAATGATTTCCGCACCGCTGGCGAAAAAACGTAAAGCCGCAAGCAGCCCGCCGAAATCCGCGAAAAGGAGAAAAAAATCATGATGCGCAAATTCGTCAGATATATTCTTGAAAAACTCTATGATGTAGAGGTTGAGGGCGCGGATAATTTCGCCAAGGCGGGCGAGCGCGTATTGATCGTCGCCAACCATTTGTCATTTCTGGATGCGCTGCTGCTGGCGGTGTTTCTGCCGGAAAAGCCGCTTTTTGCCATCAATACCTTTATTGCGCAGAAATGGTGGATCAAACCTTTTCTGGTACTGGCCGATACTTTCGCGCTGGACCCGACCAACCCCTTTGCGACCAAGGCGCTGATCTCGGAAATTAAAAAGGACCGTAAATGCGTTATCTTTCCCGAGGGACGGATTACCGTGACAGGCTCATTGATGAAAATCTATGAAGGCCCCGGCATGATCGCCGATAAATCCGAAGCCATGCTGCTGCCGGTGCGGATTGACGGTGCACAATATTCGCCGTTGTCGCGCTTGAAGGGCAAAGTGCGCCTGCGCTGGTTTCCGAAGGTAACGATCCGCATTCAGGAACCGCGCCGTTTCGACGTGCCGGATGATGTGTTTGGCCGCGCCCGTCGCGCGGTGATGGGGCGCAAGCTTTACGATATTATGAGCGAAATGCTGTTCCAGACATCCGACCGCAACAAAACGCTGTTCCAAAGCCTGCTGGATGCCCGCCACACACATGGCGGCAATAAAAAAGTCGTGGTGGATATGGAGCGTGCGCCGCTGGGCTACCTCGCCTTGATGCAGCGCAGCTTTATCATCGGCCGCCATATTGCAGGACAGACGGAACGCGGCGAATATGTCGGATTGCTGCTGCCGAATATGGTCGGAACGATTGTACTGTTTTGCGGGTTGCAAGCCTTCGGGCGCGTTCCGGCAATGCTGAATTTTTCAACGGGATTAAAGAACATGCTTTCGGCCTGTAAAACGTCAGGTATCAAACATGTCTATACCGCCCGCCGCTTTGTTGAAATGGGTAAACTGACCGAGATGGTCGCAGGGCTTGAGAAAAAGGGCATCAAGGTCATCTATCTGGAAGATCTGCGCAAAGAGATCGGCTTTGTCGACAAGATGCGCGGCATGCTGGCGGGGGCGTTTTTTCCCGGTCTGTATTATAAAATGATTGGTCCGGCTGATCCCGATGATGCGGCGGTGGTGCTGTTCACCTCCGGCTCGGAAGGTGCGCCGAAAGGGGTTGTGCTCAGCCATGTCAATATTCAGGCGAACCGCTATCAGCTTTCCGCCCGTGTCGATTTCGGCCCGACGGATAAAATCTTTAATGCGCTGCCGATCTTCCATTCCTTTGGTTTGACGGCGGGAACGATTTTGCCGCTGCTGTCGGGGATTGAAGTTTTCTTTTACCCGTCGCCGCTGCATTACCGCATCGTGCCGGAGCTGGTTTACGATACCAATTCCACAATCGTTTTCGGCACCGATACGTTTCTGGCCGGTTATGCGCGTTTTGCCCATCCTTATGATTTCTACGCCGTGCGCTATATTTTCGCAGGGGCGGAAAAACTGAAAGATGAAACCCGCCGTATCTATGCGGAAAAATACGGCGTGCGCGTTTTGGAAGGTTACGGCGCGACGGAAACCTCTCCGGTGCTGACGACAAATACGCCGATGCAGAACAAGGCCGGAACCGTCGGGCGTTTGTTGCCCGGCATTGAATATCGTACCGAGGATGTTCCCGGCATTGACGAAGGCGGCCGCCTGTTCGTTAAAGGGCCGAATATTATGAAGGGCTATCTGCTGTCGGATAAACCGGGAAAATTGCAGCCGCTGGAAGACGGCTGGTATGACACGGGCGATATCATCGCCTTTGATGATGAAGGTTATGTGATGATTAAAGGCCGTGCCAAACGCTTTGCAAAAATCGCGGGCGAGATGGTGTCGCTGACGGCGGCGGAATCGCTGGTCGCGGCAACCTATCCCGGCTTTGCCCATGCTGTTCTGGGTATTCCCGACAAAAAGAAAGGCGAGGCATTACTGCTGATTACGGAATGCACGGATGCCGATCCGTCGGAAATTGTCAAACACGCCAAAAAACGCGGCGCGTCCGAGCTGACTGTGCCGCGCCAGATCAAGGTTGTGGACAAAATTCCCGTTCTAGGCACAGGTAAAACCGATTACGTCACCCTGCAGGATATGGTCGCCGATAAAAAAGGCAGAAAGGCAGCGTAGCTATGGAATTCATCTTCGGAGTCGCCGGAATTGCGTTTGCCGTATGGCTGTTTTGGACCACGCTGGTTTTGCCGTGGAAAAATTCGAAGGCGGTCAAAGAACTGCACGAAGAAATCCAGCGCTTGAAGGCTTTACTGCTCAGCGGCGCGTCTTTATCGCCGGAGGAGATCGCGGCGCTGGAGAAGCCTGCAGAAAAACCTGTGGAAAAACTGCCGGAGCCCGCAGAAAAAACTGCTGTTGCGGCAATGGATATCAAGCCGGAAAAACGCATAGCAAAAGAAGAGAAAAAAGAAGAAGAAAAACCGGCCCCTGCGAAAGAAAAGAAAAAAGAAGAACCAAAAAAGGCGCAGGACCGCGCCGGTTGGGAACAGCAATTCGGCGCAAAACTGCCTGTCTGGATGGGCGGTATCGCAATTGCTTTTGCCGGTATTTTCTTTGTGAAATATTCGATTGAACACGGGCTGCTCAGCCCTAGCATACGCGTGATATTGGGGATTGTCTCAGGTGTTGCACTACTGTGGGTCGCGCGTTTCCTGCGCGAGAAGAAGCCCGATCTGGCCAATGGTGAACGTATCACGCAATCGCTGTCAGGTGCGGGGATTATCGTACTCTATGCCAGCATCTTTGCCGCAGCCAGCCTTTATAGTTTGATTCCGCCCTTGCTTGGCTTTGTCGGCATGGCGGCGGTGACGATGGCGGCGGTGCTGCTGTCGTTGAAATACGGTGCGGCGATTGCGCTGCTCGGCCTTGTCGGCGGTTTTGCGACCCCTGCGCTGGTTAGCACCGGCAATGCGTCGGCAGCGGGGCTGTTTGTTTATCTGTTCTTTGTCTTTACGGGACTGATGATTGTGATGCGCCGTCAGGGTTGGTGGCTGTTGTCGCTTCTGGCTGTCGGTGCAGGTTTCTTGTGGGTCTTTGTCTGGATGGCCTTTATGTTTCATGCGGGCGACGGTATATGGCTGGCGCTGTTCCTGGCAGGGATTGCAGGTGTGTCGGTGATGACGGCATGGAATATTCCCGCAGCGGAGAAAAAAGACGGGGAAGAGAAAAAAGGCATTTTCTCCTTTGCGGCACAGCCGGAAAAAATCGTCAATTACGCAGGTCTCGGCGGAGCGGCATTGCTGATGGCCGCTGTGCTGGATCGTGCCGATTACGGCATACTGGAATGGGGTATGTTCTGGTTGCTGGCGGCGGGAACGCTGGTTCTGGCATGGGGGCGGCCGCATCTTTATAAAGGCGCAAGCTATGTCTCGCTGGGGCTCAGTTTGCTGATGTTCCTGAATTGGCACAATCCGCCGCAGGACATGCTGGCACCGCTGCTGTCGCTTTTCGCACTGCTGTTCTGTGGCTTCAGCGCGGTCATTCTGTTCCGCGTGCCGCAAAAACTGTTCTGGAGCCGGATGCTCACCATCGCCGCTTTCGGTTATTTCTGGACGGGGTATAAGTTGCTTTATCTGGATATTTCCGCCCGCACGGTCTCGGAATGGGTCTGGGGCGGCGGCGCATTGGTGCTTGGCACGCTGGCAGTCTTTGTGCTGGAACGACTGCAGAATATCGTGGGTGAAGATGATGCGGAACTGCCAAAATTGCAAGCCGTTTACGCGTTGGCAACTGTCGGCTTTATTTCTCTGGGCGCGAGTATCGTGCTGGAAATGAAATGGTGGGGACTGGTGCTGGTAGCGGAAGTGCTGGCGCTGCTCTGGATGAATAACCGTCTGGCGGTGGCTTCATTGTCGCGTCTGGCCAAAATTCTCACAGCTCTGTTTGTGTTGTCTATCATGCCGTTGATACTGCTGAGCATCGGTATGATGGTCTTCGGCGTGACGGGGCAGGATCTGCAGGAATTCTCCGATGGTAAAAAATACATCGAACTGCCTTTACTGCGGATCGGTCTGCCGGGACTGCTGCTGGTAGCGGGCGGATATTTTTACCGCCAAACGCAAAAGGCGGAAACGGGTTTCGTGAAATTTCTGGAAGTCTTCGGCCTGATTATCTTTTCCGCCGCGGCTTATTTCGCACTGCGGACGGTGCTGTATAGCGGCAGTGATATTCTGGCGATCACCGCAGGGTTTGCCGAACGCGGTATCGGCACGATGCTGTTCTTCGCACTTGCCTTCCTGTTTCTTGCAGCAGGCGGAAAATGGGAGCGCAGTGCTTATAAGCTTGCCGCACTTTGGGTCGGCTGGTTTGCGGTACTGCGTGTGGTCTATTTTGATCTGATTGTGATGAATCCCTATTGGGCGGATCAGTCGATTTTCGGAACGAAAATCTTTAATACGCTGTGGCTGAACTATGTCGCCGCAGGTCTCGCCATCTGGTTCTTCCGCCGCGAAATTATGAAGATCGGTGTCCGGCGCGGAACAGGATTTCTGAATAAAATCATGCTGCTATTGGGCATTGCTTTCGTCACATTGCAAGTGCGCCATTTCTATCACGGTGCTGATTTAAGCGGCGGCGGTGCCAGTAATGCGGAGATTTATACCTATTCCGCCGTCTGGTTGCTGACAGGTTTTGCTGCACTCGGCGTCGGCGTTATCCGCAACAATGCGATGCTGCGTTATGCCTCGCTGGCGATTGTCACGCTGACGGTCGGTAAGGTGTTTTTATATGATGCCTCCGCATTGGAGGGGCTGTACCGTGTCTTCTCCTTCTTCGGATTGGGTGTCAGCCTGATCGCGCTCAGCTGGTTCTATACGCGCTTTGTTTTCCAAAAACAGGATGCGGAAAAACTGGCTGCGGAACAGGAGAAAAAATGACGGCGGTTTATCTGAACAGTCTGGGGGCGTTCCTGCCGGGTGCGCCTGTTCCCAATAGCGAGATGGAAGATTATCTCGGGCTGGTTGGCGGTAAAAAATCGCGCAACCGTGCCATTGTTCTGCGCCAGAATAAAATCCGCACACGTCATTACGCGCTGGATAAAAACGGTGTACCGCAACATAGCAGCGCGGGAATGGCGGCGGCGGCTGTGCGCCGTGCTGTGGAAAGCTCGGAAAATATTCTCGATGACATTACCTATCTGGCATCCTCGGCAACGCTGGGCGATATGCTGGTGCCGGGGCTGGCCTCGCATATTCATGCGGAGCTCGGGCTGGACGCGATCGAGATTGCGAATTTTCAAAGCGTCTGCGCCTCTTCGATCATGGCGCTGAAAGCGGCATGGCTGCAAATCCGTGCAGAGGAACATCAATGCGCCGCCGTCAGCGGCAGCGAATTTGCCAGCCGTTATTTCCGTCCCGGTTTTTACGAGAACAGCCGTGCCTATCTTGAAAACGGTGAAGTGCCGCTGGAGGCGGATTTTCTGCGCTTTACCCTCTCCGACGGGGCAGGGGCAGCCATCCTTGAAAACAGGCCGAATGCCCACCGTCCGTCTTTTAAAATTCTTTGGGTTGATATCCGTTCCTATGCCGGGCGCTTTGACAGCTGTATGACGGCAGGCATCGCAGATGGAAAAGTCTGGAGTGAATTTGAAAGCCCGCAACTTGCCGCCGCGCAGGGCGGCTTGATGCTGGTGCAGGATTTTGATTTGCTCAAGAAAATGATTCCGGTCTGGATTTCGCATTATCTTGATCTGATTGATCTTGAGAAAATCGATCCGGACGACATCACATGGCTGTGCAGTCATTATTCCTCGCATTCGCTCAGAGAGGAAGCCATCGCCCTGCTGGAAAAAACCGGCGCGATGATTGACGAGGAGCGCTGGTTCAGCAATCTGCCGCAAAAAGGCAATACCGGCACGGCCTCGATTTTCGTTATTCTGGAAGAACTGTGGCGCGAAAAGAATTTGAAACCCGGTCAGAAGGTGTTATGCCATGTACCGGAAAGCGGGCGCTGCCTGAACGGATTTATGATGCTGGAGGTTGTTTAAAAAATGAACAGTAAGCAGGTGATGCGCGGATTGGTGAAGGTTTGGACGGATTTTGACAGCAGCCTGTCGTCCGTGCCGCTGATTGATAAGCTGGAGCGCAAAAAATTTCGTATTGAAGATTACCGCATGCTGCTGATCAATCACCGCCAGCAGGTGGTGGAAGGTTCGCGCTGGATTGCACGGGCGGCCTCCAGTATCTCCGCACCTTATCTGGATCAGCGTTCGATGTTTCTGCGCCATGCGGTCACCGAACACCGCGATTACAAAATGCTGGAAGATAACTATGTCGCCGCAGGCGGTAAACGCAAAGACATCCAGACGGCAGAGAAAAATATCGGCAGCGAGGCGTTGCACGCCTTTATGTATCAGCGCGCGAGCGAGCCGAATCCCTTTGACCTTCTGGGGGCGATGTTTATCATCGAAGGTCTTGGCGAAAGAAAAGCCGGAACATGGGGACGGATGATTCAAAAACAGCTGAAGCTGGATGATGATGCCGTCAGCTTTCTGGTCTATCACGGTGAACATGATGAAGATCATATGCAGCAATTTGCCGACACGCTGGAAAGCGGTATTCTGGAGCTCCCCGATATGGGGAAAAAGATTGTCAAAACGGCGAAAATCGTTGCGCGGCTTTACCGTTTGCAACTGGAGGAATTAGGAAATATCTGATGGCGGAAACAGCAAAGAAAAAGCCGGTCAAAAAAAAGACCGCCGTAAAGAAAACCGCAGCAAAAAAGAAAACGGTAAAGAAAACGCTGCCGAAAATCACGCCTTATGTGCCGCAGCATGATGTGAAAGACCCTGATCCGTGGCAGGCGCTGCTACTGGATCACAGCACCTTTATTGATGACAAGGCCAAGGCCGCATTGCTGCGTAATAATGCGACACGGGCGCGGCAGTTTTTGTTCCCGATTGTGCGGCCGCTGGCGCGGCTGACAATTGTGCTGGTGCAGCTGCTGCGGATTGTTTTGCCCAACAGCCTGACCTCCTCACGCATATTGCACCGCCTGATCTGCTGGGGCATGCGCAATTTCGTCAGCAAGGATGCCAATTACCTGATCCTGCGCCACTTTCATATCGGCAGCCAGATATTGGGTTTTCTCAATGCCAATGCGGCGCAGGGGGCTTTGCCGTCCAATCCGCTTTTGCCGCGCGTTATTGATGATTTGAAAGATGATGTTTTTGTACAGCATGATCTGAACCTGTTTAATTTCGTGATTTCCTTCAATGATTATTTGCGCACACATGGCGGTGATATCCATACCAAACCGCTGAAGCAGGTCGATTTTTCGATGATCAAAGACCCTGATGCCGCGATTGATGTTGACGGCTTGCCGGATAAATGGACGAATGTGCTGGATTTGCAAACGGCGGTGGAAATGTACACGCCGATGTTCGGGGTGTTTTTATCTGATGCCGATTTCTGGCGCGCCAGTAATTCGCTGCAACTGGACGAAACCGTTGCCGTTTATGTTGCCAAATTGCTGGGGCAGGATATGATCCTTGCCATGGTGAATAACAAACATCCGATGATCCCGCTTTCAACAATGGAGGCGGGATTCCGCCTGATGCTGCACGGGCTGGATGCGGAAAACCTGCACGGCTTTATCCGTTATATCGGACAGCACGGCATGCCGCTGCAAGAATAAGGAGGGGCGAATATGTCGCGCCTGCGCGCCGATCTTTTGCTGCTGCTGGCGGCTTTCCTTTGGGGAACGACTTTCGTTGCGCAAAAACTGGCGGCGGCGGATATCGGGGCGTTTCTGTTTGTCGGCAGCCGCTTTCTGATTTCCGCCATGATCCTCACCCCCTTTGCCTATTGGGAACGATCGCGCCGGAAAAAATCCGTCACGGCATCCGTGAAAACGCTCAAAAAACATCTGGCGGCGCTTTATGTGGTCTTTCTGGCGGGAGTCGCGGCACAGCAATTCGCCATGCAAACAACCAGCGTGACCAATGCCGGATTTTTGACAGGGCTGTATGTTCTGCTGACGCCTTTTGCGGCATGGGCAATTTTCCGGGAGCGCCCTGCGGCTATCAGTTGGATTGCGGCAGTGCTATGCCTGCTGGGGGTTTTTCTTCTGGGTGACGGTTCCTTATCGCGCCTGACGCAAGGGGACTGGCTGGCGATTTTCGGGGCGGCGATGTTTGCCGTGCATACGGTGCTGATTACGCTGATTGTTGTAAAATCCCGCGCACCGCTGACACTGGCCTTTCAACAATATGTGGCCTGCGCATTGTTCGGTTTGGTCTGTGCCGGTATTTTCGAGACGTTTGATTGGTCTTTGATTGTCAAAAGCCTGCCGGAAATTCTTTATGCCGCCGTGATGTCGGGCGCGATTGCCTATACGCTGCAGATTGTTTCGCAACAGCATACGCCGCCTTCGGATGCGGCAGTGATTTTGTCGGGTGAGGCACTGTTCGCGGCGCTGGCAGGGGCATGGCTGATGGGCGATCGTCTGTCATGGCTGGGATGGACGGGATGCGGTTTGATTTTCGCCGCCATCCTGATGGTACAGCTTGCGCCCTATGCGAAGAAATATTTATTGCTTGCAAGGCAAAGGAAAATCATCTTAAAATAGCATTATGGCAAAAAAGAAAACGCTTCGCGAGATTTTTCAGGATAAGGCTGCTGCGGTAAAACGCGGTTTTGAAGATGCTGTCCCGGCATGGCGCGAACGCAAGCATGATGTGCTGACCGGCACAGTGACGGCTGTCGAAGAAGACGGCGGCACAAAAAACATCACAATTCTGCTGGAAAAAGGCGCAAAAATGGATTTCCAACCCGGCGGTGCCGTCGGCGTTCCAGGGCGCGTCGATAAGAGGCTGGCGGATGAGATTACGGCAGTACTGCTCACACGGAATGATGAAGAAAAACAGCTGGCGGCAGTCTTGTTGCAGCCGACGGCTCCTTACCCTTCCGTTCTGCTGACCGCCCCGTCGCGGGAATTACTGGAAATGGTCGATCAAAAACTGGATGCCTTGCCGCGCACCGATCTGGCCGCGCATCATAAAAGCCTGAAAGCAATTTTGCAGGATGATAAAAAATTCGCGGAATTTCAGGCGGCATATGATGTCAGTGACTTCCTGAATCTGTTCCCGCAAATGGTGACGGCGGAAGAGTTGCTGGCAAAACAGGGCCCCGCCCATGGCAATAAAACCTATTGTCTGATTGATTACGGCGAGATGCAGGATGCGGAGGGGGAGACCAGACAATATCTGAAACTTTCCGTTCTGCCCGAGGCCGGACTGCATAGGCAAAAACTCTTCGGCGAACAGGAAGAGGTGCTGCATTTCGGCGAAACCTCGCATTATCTGGCGGGGCTGGCGGTCGGCGATGAGCTCCATATTACCGCGCAGCCGAAAAATAAAGCTGATTTTAGCCTGCCGGATGATCTGTCAGGCGGCGTTGTGATGATCGGTCAGGGCAATGGTGCCGTGCCCTTTATGACGCTGTTGAAAGAAATCAAGCGCCGCCGCGAAGCGGGGGAGGAAACGGGTAATGTCCATCTGATACTGGCAGCGCGGGATGAAGGCGCGGTATGGGGCGTCAAAGAAATCCAGCCCTATCTGGATGACGGTACGATCACGCGCGTGGATGTCGCTCTGTCGGATACGGAAGCATCACGCGGCATTGAACAAAATTCCGGAAAACTCTTCCCCGGTAATCATCAGGCAGATGTGCTTTTACATCATGCGACAAGACTGGCGGACAGGGACGGCGATTTTGCAACTGCGGAAAGCGGCCTCTTTCATCCCGATGTCGAAAAAAGCCTTTACGGTGCTTTGGTGCGCGGCGGCGATATTTTTATCTCCGGCGGCGAAGGATTTAAAAACACGATGGAAGCAGCGGTTGACGGTATCGCAGCGCGTCAGGGTAAAAAGCGCGAGGATTTGCAAGGCCGGCTGTCCACCAGTAAATCAACCATGCGCATTCAGGGCGAGAGCGAAGGCTGGAGCCGCCGCATCGCCGGAAAATTCCTCGCCGGATATTTGAAATCCGCCGGATATAAAAAATAATCTTTCCGCTCTTGTCAAAGCCATCCTTCTGTCATAGTCTCTTGCGATAGCAAATATTCAACCGCATACCTCATATGTCAGGAGGCAACGCTATGGATCCGCATAGTCCCGATACGCTCAGCCACAGACTGCTTGATGCCGTTATTCAGGGCGATTTGAAAAAAATCGACGCATATCTCGATCAGGGCGCGGATATGAATTTCCAGCTGGATGCACCCGCGACCGTTGCCGCGCATCACGGCCAGCTTGAAGCCCTGAAGCTGTTGCATCAGCGCGGTGCGGACCTCCATACTTTCGAAGAATATCTGCTGCGCAAAGCGGCCTCTGAAGGGCATGATCATGTCGTGTCTTATCTTGTAGAAAACGGCGCTGATGTGCATGCGATGAATGATCTGGCGCTGCAATGGGCGGCGCGTGCCGGACGCGAAAGCACGGTGCGGCTGCTGATTGAAAAGGGTGCGGATTACCGCCATCTGGATGTGGATATTCAGGAACAATGCGCCGAGATCAAACAGCGCCTTGATGCCGAAGAGCAAAAACGCGTATCGGAAGAGCGCGCACGCAAAGCTGCGGATACACGCGACAATCACCGCAATTTCCGCAGCTTCTTGCGCAGAAGAAACGGCCCCGGCAACCGTTAAGGCGTTTTTTAAATCGGCGATGCAAAGAAACCGAAAAATGCCCACATCGCCAGACTGCACACAATCAGCGTAACAAGCATGACGGGCGTTCCCTTACGGAGCCAGAGGCCGGGCGTGATCCGCAGGCTGGGGTCATCTTCACGCAGGGCGAGGCGCTCCGTCAATGTAACGATAAACACATTTGCCGTTGATCCCAGATGTGATCCGTTTCCGCCCATGCCGACACCGATGGCGAGTGACCACCATAGCGGCGTGACGTCAATGCCATTCGTACTCATCCCCAGAATGATCGGGATCATGGCGGCGGTGAAGGGAATATTATCAATCATTGCCGAAATAACGGCAGATCCCCACATCAGTACCAAACAGGCCGTTAGCATATCATGTTCGACCAGCGGCTGCACAAAATGCCCGATCCATCCCAGAAAATGACTGTGTTCAACACCGCCGATGATCACAAAAAGTGATACAAAGAACAGCAGTAGCGATAATTCCGTTTCTGCCAGATATTTATCGGGCGATCCTTTATACGTGACCAGCATCATCACGGTCAGTCCCAGAACCGCCACAACCCATGCCTCCCAATGCAACGAGCTGTGCAGAATAAACAACACCACCATAACGGTCAAAACAGCCAGCGATGCATACCATGTCCGTTTATCTTGCAGGACATGTTCGGCGGTCATATGCAACGCGTTTTTCGGTTTTTCCGCCAGATTCTTTCTAAACAGGAAACGCAGTGCAAAAAGCGTGGCGAGCCATGAGGCACAGACGATTCCACCCATGCGCAGGAAGAAGGTGTTAAAATCAATTTCTGCGGCAGAACCGATCATCAGATTGGGAGGGTCACCGACCAGCGTGGCGACTCCGCCCGTATCAGACAGCAGCGCAATCGCCAGCAGATAGGGGATCGGATTGACGGCGAGCGCATGACAGATCAGAACAATCAGCGGGCCAAAAATAATGACAGTGGTCACATTGTCCAGCAGCAGGGAAATAACTGTTACGGCTGTGCCCAGCAAGATCATTAGAAAAAACAGATTACCCTTGCAGATTTTGGCAATCCAATAAGCCAGCGCCTGAAAACCGCCTGTTGGGATCATGATGGAGACAATGGTCATCATGGCACCCAGCAAAATCACGACATTCCAGTCAATCGCTTCCAGCCCCAATTCAGGGTTATAAAAACCGAAATACTGCCCTGTCAGCACCATGACGGCGGCACCCAGCATCGCTACTTTTGTCCGGTGGATATGATGCAGCCCTTCCGTAAAGATGGCGGCGAATGTCACGGCTAGAATAACGGCGGATGCCAGCATCGGCGTGTTGAAAATAAGATCTGTGTTCGGCATGACGGTGTCTTCCTTCGTGTTTTTGTTTTTTTAGGAGCCGTGCGCGTCTTGATACGCTTTTTTGTATTTACTCCGGAACCTCTTCGCCCTTGTCGAGCAATTCGGAAATTTTGTAAAGCGCCGCGAGGGCGGTTTGCGAGGAAATAAGGCCCGATAGTTCTTTATTGTCATCTTTTACAACCGGCAGCGGGCTGCCATATTTGACCAGCAAACGGATGCCTTCACTTAAAGGGGTTTCAGGATGAACCATATGAATGTTTTTAATCATGACATCGGCCAGTTTTTTGGGTAATTCGTGGCTCAGGCGTTTGGCGACCCATGGAGATGTGTCGGAAAAGTAATCAAGGCTGATCTCCATGTTTTTCATACGTCCGAGTTTTTCATCATCTCCGGCGGGCGGAACAGGAAGAATATTTTCCATCAGATGGGTAAAGTTAAACAAGCCAACGACACGGTTCTGTTCATCAACAACAGGAACGGCACGAATCTGATTTTTGTAAAAGATGGCCAGTACCTCTGCGACCGTCTGGTCAGGTCGGGCTGTAATGACATCGGTTATCATGGCATCTTGGCAGGGCATGCGCGTCTCCTTAATTTTTGTTATGTCTGCGGGTGCAAGCTCTATTGGCCGATCCGTTTTCTCTTAAAATAGATACTGTGCAAAGGCAACATAGCACATTGTCACAGGATTATAGAATAGCTCTTTGTATCGTAATATATGCCGTCAAAAGCGGCGTTACGGTGCAATTTGCAGCACAACCGGCAAATGATCCGATCCTATTTCCGCCCCCGTTTTTATGCCGCCGGAAAAACCTTCAAATCCTTTTATCAAGGCATGGTCGATCTGTAAACGCAGCGGTGCAGGAAAAGCCGTCGGCCAGGTATTCTGCAATCCGCTACCGATGCTGCGCAGACCGCTTTTCCCGAGAAATTTTTGAAAATTCCGTGACCAGACCGTATCATTCAAATCGCCCATGACGATGATATCTTTGTCGGCTGTTGCGGCGATTTCTGCGGCGATCTGCTGCATCAGCTCATCACGGCAGGTGGCATATTCCTCTGCAACGGGCGGGGTTGTGTGAATGCCATAGAAGACCAGCGGGCGGTTATGCACATTCAGCGGCGTGTCTTTGAATTCCACCTTGATATAAGGCACGGTCAGAGCCGGATAACGCGGCGATGTGAAATTTTCAACGCCGCCGTTAAAAGCATATTTGCTGTAAAATAATATGCCGAAATTATCGGCACGCGCTTCCGAGATGGTGTAAGGAAAACGCTCTTTTAAATAGGCGGTTTCCCGTACCCAGTCTGCCGTTGTTTCCAGCATCAGAAAAAGATCGGCATCAAAACGCTGCAGCAGTGCATCGGCAAAACGGTAATGCCGGTTGATCGACAGAATATTGGCGGAAACAACGGTAAAAACAGGCGGCGCTTGCAGCGCGGGGCGGGACATATGCGGCACAAGAACCGCGGCAATGATGAGCGTGTTGACCAGAAGGACGGCAAGGTTCAGCCAGATTGTTTTTCTCATTTTTAAAAACAGTGCCGCCGCCGCCAGCAAAAAGGCGCAGGGAATATAATAAGGTCTGAAATGGGAAAACAGGTCGAAAAACCAGTACAAACCGCCAAGGAAACCGCTGATTGTGCAGGCGGCAAGCCCGACGGACGCAATGCTGCAGGCATCTGTGGCAAGTTTGAAAAAGGCGGGTTTTGCAGCGCTTGTTGCTGTCATAGCATGTCCTTGGATGTTCTACGCGCGGCCATTGTTACGCAGAGCGGTAAAATATGTCAATATGGATTTGCGCTGGCATAATTTGAAAACGGCGCTTATAGTTTTGTAAAACAACAAGAATGAGACACAATGACATCAATCTCCTCCCCCGTGGATTTTCTGACAAAAACCGAATGGATTGTGATTACCGGTGCGCCGTCATCGGGGAAAACTTCTGTTTTGATGGAACTGGCTGAACGCGGCTACCACGTTGAACATGAGGTCGCGCGCAACTATATTACCGATCTTTTGACCAAGGGAAAAAAGCTGGAAGATATCCGCGGTGATGAAGGTGTCCTGCAGCGCGATATTCTGAATTTGAAAATCGGACGCGAGAAAATCCTGCACCCGCATGACCGTATTTTCATTGACCGCGGCGTGCCGGACAGTATTTCCTATTACCGCATTGCCGGGCTTGACCCGGTGGAGGCGCGGCGTGAATGCGGCCACTTCTCCTATAAGGCGGTGTTTATTTTTGACCGTCTGCCGCTGGTACGGGACGGTGTACGTTCCGAAACCGAAGAAGTTGCCGTGCAGCTTGATAGCATGCTCGAGGCGGATTACACCGCATTGGGCTATCACCCCGTGCGTGTGCCGGTGCTGTCAATCGCGGATCGTACGGATTTTATCCTGCAGCATCTGGGGCTGCTCTGACCCAAATTATTGACATAAGATATCGGTCTGTATTATAGTGGTGCTCTTCAAATTGAACCGCGAAAGATGATGCATGACCGGATTTGCCGCGATCAAAAAAGCGATTATCGACAGCCTGTCCTATGATTTGCTTGAGCCGAAATACCGTGCAACGCTTGCGCCGGATGATCCGCCGGAAACCGGACATTGCGCCGTGGCCTCCGAGGCTTTCTATCACATGGCAGGCGGGCGTGAAGCGGGATATATGCCCGTGGTTTGCGGCTATGCGGTGCTGCCGTCGGGAGAAATGGTCTTTGATAAAAAAGCCAGACAGCAGGCGGAACAAAACGGCGCCCGCCGCGAAACCCATTGGTGGATACGCGGCCCGCAAAAAGATCAACGCGGCAAAGGCACGATTTTCGATGTGACAGTCAAGCAATATGCGCAGCCATTCCCTTACGAAAACGGGCATAATACCGGCTTTATGCAGCCGCAGCAGAAACCCTCGCGCCGGGCGCAAATCATCATCGACCGTGTCACGGAAAAACTGGGCGCGGAAAAACTGGCGGCATTCCGCCGCGCGAATATTGAGAAATTCCGTAAAGCAGGCGGGGCGCTGCCGCAGCCGCGCCGTAAAAAGCCGCAGCCATGATTTATGTCGCCGCCGGTGCGGCACTCATATAGGTTTTACGGTGATTATTTGCCGCAAAGACCAGCAAGGCAATCGCCACAACCAGATAAACGGCAAAGCCGCCCGCAATGGCGGCAACGGAAATGCCGTGGTCAATCATAATGCCCATGGCCGGCGGCGTCAGGGAGGTAATGAACACCATAATCGCCATGATCCCTGCACGGATCGCACCCAGATGTTTTGTGCCGTACAGGTCAGGCCATAACACGCCGTAAACGCCGACCGTGCCGCCATTGGACAAACCGTGCAGCAACATAAAGACCAGCGCGGTAATAGGCGGGGTAAAGGAGAAGAGGGCGATCATCCCCAGCACCATCGGCATCAGGTAAAAGGGCAGGATTTTAAAAAATCCGAAACGGTCGACAAGCGACCCCGAAACAATCGAGCCGACAACGCCCGCAACGGCAAAAGCGCTAAAGGTCAGCGCGAACCATGCCGCACTCCAGCCTTTTTCTGCAACCAGTACGGCCTGATGAAAAAAGATTCCCGTGGAAATCAGGGCGGGGGCGGTAATGGCGGGCAGCAACAGATAAAACCGCCAATCCGACAAAACCTGTTTCCGCGTCCAGTGCTTCACACGGCGTTTTTTCGGCGCATCGGGGCTTGCCGCTTCCGCTTCGTCTTCCGCCAGCGCGGCAGCCTCTTCGGCGGCAAGGCGGATTGTATAGGCATCATGCCGTTCCTTATGATTGCGCAACAGCCAAAGCAGCCAGGGCAGCACGGCCAGCAAAACAAAAATACCGATACCGGTCCAGCTTTGCCGCCAGCCGAATTCGGTAATCAGAATAACGGCAGGAACAGGCATTAAAACTTCACTGAGCTGATGCCCCGTTGCGGAAATGCCGGAGGCCTTGCCGCGGTGGTCGGGCAGATAACGCGCCATGCTGGTCATGGTCGTGTGTCCCATCAAGCCCTGTCCCGTCATGCGCAGCATATAGATCGCCAGCGTCAAACCAAACAATGTTGCGGCGGCGCTCATCAAAAAACAGGCGGCCACCATGCCCAGACAAATCAGACTGGCATAAAGCCGCAGATCAACATGGTCGATCATTTTTCCCAGCCAGATAATCGACACGGCGGAGGCAAAAGTCCCCACGGAATACAACGTCCCGAAACCGCCATGTGACAAGCCGAATTCATCCCTGATTTCCGCGCCGAAGATTGAAATAAAGAATGTCTGTCCAAAGCCGGACAGGCATGTAAAAGACAGGCCGAAAATCAGCAGGCGCCATTCGGCGCGCAGCAGACGAAAATATGACATGAGCCACCCCTTGGAAAGAAACTGCGGCATTATCCTATGATATGTGCCGCCCGCTGACAACGGCAAGATACGGCCTCCGGCAAAAAAATGTCGTGAACATTAAAAAGTGTTTTAAAACAAAATTTTAGCAAGATAAAAACGTCTTCTCAATTGACAGAATCAAGCCTGCTCCTGTATAATATAAGGATTAAAACAGGATTGAGGACGGAATGGCAAAAAAAACGGAAGACCCTTTCCAGGCCGGTATCGGCGGCAGAAACCCGGATGAGTTTCTGAAAGCACCGCCAAGCTATGCCGATGCGGATGAAGGCGGTAAAAAAAGCAAAGACATTCCGCCGCAGGGTAAGAAATATCCGCGTGTCTCCA
The DNA here is from genome assembly GCA_013285465.1 of Pseudomonadota bacterium. Lineage (NCBI taxonomy): Bacteria > Pseudomonadati > Pseudomonadota > Pseudomonadota bacterium. The sequence continues at coordinate 868,714 of CP053449.1, forward strand.
TTCAGGGTGCCGGTATTCTCAGCCGTCTCAGCTATCGGCAGATGCTTGGTGTCTTGATTGCAACAGGTGTTTTGGGCTTCGGCTATGCCGTTTACAATGACCTTGATAACCGTGAAAACCCGCCCAGCGCCGATCTGACGGAGCTGACGGAACGTGCGGTGACGAAATTCTCGCCATTGATGCAGGGATACGAAAAACATGACTCGTTTTTCGAACGCTCGCCGCATCTGGCGGAGCGGGCAGGGCACCGTTCGGTTTTTGCTACACCGGAAAGCCTGAATGACTTTTGCAGCGATGTCGAAGATTACATCAAGGATAAATATATCGGTAAGGACGGTATTGCCGATGTCACATGCAGCGCGACGGAAATTAAAATAACGACCGATGACGGCACTGTTGTGACCGCAACACCGAAAGGCACAAGCATCAGCGGACCGGGGGCAAGTCTCAGTGCGGATTTCCGTGCCGTGGTCGATCACGCCATCCGTACACATTCCACAGCCGATGATTTTTTTGCCGAAACCGGTTTTACAACACCTTTCTATACGGGCAAGGATGGTGATACGGTCTGCAATAATATTATCAACGAGATTAATCAGCGCTTTGCCGAAGAGGTCAAATCATCGCAATGCGACCCCTATACAATGCGCTTCACTTCGGAGAGCGGTGAAACAATCACCGCCACACCCTATCGGGGTATTACCGTAAAAACGGACAGACCGCCGCCGAAAAAGCCCGGTTCTTAAAAAATAACATCCATAAAAAAACGGCGGTATTTTTATACCGCCGCTTTCATATTCGGAAACCGCAAATCTTAATAGCGGTAATGTTCCGGCTTATACGGACCTTGCTCTTCCATGCCGAGATATTCGGCCTGTTTTTTGCTCAGCTTGGTCAGTTTGGCGCCGATTTTTTCAAGATGCAGCGCAGCAACTTTCTCGTCCAGATGTTTGGGCAGGACATAGACTTTGTTCTCATATGCATTGTGGTTGTCCCACAGTTCCAGCTGCGCCAGCACCTGGTTGGTGAAAGAGGCGCTCATGACAAAGCTCGGATGGCCTGTTGCACAACCCAGATTAACCAGACGGCCTTCTGCCAGAACAATCAGGCGCTTGCCGTCGGGGAAGACGATCTCGTCCACCTGCGGTTTGACATTTTCCCATTTGTGATTGCGCAGGGCTTCGATCTGGATTTCGCTGTCGAAATGGCCGATATTGCAAACAATGGCACGGTCTTTCATTGCGCGCATATGGTCAACGGTGATGACATCGACATTCCCTGTTGCGGTGACGAAAATATCACCGACAGAGGCCACATCATCCATCGTCACAACTTCATAACCTTCCATCGCGGCCTGCAAAGCGCAGATTGGGTCGATTTCCGTGACCAGAACGCGTGCGCCCTGATTACGCAGAGAAGCTGCGGAACCTTTACCGACATCACCGTAACCGCAAACAACCGCAACTTTACCGGCGATCATCACATCGGTGGCGCGTTTGATACCGTCAACGAGGCTTTCGCGGCAGCCATAAAGGTTATCGAATTTCGATTTGGTGACGCTGTCATTGACATTGATGGCCGGAACTTTCAGCGTGCCTTTTTTCGCCATTTCGTAAAGGCGGTGAACGCCTGTTGTCGTTTCCTCGGACAGACCTTTGACGTCATTCAGCAGTTCGGGATATTTGTCATGCATCAGCAGGGTCAGATCGCCACCGTCATCAAGGATAAGATTCGGTGTCCAGCCATTCGGCCCCGTGATGGTTTGTTCGATGCACCACCAGAATTCCTCGTCATCCATGCCTTTCCATGCAAAAACCGGAACGCCCGATGCCGCAATGGCAGAGGCCGCGTGATCCTGTGTGGAAAAGATGTTGCAGGACGACCAGCGCACTTCCGCGCCCAGTGCCGTCAGGGTTTCGATCAGTACAGCCGTTTGAATGGTCATATGCAGGCAGCCTGCGATACGTGCGCCTTTCAGCGGTTGCTTGTCGCCATATTCTTCGCGCAGCGCCATCAGGCCCGGCATCTCCGTTTCGGCGATTGCGATTTCCTTGCGGCCCCAATCTGCCAGCGACAGATCTTTTACTTTGTAATCGCCGTCAACAGTTGCCAGTTTTTCAGCCATCGTCATGTGATACTCCTCAAATTTAAATCCGTGTAAATTAAGCGTTAAAAGCACTGGCAATCTGCCCTTTTTTGCCCGTTCTGTCAACAATTGCGTACCAACGCCGCACGGAATGTACCGCTTTTGGATTTACTCTGACCCCTTTGCTCAGTTCAGGCCTTGATAACATCAAAAAATGCTATAGTTTAAAAAAGTAAAGGTGGTCCCATAAAATCGGCTTTCATAGAAAAATGGAAGCGACCAGATGCATAGCTAATCAATTGATAGGGCTGACATAGCATGATTGAAAGGTCATATTATCAGAGTGAGCTGATAAAGTTTCTTACTGATAGTAAGGATCAAATTCTTGGTGAAATGGCTAGTAATCACCATTTTGCTCTCGACATCATGCAAAGAAATGCTTGGGTTGAACAAATTGATAACCTGAAAGAGCAGTTGTGCAATTTCCAGAATGGAAAAATTTTCTTTGAATTTGCTATTCCCAGAATGGGAAAACGTGTTGATGTTTTGTTATTAATTCATGGCGTGGTTTTTGTTCTCGAGTATAAAGCTGGGGCTAAGAAGCATGAGAGATATGCAACGGACCAGACATTAGATTATGCCCTTGATCTAAAAAACTTCCATGAGGGGAGTCACGATAAATACATTGTTCCGATCTTACTTTCTACTAAAGCACAAACTCAAATCAATCAATTTAGCTGGTATAAAGATAAAGTAGCTGCGCCATTGCTATCTAATGGCAATGATTTAGCGGATATAATTATGAGGACGGTCGCCAGTATTCAACAATTAAAATCTGAGAACACTCAAACTTATGGGTTCTCTGATACAGAGCAAGAAAGTTCTAACGATAAAAAATGGGCTGACAGCGGTTACAAGCCAACTCCAACGATTGTAGAAGCAGCGCAGGCGCTTTACCAGGGGCATTCGGTCGAGGAAATTTCTCGCTCTGATGCCAGCGCTCAAAACCTTACACACACAGCCGATTGCATTTCTGAAATTATTGAACATTCAAAAGTAAATGGCAGAAAATCTATTTGTTTTGTAACGGGAGTGCCAGGTGCGGGTAAAACTCTGGCGGGCTTGAATATATCTACGCGTAAGCCGGATCATTCAGAAGACCATGCCGTATTCTTATCCGGTAATGGACCATTGGTCGCTGTTTTAAGGGAAGCTTTAGCACGGGACGAAGTTACGCGGGCAAAAGCACAAGGAGAAAAATTATCTAAGAAAGAAGCGATACAGAAGGTCAGCGCTTTTATTCAGAACATTCATCATTTTAGGGATGAAGGCGTTAGATCGCCAGAGCCCCCTACAGAGCACGTAGTGGTTTTTGACGAAGCGCAAAGAGCATGGAGCCAAGCGCAAGCGCAAAAATTCATGGAAAGCAAAAAAGGCGTACTTAACTTTAATATGTCTGAGCCAGAGTTTTTAATCAGTGTAATGGACAGGCGGCAAGACTGGTGCACGATTGTTTGTCTCATTGGCGGCGGCCAAGAAATCAATACAGGCGAGGCTGGCCTTATAGAATGGTTTGACGCTCTTAAAAAACGTTTTCAGCATTGGGATGTTTATCACTCGGAGCAGCTTACGGATAAAAACTATAGCTGGGGACAGGATTTAGGCGCCAAGCTCTCAGAACTCCATACCCAAGAAAAAAAAGCCTTACACTTAGCTGTCTCTATTCGTTCTTACCGCGCTGAGAAGCTTTCCGATTTTGTTGGTAGTATTATTGATGGAGACTCTGGGCAGGCAAGAGAGATATACGAACACCTTGAAAAATATCCAATAGCCCTCACAAGAGATATTAATAAGGCTAGAGAGTGGTTGCGAGAACATGCGAGAGGAACAGAACATTTTGGACTCGTTGCGTATTCTGGGGCTATTAGGCTTAAGCCAGAGGGGATAAACGTAAAAGCTCAGATAGACCCGGTCAATTGGTTTCTAAATGACAAAGAAGATATTCGTTCTTCTTATTATCTAGAAGATGTTGCTACAGAATTTGATATTCAAGGATTGGAGCTGGATTGGGTTGGTGTGTGTTGGGATGCCAATCTGCGCCGAGAAGACGACGCATGGGGGCTTTATAACTTTAGTGGTACAAAATGGCAGAATGTTAAGGATGAATATCGAAGGGTTTACCTGGTCAATGCGTATCGAGTTCTTTTAACACGAGCACGACAAGGTATGGTGATTTTTGTGCCCAAAGGGAATGAACAAGACCACACTCGCCCGCCAGAATTTTATAGTGAAACATATAAATATTTGCAAAACTGCGGCTTAAAAGAATTATAATGCCCTGAAAATAAAGCAAAAGGCGGGCTATCTAGGGGGCAAAAAATTTCTTATGCTATAGAGTTATCGGCGCGGGATAGGTTTTATCTTGTGCCGTCCTTCTCATAAAAATAAAATGCGCTACTTGAGGCAAAAAAAACGGGCGGTAAAAACCGGCCCGTTTCTCTTAATTCATGTAAAGAAGGCTGTAATTATGCAGCTTCTTTCAGGTTGCAAGCAGCTTGCTTACCTTTTTCTTCTTTTACATCGTATTCGATCTTTTGGCCTTCGTTCAAGCCGCGCAGACCGGCCTGTTCAACAGCACTGATGTGAACAAACACGTCACTGCCGCCGTCAGACGGTTCGATGAAACCAAAACCCTTTGTCGGGTTAAACCATTTTACTGTACCGGTTGCCATGAGATATCTCCTTTATGCAAGTATCGGTATTCTACTCAGTCGCAACCTCGCGACTGATTTCTCATCTGATAAAGGCTTACGCCATTTACCCTTCATGAAACCGAACTACTTGATAGAAAGGATCAGGGGTATCGTATAGCTTTATAATCAAACTTATGTCCAATAAGCATGTTTTTGCGCCAAGGTCAATGAAAAACACCGTTATGCAGAAAAAATAATGCCGTCGGCATAAAGCGCATATTTTCTTTACGGCGGAAATATCTGCCCGATTAATCCTTTTGCGGGGGGCGCGTAAGCACTTGTCTTGTGCGGGCAAAAATGGCAGAGTATTGGCAATTTCATCATCTTGCACTTCGTGCGTGGAACAAGCCAAGGAGAATAAAAAATGACAGCAACGGGACGCGACAGCCTGAAAACACGGAAAACACTTGAAGTCGGCGGCAAGGAATATGATTATTTCAGCCTTGAAGCCGCGGCGGAAAAAATCGGCGATATTTCGCGTTTGCCGTTTTCCCTGAAAGTTTTGCTGGAAAATCTGCTGCGTTTTGAAGACGGCCGCACCGTTTCCACCGATGATGTGCAGGCCATGGCCGACTGGCTGAAGGACAAGAAAAACCCGCGCGAAATCGCTTACCGTCCGGCCCGCGTTTTGATGCAGGATTTCACAGGCGTTCCCGCCGTTGTCGATCTGGCCGCCATGCGCGATGCGATGGTGGCGCTGAAAGGCGATCCGGAAAAAATCAATCCGAAAAGCGCGGTTGATCTGGTCATTGACCACTCCGTCATGGTCGACAGTTTCGGCGGGCCGAACTCCTTCCTTGCTAATGTGAAGCGCGAGTTTGAGCGCAATGGCGAACGTTATGAATTCCTGCGCTGGGGTTCCACCGCTTTCCGCAATTTCCGCGTTGTCCCGCCCGGCACAGGCATCTGCCATCAGGTCAATCTGGAATATCTGTCACAAACCGTCTGGACAACGGCGGATGAAAACCGCACCGGACGCACCGTGGCCTATCCCGATACGCTGGTCGGCACGGATAGTCACACGACGATGGTCAACGGCCTTGCCGTTCTCGGCTGGGGCGTCGGCGGTATCGAGGCCGAGGCCGCAATGCTGGGGCAGCCTGTTTCCATGCTGGTTCCCGAAGTCGTCGGGTTTAAACTGACAGGCAGCCTGAAAGAAGGCACAACGGCGACCGATCTGGTTCTGACCGTCACGCAAATGCTGCGCGCCAAAGGCGTTGTCGGCAAATTTGTCGAATTCTTCGGTAATGGCTTGGAGAGTCTCAGCCTTGCCGACCGCGCCACCATCAGTAACATGGCGCCCGAATACGGCGCGACATGCGGCTTCTTCCCGATTGATAAGGAAACGCTGCGTTACCTGCGCTTTACCGGACGCGAAGAACAATCTGTTCTGCTGGTCGAAGCCTATGCGAAGGCGCAAGGCATGTGGCATGATGAAAACACCCCTGATCCCGCCTTTACCGAAACGCTGGAACTGGATATTTCCACCGTCGAACCCTCAATTGCCGGCCCGAAACGCCCGCAGGACCGTATTGTCCTGAGTGATGCCGTCAGCTCATTCGCGAAACTGGAAGAGCAGGATAATCTGGAGAGCGGTAAATCCGTTGCCGTCGAAGGCGAAGGCTACGAACTGCATCACGGCGATGTCGTGATCGCGGCCATTACCAGCTGTACCAATACCTCGAATCCCGGTGTGATGCTGGCGGCCGGTCTGGTGGCGCGTAATGCGCTGGCCAAAGGCCTGACGGTAAAACCCTGGGTTAAAACATCACTGGCACCCGGATCGCAGGTGGTGAGTGACTATCTTGAAAAAGCCGGATTGCAGGATGATCTGGACGGGCTGGGCTTTAACCTTGTCGGTTACGGCTGCACGACCTGTATCGGAAACTCCGGCCCGCTGCATGCGCCGATTGAAGCCGCCATCCAAAAAGGCGATCTGACCGTTGCAGGCGTGTTGTCAGGCAACCGGAACTTTGAGGGGCGTATCCACCCCTTTGTGAAAGCCAATTATCTGGCTTCGCCGCCGCTGGTGGTCGCCTATGCGATTGCCGGTTCACTGAAAGTCGATCTGTATAAAGACCCGCTGGGGCAGGACAAAGACGGCAATGACGTTTATCTGAAAGATATCTGGCCGTCCAATGACGAGCTGCGTCAGGTGCTGGAAACCGCGCTGACGCCGCAAATGTTTGTCGAGCGTTACGGCAATGTGTTCGAAGGGCCGGAAGAATGGCAGGCCGTCAAATCCACAGGCGGCAAGACCTATCAATGGGATGCGACCTCGACCTATGTCCAGAACCCGCCTTATTTTGAAGGTATCAGCATGGATCTTGATAAAATTGAGGATATCAAAGGCGCCTATATGCTGGCAAAGCTGGGTGATTCCGTTACAACGGATCATATCTCGCCCGCCGGTGCGATCAAAGCGAGCAGCCCTGCCGGAAAATATCTGGAAGAACGTCAGGTGCCGGTGCGTGACTTTAACTCTTACGGCTCCCGCCGCGGTAACCATGAAGTCATGATGCGCGGCACCTTTGCCAATGTGCGCATCCGCAACGAGCTGGTTCCCGGCACGGAAGGCGGCGTCACCAAACATATCCCGAGCGGTGCAGAGATGTCGATCTACGATGCCGCTATGAAATATATCGATGACGGTCTGCCGCTGATCGTGATTGCCGGCAAGGAATACGGCACGGGTTCCAGCCGTGACTGGGCGGCGAAAGGCACGCGTCTTCTGGGCGTCAAGGCCGTGATTGCCGAAAGCTTTGAGCGTATTCACCGTTCCAACCTCGTTGGTATGGGCGTTTTGCCGCTGCAATTTAAAGAAGGCGTCACCCGCGACAGCCTCGGCCTGAAAGGTGATGAACGCTTTGACCTGACCGGATTATCTGCGGTGAAACCGCGTGCGGAATTGACGCTGGTCATCAACCGCGCCGACGGCAGCAAGGACGAGGTCAGCGTATTGTGCCGTATTGATACCGAGGACGAGCTGGAGTATTATCGTCACGGTGGTATTCTGCATTGTGTTTTGCGCAGCATGGCTAAGGAAGAAAAAGCAGCCGCATAAAACGGAAAGGTTTTTGTAAATGACCGTATTGAAGAAACTGGCGATGATTGTTGCCCTGACAGCCATGATGCTGCCGCTTGCCGCAGCGGTTCCCGCCAATGCGCCGCCGCCCTCGACGGAGGCAAATGAAGAGATGTGGGGCGATAAACCGTCATCGGATTTGCCGGATTATCTGCGCTTTGGCCAGCAGAGCAATATCAATACTGCGCTGGAGATTCCGCACCGGACAAAAAGCGAAGTCCTGATGTGGTCCGAGCAGACGATTGCCGCGCTGATGTCTTTCGGGGCTTCAAATATTTACGACCATTTTGAAGAGAGCAAACCTCTTTTTGTCGAAAGCGGCTGGAATGACTTTATGAAATACATTAACAGCGCCGGTCTGCAAGACTATGTCCGGGAAAAACGTTATCAGTTGATCACGGTTATTAACGGCCCGACCTATGTCCGCCGTGAAGGACCGCTGGGGGGTATTTACCGTTGGGAAATCGAAGCGCCTTTGCTGTTCAGCTTCTACAAAACGGATGCTTACGGCAATATCGCGGCAGAGACGGAGCCCGATGCTACCGCTGACCTGCAGCTGGTGATCAGCGTTACGCGCGTTCCGGAAGGCGGCGGTGAGGAACAGGTCGCAATCGCCGGCTGGCGTGTGCAGGATGGGCGCAAAAACCGCAAACAAAGAATGCCGTAAAACAACGGATGGTTTCCGCTTTATTTTAAAATTTCAAGGAAGACAAAAGCAATATGACGAAGAAAGACGACAAAAAAAATCCGTGGGGCACGCCGAAGCAAAAGAAAAAAAGCGACCGGAGTGAAAAGAAGGATGATGGCTGGCAGCCGACATCGCGGGACGAAAACGGTAATGTCTTTCGTAATGACAGCCGCTCTTATTCCGGCGGTGATATGGATGATGTCTTCCGCAATGTGCAGGAAAAATTTCAGGGCTTCTCGCCCATGCAGCATAAATCCGGTATTTTTCTGCTGCTTGTTGTTGCGGGATGTATCTGGCTGATGACAGGTTTCTACCGTGTCCAGCCTGCGGAGCATGCCGTGGTTATGACTTTCGGCAAATGGACGCGTACGCAAAGCCATCCGGGTTTGGGATATCATCTGCCCTGGCCGATCGAAACGGTGTCGAAAGTCGATGTCACCTTCGAGCGCCGGATTGAAATCGGCTTCCGCGGCGGCAGTACGCCGGTACGCGGCGCATCTGCGCGCAGCAATGCGGTCAGCGGCGGTGTCAGTATCCAGAGCGAAAGCCTGATGGTGACAGGGGATGAAAATATCATTGATATCAATTTCGTTGTGTTGTGGCGTGTTGCGGATGCCGGAAAATATCTGTTTGAAATCCGTAATCCGGAAGACACGATCAAAAAGGTCGCGGAAAGTGCGATGCGTGAAGTGATCGGACGCACCGAGATTCAACGTGCTCTGGCTGAAGCCCGTGGCGAAATTGAGGCTCTGACGCGTGAATTGATGCAGGCGATGATGGATGAATATGAATCCGGCGTCATGATTAACGAGGTCAAATTGCAGGCCGTGAACCCGCCGGAACAGGTCGTTGAAGCCTTTGATGATGTCTTGCGGGCCCGTGCGGATAAAGATCGTCTGCGGAACGAAGCTGAGGCTTACCGCAACCGGATTATTCCGGAGGCACGCGGTGAATCCGAACGTATTTTGCAACAGGCCGAAGCCTATTTGCAGGAAGTCACGGATAACGCAACCGGTGAGGCGGAGCGCTTCCTGTCGGTTTACAAAGCCTATGCCGCCGCCAAGGATGTGACCAGCAAACGCATGTATCTGGAAACCATGCAGGAAATCATGGGGCGCAGCAAAAAATTCATCATCGGCGGCGAAAATGGCGGCAATGTTCTGCCTTATCTGCCGCTGGATGCTTTGAAGGAAAAACGCTGACCCTAACGCGGGACTTGTCATATTTGCATAAAAGAGCTATATTGCCGCCGCAGAGCCGCTCCGGCATGTGCGATTCGCGCATTTATGATTTGGAACCTTGCGGCATAGTTTTATTGTAGGAATTGAGAAAAGCCTTGGCAAAAACGACGAAAACAAAGACCACCAAAAGCAAAACCACACTCTCGCCCGAAGAGCTGAAAGACCTGATTGTCACAACGCTTGATCAGGACAAGGCAGAGGATATTGTCACGATTGACCTGACCGGCAAAACATCGCTGGCCGATTATATGGTGATTGCTTCGGGGCGTTCGACCCGTCAGGTCGGCGCATTGGCTGAAAAACTGTCCGCACGCATCAAAAAAGAAGATGTCATTCCGCGTATCGAAGGCAAACAAACCGGCAATTGGGTGCTGGTCGATGCCGGTGATGTGATTGTGCATCTGTTCCGTCCGGAAGTCCGCGAATTTTACGCGATTGAGGAAATCTGGAACGTGACATACCCCTCCGACAAAATCCACATTACCTAAAACCGTCTGATGAAAATTGAACTTCTGGCTGTCGGCAAATGCCGCGACCATCCCATCAAAGAGCTGCTTGCCGAATACGGTAAACGCCTGCAATACCCTTTTTCCCTGAAAGAAATCGATGGCGGCAAACGTGCCGGCGCGGCGGATCAGGAGAAATTATTATGCGAGGCTTTGCCGAAAGAGCCGCATTTACTAATCGCGCTGGATGAACGCGGCAAAAGCCTGTCTAGCGAGGATTTCGCCGCACATATCGAAAAATGGCGTGATACAGGGCCCGGTATGCTGGTTTTTTGTATCGGCGGCGCGGATGGGTTTTCGGACGCTTTCAGACAAAAAGCGGATTTTTTGCTGTCCTTCGGAAAACAGACTTGGCCTCACATGCTGGTTCGGGTTATGATGTTAGAACAGTTGTACCGCGCCCAACAAATTCTGGCCGGTCATCCCTACCATCGTTCTTGATCTGACACAGCATTGCTTAAGGCTCTTGAAATCAAATAGACAAAGAAAATATGTGCGCTTTTCGCATCTCGCTTTTTGCGGGACGGGGATTGCTTTATGTCTTTTTTGCGCCGCGCCGCAGGCCGTTGCCGCGCCGCCGGAGATTTCCGTGCTGGAAAAAAACATTGCTGCTGCGCAGCGCGGGATCAGTGAAACGGAAGAGGAACTGTCCTCTTTGAAGCGGCAGCAGGCAAAGCTGAAAAAACAGGCTGTTCCCAAAAACAGGAAAACGGCATCCGCCCCTGATACGAAGGCATTATCGGAGAATATTGCCGATTACACGCGTAATCTGGCTGTTTTGCAGCAGCAGCTTGATGCGGCTTTTCTGGCATTGAGTGATGCGCCTGCGCGCCAAACCATCAGCATGGAAAGCTCGGCGCTTCTGGATGACCCCGATCTGGTCGTCGCCGCCGCGCGGGAGGAATGGCTGGCTCATGCCGTGGCGCAAAATGCCGTTGCCGCCATCCGTGCGGAAAGCACTCATCTGGATGACATGCGCCAAAAACGGCAGGAGGCCGAACAAGCACACCGGAAACAGGCGGATGCGGCACAGGAACACCGGCAGCGTCTTGATAATCTGGCGCACCAGATTTCCGTGACGCAAAAACTGCTTGCCGGACAAAAGCGGGAACTGGCGGCGCAGCGCGATGCGCTGACGCAAGAAAAACAACGCTTTGCCGCACAGAAACCCATGCGTAAACCGACAGCAAAACCAGCTGCGAAACCCGTTACCGTGGCCTCTGCGCAACAAAATCCGCTTTTAAAACAGGCCGCGCTGACAGCGCCTGCCGTAAAACATGCCGTGCCCGGACGTTTTCCGGTCAAAGGCAAGGTCGTGATGAAATTCGGCGATAAGGATGCGCTGGGCGTAAAAAGCAGCGGCATTGTTCTGGAGGCGGCGGAAGGCGAAAATATTGTCCTGCCGCAGGAAGGGGTGATTAAATTCGCCGGTGCCTTCGGCAAGTTCAAACAGCTCTTGATTGTCGAGCATAAGGGCGGGTATCATAGCCTCATCAGCGGCCTTGGCGAGGTGGAAACGAAAATAGGCGAACGCCTTCCGGCAGGCGCGGTTATCGGCCATTTGGCGCAGGCGCAGGCTTATTATGAATTACGCCATAACGGTGTGCCGGTTGATCCGGACAAAGTATCGATGCCTTTTTAGGATTTATTTAGAAAACTGTTCTATGGTTTATAGAATTATCACGGCGGTTTCCCGCATTTAGAGGAGAATGAAGAATATGAAACGAATGCATATGCAACAAACGGCGAAATCGAAAGTTTTGCAGCCTCTGCGTTTTGGCGCGGCGGCTTTCGCACTTGTGCTCGGGCTTGGCCTGGCCGTTCCCTCCGCATTGGTGACATCGGCATCGGCGCAGGATATTGCGCAGAAATCCGGTCGTCAGGCAGGAAAATCCGCTGCCGAGGAAGACCGCAGCAAAAACGATACCTACCGTTATCTGGAGCTGTTCGGCGATGTGTTCGAACGTGTCCGTGCCGAATATGTTGACGAAGTGACGGATAGGGAGCTGATCGAACATGCTTTGAACGGTATGCTGGCCAATCTTGATCCGCATTCCTCCTATCTGAATGAAGAAGAATATAAAGGCATGCAGATTCAGACTTCAGGTGAATTCGGCGGCCTCGGTATTGAGGTCACGATGGAGAACGGTCTTGTGAAAGTCGTCTCGCCGATCGATGACACACCTGCTTTCCGTGCGGGTGTCAAAGCAGGCGATACCATTATCGAAATCGACGGCACACCTGTCATGGGCATGTCATTGTCAGAGGCGGTGCAGAAAATGCGCGGCAAGGTCGGATCGGATATTCATCTAAGCATTATCCGCGAAGGCGTTGCGGAACCGATGAAGTTCAAAATCACGCGCGATACCATTCAGCTGCGCGCCGTGCGTCACCGCACGGAAGGCAATGTCGGTTATATCCGCATCACTACCTTTAACCAGCAGACCTATAAGGGGCTGAAGGACGGTATTGAAGAAATCCAGAAAGAGCTGGGCAATGAGCTGATCGGTTTTGTCATTGATCTGCGCAACAACCCCGGCGGTCTGTTAAATCAGGCGATTGCCGTATCGGATGCCTTCCTTGACAAGGGAGAGATTGTTTCCACACGCGGACGCGCCAAGGAAGATATCCGCCGCGATAACGCAACGGCGGGCGATCTGACGGGCGGTTTGCCGATGGTTGTTCTGGTCAATGGCGGTTCCGCCTCGGCATCCGAGATTGTCGCGGGTGCGTTGCAGGATCATAAACGCGCCGTCATCATGGGAACGAAAAGCTTTGGTAAAGGCTCGGTACAAACCATTCTGGGTCTGCCCGGTCACGGTGCGATGCGTCTGACAACGGCACGTTATTACACACCGTCCGGCCGCTCCATTCAGGCGAAAGGAATTGATCCCGATGTGCTGGTGGAACATGTTGCCGTAACCGAGTTGCGCGATACCGGATATATCCGCGAGGCCGATCTGGAAGGCGCGCTGGATAAAAAGGATGACGGCAAAAAAGGCAAAGGCAAAGATCAGGAGAAAAGCAACGAAACCAAGGTGGAAGATTACCAGCTTGCGCGGGCGCTTGACCTTCTGAAAGGTATTCACATGTATGCGAAAACCATCGAATAGGTTTTGACAAACGGGTTTTCGGAACGAAAGCAGGCAGAGTAAGATATGCGGGAGAAGCTCTCAGGATTTTTACACTCCCATTACGGCCATATTGCCGTGGGTTTCGCCGCTTACTGCCTGTCTATGTTTCTGCTGCTGACGGTTCTGCAAAGCCGGATGCCCGAAGGCGGATTGAACGCGCTGTCGGACAGTCTTGTCATCGGGGTGACGGAAACGGGCGGGGAGACACCTGTCGTTGATGTCACACCGCCTGTTATTCCTGAGCATGATACCGCCACGGTTACGGATCCCGTAACTGACACAGTCCCCGATAAACCGCCTGCAACGGGACGTATTGCTGTCGTGATGGGGGAAATGGGTCTGTCGCGCAGCGTGACCGTACAGGCGCTGGAAGAACTGCCGCCGGAAATCAGTCTGGCTTTTTCACCTTATGCCGAAAATCTGCCGGGGCTGATTTTTCAGGCGAAAAACCAGAACCGCAGCGTTTTGCTGGAAATCCCGATGGAGCCGTACAGCTTTCCCGATGATGATCCGGGGCCTGCGGCTTTGCTGACCCGCAACAGCCATCCGCGCAATCAGGCGGCTCTGGAAGCTAGTCTGCAAAAGGCCGAGGGCATCAGCGGCGTGATGCCCTGGATGGGACAGCGTTTCATGGCGACAGCGGAATATGTTGACCCGCTGATCCGTATGCTGCGTGCAAAAAACCTGTATATGATTGACGGTACAACGCCACGTGATCTGCGGGAGACAGCGCAAAAACCGACACTGGCCGCCACAACGGCACAGCGCTATAAACTGCCTTATCTGGGCGTTGATATTGTGCTGGATGAAACCGCAACGCGGGCGCATATTATGCGGCAGCTGCGCATCGCAGAAGAAGCCGCCCGCGCAACGGACGAACCGGTTATTGCCTTTGCGCAGCCTTACCCCGTAACGGTCGAGGTCTTGCGTGACTGGGAAAAAACCTTGCAAACGCGTAATATAACGCTGGTTCCGGTTGAAAAACTGGCGCGGAGCAAGGTGCAAAACGGAAAGACAAAAGAATGAGTGATCCGCTATACCGTTCCGGTATCGGTCTGATGATCCGCAACCGCGATAACCGGATTTTCATGGGCGAAAGACTGGATAACCCCGGCCATTTTCAGATGCCGCAGGGCGGCATTGATGAAGGAGAAGAACCTGAAGCCACCGTTTTTCGGGAATTATACGAAGAAACGGGTATCCGCAATGCCGGTATTGTCGCGCAGATGAATGAGTGGCTTTATTACGACTTCCCCGAAGATTGGCGCAAGCGCCTGTTTAACGGGCGTTATAAGGGGCAGCGCCAGAAATGGTTTTTGCTGGATTTCACCGGCGAGGACGGTGAAATTGATCTGCAGGCGCATGAAGAGCAGGAATTCAGCAGCTATCAATGGATACTCGCCGAAACCGTTCCCGCACTGGCAATCGACTTCAAAAAAGATACCTATGAGCGCGTGCTGGCCGATTTCCTGCGCCATTTTTAAGCGACGCTTCCTTGTTGACATCAGTGGATAAAAAAAATAGAATAAATACAAGAGGGTGATTGCCTTTTATAATGAAGGATGTACCATCTGTCCCACCTTTGCGAGAAATGGAGAAATGTCCATGGAAGCGTTAAAAAAGACACTTTCTTTTTTTATTCCTGAAGATGTTATTGAAGCAAACCGTCGGCGCTATACGCGTATGAGCGGTGTCGGCATGACCGTTACGGTCGGCGAGACCTATTATGATGTTGAAAACTGGAGCGAAGGCGGATTATTACTGAAATCCGATAATAACAATATTCCCTCATCTAAATATACGGATCTTGAGGTCACGCTGCGCTTTTGCGGCGAAGCCGGTATGGCGACCTTAAAGCATAAAGGGCGCGTCATTCGTCAGGCAGGCGGACGTATCGCGATCGCATTGAATCCCTTTGATGACGGCGATAAGGTTATGTTCGGACGATTGGTCGATTCCGTCCTGACGGAAAGCTTCATCGCTTCACAGCTGAATTGACGCGATTGCCGCATATGAAGTGCATTCATATGTCTTCACCTTTTTTTTAGATATTTTCTGTTATTCTGTTATTATAACGGTAGAGATGTTTTATAAGAAAAAGTGAGGCGGAAGTGGACTATATTGTTGGCGGTTTGTTCATTCTGGCAATGTTGGAGACGGTCCTTTATTTCGTCTATCAACCTGATTTCCCCGATAAGAATGCTTTAACAGTCTATAACCTGACAATGATCGGGCTGATTATCTTTTTAAGCGGCATCTTCTTTCTGTGGATTAAAAACACGTATCAAAACACGATCTATGATGAGTTCTGGTTCTTTTCGGCAACTTGCGGCGCGCTGCTGATCTTTATTGTCCTGACATTAATTGCCTTTATCATCAGATTTTGGATGTTCCGTGTCAAAGCGCAAAACTATTTCACACGGTGGTAAAACAGAGATGACACAAAAAAAAGCCGCAATATCACAAACGGTTAAACAACCGGCAGATCAAGATACAGCCAAAAGCGTGGCCGAGGCCCTGCTGACGACGGGCTGTGTGATGTTTGCCGCCAACGGGCAGGAGCCCTTTACCCTGACATCGGGTGAAAAAAGCCCTGTTTATGTCGATTGCCGCCGCCTTATTTCCTATCCGGTCGAGCGGGCATTGGTGATGCGTCTGGGGTATCTGCATCTGCAACAATCACTGGATGTGCAAAACAGTATTGATTATATCGCCGGCGGTGAAACCGCAGGCATTCCTTACGCCGCATGGCTGGCCGAGGCTCTGGAAAAACCGATGATCTATGTGCGCAAACAACCCAAAGGTTTCGGGCGTATGGCGCAAATAGAAGGCCATTTGCCGGAGGGGAAATCCCCGACTGTGCTGCTGGTCGAGGATATGGCCACCGATGGCGGCAGTAAAATAAGTTTTGCCGATGCGCTGCGTGAGGCCGGCACGCATATCAATCATATTTTCTGCCCGTTTTACTATGATATCTTTCCGCATAGCGAAGATTTGCTGGGCAAGGCGCATCTGACGATTCACTATCTGACGACCTGGGCGGATATTTTGCAGGTGATTGAAGAACAGAAATTATTCCCCGCGGGTGACCTTGATGCGATCAAGATGTTTTTGCGCAGCCCCGAGGAGTGGCGCAAACAACACGGGTAACGGCCCCGTTTTTCTTCCCCGCGGCTTTTCAGCCGCTCTCCCCGACCTCAAGGCGACACCGTGAAAAAGACGAAAGCGCATTTGTGGAAATTTACGGTTCTGCCGCCGCTCTTGTGGCTGTGTTTTTTCGCGCCCGCCGTACTGCGTGAACTGGTGCAGCAGACCCTGGCGGATGCCTATTTGCAGGTGGCCAGCTTTGTGGCGCTGACGCTGCTGATCTTTTATGTGCTCGAGCGCAAATTCCGCGCTAATACCGCAGAATTGTTGAAACGCCATGAAAAATGGCAGGTGCCGATTGCCGCGCTGGTCGGGGCATTGCCCGGATGCGGCGGTGCGATTATCGTTATCACGCAATATGTTCTGGGACGCATCGGTTTCGGGAGCATGGTGGCGGTGCTGACGTCAACAATGGGCGATGCGGCTTTTCTGCTGCTGGCACGCGCACCCGCGACAGCGGCTTGGGTGATGGTGCTCAGCATCATTGCAGGTACTGTGACCGGATTGATTGTCGAGCATATTCACGGCAAAAATTTCATGCGCGCAACGCTGAGCGACTGGAAAAGCTTCCGCATCCGCTGCGGCGAGGTTGTCGGCTATTCCCGGCTTGTCTATTTTCTGTGGTACGGGCTGCTGGTGCCGGGCATTGTTTTCGGTATTGCCGCGGCATTTCAAATTGATGCGGATAGATGGTTTGCCGCATGGGGGGATGTGCCGCTGACGCGCTGGGTCGGCATGACGGGCGCACTTTTCTGTCTGGCCATCTGGGCGGCCTTGCCGGATAAGGGGATTTCCATCATCAATCTGGCGGCACATCCGGCATGCCGCACACATGTAAAAATGCCCAGCCGCGTGATTTTTGAAACGGGCTTTATCACAACATGGGTGATTGCGGCCTTTCTGATTTTTGAACTGACGATTTACGCTACAGGCTTTGATTTGAAAACATTATTCGAACTGGGGGCGCCGTTTGTGCCGCTGGTGGCGATTCTGATCGGCTTTATTCCGGGCTGCGGTCCGCAGATTATCGTGACAACGCTTTATCTGAACGGGCTGATTCCGTTTTCGGCGCAAATCGGCAATGCCATCAGCAATGATGGCGATGCGCTGTTTCCCGCCATTGCTCTGGCACCGAAAACAGCATTACTGGCCACGCTTTATACGGCAATTCCCGCCGTCATTCTGGGATATCTGTTTTATTTTATGGGCTATTAAAGCTTACGGCGCACAGGAATTTTCACCGCAGTAAAGCTGGTGCAGTACGCCGATCAGCGTCCGCACATCATCCGATTTCAGACGGTAATAAACATGCTGTCCTTCCTTGCGGGCTTCGATCAGCCCTTCATCCCGCAATTTGCGCAGATATTGCGAGGTTTGCGACTGGCTGGAAAGCGTGCTTTCCTGTTCGACGATATCGCCCGCATTCATTTCACCGTTTTCAATCAGATTGCACAATATGCTCAGCCGCACCGGATGGCCGAGCGTTTTCAGCATATGGAGCGCTTTTTCCATGTCTTGATGTTTTGCCATTACTCTCCTGTTTCCGCCTTTTTTATTAAAAAAAGTTAATTTATATTAGTGTAATATGAAAGCGGATTGTTTTCAAGCCCTGAGGCGTTTTTTAAGGCAGGGTGGTTCTTTAAGGAGATTTGATTTTTTTAAACACGGCAAGGGAGCGGTCTTTCATCAGATGCGTGTCATGGATATTCAGATCGCTGCCTTCTTTCAGCGACGGCTCCGCCGTATCCAGAATGCGCTGCCATTTTTCGCCATGCGGCAGTTTGGGCAGGGTGAATTTTTCATCCCGTGCCTGCGCATTGAACAGCAATAGTAATTTGTCGCCGCGCTTGCGGGCGCGCTTGGACGGGGAGGCTTTTTCGTTCAGCACAACGCCAAAGCTTTTGGCATGATACCAATCCGGGTCATTCATCTGCCTGCCATCGGGCTTCACCCATTTCAAATCGCTGTTGCCGTTTTTATCAAGATGGTTGCCATGCATGAAATAATTGGTATTCAACACAGGATGTTTTTTGCGGATATCGCTGAGGTTTTCAACGAATTGCTGCATAATGTCGTCTTTTGCGGTGCGGGATTCATGGTTCAGCCAGCCGGTTTCGTTATCCTGACAATAGGCGTTGTTATTGCCGTTCTGGCTGTTGCCGAATTCATCGCCGCCCAGCATCATCGGCGTGCCTTGCGCCAGAAACAGGCTGGCGAGCATGTTGCGTTTTTGTCTCTCGCGGGTCTCGATAATGCCTGCGTCTTTGGTTTTGCCTTCTGCGCCGTAACCTGTGCTGTAATTTTCATTATGGCCGTCACGGTTATTTTCGCCATTGGCCTCGTTATGTTTGCTGCTATAGCTGACGGTATCTTCCAGCGTAAAACCGTCATGGGCGCTGATGAAATTGATTGTGTCTTGCGGTTTGCGCCCGTTATGGTCAAAGGCGCGGCTGGAACCTGTCATCGCATGGGCGAAATCGCCTGCCGCATAATCATCGCCGCGCCAGAAACGGCGTACGGAATCGCGGAAATTGTCATTCCATTCCTTACAGCCTGCGGGAAAATTACCCAGCTGATAACCGCCGTAACCGACATCCCAAGGCTCGGCGATCATTTTTGCTTTGGACAAGACGGGGTCTTTGGCAATCTCTTCAAACAGCGGCGCGGTTTTGCTATAGCCCGTGCCGTCACGTCCCAAAGCGGGGGCAAGATCAAAACGGAAACCGTCCACGCCGCATTCCTCGATCCAGTAACGCAGGGAATCCAGCACCATTTTCAACACTTCGGGATGCGTAATATCCAGCGTATTGCCGCAGCCCGTCACATCTTCATATTTTCCGCGGTTTTGCGGGTCGAATTTGTAATAGCTTTTATTGTCCAGCCCGCGAAAACAAAGCGTCGGCCCGTCTTCGGCCTTGCCTTCGCCGGTATGGTTATAGACAACGTCCAGAATAACCTCGATGCCGTTTTTATGCAGTTCCCGCACCATTTCCTTGAATTCCGTCAGGGCGGATTTTTGATCCTGCGCGTAAGACGGCTCGGGCGCAAAAAATCCGACCGTGTTATAGCCCCAGTAATTGCTTTTGCCCAGTTTCTCCAGATGGGTTTCATCGGCATGGGCATGTACAGGTAGCAATTCAACAGCGGTAATCCCCAGTTTTTTGTAATGCGCGATCATCTCGGGCGCTGCGACTCCGGCGTAAACACCGCGCTTATCCGCGTCAATAGCGGGATGGGTTTTGGTCAGTCCTTTCGGATGCGCTTCGTAAATCACGGTTTTGTGCCAGGGTGTTTGCGGCTTTTTTGCGCCCTGCCAGTCGAATGAGGTATCGGCAACACGTGATTTCGGCACATCACTCTGTGTTTGCGGCGGCAGAATATCTTTGGCGTAAGGGTCCAACAGCAGTTGGTCGCTATTGAAGCGGTGTCCTTCATGCGGTGCGTCCGGTCCGTGAGCGCGGTATCCGTAGACCTGTCCCGGTTTTAATCCTTCAATATAGGTATGAAAAACATCCCCTGTTTTTTCGGTCAGCGTAATGCGCGCGATTTCGGTGGTGCCGCTGTCATCATACAGGCAGAGTTCGATCTTTTCGGCATGGGCGGAAAAAACGGCGAAATTGACACCCTGTCCGTCCCAGCTTGCGCCGCGCGGGATCAGGCAGGCCTTTTTTTATCCTGTCTTGGTGTTTCTCTCCTGTCATGGGCATAATATTGCCGATTTCAGGTGCTGTGCGCAAGAAAAATCGGGAAAATGCGTCTATGGGCCGGCGGGGCGTTGCGGGGCGCAGCGTTTGTAACGATGCTCTTGCTCCTCAGGAATACGCGTCCATGTGTCGCGCTCGCTAATCCATAATTTGCTTATTTTAATGGCGGCGGTATCGTCGTCTTTCAGCTCCAATGTCATATTCGCCCAGAAGCCTTTTCCGGTCAGATGCACGCGGCCTTTGTGTTTTTGCGGGTTTTCGGACTCTTGTTCCAGCTCGAATGCGATTTTCTGCCCGCAAAGTTCCAGAATATTGTCGCGGGTCGGTTGTTTGATCTCGCGCTCACGCTTTTCACGGGAAGAGGGGCCGAAATAGTCATAGACTTCGCGCTCGTCTTCGGCAATCCAGTGGATACGCGGGCAAAAATCCCGTTCGTCGCATTCTTCGATCGCCATCACGATATCAAAACGGTTGACCTTCCACAGCCCGACCGGATCAATCTTGGAGACAGGCTCTTCCGCTGCCGCAGATGTGCAGATAGCGGCTGCGGCAAAAGCGAGGCCAAGCGGGCGTATAATTTTGTCGATCATATCCGTCATGAATAAAAACAGCCTTACTTTAACGTTCTTTCAGGGAAAAACTAAGTAGCATATGGCGGAAGAATCTGCAATGATAAAGCCGTTATGAACAGGAAGCCCGACCCAAAAGAAAGCCGCGAGGACGCGATGGATTTTACCATCGCGCATGACCGGGCACGTCTGGCACGCGATGTTTATAAAAAACCGGAATATGCCGATCGCGGCACGGGTGACTGGGAAGAGGTGACCAATGCGGCTGCTCTCGGCTATCCAAAACACAGTTCCAGCTTTGCCGCTTCGCTTTATAAACGCGTAGATGAAAAAACGGGCAAGGAAGAATACAGCATAGCCTATCGCGGCATGACCGGGGTGGATGATCTGGATGATGCCGTGATTATGGCGGTGATCGGCTTTCCGAAACAGTTCTACGATGCTTATGAATTCGCGCAAGAGGTTGCGGAAACATATGGTATTGACCTGAGTAAAACGGATTTCACCGGACATTCGATGGGCGGCTATCTGGCGCAGGCGGTCGGCGTGGCCTGTAATGCCGAAAATATCTGGATGTTTAACAGTCCGGCCATGCGTGACAAGGATATGCTGGCCATTCCGGACAAGCTGGCCGTTGTTTTGGGCGAAGACAAAGCCCCGCATGAGGATGATATCGACTATACCCGTCTGGGTGAGCGTATTACCGCCTTCCGCACGCAGAATGATCTGGTCGCCAGATTGCGCAAAAGCCACGGCGCAGTCTTGCAGGGCGGGTTCGAGAAAAAGCCGCATTCCATCGCAACAATGGAAAAACTTCTGGAAGATCAGGCAACAGGCAATGCGGGCGAGGGCAGCCTGTTCAAAAGACAGGAAGAGCCGCAGGAGACAGGGCGCAAGATGATGAGCCTGTTTGTCGAAACGGCGCGTGATCTGCTGGCGCGCCGCCGTCCGCAAAATGATAATGCGCCGCAGAACAAACCCCCGCGCCGCAATCCGCGCAATAACGGCCCGCGCCGCTCTTAGTCAAAACGTTCTTTGAATCCGTACCAAATCAGCGCCAGTCTGGCGAGAATGCCGTCATGTGTTCCCGCACCAGGGATATTTGCAGCCTTAATCTTTGTGCTGAAATGATTATCGTCCAGTTTTCCGGCAATCATATCCGACAGCACGCGTCCGGCCATATGGGTCGGAACAACGCCGTGACCGGAATAGCCATAAGCGTAATAAATTCCGTCTTCCGTACGTCCGATTTCGGGTATCTGGTCTTTGGTCACGCCGAAATAGCCGCCCCACCAATGAGTGATATGCTCGTTTTTCAGATGCGGATAAACCTCCGTCATCCGTTTATAGATTTTCTCGAAAGCGCGGGTTTCGTCCTTTTTGCTGTTCACCAGCGGTGAATCGCCGCCGCCGAAAATCAAACGCCCGTCTGCGGTTTTGGTATAGTAGTTGGTCAGCGCCCGCCATTCAAAAACCGCATGATTGCAGGGCAGGGTCATATTCAGTTTCTCGGCAGATAACACATTGGTTGCCAGCATCGAGGTGCGGAACAGCAGATAACGGCGGCGCAGCTGCGGCAGTAAGGTACCCTGATAGGCATCCCCCGCCGCGACGGTTTTTGCGGCATGGATGCGCCCGTGCGGGGTGATAATCTCGGCTTTGCCGTCATCGAGATTTTTAATGCGCAGGGCAGGGGTTTCCTCGTAAATCACCAGCCCTTTTTCCACGGCAAGATTGGCGATGGAACACAGATATTTCAGCGGATTAAAACGCCCGCCCTGCAAATCGACGGTGCAGCCGTGATAAATATCCGTGCCAAGATGGTCAACCGTGCGGTCATCATCCAGTACCGTCATCGGATAATCATACTGTGTTGTCATGAAGTCGCTGTAACGCTGCATATCCTCATAGCCTTTGGGTGTGACGGCAGCGATGCTGAGTCCCGGTGCGTAATCGCAATCAATATCGTATTTTTCAATCCGCGCCTTGATATCCTCCAGAGCAGCCACGGTGGCAAGAAAGGCGGCGTCGGTAATCTCCGGCCCGTATTTTTTCCGCATATTGCGGATGTCCTGATTGAAACCGGGGATCAGCTGGCCGCTATTGCGTCCCGATGCGCCCCAGCCGATGCGGTGACGTTCGATCAGGACAACCTTGAAACCCTCTTTCAAAAGATGCAGTGCGGTCATGACGCCGGTAAAGCCGCCGCCGATAATGCAGACATCGGTACTGATATCGCCATCCAGCGGCGGATGGTCGGTTTTGTAATGTTCCTGATCTTTATAAAGGCACAAATCGTCGGACAGCAGGCGGTCACGCGGATTGATAAATGTCGCCATAATGCCCTGTTACAAAATGAATTTCGACAGATCGATATTCTGGCTCAGCTCAGCAACACGGTCGCGTACCAGCGCGGCATCAATTTTGACGGTATCGCCCGACATATCCGATGCGGCAAAGCTGATTTCA
The DNA here is from genome assembly GCA_013285465.1 of Pseudomonadota bacterium. Lineage (NCBI taxonomy): Bacteria > Pseudomonadati > Pseudomonadota > Pseudomonadota bacterium. Next base: position 892,096 of record CP053449.1, read on the forward strand.
TCCAGCAGCCGTTCCAGAACCGTATGCAGGCGGCGGGCACCGATATTCTCGACATTGGTGTTGATTTCCACGGCCAGATGCGCCAGCTCGTCAATCGCGTCTTCCTGAAATTCCAGCGTGAGCCCTTCCGTGGCCATCAGCGCGACATATTGTTTAATCAGGCTGTATTCCGGCTCGGTCAGGATGCGTTTGAAATCTTCTACTTCCAGCGCGCGCAGCTCGACACGGATCGGCAACCGGCCCTGCAATTCGGGCAGCAGATCGGACGGCTTGGCGTAATGGAACGCGCCGGAGGCGATAAACAGAATATGATCGGTACGGATACTGCCGTATTTCGTGCTGACGGTCGTGCCTTCGATCAGCGGCAGAAGATCGCGCTGCACACCCTCGCGGCTGACATCGCCGCCGCGCTGCTGGTCACTGCGTCCGGCAATTTTGTCGATTTCATCCAGAAAGACAATACCGTTATTTTCAACGGCGCTTTTTGCTTCACTGATAATGGCGTCATCATCCAGCAATTTGTCGGATTCTTCTTCCATCAGCACTTCATAGGATTCCTCGATCGTCATCTTGCGGGCTTTTTTACGGCCGCCGCCAAAGGCGCCACCCAGCATATCACCGATATTCAGCATGCCCATCTGCGCACCGGGCATGCCCGGAATGTCAAAAGTCGGCATGGAGCTGGAGGCTTTATCACTGACCGAGATCTCGATCTCTTTGTCATTCAGCTCTCCCGCCCGCAGCTTTTTGCGGAAGGTCTCACGGGTGTTTTCGGCGGCATCCGGACCGACCAGTGCGTCCAGTACACGGTTTTCCGCCGCCATCTCCGCTTTTGCCGTGACGGATTTGCGCATTTCCTCGCGTTTGATATTAATCGCCATATCAAGCAGGTCACGGATGATGGATTCGACATCGCGCCCGACATAGCCGACCTCGGTGAATTTCGTCGCTTCGATTTTGATGAAAGGCGCTTTCGCCAGTTTTGCCAGACGGCGGGAAATCTCGGTCTTTCCCACACCTGTCGGGCCGATCATCAGAATGTTTTTCGGCAGCACTTCCTCGCGCATCTGCCCGTCCAACTGCTGGCGGCGCCAGCGGTTGCGCAGCGCAATGGCCACAGCGCGTTTTGCCGCTTTCTGGCCGATAATAAAGCGGTCAAGTTCCGACACGATCTCGCGCGGGGTGAACATGGCGGCAAGCTCATTGGGCTTGCTGCCGGCTTTGCTTTTCGTTTTTGCGGTTTTTTCCGTCATATCATCCTCGACATCGTTGCGGTCGTCCGTGGTCTGTTTCATATCTTTCGTCGTTGCCATGTAATGCCTGCCTAGAGTTTTTCGATAACCAGATTGTTATTGGTGTAAACACAGATATCGGCGGCGATTTTCATGGATTTTTTGACAATCGCTTCCGCATCCATGTCTTTGATGTCAATCAGCGCCCGTGCGGCGGAGAGGGCATAGCTCCCGCCCGATCCGATACCGATAATACCGTCTTCCGGCTCGACCACATCGCCCGTGCCGCTCAAAATCAGCGAGGTATCCTTGTCGCAGACCGCCATCAGTGCTTCCAGACGGCGCAGATATTTATCGGTGCGCCAGTCTTTCGCCAGTTCGACACAGGCGCGCGTCAACTGCCCCTTATGCTGATCCAGTTTGGCCTCCAGCCGTTCAAACAGCGTGAAGGCATCGGCAGTTGCACCGGCAAAACCGACAATAACCTTGCCCTCGCATAATGTGCGGACTTTGCGGGCATTGGATTTCATCACCGTTGCGCCCATCGAAACCTGACCATCGCCGCCGACCACAATATTCTTGCCTTTGCGTACAGCCAGAATGGTCGTGCCTGCCCAGTTGCCATAGGGTGATTGTCCCGCGCCGTGATATTCCGACATGTCTTATCCTTTTTTACTGTTCTTTCAATCCTATACATATCGCGCTTTTGGCGGGATACGTCAAGGTTTTCGTCCGCTTTTACTGTTGACAAAAATTACAAAGATATGTTAAAAGAATATCACTTTCTCAATCTTTTGAAAATATAGAGGTAAAACGGCAATGGCGGAAAAAGAAAGAATATTGAAAAGCAAGGATGGCAAGCTGGTCATTCGCGTCACGCAGGACGGCATCCAGATCGGCAACGGCGCGAAAATCGCCAAAAAACGTCGTCTGCCCGGATTAATTACTTTCCCGATTTTTGTCGGTGCCTTGGCGCTGGGCGGCTATATGGATGTGGATAACAACACCCGCGCCCCGTCAGCCGACAATTCCAACACCGCCGTGGTCGAACAATACCGCCAGCAGGTCGCCGATATCGCCTCCTTAAAAGATCAGGGGCAGGATCACCGCATGAAATCGGTTGATCTGTTCCAGTCTATCTGGGTCAATTCGCAGCTTTCCGAAGCCGATGTGCAATCTTTGACGGAAGAATTCACACAAAAAGTCACGCCGCCTGCAACATTGCCCGGCGGTTATGTGCTGGAGCATCCGGAATATCTTGATGAAGTAAAAGCGCAATCAACCTCGCGCGATCTGGCGTCTCTGGATCGCCAGACGCAGCAAATGCATGCTGAAAATTTTGATGACGGCCCGTGGGGCGGTATCATGCTGGGCTGGCTGGCTTATATCATCGGTATGAGCATGGTCAATAAAGGCTATAACGCAGGCGCGAATGCTATGCAACGCCGCCGCGAGAAAAAGCCGAGCAAACCGTCAGGGCCTTACGGCGCACATTAACAGTATAGAGCCGCATTGACATATTTCCCATAATCATGTATAAATGACGGGTATGTTATAGAAGGCTGTTTTAGGCGAAGGGTAGAAATTCATGGGTGCAGGATCAAAAGCCGTTGGCTGGCTTATTTTCGGCAGTATTATCGGAACGGGGGCGTATCTCGACCTTGCCAATAATGATAACGCGCCGGAAATCGGCACGGAAAACTCCGTTCAGGAAGTCGTTGACCGCTATGAAACGCGTCTTGATGCGCTGGAAAATCTCTCCGCCGAATACCGCACGGTTTATAATGATTATCTCCAGAATATGGGCGATGTGACCAAAACAACGGCGGAATCCGATGCGCTACTGGGTAAACTGCGTATCGAAGGCGAGCGTTTTCTGAATGATGCTGTGACGGACAGGCAGCTTTCCGAGGCGGATGTCGTCTCCCTTGCCGATCAGTTCACACGTAATGTTTTGTCGGGCAAAGAGCTTGGCGATTACAATCTGCAAAATCTCGGCTATCTGGAAGAGGCCCGCGCCGATCAGGAAAAAGCCACCGGCAGCCTGCGTGCCGTTGATAATTCCACCAGCGATATGCGCGCCGATCAGGTCAATGACGGCCCGTGGATGGGAATCCTGTTGGCGCTGCTGTTCAATGAATTCCTGTTTGTGCCCGGCATGAAAACCGCTGCTAAAGTTGCGGAAAACCACAAGCGCCGCGGCCCCGCACCGAAAAATCCGAAAAACAACACCCCGTCACAAAGCGTCACCGCCCGCGCCTGGCGCAAGCTGCGCGGCAAAAAGACCTTTAATCACTGATTTGGCGGCTCTCTGACGTATTCATATTGTTCCAACAAGCTGCGGTAGCAGGCACTGTCTTTCAATGTCATCAAAACCTGATATTTATCCATACCCGGTTTGATATCGGGGCAGTAAAGGGTTGAAGTCATCAGGCGGTCATAGGGTGTGAAAGTTTTGAACAAATGCTCTTTATCCGTTAAGTGGTGCGGGAAGTTCTCTTTTAACTGCTCTGGTGTCGGAGAGACGGGAGGGATTATCATGTTCCAATCTTCACCAAGCATCCAATATGCGCCTTCTCCTTCTGCCCATCCGGTTCTGGAATGTGCTTCATGCGCTTTGTTCCAGCGTCCCAGTAAACTGTTATTGGGATCAAACGTTCCCTTTTCACTGATCCGCTTGCGCAGCATCTGAATAAATGGTGGGGGATATTTCCTTTCATACAGCCTTTCTTCCAAGCCGTTAATGATTTCCGGCAGTCCTAAGGTGCGCAACAGGCACTCTGTCATCAATGTTTCAATCAATTCCGTACCGACAAAGGGTGAAATGCGACATTCCGCATAACCGATACTGTTATCCGATTCAGGCAGGAAATAACCGTCAACCTGCGCTTTTGTTTTCGGCGTGAAGGGAACCCCTGCCAGCAAATAATTTTCGTACCGGTAAGAGGGATATTCGCTGCTCACACCCGGTGTGATTCGCGCAAATTTAAAGTCATTTTCCAACTCATTATAGAGAAGTGTGCGGATTTTCAAATTAGGGTTTTCCTGTACCAGTTTGACAGGTAGCCCAGTAATTTTCTCGATATCAGGTATCAGTGATGTGATATGGGCACTATAGTCATGCCCGAATTCTGTCCAACCGGTCAAGCCGATGCGGATTTCCTGCGTCCATTTGTTGATAGCGTTATGACGGGGTAGCCCGTCAGGGTAAGTTGCGTATTTATACCACCATTCTTGCTGATCTTTAAATCGCCATTTCTTGCTCTCTGCGCTGGTGAGTCCATCCAGTAATGCAGATGTATTATGGGCGGTATATTCGTGTCTGCCCCATATTTCATTACTGAAGGCTGCGGCAATGAAATCCGTTCTGAACTCATCTGTCGGATATTGGAAGGTGCCGAATGCAACGGTAGAAATTGTCTTTGTCTTATTTTCAGTCTTATTCTGTGCGGTTGCGGCATTTGCACAAGGCGCGGTCATGATCGCGGCAAGAAAAAGACAACACAATGTGAAGGCGAAGGCGCGTTTCATTTTATTTGTCCTCACCCGTGGCATGTCTCTTTTTACTAAAGAAATCCGTCAGCAAGGCGCTGCAGGCGCTCTCGTCAATGCCGCCATAAACCTCGGGTTTATGGTGACAGGTGTCATGTTCGAAAATGCGCGGGCCGTGTTCCGTGCCGCCGCTTTTCGGGTCATAGGCACCGAAATAAACGCGGCGCAGCCGTGCCAGCGAGATCGCCGATGCGCAAAGCGGGCAGGGCTCCAGCGTGACATATAAGTCACAATCCTCAAGATATTTCTCGCCGCGCTGTTGCCTTGCGGCTTTGATCACCAGCATTTCGGCATGGGCCAGCGGGTCGCTTTTTTCCTCAACACGGTTGCCGTCCGCCGCCAGTACCGTGCCTTCCGCATCAACCAGAACCGCGCCAACGGGCACCTCACCGCGCGTTTCGGCGCGTTTTGCCTCATTGATGGCTTGTTGCATGAAATGTTCCATGTTGTTCCTGTTCGGGTTATGATAGATGTTACAGGGGCAGAGAACAGTTTAGGAGGCGGGGTTTTGTCTGAAAAGGAAAAAATTGCACGGCGGATTGCCCGTGCCGGGATCTGTTCGCGGCGTGATGCGGAAAAGCTGGTCACACAAGGCAAGGTTTTTGTGAATGACGCCCGTGTCGAAACCCCCGCTTTGCGCGTTGCGGCAACGGATAAAGTCGTCGTGAACGGCAAGGAACTGGCGGCGAAAGAGCCTGCGAAGCTTTGGCGCTATTACAAGCCCGAGGGGCTGGTGACAACAAATCGCGATGAAAAAGGGCGGCGCACGATCTTTGATACCTTCCCGGCGGAATTTCCGCGTGTGGTGACCGTCGGACGGCTTGATTTGACAACGGAAGGGCTGCTGCTGCTGACCAATGACGGCGATCTTGCGCGCTATATGGAGCTGCCGGAGACAGGCTGGGCGCGGCGTTACCGTGTGCGCGCCTATGGTCATGTGGATGAAGAGAAATTGAAGGGCTTAAGACGCGGTCTGACGGTGGACGGCGTCACCTATAAAAGCATCAGGGCGGAACTGGAAAAGACGCAAGGCAGCAATTCCTGGCTGTCGGTGACGCTGACGGAAGGAAAAAACCGTGAAGTGCGGAAAGTGATGGAAGCTATAGGATTGCAGGTCAACCGTTTGATTCGCGTTTCCTACGGCCCTTTCCAGCTGGGCGGGCTGGAAAAAGGCATGATCGAGGAAATCAGCAAAAAGGCGCTGAAATCGGCAATCAGTAAAGACATGGTCTTAAAACTCGGTCTGTAATCCGTAGGCGCTAAAAAAGAGTGATATTTGTCACTGAATTGTGTTATAGCTTTGAAAACATTGTTTAAGGGTGAAAAGAGAAAGTCAGGCGGCTGATGAATAAATCATATCTGATTGCGTTTGCGGTACTGGTGGCGGCGATATTGTGGATGCTGCCGGCATTGACGGGAAAAAATCATAAAGAAGCGGATGAAACGACGGTTGCCGGCAAAAACGCCGCAGCGGGCACCAATGTGCAGGCCATGCGTGTTGATGTGCTGACGGTACATGCAAAAAAACTGGCGGCGCATGTCGTGGTGAACGGCCAGACACAGGCGTCGCGTGTGGTGGATCTGCGCGCCCGTACCGATGGTAAAATCGCAAAACTGTATTTTGACCGCGGTGCGCGTGTGCAGGAGGGCGATGTCATCGCCGCCATGGAAGTCGAAGACCGTCAGGCGCTGCTGGAGCGCGCCCGCGCTTTGCTGCAACAGCGAAAGCGCGAACATGAAGTTGCCGCAGGTTTGAAAAAACAGGGGCTGGGGTCACAGGTCACGCTGGAAACGGCGCGCGCCAATCTGGAAGTTGCGAAAGCCGATGTGAAACGTGCAGAGCTGGAACTGGCCTATATCAAAATCAAAGCGCCTTTTGACGGTGTGCTGGAAACACGCATGATCGAACAGGGGGCGTATATCCGCAAGGGCGACAGCGTCGCGAATTTTGTTGATCTTGATCCGATCGATATCACCACCTATGTGCCGGAAGGGCATATCAGCCGTATTGCCCTTGGCGGCAAAGCCGACGTGGAACTGCCATCGGGTAAAAAAGCGGCGGGCGAGGTGTTTTTTGTCGCGTCGACTGCGAATACCGAAACGCGCACCTTCCGCGTTGATGTGCGTATTCCCAATCCCGATCACGAGATTGCGGGCGGCATGACGGCAAAAGTCTCTTTTGTGCTGTCGGCGGAAGATGCCTTTGAACTGCCGCTCTCGGCACTGGCGCTCAATGACGGCGGTATTGTCGGTGTCAAAACCGTCCGCACCGCCGAGAATGGCGCGCGTGCCATTGCCGCTTTTGTGCCGGTACAAATTCTGGAGGAAGGCCCGCAAAGCATCTGGGTCGATGGTTTGCAGGACGGCGACCGCGTGATCACGCTGGGGCATGAATTCGTCACGGACGGGCAGGAGGTTGTTGCCGTCATCACAGAAGCGGCCGCGCCGGAAATGCCCGCAAAGGATGTGCAGGATCACAACCCCGTAGAAGAACCCATGACGGCGGAGGATGTCCTGCAATGAATGCGCTGATTGAGGCGGCTCTCGGCAGGCGCCCGACAATTGTGCTGACATTTATTGTCCTGCTGATTGCGGGATTTTACGCCTATGTTACCATTCCTAAGGAATCCAACCCCGATATCAATATTCCCGTGATCTATGTGTCAATGTCGCATGAGGGCATTTCCCCCGATGATGCCGAACGTTTGTTGATCCGCCCGATGGAGCAGGAGCTGACGGGAATCGAAGGCGTCAAGGAAATGACGGCAACGGGATATGAAGGCGGCGCGAATGTGGTGCTGGAATTTAACGCCGGATTTGATTCCGACAAGGCGCTGGATGATGTGCGTCTGGCGGTGGATAAGGCCAAGCCCGATCTGCCTGATGAAACCGAAGAACCGACGGTTAGCGAAGTCAATTTCAGCCTGTTCCCCGCACTGGTCGTGGTACTATCCGGCGATGTGCCGGAGCGCGTTTTATTAAAGCTGGCGCAGGACTTACAGGATAAGATTGAAGCGCTGCCTCAGGTTCTGGAGGCGCGTATTGCGGGTAATCGCGAAGAAGTCATGGAAATCGTTGTTGATCCGAATGCCGTGGAAACCTACGGGCTGTCGGGGGCGGAAATCGTGTCTTTTTTCCAACGCAGCAACCGCCTTGTCGCCTCGGGCAATATGGATACGGGGGTCGGGCGTTTCTCGGTGAAAGTGCCGGGTGTCTTTGAAACCGTCGAAGATATCCGCACTATGCCGGTGAAAACATCGGAAGATTCCGTTGTGGTGGTCGATGATATTGCCGATATCCGCTTTCATTTCAAAGACCCGAACAGCTTTGCCTATCTGGACGGCCGCCGTGCTTTGGCGCTGGAGGTAGTCAAGCGTCAGGGCGAGAATATTATCGAGACGATCGAATCCGTACAGCAAACCGTGGCGGAGGAGAGCAAATACTGGCCGGAAGGCGTGAAGATTGATTTCGTACGGGATGAATCGGTCAGCATCCGCAATATGCTGGCGGATTTGCAGAATAATGTTATCAGCGCCGTCTTGCTGGTGATGGTGGTTTGTGTTGCGGCGCTGGGGCTGCGTGCGGCGACATTGGTCGGTCTGGCGATTCCGGGTGCGTTTCTCAGCGGTATCCTGTTCCTTTACGGCGGCGGTTTGACGGTCAATATCGTGGTGCTCTTTGCCCTGATCCTGTCGGTCGGGATGCTGGTGGATGGGGCGATTGTGGTGGTGGAATATGCCGACCGCAAAATGAGCGAAGGCATGCCGAAGAAACAGGCCTATGGCGAAGCCGCCAAACGTATGGCCTGGCCGATTGCCGCATCGACGGCGACAACGCTGGTGGCGTTTTTCCCGCTGCTGTTTTGGCCGGGCGTGGTCGGGGAATTTATGAAATTCATGCCGCTGACATTGATCGCGGTCTTGTCGTCTTCGCTATTGATGGCGCTGATTTTCGTGCCGGTTCTCGGCTCGCTGTTCGGCAAGGCGGGGCTGGCGGAACATCCTGAAAAAATGGAACAGCTGGCGATTGCCGAAACCGGCGATCTCGACAAAATCACAGGCATGACGCGTTATTACCTGAAAACACTGAAACTGGTGCTGCGCTTTCCCGGAATTGTGCTGTTGCTGGCGGTCGGCGTGCTGATCGGTGTGCAGTATTACTATGCCAATCACGGCAATGGTGTAAAATTCTTCCCTGATGTCGAGCCGGATGTGGCTTTGGTGCAGGTGCGGTCACGCGGTAATTTATCGGTCTTTGAAAATGATGCGATCATGCGCAAGGTCGAACAGGCGATCTTCGATGTGAAAGGCATTCGCAATTTCTATTCGCGTACGGGTGATGCGGGGGATGGCGGCCAGTCTTTCGGTGCGGAACGCGCCGCAGATGTCATCGGCTCCATCCAGATTGAATTTACCGATTGGCAGACGCGTCTTCCGGCGACGGAAATCATGCAGCAAATCCGCGAGAAAACCGCGGATATTCCCGGCATTATTGTCGAAACGCAGGAGGCCGAGCAAGGTCCTCCGACAGGGAAGGCATTGCAGCTGCAAATCCGCTCGCATTATCCCGCATTGCTGTCCCCTGCCGTGGAGAAAGTTCTGCAAGGCGTGGAGGAAATCGGCGGTTTTGTCGATATCGAGGATTCCCGCCCGCTGCCCGGCATTGAATGGGAGCTGGAGGTTGACCGCGCGCAGGCCGCCAAATTCGGTCTGGATGTCTCCAGCATCGGGCAGTCGGTACGGCTTGTCACCAACGGGCTGAAAATCAGCGAATTTCGCACCCCTAGCGCGGATGACGAGATTGACGTCATTATCCGCTTCCCTGCGGATGAGCGCAGCTTAAACCAGCTCGACCGTCTGCAGATCGAAACGCCGATGGGCTCGATTCCGATTGCGAATTTCGTCAAACGCGTACCGAAACCGAAAACCGGCACGGTCAGCCGCGCCGACGGCTACCGCCAGATGACTGTCCGTGCGGATCTGCCCGAAGATATGAATACCGCCGCCAAAGTCAAAGAGGTGCAGGATTGGCTGATGGCGCAGGATTGGGACCCGCGCCTGCAATTCGTCTTCAAGGGCGAGGATGAGGAACAGAAACAGGCGCAGGAATTCCTGATGCGGGCGTTTTTTGTGGCGCTGTCGATGATGCTGATTATTCTGGTGACGCAGTTCAACAGTTTCTACAGCGCGCTGCTGATTTTGTCAGCGGTGATCATGTCCACCATCGGCGTGATGATCGGTCTGGTCGTGACGGGGCAGCCCTTCGGTATCGTGATGACGGGGATCGGCGTTATCTCGCTGGCGGGGATTATTGTCAATAATAACATCGTGTTAATCGATACTTTTGACAATCTGGTCGAAAGCGGTCGTTTCACGATCCGCGAGGCGATCCTGCGTACAGGCGCACAGCGTTTGCGCCCCGTTTTGCTGACGGCGATCACGACCGTCTTGGGTCTGCTGCCGATGGTCTTGCAGATGAATATCGACTTTTTCGGACGCGATATCACCATCGGCGCCCCTTCGACGCAATGGTGGGTCGATTTGGCAACGGCGATTGCGTTCGGGCTGGTCTTTTCAACGCCGCTGACCTTGCTGGTCACCCCTGCGGCGCTGATGTTCCGCGAGAAAGCATCGCATTGGCGTAAAAAAATATCGCTGGCCCCGTTGCGGCTTCGTAAAAAGTCAAAAACGCAGCACGGCGAAACATGAAAATTCTCGGTATTGAAAGCAGCTGCGATGAAACCGCTGTCGCCATTATTTCCGGTGATAAGCAGATTCTGGCCAATCTGGTTCTCAGCCAGACGGATAAACACGCCCTTTACGGCGGCGTTGTGCCGGAGGTCGCCGCCCGTGCCCATATGGAACATATCACACAGATGACGCGGCAGGCGGTCAAGGATGCCGGACTGTCAGGTTTTGAAGAACTCGATGCGGTCGCCGTCACGGCAGGGCCGGGATTGATCGGCGGCGTGATGGTCGGGGCGATGATGGCAAAGGCCATTGCCGCCGTGCATAACCTGCCCGTTTACGGCATCAACCATCTGGAAGGCCATGCTTTGACGCCGCGTCTGGCGGCGGAGGTGGATTTCCCTTATCTGCTGCTGCTGGCCTCTGGCGGGCACAGCCAGCTTGTCGCCGTGCGCGGTGTGGGGGATTATACCTGTCTTGGCACAACGCGTGATGATGCGCTGGGCGAAGCCTTTGATAAAACCGCGAAACTGCTGGGGCTCGGCTATCCGGGCGGACCGGAAGTCGAAAAACGGGCGCTGTCCTGCACGGATGTGAAAAAAGCCTGTGCGGATTTCCCGCTGCCGACTCCGATGACAGGGAGGGAAGGCTGCGACTTTTCTTTCTCGGGACTAAAAACCGCCGTGCGCCGCCATGTGGAACTCAACCCCGCTCTGACGGAAGAGCAGAAGGCCGCGCTCTGCGCCTCGTTCCAGCACAGTATTGATGTCGTGATGCGCGACCGCGTCGGCAGGGCGATGAAAAAATTCCGCAAGATGTTTCCTGAAACACGCGCACCGTTTATGGTTGCCGCAGGCGGGGTTGCCGCCAATAAAATGCTGCGGGCGGGGCTGGCGGAAATCGGCGAAAAACACGGTTTTCAATTTTCCGCGCCGCCGCTGGGATTATGCACGGATAATGCCGCCATGATCGCCTGGGCGGGGGCGGAACGCATCCATGCCGGAAAGCCCGCAGACGGGCTTGATTTCGCGGTTGTGCCGCGCTGGCCTCTGGAGAATTTGTCGTAAAAAAAGACCACTATGGTCATGCCGTTTCCAGTATGGTAGAACGGTGGAAAGAATGAAAAAACAATAAGAATAAGAGGACATTGATGCAAAAAATTGCGGTCATTTGTGCGGGTTCGTGGGGTACGGCAATCGCCCAGATTGCGGCGAATGCCGGTCGGGATGTCACCATATGGGCACGCGAATCTGCGGTGGTTGATACGATCAACGCCGACCATGAAAATCCGGAATATCTGCCGGGCATTCCGCTCAGCCCGAAAATCCGCGCCACCGCCTCTCTGGAGGATGCTTTGAAAGGTGCCGAGGTTGTCTTCATGGTATCCCCCGCGCAGCATATGCGCAGCGTACTGGAACAAATGAAGCCCTTTATGACGGATGATGTGCCGGTGGTGCTGTGCTCCAAGGGAATCGAAGTCGCCAGCGGCATGTTGATGTCGCAGGTGGTCAAAGAAATTTTTCCCGAAAATCCCTATCTGGTGCTGTCAGGCCCGACTTTTGCGAAAGAGGTCGCACGCGGTCTGCCCGCCGCGGCAACGCTGGCGACGCATAATAACGCCGTCGGCAAACAGGTGGCGCAAGCCATCCGCAATATCTCCTTCCGCCCCTATGTGACGAGTGATCCGCTGGGCGCGGAAATCGGCGGTGCGGTCAAAAATGTTATCGCGATTGCCTGCGGCATTGTCTATGGCCGCAAACTGGGGGAAAATGCCCGCGCGGCGATTATGACCCGCGGCATGGCCGAGATCAAACGCATGGGGATGGCGCTGGGCGCAAAGCCGGAAACTTTCCTCGGCCTCTCCGGAATGGGCGATTTAATGTTGACTTGTAACTCCCTGCAATCACGCAACTTTTCACTGGGCGTTATGTGCGGTGAGGGGCAGAGCCTGAACGAAATTCTGACCAAAAGCCGTCAGGTCATCGAAGGCGTGGCCACCGCCAATTCGGTGCTGGATTTCGCCAAAAAACATGCGGTGGATATGCCGATCTGTCAGGCGGTGAATGATACGCTGCATAACGGCGTTTCCGTCGATGACACGGTCGAGGCGCTGATGTCACGCCCGCTCACACAGGAAATTTAAAAATCCGCAATCGTCATTCCGGCGGCTTTGCGTTCACGCAAAGCACCAACAGCCGGAATCCATATGCGAGCCGTGAAACGGCTCTCTGTTATTCTTTAGGGTTTTCTGCCGCGATTGAGATAGCGGCGCATGGCGGCCTGTTTATGACTGCCGGTTTTCTGGCGTTTTTCATTTTGCCATTTCTGCATAATCTCGTCGATTTGCAGAATCGTTTCCACCACGCCCGGCTGACTGCTGCCGTGCAGGCGGTCCATCTGCTGCTGCGTCCAGTTTTTCAATGTCGCACCTTTGCCCATCATCGCACCGGCGATGCCGCCGCGATTGTATTCCATCGCCAGCAGAACGGGCGGCGTGCCGTCACGGTCGGTTAAATTCGGGTCAGCCCCATGTTCCAGAATAATCTCGACAGCCTTTTTGCTGCCGTGGCGGATGGCTTGCAGCAGCGGCGTTTCGCCTGTTTTCGGCTTGCGCAAATTCGGGTCACCGCCGCCTGACATCAGCATTTCCAGCCCCTCATCATCCCTGTGCAAAATCGCCCAGTGAATGGCGGAACCGCCGAAACTGCTGTGAATATTCGGATCGGCCTTGCGGTCCAACAGGAATTTCATCGCCTTGTGACATTTTGATCCCGCCATTGCGGACAGCGCGGTGCGGTCGGAATGACCGCGGTCATTAATATCCAGCCCCGCATCCAGCATCGCCTGCGCGCCATCCCAGTCCTCGTCATAGAGCAGCATAATCAGATTTTCAGTATCCTGTCCGGCCATGGCGGCGTGTGTTGTCCTTTTGTGAATGGGGTGCGGGGGTAGAATAGAAAAATCGCCAAAATATGTCAATGGAATATAATTATTGGCAGTGGGCAGTTTGAAAATAAGTGTTATTTATAGCTAATTTCCAGGTATTCTTCTGCGGTAAATTCTCCGCATTTTTGGGCTGTTTGTGGAAGTCTCGTTGGGGGAGGCTGATTTATTTTTCGACTTTTCGGTAGATTGATATTTTCCCTCACGTAAAGCCACAGAACTAAACAAATTGTCTAACTCTATTTTATTCATTGCCACAACTGTTTTCCGATGTCCCTGATTTAAAGAAATCTCAGTATAGTATTCATTTATACGTGTTGTAGATGCTACGTCATCGGTATTAATTAGATGATTACCGGTAGGCCAATATCTATGTTTTTTAATGTTTAATATTGCCATGATATGTTAGACCTCAGTTACCCCCAGCCATAAGCTATGAAAAAATTGTCTCACATATGGAAAATAACGTCAAGGTAAAGTTTTTTTTATATTTAATATCAATGATTTGAACAGAATTAGAACAATAATCTCAAATCAGTTTTTAATAACAATCTAATTTTTTTCTGTGGCCTCCTCTACATTTCCGTGCAGTGCATATATTTCGTTTCTTTCAGCAACTCATTTTCAGCAAGGTTTCAGTGATGACCTAATAAAAAAGACCCGTTTAGGGTCTTTTTTATTAGGTCATGGTGGAGCTGATCGGGATCGAACCGACGACCTCTTGCATGCCATGCAAGCGCTCTCCCAGCTGAGCTACAGCCCCGTTATAGCGGGAATCTCCAAGTGGCAATCTACAGTTACCGTACGGCGCTGGCAAGCAAAAAATACACCTTAACGGGAGAACAGCCAGCCTTTGCGCTGCGGCTCATTCCGCGCCAGTTCAACGCGGCGGTCGGCATCATAAGACGGCCATTTCCCTGCCGCGATACTGCGCAGGCTTTCCGGTGTTTTTCCGGTCAGACGCAGATTGTAAATCCAGTAATTTGCCATCACCTGCTCGGTAAAGACGCGGGTTTCCGCGGCGGGCAGCATGGCAAGGAATAACAGCGGGTCATCCCCGAAACCGGAGAGTTTCATCATATTGCCGTGCCAGCGGGCAAGGCGACCCGGCCCTGCATTATAGGAGGCCACCAGTTTCAGCAAACTGTCACCGACTTGCGAATATTCCGTCAGCCGCTGGATGTAATCCTGTCCCAGCGTCAAATTATAAACGGGGTCCAGCAGCAAATCCTGCCCTTCGGATTTGGAGAAAAAGCTGGCGGGTTTCTTGGCGATATAGCTGGCGGTTTTCGGCATCAACTGCATCAGACCCAGCGCACCGGAACGGCTTTCGACATGCGGATGAAAACGCGATTCCTGCCGGATAAAAGCATGTGCCAATGCGGGGGAGATGTTAAAACCGCCCTCCGGTTGCCACGGTGACAGCGGATACAGCGCATTATCGTAAAGCTGTCCATTCGCCCGCTTGACCGAGCTGGCAAGCTGCATCGACAATCCCGGCATATCATAAAGATTGGCCAAGACGAACAGCGCCTCTTTCAATTGGCTGCCGCTGTTTTGCAATTGCACGGTTTGCAGCTCTTCAGTGGCCAGCGCGGATTGTCCGGCATCCAGCAGCGCAATGGCGCGGCGGCCTGTGGCGCTGTCCAGCACCGGCAGCACATGCGCGGCCTCATCCTGCACAGGCAGCGACCAGTCGAATTGATATTTTTTCACGCCCAGCGATTGCCGCGCGATCAGCCCGTAAAAACTGCGCGGATACTGGGCGGATAATTTCAGCCACAGTGCGGAAACGCGCGGATTGCCCGCCCGCAGAGCGGAACGTGCCGCCCAATAGGAGGAGGACGCCTTCATCGCGCGGGAACTGCGCTGCGATTCCGCCGTGCGGGCAAAATATCCCGTAGCGGCATCGTAATCTTTCTCCAGCCATGCCGTTAATCCGGCAATCCATCCCGCCATCGGCGCATTGCGACCGGAGCGCTCGGCTGCCGCAACGGCAAGCGGCGCGGCTTTGTCAAACAGCTGCAGATAAAAATAGGCGGCGGCGATATCGGCCTGCAAAATATCATATTCCGCATTATCCATCAGCGCTTTGGCCGGGCTGCTTTCCAGCTTTTTCAAGGCGGCGCTGGGCGCATCGCGTGACAGTAGGGAAGAAATCTGCCGTTGCAAATCGCGCACATCGCGCTCCTGCGCGTTGCTGCGTCTTTTTGTGCTTTTATAGGCGCGGGTCGCATAGGCACTGTCGACAATAACCTGATGCGCCAGCGTTTTTTTGTTTTGCGGTTTTTTGAAACCGTCCGTGCCGAATTTACGTTTGGCAAGGCGGTAAATATCACCGGCAACGGCATAATGCCCATAGGCGTCAAGCCATCCCGCCAGCTCGTCGCGCGTCGTGATATAGCGCGGATGCATATAACGCTGATAGGTCAGATAACCCAGCAGACGCAAATCGGCAAGAGCGGCAATCTGCGCATCCGCCTGATCCCAGTCGCCGCGCGATTGCAGGTTGAAAATCTTGCGGTACAGCTCTTTATCACTGTCTGACAGGCGGGTTTTCGGGTCTTTGGGAAGCGGTTTCTGTGCAGGCGGGGCGGTTTCAAAGATGTCGGCAAAACTGATTTCATGTTCATGCACGATCACGCCCTGACCGTCATCAGGCTTGGCGGCGGCATTTTGCGGCTTGCGTGCGGGCACGACGGTTGCGGTTTTGTCCGTGCTATCTGCGACAGGGGCAGGGCGGGGCGCAATCGCCGACCAGAAATTCTGGAACAAACCGCCCTTCGTATCGCCGTCACCCGCATGGGCGGGGGCGGAGAGGAAAAGCACGAATGCGGCAATCGCGGCGGCTTTTTGCAAGGCAGTTGTTTTCATCATCTGTTGAATCGCCGCTCTTTGCAGAACAGCGCACTCCTTGGATTTAGAAAAAGAAACAGGCAGTACGATAATACTATCATAAACTGCCTGTTTCAAACTTTAACGCAGCAAAGCCGCGTCTAAATATATATTAGCCCCGTTTCGGGCCGTTACCGAATTTGCTCTTATTTGCTTTATCGCTTTTCAGAGCTTTTTCAACAACATCGCGGACTTCCGTTTTCAGATCGGTTGTCGGCGCGGTTTTGTCGTTTGCCAGTTTTTTCTCGACATGTTTGATGCCTGCATCCAGAACACCGTCAAAAATGTCAGCCAGCGTTTTCGGCGCGGGCAGTTTACCTGTTGCTTGGTGCGTCAGGGATTTGATGGCTTCCGGAGAAACATTGCGTGCCAGAGCTTCGATCATGTCACCGGCATCATTTGTCGGCAGATCGGAGAAGCTGTCGCGGATTTCCTGCGCCAGTTGCTCTTCATCCATTTGGCTGACATTTTTCAGAACCGGCTCAAGGCCTTTCATCAGCAGTTTTGTCGCAAAACGCTGCGGACCGGCCATTTTGTCAACGCCGTCTTCCAGTTTGTCCGTCAAGCTTTCCAGCTGACCGGCCTGGTCGAGTTGTTTCAGCATGCGTGCCAGTTGCAGAGACTGTTCTTCGGTCGTGAAACCGGCTGTGAACTGCTCAAGAATCTCGCCGACTTTATCGCCATTGACGTTGCGGGCCAGATCGCTGATTTGTTTCGCGATTTTCGGGTTGTCCAGCAGCGCGTATGTGTTTTGCACAAAACGCTCGATGGTTTCGCCTGAAACTTCGTTTTTCAGCTGCTCAAGACCCGTGCGGGCTGCTTTGGCAACGGCTTGTTTGCCTTTTTCGGTGCCTTTTTGCGTCATGTCACCGATATTTTCTTTGATAAACTTTTTAATCTTGTCAAAATCCATTGTGAAACTCTCCTTCTCTCAAATTACTGACGAATGGCGGGAAACAGCTGTAATTGCCATTTTTTTCCGCATATCGCCTTTGTCATTTCCGACAGTATGCCAAGGTATAATGGAAAAAATATACCGTGTCAATAAAACTTTTATGTAATTCCTTGCCGGGGGCTTATGCCTGTGCGCCCTGTTTGCCGTTTTCGCCTGCGGCCTCGCTTTCAGCCTTTTGCTGCTGCAAACGCTGGACATAAACAGCCTCGAAATTGATCGGCTGGATATATAGCGGCGGGTATCCGCCCTGAATGGAGGCTTTGGCGATGATTTCACGCGCAAAGGGGAACATCAGTTTGGGAATTTCGACCATCAGGATCGGTTCGATATTCTCTTTCGGCACATGCGGGGCAACGGAAAGCGCCGCCGCATAAGCCAGCTCGACAATAAAGGCGGTTTTGTTATGTTCTTTGTTTTGCGCTTCAATGCGGAACATCAGCGCAACTTCAAAGGCGTTCTCCGTGTCCTGCGCGTCTTTCAGCGGGCGGTACTGGATATTGACCTGAACCTGCGTTTCCGGCGCGCCCCAGTTGCTGAGCAGGCTTTCCGGGCTGTTCGGGTTTTCAAAAGACAGGTCTTTGATATATTGTGCATAAATCTGAATCGGCGCCATATTGGCATCGCCATTGGGTTGCGTGTTCTGGGGGGTCTGGTCGGTCATAAGCCTCTCCTTATTTTATCTTTTCGTCTCATTTTGTTTGAAAATTCGCGCCATCCTAACGCAGCAGGGCATAAATATCCACCGCTTTATTCTTTTCCGCCCTTGTCTTCGGTAATGTCCTTATATTCGGCATCAATTGTTTGCGGCGGCTGTGTGGAACCCGAACGGCGCGACTTCTTGCGCGTTTCCGTATAGAAAATCCGCGTTCCTTCCTTTCTGTGCGAATCCTGCTTCCCGTCACCGGCAGAGTTGGCAGGATAAAGCAGATGGCGCACCGGCGGCAGCAATAGCAGCAGCCCCGCAGCATCGCTGATAAAACCCGGCAGCAGCAGCAAAAGCCCGGCCATCAGCATGAAAAAGCCGTCATAAATGCCTTCCAGCAGGGATTCATTCTTTTCAAGCCGTTCGCGGATGACGGCGGCGGTATTGCCGCTTTGCGTCCGCAGTACGGTCATGCCCAGCATGGTGGTCAGGACGCAGAGCAGAATGGCGGTTAATGTGCCGACCCCTTTGGAGACTTCGACAAAGACGACAATTTCCGTTACAATAACGGTAATAGTGGCAATCAGAACGAAAAACGGCATTTTTATATTCCTTTTAAGGAATTTTTAGTAATCTTCATGGATTCTTTATTTTTATATAGTAGTATTGTAGAAAGTGTTGTAGCACCTCAACGGAAACACCTACAAGGAGTTTTTCCCAAGTGACATTAGATATCGTACTCTTCGCGCTGGTAGCGGCTTTTCTGGTACACCGCCTGCGTTCTTTGCTGGGCACCCGCCACGGTGACGAGCGGCAGCGGCCGAACCCGTTCGCCTCGTCTTCTCAGGCGCATACCGAAGAGGAAAGGGAAAAAAGCTACGAATTCCGTGCGGAAGAGGATGAAATGCAGCAACCTTCCGAGCCTGTGCAAGAGCAAACGCCGCCGCTGGATACGGCAAGCATTATTGCCGACGGGCTGATTGCGAAAGATGAAGAATTGCTGGCCTCGCTGACGGAGATCGCCTCCGCCGACGCCTCATTTGATGTCTATCATTTTGCCGAAGGCGCACAATACGCCTTTGACGTTATTCTGGACGCTTATGCAGATGGCGATCTGGAAACGCTTGAACCCTTGCTGAGCCAGAAGCTGTTTGAAGATTTCGAAACGGCCATCCGCAAGCGTGAAAAAGACGGCTTGTCGATCGAACTCGCGGTCAAGGATATCAAATCCATGCAGATTGTTGCGGCGCGTCTGGCCGGAACCATGGCCTATATCACGGTTGATTACGCGGTCGAAGAAAAACAGATTCTGCGCGATGCCAAAGGCAAAGAGGTCAAAGGCAAAACGGATGCAAAAGTCAAAAAAATGCACGATGTCTGGACCTTTGCCCGCGATATCCGCTCTGTCGATCCGGCATGGATGCTGATCGAGACCCGCGCGGGTTAGTCTTCGCGTATTTTCCATTTATCCTACACTTTCAAAGCCGCCCGCTTTATGATGGGATCTGAAAAGATTTCACGGTCATCAGCGAGGGGGCTTTCTGCTCATGTTGAAAAAAATTGCGGCTTTGATGTTCTGCCTGTCACTCTTATCGGCTTGTGCCGCTGACGGTGAGAAAAAGAAAGACGGTCCGTCGGATATTCCGTCTCCCGCACTGGAGTACCAGTTTCTGGTTGATGTGCCGGGCTGGCAGCAGGATGATCACAAGGCGGCATTTCATGCCTTTCAGCGCAGCTGCGCAAGGCTGGCCCGTAAGGAAAGCGGGATAAAAGAGCCGGTGAAAGACAGCGGCATCGCCGGAACATATGAAGACTGGCAGGCGGTCTGCAATGTCGCGGCGACAATCGATCCCGCAGAAGGCGCGGCAGCACGCCGTTTTTTTGAACAATGGTTCACCGCCTATCTGGTACGCGATGCGGAAAATGAAAAAAGCGACGGGCTTTTTACCGGATATTACGAACCGCTGCTGCATGGCAGTCTGGAGAAAACCGACCGTTATCATGTGCCGCTCTATAAAAAGCCGGATGATTTGATCGAGGTCAATCTCGGTGCCTTTCGTGCCACGCTGAAGGGCCAGAATATTGCGGGGCGCGTTGAAAAAGGACGGCTTGTCCCCTATCACGACCGCGCGGAAATCGGCAAAGGGGCGCTGGCGAAAAAGGGGGAAGTCCTGCTTTGGGTTGATGATCCGGTGCAGGCGTTTTTTCTGCATATACAAGGATCGGGGCGGGTGAAATTTGAAGACGGCACGGAAATGCGCGTCGGCTATGCCGGACAAAACGGCCATGTCTATTACGCGATTGGCAAATATCTGGTGGAAAACGGCACATTGCCGAAAGAAAAAGTGACAATGCCTGCCATCCGCGATTACCTTGCCGCACATCCGGACGAGGCGGAGATGGTGATGAACAAAAACGCCTCCTATATCTTTTTTCGCGAATTGGAAGGGGCGGACGGTCCGCTGGGAGCGGAAGGCGTTGCGCTGACGGAAGGCCGCAGCCTTGCGGTGGATCGCCGTATTTTCCCTTATGGCATGCCGGTCTGGCTGGATCTGGATGGCGTATTTGATTCGGAAAAACGTATTCGCCGCCTTGTTGTGGCGCAGGATACCGGCGGTGCGATCCGCGGCACGGTACGCGGTGATGTTTTCTGGGGCTATGGCGCAGAGGCCGAAAACAATGCCGGCCACATGAAAAGCCGCGGACGTTACTGGGTGCTGCTGCCGCGCTTTGTGACAATCCCTGACACGCTGGCTTGGGAGAAGCGGGAGCAGGGCTTTTTCAAAACGCTCTGGGCCAAAATTCCGCGCCCGTCTTTCCTGATGGCCTCCGCCAAAGATTAGCCCGGATTGCATTGACATAATGCTATAATTATGTTATTTCATAAAGTGTTCAAGACATTTTATGAAAGGATTCCGCAGGCGATGGAAATCGACAAGACGCAGCTGAAATATAAATTTTCCAAGGCCAAACACGGCGCGGCAAACGCAATCGTGAAACATCCTGTCATGTTTATCGGTGCCTTCTGCACGGTGATGATAGGGACGTCCATTACCGAATCCGTTCTAAAAGCCGATCTGGATCAGCAAACGACCGAACAAACCGCCGTTGTGCAGCAGCAATTGCAGCAGCAATTCGCGTTACTGGCCGAGGCACCGGAAGATCAGGATCGCCAGCGCAGCTATCTGGAGAATCTGTTTCAGGCCGAAGACCTCTCTGAAAAACAGACCTATGACATGATGCGTGAATTTGAAAAAACTTACACACATACGGAACGCGTGCTGGATTATGATATCGGCAATATCGGCGATCTGCGCGAATCCCGCGCCGAAGTCGGCACGGACGATATGAAGCAGCTGGCCGATTACAATAATGACAAAAGCACGGATGAGAAAATCGTCGGCGGCGTTTATGATTTCGTGATTTTCCCGCTCTGGATTTTGCTGTGCATGAACGGTCTCAGCGGTTTCCGTGCCGCAGCGCGCAACAAACCGAAAAACCCGATTTATAAACACTGATGATTATAACGCTTTCGCAGCAAGCGCCTGCGCTGTTTTGGAGGCGGGGCTGCGCCCCAGCGCTTTGGAAATAAATTCTCCGGCCTTGTGCAGCTTGCCAAGATCAATACCGGTTTCAATTCCCATCCCGTCCAGCATATAGACGACATCCTCACTGGCGACATTGCCGCTGGCACCGCTGGCATAGGGGCAGCCGCCCAGTCCGGCAACGGCGCTGTCAATCACGGCAACACCGCTTTCCAGCGCAACCAGCAGATTGGCCAGCGCCTGCCCGTAAGTATCATGGAAATGCGCCGCCAGTTTCTCATGCGGAATATCCTGCATGACGGCGTCCAGCATTTTTGCGGTTTTAACAGGCGTGCCGGTACCGATGGTATCGCCCAGCGAAATCTCGTAACAACCCATCTCATACAGCTTTGCCGCAACAGCGCGCACGGCATCAGGGGTAACTGCGCCCTCATAGGGGCAGCCGAGTACGCAGGAGACATAGCCGCGGATTTTAATACCCGCATCCGCCGCTGCCGCGCAGACAGGCTGAAAGCGTTCAAGGCTTTCGGCAATCGTGCAATTGATATTCTTTTGGCTGAAACTTTCGGAGGCGGCGCCGAAAATGGCAATTTCCTTCACACCGTATTCCAGTGCGGCTTCAAGACCCTTCATATTCGGAACAAGAACGGGATAAGATACGCCGGGTTTGGGCGTCAGCATGCGCAGCAATTCACCGGTATCGGCCATCTGCGGCACCCATTTCGGCGAGACGAAAGCACCGCTTTCAATCACGGATAGCCCTGCATCCTCCAGCATATGCACCAGCTGCAGCTTTGTGGCCAGATCAATCGGCTGTTTTTCATTCTGCAATCCGTCACGGACGCCGACCTCAACGATTTTGACTTTGGCGGGCAGATTGTCGAACATGGCGGGCTCTTAAGGTTGCGGGCGGTTGTTGTGCGGCGGGGCGTTACGGCAATAGCGGCGCAGATTGGCCTGACGCTCCATTTGCGCCTTGCGCATAGCGGCGCTCAGCGATTGCTGTTCTTCCATTTCTTTCAATTTTTTTTCTGCGACGAAATCCTGAAACTGGATCACGATATCTTTCATACCCAGCTTATAGGCATAGTTCAGCGGGCTTTCACCGTGGATGTTCTCCCGCGTCGGGTCGGCGCCTGCCTTCATCAAGGCGGCAACACTCTCGGCACTGCGGGCAAAAACGGCGTAATGCAGCGCGGTCATTTTATCTTCTTTATCGGCAAGATTGGGATCGGCACCGGCATCCAGTAATATCTTCAACGCTTTCTCGCTGCCGTTACGCGCCGCCCAGCGCAAAGCCGTGCTGCCCTCCTTGTCTTCCAGATCGGGATTGGCGCCGGCATCCAGAAGCATGCGGACTATAGCGGTGTTTTCCTGATAGGAGGAGAAAATCAGCGGTGTGTAATCAAACAGATCGCAATTGACATCAATTTCGCCCTTATGCTCCGTCAAAAGCTTTTTGACGGCCTCCTCATCTCCGTAAAAAACGGAACTGATAAAGCTGTTTTGCGGCGCGATGTCCTGCGTCATATTTTTCCTCTTGTATTCATATGAAAACTAACATTTCGCGGGGCGGAAAGTCAAGTCTGTATCAGGTAATCATTCAGGTTGCGGCCTTCCGCATCGAACTCGATGACCCAGGGGACGGCATTGGGAACGCGCTCCTTTGGTTGCGGTGCCTGTTCGGTGGTCAGATAACCTAAAATGACCTTAAAGGCGATCAGTACACCGGCATGGGCGACGACCAGCACATTCTCGCCGTCTAAAATGGCGGGACGGATTTCTCTGCGGTATAGTGCTTCGACGCGTTCAACCATGTCTTTGGTACTCTCGCCGCCGCGGATTCTTTCCTCATAGCTTTTCGGCCAGAAACGGAAAACCTGCCCGGTATTGGGCTGGCCGGAAAATTTGCCGATATCGCGTTCCTGCAAATCCTCTTTGGCATGGAACAGCCAGTTGCCGCTCGGGTCTTTCAGATGGTCATTGATGGGGGCGCTGGCATCCAGCGCCAGATGCAGGGAGGTAATCGCACGGCTTAAGGTCGAACTATAGGCGCGGTCAAAACGGATATGGCGCATCATGCGGCCTGCGTCAAAGGCTTGCTCGCGTCCCAGCTGGGTCAGATCAATATCGGCGCGCCCGGTTAAAAGACCGCGTTCATTCCATTCGGTCTCGCCGTGACGGAAGATGACCAGTTTCGGCATTTTTCTTATCTTTCGGTCACTTAATCGTTAGGCGGAATTCTGTGCGGGGGCGTTGTCGTCCAAAAGGTGCCATGACTGCATTTTTCCGTTCTCGAATGCGATGATCAGCGGAATGCCTGTCGGCACTTCCATCTCGTTAATGTTGTCCGGCGTTTTGATTCCCAGCACAATCAGCATGGCGCGCAGCGTATTGCCATGGGCGGCCAGCAATACGTTTTTACCGGCATCAATTTCGGGCTTCATATGCTCTTCGTAATAAGGCTGAACGCGGGCGACAACATCCTTCAGACTTTCACCGCCGGGCGGCGGGGTATCATAGCTGCGCCGCCAGATATGCACTTGGTCCGCGCCGTATTTTTCGCGGGTTTCATCCTTGTTTAATCCGGTCAAATCGCCGTAATCGCGTTCGCGCAGATCGTCATGGCAGGTCATGGCAAAACTGCCATTGGCGGCCAGATGGGCATTGCTTTGACCGCTGGCGGCAAGCGAAATTTCCGCCGTGGTAATCGCACGGCTCAAGGTCGAGCAAAAGATGCGGTCAAAACGGATTTTTTCCAGATGTTTTCCGGCGCGTTCGGCTTCTTTGCGGCCCATATCGGTCAGACCGACATCGGTAAAGCCGGTAAAACGGTTTTCAAGGTTCCAGGCGCTCTGTCCGTGGCGCATCAATACGAGATAGTTCATCGTCATCCTCCAAGAAGGGGTTTCATTTTTTCAAACAAGATAAGAATAGGGATTGCAGCGCCGCCTGTCTATAAAAACACGAGCGCCCCTGTCAACATGTGCAGGGGCGCTTCGTTCAATTCTGTCAGGCGTGTTTTACGCCGCGGCTTCCTGTGCCGACATGGTTTTGTCGATATAGGAATTGATATGGTTCATCACAAGTTCCGTCTGGTTCTGGAAGAAGTGATCCGCTTCCGATACAACACGGTAATCCACGCCGTCTTGGCCGCGCTGTTCGCGCAGTTTTTCGACAAGAGCGTCAACGGATTCCAGCGTCACGACACGGTCGGCATCCCCTTGCACGATCAGCCCTTCATTGGGGCAGGGGGCAAGGAAGTTGAAGTCATAAATATTGGCCGGCGGCGATACGGCGATATAGCTGTCGATCTCGGGGCGGCGCATCAAAAGCTGCATGGCAATCCAGGCACCGAATGAAAAACCGGAGACCCATACGGAAGAGGCGTTTTTGTTCAAGCCCTGAATCCAGTCCAGTGCGGCGGCGGCATCGCTCAGCTCGCCAAGCCCCTGTCCGAATTCTCCCTGCGAACGTCCGACGCCGCGGAAATTAAAGCGCAATGTCGAAAAGCCCCGTGCGGCAAACATCTGGAACATCGTATAAGTCATACGGTTGTTCATGGTTCCGCCCTGTTCGGGGTTGGGGTGCAGGATAAGTGCGATAGGGGCATTCGGCAGCGGGCTGTGTTTGTAACGTCCTTCAAGACGCCCCGCAGGACCGTTGAAAATAACTTCAGGCATATATGACCTCCCGTAAATTCTTGACTGGTCTGTCTTTCATTAAAAAAATATCTTTTGGCCGTCGCTTAACGGTAATTTACATAATCTGCAATTATCTTTCTCTGGACGATATAATTGCGAAATTTCCTTACCTTCAGGCGCGGCCTTACTATACATAAATGAATGCAAGAAAGCAAGGAATTTCTGCGAAAACATGCATTATCCTATTGAAATTCTAAAGAAATATTGGTATCTTTGTTTTTACGTTTTGCCCTGTGACGGGCAAGTGATTCTTGCAAATCACGCATAAAAAACGGTGGTATATAAGGGCGTTAAACATATGAAAAATCAAATTTATCTGGATCACAATGCCAGCACGCCGATGCGTCCCAAAGCATTGGCGCTGATGACGGAGCTGTTGCAGGTCACGGCAAATCCGTCCGCCATTCATAAAAACGGTCGCATATTGCGGGCGCATATCGAAAAAGCGCGGGAACAGGTTGCGGCGGCGGTCGGCGGCACGGCGGAATATGTCATCTTCACCTCCGGCGCGACCGAGGCGAATATCACCGTGCTGAACGGCTGCAAGGATGTGCGGCATGTCATCGTCTCGGATATCGAGCATCCTTCGGTCAAAAAAGCCTGTGACAATATTCTGACCTTTCCGGCATCACGCGACGGGCTGATCCGTCTGGACAAGCTGGAAGAACTGCTGAAAACCTGCACAGAAAAGGGCGGCGGCATTATGGTCTCCGTCATGCTGGTCAATAATGAAAGCGGCGTCATCCAGCCGGTGACTGAGGTCGCGGCACTGGCGCGTCAATATGGTGCATTCTTTCATACCGATGCGGCGCAGGCGCTGGGGCGTATTCCCGTAGATCTGACGGCGCTGGATGCCGATGCCCTGACATTGTCCGCACATAAAGTCGGCGGACCGCAGGGTGTGGGCGCGATTGTGTTGCGTGACGGTTTCACCCTTGACCCGCTGTTTCGCGGCGGCAAACAGGAAAAATCCCGCCGTGCGGGCACGGAAAATTCCGCCGGTATCGCGGCTTTCGGCGCGGCGGCGGAGGAGGCGGCGGCAAATGTCGCGGAATATCAGAAGCTCGCCGTATTGCGCGACCATCTGGAGGCGGAAATCCTGCGTATGAGTCCGGAGGTCGTTATTTTCGGCAAATCTGCGCCGCGTGCGCCCAATACCAGCTTTTTCTCGACACCCGGTCTGGAATCGCAGCCGCTGATGATCGCTTTTGATCTGGAAGGCATTGCCGTAACGGCGGGGACCGCCTGTTCCAGCGGCTCGACACGTAAATCAACCGTGCTGGAAGCCATGCAGGCCACGCCGGAAGAACAGGCAAGCAGTCTGCGCGTCAGTATGGGCTGGGCCAGCAAGCCGGAAGATGTCGCAGGCTTTCTCGCAGCATGGCAGAAAATCTATACCCGTATGAAAAACCGTGCGCAGGATGAAGCCGGCGCACGGTTGAATAGTCTGTAGAAAAATCTGTTTTAGATCAACGCTCGTCCATCGGAACGTAAGAACGTGCCGTCGGGCCGATATACAGCTGACGCGGGCGACCGATTTTTTGTGTCGGCTCCTGAATCATTTCTTTCCATTGCGCAATCCAGCCCGCCGTGCGTGACATGGCGAACAGAACCGTAAACATGGAAGTCGGGAAGCCCATTGCCTTCAGGATGATACCGGAATAGAAATCGACATTCGGGAACAGCTTGCGGTCAACGAAATAGGGGTCTTCCAGCGCGATCTTCTCAAGCTGCATGGCCAGATCCAGCAGCGGCTCCTGCGTGATACCCAGTTCTGCCAGAACTTCGTGGCAGGTCTCGCGCATGACTTGCGCACGCGGGTCATAGTTTTTGTAAACGCGGTGACCAAAGCCCATCAGGCGGAACGGATCGTCCTTATCCTTGGCGCGGGCGATGAATTCGGGAATACGGTCGGCGGTGCCGATCTGGTTCAGCATTGTCAAAACGGCTTCATTTGCACCGCCATGCGCCGGTCCCCAAAGCGAGGCGATACCGGAGGCCACACAGGCAAACGGGTTGGCGCGGGAGGAGCCTGCCAGACGTACGGTTGATGTCGAGGCGTTCTGCTCGTGATCGGCATGCAGAATCAGGATGCGGTCCATGGCGCGGGCCAGAACCGGATTGACTTCATAAGGCTCCGTCGGCAGCGAGAAAGTCATATTCAGGAAATTCTCGGCATAGCTCATTTCGTTTTTCGGATAAACGAAAGGATGCCCCAGCGAGTATTTATACGCCATTGCCGCCAGTGTCGGCAGTTTCGCAATCAGACGGTAAGCCGCCAGACGGCGCTGGACGGGATCGTCAATATCAAGCGAGTCGTGATAGAAGGCGGATAATGCGCCGACAACGCCGACCATAATCGACATCGGATGCGCGTCACGGCGGAAGCCGCGGTAAAAATACAATAACTGCTCATGTACCAGGCTGTGATTCGTGATATGGCTATCAAATTCATCAAATTGCGCCTGTGTCGGCAATTCGCCGTAAAGCAGCAAATAGCAGACTTCCAGATATGTGCTTTTTTCCGCAAGTTCTTCAATGGCATAGCCGCGATGCGACAAAACGCCCTGTTCGCCGTCGATAAAAGTCAGGCCGGATTCACAGCTGGCTGTCGACGTATAGCCCGGATCATAGGTGAAATAGCCGGTCTCGGCATAGAGTTTGCGGATATCGAGAACATCGGGGCCTGTGGAGCCCTGCAGGATGGGAAATTCATGCGTTTGCCCGTTAGGAAGGGTTAAAACCGCTTTTTGTGCTTCTATTTTTGAGACATTGTTCATTTTTTCGCACTCCGTTTATTATTCTTATGAGGGAGAGTTGTGGCAACTTCTCACAATCTTCACAGAACATACATTTCCAATTTACATTATACAAGGAGATTATATTGCGGCGCAATATAAAAATGCTGCACCGCAACATTGCCAATCCCGCGGGGAAGAATTTTACGTTTGAAAAGAGAGGTGTAAGGGATTATGTCGTCAATTTTTTTTACACATGCGTTTTTAATGTGCTATACTGAAAGAAGGAAGTTTTTTGAAAATTCAGTCCCGTTGGTATAAGATTCTTGGCAAAGGGATTGCTTTGTCGTTTTTAGAAAGCTGAAGGCAAAAGCCAGTATGGTAGGCGCAATGCGGTATGTAAACAAGACGGGGGATATTATAAGGCGGGCTTTTACGCTTGCCTTCTTGTGCTGTGTTTTAATATTCGGCGTTCCGAATAAAGCTTATGCACAGGTTCCTTGCACGGCCCCCGGCGCGGGTGCGGGTTTCTCAATTTCAACAGTTTGGAGCATGGTCTCCCAGATTGCCATTAATGCGGCGAAATCGGCGTTGAACTCGCTGCTTAGCAGCTTGATGACCAGTGTGACGGATGCAATGTCCGATATTTTCAGTATGTTCGGTGCGAATTTCGGCGAATATATGGACACGTTCTGGGCTTATGATTTAAGGCCCGGTCTGGCCAGTCAGACAGCACAGTTGCATACGATGACGACCGACAGTTCGCGTGCTTACGGCTCTTTCCTTAGCGCCCAGCAATTGACCGAAACAAAACGCGCATTGGAGGCGGATGAACTTCGCGCCCACAGGGAAAACCGCCCGAGTGAACTGCAATGCGAGGCGGCAACGATGACCGGTGCGCTGCAAAGAATGAATTCCATTAAAAAAGGCTATGCCCGTGCGGCACCGATTGAAAAGGTGCATGATATGGAGGCAAGCGCCGATGACGGTACGGGTAACCCGACACCGGCGGCGCAGGGGCTGGACGTTTATCAGGCTGCGGTTGTGGCGAATTATTGTACACGCTATCACAATAATGCGATCAATAACGGTAACGGCATTTGTGCCGGTGGTCCGGGAATCTTTCCGGATGAAGATATCAATGCGGCAAATATGTTCACGGATACTTATGATGTGACGGATCCGCAGTTAAAACAGAATCTGGATGATTTTGTCCGTAATGTGGCGGGACTGCGACCGATTGAGCCGGTTAATCCGCAAACGCTGGATACGTCACAAGGGATTGGCAGCTTTATGGGAGCGCAGGAATATCTCGCGCAGCAGCAGCTTGCCTATGCGGGCATGTACCGCGTTGTTTCCTGTATTGTGCCGGGAAGTCAGATGGATCCCGCAGTATTGCAGGCTCACCGCGGACGTGCGGGGGTTGATCCTTTGGTGATGAGCGATAACCCGAGCTGGTGTGAAATTGAACGCGCCATTCTGGAGAGTACCGCAGAGGATTTGCAAAGCCGGCTAGCATCGGAAGAGCCTGAGAATGTTGACAGATATCTGGCGACGATGGGAATTTACCAATTGACCTTCGGCATGGCGGAAACATCGGATCTGATGGATTACAGCGCCGTGATACAGGGGGTGCAGGGTGCGCGTGAGCTGAAAAACAAAAACCGCGGCGTAGCGGACAGTATGAAAACGCTCGGCGGGTCCAACTAAAGGAATTTAAGACGGGTTTATTGCAGGTTGTGAAGGAGAGGAGATGGCAGACAAAAAAGAAGAGCGCAAGGAGAAAGCCGGTGACGGCCGCGTGAAACGTGCGGCGCTTTCCGGTATTGCTGCGATCATATTGTCGCTGTTTTTAATCGCAACGCCTTATGTGATGCGCTCCTATAATGTTTCCCAGAATTTATCCTATGCGCAAACACCGCCTGCGCCGTCGATCTGTCCTTACTGGATGCCGTGCTGTGCCTGTGTATTTGCGGGTATGACGCAGGTGACGACGACCATTATCGAACAGGCCAAGGAATATATCACCAGTCTTGTCTTTGACCAGCTTGAAAATCTGATTAACGACCAGATCAATAATCTTACCGGCGGTATTTTGAATCGTGGGCAGGGTTTGGAAGAAAATATGGAGACATGGTGGGATCAGTTCTATAACTATGATTTACGCCCCGCCCTTGCGAATATGATGGCGCAGATGCATACGTCGCGCATGGATCAGACGCGCCAAATCGGCTCTTTCTGGTCTGCTGACGGTTTGAATACCAAGCTGAAAAGTCTGGAAACAAAAGAATTAAAGGCCAATCAGGATGCCCGCCCCAGTGAACATGTCTGTATGGCAATGACGCAGGCCGGGGGTATGGGGCGTGCACACGCATTTACGCGTGCCGTGCGCTGGGGTATCGAAGATGAAAGAAATAATGTCGGCCTGGGGACGGCCGGTTCTCTGGGGGCCGGCGGCTCTGCGACTGTAACGCAGGCGCGTTGGGACAGGCTGGCTAACAATTTCTGTAATGATGCCACCTATGCAGGAACCGTCTTCGGGGCGGATTGCCCGCCTTCGCCATCCGGTTACGATGCGGTTGATGCGGATATCAAACCCACGCAGACGGTGCTGGAAAGCCTGACCATTCCCGTGAAACAGTCGCCGAATGCATTGGCGGCAACGGAACAGGTTGTTGAAAATATCGCCGGTATTGATGTGGTGCAAGGTATGACGGCGCAAGAAATGGATAGTCTGCGCGGTCAGCGGCGCTATCTGGCAAGCCGTGCGCGTATCGCGAAACGTGCTGCAGCAAGTAGCCCGGCGCTGTTGTCGGTAGGCTGGCGTGCCGAGGGAAGTGATATGTCGTTATGGATGCAGGAATTTAATGACCGTACCGGCTCTTCCCTGCCTGTGTCCGATAATCCCAGCTACAGCGAAATCATGCACGCTTTGACGCGCTATAAACCGTCTTCGGGAACTTATGGTGCCGAGATGACGGTAGATACGCTAAACCTTGAGCGCGAACGGTATATCGTCTCCTCGATTTACCTTATGCAGCTCAGAGATTATTTTGAACTTTTGGAACGTGTGGCGCTGACACTGGCCGTTGACACATCTTTGATGCTGGATTCGCATGCGGCATCACAGCCTAGCGGCGCCAGCAGTGCGCCATCGGCACGACCCTAAGCGCAAGAGGCATTCAAGCGAGGTTAAAGAAATGGAACAAAAGCAAAAAGCAGTCTCATCAAAAAGAAAAGGCCTTCCCGCCTTTTTATTTGCTGTCTTTTGCGGTTTTTGTGTCATGACGGCAACCGTGACGGTCGCGCCGCGCAAGGCGCAGGCACAGACCTGTGAAACAATGTTCGAGCTGCTTGCGCATCAGGGGCTTATGGTCGCCTTGCAGGAGGCTGCGATGCAGGCATTGAACACGCTGATCAGCAGCACTCTTAACAGTTTCATCAGTTCAATCTTGGGGACTTTCGGTATTAGCGGCGGCGGCACGGATGGCGGTATGAATTGTTATACCTCCGGTACGGATTGCGGTGAACTTGATGATCTTGACGAGCAGAACCGCCAAGCCTGGGCTGATCTATGGGCGGAATGGCTGCCGGGCATGCAAGACATGACGAAACAGCTGAATACGGCGGATCTGGATAAAAGCCGTATGTGGGGTGAATTCTTGAACGCCGCATTGCAGACGCGGACACAAAGGGAATTGCAGGACAGAGAAATCGACGCAATGAGACGCTATAGACCGTCAGAAGAAATCTGTGTTGCCGATACGATCAACCCCTTGCAGTTAAATGCGCAGATCTCTGCAGGTGCAACGAAAGTGGCAATGGAAAGTGAATTATATGAAAGCGGATTGGGGCTCGGCGGAATGGCGATGGGCGGAACAATCGCGGCGCAAGGCCCTGATGCCGTGCTGAATGCGGAATTTCAGGAATATATGAACAATTACTATGATCCGAACTTCAATGGCGGTTTAATGCCGGCGGGGGCGCCGTCAGTGCGGGCGCGTGACCAGTATAATGTCGCCAAATCGATTTTCGGGGCGGATACGATTGATTTGAACGATCAAAACAGACGTCAGGATGTTCAGGTTGCCCAGCGGCTGCTGGTCGGTTCGCAGGTTCTGCCCAGTATTGATCAGGAAGCTTTCAATACATCGCAAGGGCGGGAGATGGTTCTGAAGCGGCGTAAGTATCAAGCACGTTTAAATACTTTTGCCGGCGCTGTCAGTGATGTGGTGGGGGAGCGCAGCTCGGCCGCCGAAGCGCTTGAAGTCGAGGCGATGCAGGTCGCAAATGGCCGTCCGGCCGAGGAAAGAGCGCCGGATGCGCGCGTCAGCTATCAGGAAATTAAAAGTACCCGCCTGCAGCATATGTGGTCGCCGCGTTATATTACGGAACTGGATGATTCTCCGCACACAGCCATTCAAAAACAGATTGATATTTACACGCAACAAACGGTCGAATTGCAGGATATGATGCGCAAAATGGAGCGTATGGGCTTAACGACATCAGCACGTTTAGGGCAAAACCTCGACGCGACTGTGCGGCCGAATACCAGCCGCCGGTAAATGAGGGAGAGAAGGTAGAGAATGAAAACATTATTAAACTGTAAAAGCTTATTTTTCGGCGCAATGTTTTTGGCGGTCTTTTCTCTGGCGATTGTCAGCTTCAGCAGACCTGCCGAAGCCTGTTGTGATAACTCGGGATCGGCCTGGGCTCCTATTGTGCAGCTGATTAACAAAGTGCGGGAATTCGTTCAGACTTTTCTGGATCAGATGAGCAGCTTTATGAATCTTAACTGGCTAAATGCCCAGTTTGAAGTTGTGACACGTTTTATGGAGTTTGACCAAAATACGCGGGAGGAATTCGCGGAATTCTGGTCGCGTTATTTACCGGCCTTGCAGGAACAGACAAAACAGCTGAATACTGCGGAAGTTGAACAAACCCGCAGTATCGGTTCATTTATTGACGCGACAAACCAGTCCGACACAGTTGCTTTGTATCAGGAGCTGGAGCTTGAAGCACACAGGCGTTTCCGCCCCAGCGATAACAGCTGTCAGGCGGAGGGTGTTAAGGCAACATTGCCTGAAACCGAGCATCTGGTGCGCGCAACGGCGGATGCGACCAATAAGCAGGGTATTGAGCGTCATGGTGCGAATGTCGGCTCAATTTCCGCAGAGGGGCCGGATACTGAGTTAAGTGCGTTGATGACGGAAATGCAGACGGAATTCTGCGCCGCCGGGCAGGCAGGTTGTGCCGCACCGGGAGCATTGCCTTTGGCGAATATTATGATTACCGAAAGATCACGCGGCGTGACGATGACGCATAATCTTGATTCTCCGGCTGAGCGCGCCGCCCAGATGCGTGCGGTGGATAACTTTGTCGCACCCTACACGCCGCCGCTGACGCCGGCCGCTGTGCAGAACACGGCGCAGACACAACGGGAATTTGCTTATAAACGCCGTCCGCTGATGGCGCGGAAATCGCTGTTGCGGTATCTGGCTGCTGAAGAGGCGGCGGCAGGCGTTGCCGGTCCGACGAATCTGGAGGCAGCGGCAACACGTACGGGCGCAGGCATTCCTGCTGCGCATGTGTCCACCAATCCCAGTATGAAAGAACTGGCGGAAACGCAGCGCGAAAGACTGTTATCGCAGGTCTTCTTTGATACGACGGTGACGGATCCCGAAACATTGTTGCGCCAGATGGTAGATATGAAAGAACAGCAATTACGTACATGGGTGCGTATTAAAAAGATTAATGAGCGCCGCTTGGCTCTGTTGTCTGCGGAACTTGGCCATGAGGTTGAACAAGACGCGCCGTCAGATGATCCGACTTTGCGGTCAGGGCGTTAATTCACCGCCGATTTTGACATGATTGTGTATAAAAAAACGCCCTTTGTGTTACGCAAAGGGTTTTTTTTGAAAAAAATTAATAAATTCTTAAGGAAGAATTTGCCAGTAACGCGCAACTGGTTTAAGCTAGAAGTTGAGAGATGACGTTCGTCAATTCTTTGGCAGTCCTTGCCGATCAATTATTAAGACAGAACAAAAAAACAATAATAATAATACAACACGAAGAGTGGTACCGCGTTGGACGCATTTTTGGAGACGTTGAAGAATCTCGGCCCGGCTCGGCTTGGGGTTATGTTGTTAACCCTGTTGGGTCTTGTCGTATTTTTTATCTATATTGCCGTACGTTCGGGAACGCCCAGCATGACATTGCTGTATGGCGATCTGTCCACGGCAGATGCGACGGCTGTCGTTGCGAAGCTGGAGCTTTCAGACATTCCTTACAGAACGGGCGATAACGGCATGGAGGTCATGGTGCCGCAGCAGCATGTCGGCATGGCGCGCATGTTGCTGGCCGCAGAAGGCCTGCCCAGCACCGGCACCATCGGCTACGAGGTTTTTGACCAGAAACAGCGTTTCGGCACGACAAGTTTCGTACAGAATATCAATCAACTGCGCGCACTCGAAGGTGAGCTGGCCCGTACGATTCGTACGCTTGATCCGGTTCAGACCGCACGCGTACATCTGGTTCTGCCGCAGCGCGAATTATTCACCCGCGAAAGCCGCGAGGCATCTGCCAGCGTGACACTCAGCTTGCGCGGCGGTCGGCAGATCGGCCCGGAACAAGTGCAGGCCGTACAGCATCTGGTGGCATCAGCCGTTCCTGATTTGAAGGCCGATAATGTCGCGATTACCGACACACAGGCGAATTTGCTGGCAGGCGGCTCACGCGATACCGGCCTGATCGGCGGACGCGGCGGATCGCCCGAAGATAAAAAAGCGAAATATGAACAGCACATGACCAGTGTTGTCGAAGACCTTGTCAGCCGCGTCGTCGGCTATGGCAATGTGCGCGCCAATGTGGTTGCCGAGATTGACTTTGATGTTGTCAGCCGGAACTCCGAAAGCTTTGACCCCGAGGGACAGGTGCTGCGCTCTTCACAAACCATCAGTGATGAAGAAACAGACACGACCGGCAGTAACAGTCAGGCTGTGACAGTTGAAAACAATTTACCCGGTCTGCCCGGTGCGGGTGGGAATGGCGGCGGATTAAGCCGCACACGTACGGAAGATATCGCGAATTACGAAATCAGCCGCACCGTGGAAAGCGTGATGCGGGAAGGCGGTGAAATCCGTAAATTATCCGTGGCGGTCTTGGTTGACGGCAATTACGAAACGCTGCCGCCGGCAGAAGACGCGGAAGATGCTGAAAGCGCCCCCGAGCGCCGCTATTCGCCGCGCTCACAGGAAGAGCTGGATAAAATCGCATCACTGGTACAATCCGCCGTCGGCTATGACAGCGCGCGCGGCGATGTCGTGCAGGTGGTCAATATGCAATTCGCCCATACGGAGGATTTGTCTCCTCTGGCAGAAGAAGAACTCGTTTTCGGCCTTCTTGAACGGCAGGACTTGCTGCGGCTTGCGGAAATCCTTATGCTGGGACTCGTATCGCTTCTTGTTGTCTTTGTTGTGTTGCGCCCGCTGGTCACCCATTTCGCGGCAGCAGCGCAAAGCGCAGCGGCTGAGCGCCGTACCGCAATGGAAGCCCCCCGTGGCGGCGCTGCGGCGATGGGGCAGATGGATGCCGGCGGCATGCAGGCCGCAGGGATGATGGAAGACGGTGAAGACAATATTGATATGGTTAATGTAGAAGGACGGATTAACGCATCATCAATGAGAAAGATTAGCGATATCGTGGAAACCCACCCGTCTGAGGCCGTATCGGTTCTCCGGAGCTGGATGTCGCAGGAAAGTTAAGAAAGGGAATGCCAGACAATGCGGGTACGTGATGATTACCGTGCATTGAGCGGAGATGAAAAAGCCGCCGTTCTTCTGCTTGCCTTGGGAGAAGAACATGCGGCACGCGTCTTCGAGCATATGGATGACGAGGAAATCCTTCGTCTGTCGCAAACCATGTCGACTCTGGGAAAAGTCAGTTCCGGCGTTGTTGAAAAACTGATGTCGGAATTTTCTGACAATATTTCTTCGGCCAATGCGCTTGTCGGTTCCATTGAAAGTACGGAGCGCCTGCTGGAAAAAGTGCTGGGTAAGGATAAAGTCTCTGCCATTATGGAGGAAATCCGCGGCCCTGCCGGACGCACGATGTGGGAAAAGCTGGGCAATGTGAATGAAGAAATGCTCGCCAATTTCCTGCAAAAGGAATATCCGCAAACCGTTGCCGTGATCATGACGAAAATTTCCCCCGAACATGCGGCGAATGTGATGTCGCTGTTGCCGGAGGGATTCGCGATGGAGGTCGTGATGCGTATGCTGCGGATGGAATCGGTGCAGAAAGATATTCTGGAGGATGTCGAAAAAATCCTGCGGACGGAATTCATGTCCAGCCTGGCACGGACGAATCAGCGTGATGCGCATGAGGCGATGGCGGATATCTTTAACCATCTTGACCGTTCGATCGAAGCAAAATTCATGGATTCTCTGGAAGAGCGCAGTACGGAATCGGCGGAAAAAATCCGCAAACTGATGTTCACCTTCGACGATCTGCAGAATCTGGACCCAAGCGGTATCCAGACACTGATCCGCAGCGCAGACAAGGAAAAACTGCCGATTGCCCTGAAAGGGGCGTCGCCGGAGATGCAGGACCTGTTCTTCTCGAATATGTCCGAACGTGCGGCGAAAATGCTCAAGGAAGATATGGCGGCTATGGGCCCGATCCGCCTGCGCGATGTGGAAGAAGCGCAAAGCTCTCTGGTCACATTGGCCAAAGACCTTGCCGATAAGGGCGAGATTACCATTGCCAGCGGCGATGCCGAAGATGAGCTGATTTATTAAGGACAATACCGGTTATGGGCGACAGCGACAGCGATAAAACGAAAAAATTTCTTTTCGATCTGCGCTCTTTTGACGTGCCGGATCCTGAACATGTGGAACCGCCGAAATTCAGCGAGGAGGAAGTCGCGCAATTTAAACAGGAAAGCTTTGAAAGCGGTAAAAGCAGTGGCATGGACGAAGCGCGCCGGCAGCAGGAAGAAACGCTGATCGCCCTTATGCGGAACATGTCGGCTCTGCTGACAAAACTGCTTGAAAGCGAAGCGCGCCGTGAAGAGGAAAAAAACAATGCCATTATCCGCCTGTCCCTGAAAATCGCGCAGAAACTTTTCCCCGGTCTTGCCAAAGCACATGCGATGGATGAAATTGAACGCACGGTGCAGGCTGTGCTGGAAAAACGCAAGGAAGAGCCGCGGCTCGTCGTGACGGTACATGACAGTATTCTGGACAAATTGCGCGAACGTATGGACACGCTGAGCGAAACTGCTGGCTTTCACGGTAAAATCATCCTGATGGGCGGGGATGATCATCTGGCACCGACGGATTGCCGCATTGAATGGGCGGATGGCGGTGCGGAAAAGAATTTCGAGCAGATTTTCACAGAAATCGAAAATACGTTGTCAAAACAACTCGCAGGGCAGCGCATCAGTGAAAAGCCCGCGGCAAAGGAAAACGTGCCGGAGCCTGAATAAAAGACACTGTCTTTAAAGAAACCATGATTACTTTTTATACATGACCCAGATGGGAACTTTATTATACTGGTTCCACATCTGTACTTCTGTGATTTCTGTGGCAATCAGCCAATGCGGTGATCCTTCCAGCAAATAGGGCGTACTGGTGTCGATGGATTTCGGGCGCAGATGAAAATGGAGAATGACGGCGCCACCCCGATCCTTATTAAAATAGGGCGCATTTGCCAGCCTGTCTTCCGGCATAGTAAACCATTGATAATTCATGATATCTGTCGGCACAACGGCGAAGTAACCGCCTTCATGCTTGAAGCTGAAAAATTTGTCTTTCTCCATGCCTTCAATCTGGAAACCGCCATGTTCCCGATCATAGGGCGGGACATAGGTTTTGACCTGCACAACAATCGGATCATCAACTTTCAGGCGCGCGTAATAATCGTGGTAAATATCGGTGCGCTCATTCATATAGGTCCGTTGCTGCTGTTTGGGCGTTTGTTTGTATTCTTTTGAATTTTCAATCCAGGTTTTAAAATCCGGCTGAAATCCCGCCATTTTGTGGAATAACATGGAAACATATAATGCATCGGTCTGCGGCGTTACTTGCAGGTTTTCCAGAAACTGCTGCTGCGCATAGGCGCGGGGGATACATAACACGAAAATAATGGCCGCGACAGAAACGGCAAATATAAAACGGCGATACAAAATCAGGCTCTCCTCATCGTTCTTCCTTATATTATAATCCGACAGCCGTTAAAAAAAAGTGTAAATTGTAAAACAGATGACGGGTATTGACCGAAAAGATACTGTTGCGGCACAGCATGTTAACTCTTTTGTGCGTCACTATTTTCCCGCCGAGGTCGCGTAAAAAACAGCGAAAATCGCTGGTTTTCTTTGCTTCCCCGCAGATTCAGCCTTGCAAAAAGCCGCGGCTGCTTTAGACTGAAACCTGTCAGAATACATCACTATTACCACAAGGGAATCAGGAAAAGGAGTGCCCGCACCATGACCGTCACTAATCTGAAAACCAAAGAAAATAACGGCGAAAAGCAGAAAGCGCTCGACGCGGCTTTGCAACATATCGAAAAAGCCTTCGGTAAAGGCTCGATTATGAAGCTGGGCGCGGAAGGACAGCAGGTTCAAAATATCGAAGCCGTATCCACCGGATCGCTTGGTCTTGATATCGCTCTTGGAATCGGCGGCTTGCCGCGCGGTCGTATCACGGAAATTTACGGACCGGAAAGCTCCGGTAAAACAACATTGGCGCTGCATGTGGTTGCCGAAGCGCAAAAACAGGGCGGCACCTGTGCCGTTGTTGATGCCGAGCACGCGCTTGATCCCGCCTATGCCGCAAAACTCGGCTGTAACGTGCCCGAGCTGTTGATCTCCCAGCCCGATACGGGTGAACAGGCGCTTGAAATCGCCGATACGCTGGTACGTTCCGGCGCGATTGATGTTCTGGTCATCGACTCCGTTGCGGCACTTGTGCCGAAAGCCGAGCTGGAAGGCGAAATGGGCGACACCCATGTCGGTCTGCAAGCCCGCCTGATGAGTCAGGCGCTGCGGAAGCTGACAGGCTCGATCTCCAAATCGAAAACCGTCGTGATCTTTATTAACCAGATCCGTATGAAAATCGGCGTCATGTTCGGCAGTCCCGAAACAACTGCCGGCGGTAACGCGCTGAAATTCTACGCCTCTGTCCGTCTTGATATTCGCCGCAGCAAGCAGATCAAAGACAAGGAAGAATCCGTCGGCTCCATCACCAATGTGAAAGTCGTGAAAAACAAAGTTGCGCCGCCTTTCCGCACCGTGTCTTTTGACATTATGTTCGGTCAGGGCATCTCGAAAGAGGGCGAAATCCTTGATCTGGGCGTTGACAGCAATGTTGTTGAAAAATCCGGTGCCTGGTTCTCCTATAAAGGGGAAAAAATCGGGCAGGGCCGTGAAAAAGCGAAAGAGTTTTTGAAAGAAAACCCGAAAATTTCGCATGCGATTGAAAGCGTTATCCGCAATAATGCCGGTCTGGTTGCTGAAACAATGCTGATGACCAGCGTGGAAGCCGCGGAATTCGAAAAAGACGCTGAAGAAGCCGCTGCGGTTGTTGCCGCTGAAAAAGCAAAAGACACAAAAGACGCAGAGAAAGCGGCTGAATAACAGCCGTTTTTCTGCAAAGATATGACGGAATGCCCCTTCGCCCTTGGTGAAGGGGTTTTCTTTTTGCTGTTATGGCAATAAAATTGACAAATATTATGTAATATGTTATATTTTCGCCAGTTTTATCAATCATAAAGACAGATAGGAATATCATGACGGCGGAACAGAAAACGGACGATCAGGCGCAGACGGCACAGAAAGCTGTTAAAGCAAAAAAGCCGAAAAAACCGAAGAAAACCAAGGAAGAAAAAGCCGCAGCCCGCAAGCAGTTCCGTGATTACTGGCAATGGCGCATTGCGCTGTCATTCAAAGGGGTGAATGGCTGGATCAGTGAAATGGAGAGTGCGGTCGAAAATGAAGACCGTAAAAAGCTGAACGCCATCCTGAATAACGGTGAATTTAAACGCAAACTCGGCGAACAAAAACAAAAAAACCTGATCGTTATGGCGTGGGAAACCGTTATCGCCAAAGAAAAAACGGAACTTTATGATTTCCTGCTGAACCATCCCTGCGATCCCAGCGTTAAGGATAGAAGCTCCCGCTACGGCAATAAGTCAAAGCCGGGCGAATATATGACGGCCTATGCCGTGGCCTACCGCAATCGCCCGATTTTGGAGGCTATGCAGCAGGCCGGTGTGGATATGAATTTCGAATGGCATAATTACGACTGGCATATGCGCGATACGCGCGGCATTCCGCTGGATAATGCCGTGAAACGCCATGACAGTGAATTTGTTTCTGTACTGCTGGACGGCGGCGCGAAAGCCGGTTATCGCCATGCGGCGGTGCTGGTCAATAATCTTGCCAAAGGGCGCGGCATAGAAAACGGCCATGAATGTCTTGATATGATTTTGGCG
This sequence comes from Pseudomonadota bacterium, assembly GCA_013285465.1. Lineage (NCBI taxonomy): Bacteria > Pseudomonadati > Pseudomonadota > Pseudomonadota bacterium. The sequence goes on from CP053449.1 coordinate 932,482, forward strand.
AAAAAGCCGAAACTTGATCTGGAAGACGGCGCATTACTGCGCACCGCGGCACAAGGCCGCGACAAAGTCACGTTTGAAAAACTTCTCGATGCTGGTGCTGATCTGGAATTGTCCTACCGCTATACACAGGGCGGCACGGCAGAGGCGGAATTTATGCGCGCCTATGTTGAAAAAAGCCGCACCGGCTGGCATCTGGCAGGTGAAGATGTTGTCATCAAAATCAGCTATGCCCCTGACAGCGACACACGCATCCGCGAGGTCTTTAATTTCGGCAGCGAAATCGTCTCGACCGAAATCAATGATAATGCCCCTGCGCAGCTGCCCTTTAATCAGGTGGCGCAAAAACAGATTCAAAAAGCAAAATCCGCACAGGCAAAACTGCTGAAAAAGCCGGAAGAACAGGTGCAGCAGACACCGCTGCCCGCATCTTCCAGTGCGAAAAAAACGCGGTAATCTTTTACCTTAGAAGGCGGAATCAAAAAAGGCGTGCAAATCAAAGCACGCCTTTTGAATATTGTATCGCCGTGACGACTTAGCCGCGTGACTGTTTCGGCAGTCCGGCTTTGACCTTTATCTTGGCTTCTTCCAGCGACAAATCATGTGCAACACTATGGCCGATGCGCCGGTGTGTGCGGTAGTTGTTAAAGAAGGCTGTCAGCTTATTGCGGGATTTTTGCGTTTCTTTGGTATCCATGACGGTGTAAAGGCCGGTCTGCTCATTTTTCTCCGCGGAGAGATAGTTGAAGACACGCTCCAGACCTTTTTCGGAAACAAGCTCTTTCTCGCCGGTGATGGTTTTGGGAGATTGGCGGCTTGTTGCCAGTATTTTCCGCAGCGCTGTGATATTTTCATCCGATAGCGGGTTCAGAATAGGGCGGTTTTTCTGCTTGCAGAGCAATTCACCGTCATAGGGTTCAATATGTCCTTTTTCCTGCTCTGCTTCCCATTTTTTTAGCAGTTTCACGGCTTTATCAAGGGAGATGTTATTCCAGCCGCTATACTGTTCCTCACGGAAGCTGTTCCCCTGTTGGCGACCATCGTTCCCAATACCGCAGGAATAGGTGAAAATGCTGACATCCAGCTTGTTATCTTCATTGACAACGGCCTGCATGTGACTGTAATGCACTTCGCTGTCGCTATCGGGGTAAAAGGTTACGCCGCTAGTCGGGGCGAAGGGCTTTGTGTGTAAACCGGGAATGTTTTTATAAGGGGTGTTTTCTGTGGTCATGTTAGTAGTCTTCCTTACAGTCGTTTTCATGTGATAGAGGACTGTAGAAGCAGTTCAATAATATGTCAAGTTATGGGGCGGAGGAATTCTACTAAGTCACTGGATTAAAACAATATAAAAATATTGTATTGGTATGATTTTTTATGCTCAGGCCGTCATCAAATCCAGCAATTCGCCTTGCCCTGACAACAGCCCGCAGGTGATCGGCAGGCTGTCCATTTCAGCCGTGGTACCATCCAGCGTCATTGTGACGCCGTTGACCTTCACGCCTTGCGCATTGGGGTCATAGCCGCGGATCACATAGGAAAACGGATCATAGGCGGTACGGATGTCATTGAATTTTTTTCCCTTCCACCAGAAACTGTCCTGCTGCTGCGCAAGCGGTTTTTCAGGATCAATTCCCGCATGTACGAACAGCAGCGGCGTGTTGCCGGTCGTAAAGGCGGCGCGGCGCAGGGCGGCCATAAATTCGCTGTGACCGGGATGGCGGCGCAGATTTTGGCGCAGTGAATTGGTCCATTTCGTCAGGCTTAAAATACCTTCGCGGCAGACGCGGCGGGCTTCTTCTATATTGCCGCCGTAATCACACAGGCTTTGCGCAATGCCGTGTTCGATCATCCATTCAAAGACGCCGGACGGGTCGCGGGCGAATTGCAGTTGCAAAAGCTTTTGCCAGATTTCCTCCTGCACACCGCGCAGATACACGATATCACCGCATTGCACACCTTCCTGTGCCAACAGATATTTGCGGAATCCCAGTAAGTCATCAATCGTCTGTACGGCGGAATGCGCGGCACTGCCATCCGCATCACCGCCGGTATAATTACCGAAATAGACAACACGGTCGCCGGGCTTGAAATTGCGGGCGATTTCTTCATGAATATCGGCAAGTTTTTCCCTGTCACCGTAAATGGCGGAAACAGTCCAGATACGGCGGGGATCTTTCAGATTTGCAAAACGCGGATCATCTGCAGGGGATGTCATATATGCCTCAAATCACCGTTTTTTAAGAATGTTATTGTGTTGTGACGGTCATGATGTGACCGGAAGGCGGGCAGAGAAGAACATCTCTGTTCTTTCAGTATAGCACAGGTGATTCGAATCCGTAAACAACTGATTCGTCAAGCTGAATCATTCTTCCGTAAAGGCGATCGCCTGGCCTGACGGCGTACCGCTGATCTCGTCATCACGCATGGCGATCACGCCGCCCAGCACGGTCATCACAGGCCAGCCCGTGACTTCCATGCCGTCAAAAGGCGTCCAGCCACATTTGCTTTTGACCCAGTCATTGCTGATGGTGCGGCGGGCATTCATGTCGACGATTGTCAAATCACCGTCATAACCGGTTTCAATCCGGCCCTTGCCTTTGATGCCGTAAATGCGCTGCGGATTGTGGCAGACCATATCGACAAAACGCTCCAGCGTCAGCCGGCCATGATTGACATGGTTCAGCATCAGCGGCACCAGCGTCTGCACACCCGGCATACCGCTGGGGCTTTCGGGATAGGGGCGGGCTTTTTCCTCATGCGTATGCGGTGCGTGATCCGAGCCGATCAAATCGGCAACGCCTTTTTGCAAGCCTTTCCACAAGGCGGCGCGGTGGCGCTCTTCACGGATCGGCGGGTTCATCTGCGCGAGCGTGCCCAAGCGCTCGTAACAATCCGGCGCAAACAGCGTCAGATGCTGCGGCGTGACTTCCACCGTGGCAATATCCTTATTGGCCGCCAGCAGCTCCATTTCCTCCGCCGTCGTCACATGCAGAACATGGATGGGGCGGCCGGTTTTATGCGCCAGTCTGAGCAGTCGTTGCGTGGCTTTCAGCGCGGTTTCCACATCACGCCAATGCGGATGCAGTTTTACATCACCGCTGCCTGCAACCAGCGCCGCGCGCTCTTTTAAGCGGGCCTCATCCTCGGCATGTACGGCAACGCGGCGCGTACCGTGGGAGAGAATGCGCTCCAGCGTTTCATCATCTTCGGTTAAAAGATTGCCGGTACTGGAACCCATAAAGACTTTCACACCGCAGCAGCCGGGCAGACGTTCCAGAACGGGCAGTTCTGCGGCATTCTCGCCGGTGCCGCCGACAAAAAAGGCGTAATTGCACCATGCACGGCCTGCGGCGCGGTCCAGCTTGTCTTGCAGCGCTTCCGCCGTCGTGGTCAGCGGATCGGTATTGGGCATTTCAAACACAGCGGTCACACCGCCGGCCAGTGCGGCCAGTGTTCCCGTATTCAAATCTTCCTTATGGGTGTTGCCGGGTTCACGAAAATGCACCTGCGTGTCAATCACGCCGGGCAGAATATGCAGGCCTTTACAGTCGATTTCTTCCGCCGCAGGCGCATCCGGCTTGCCGATTGCGGTAATTTTGCCGCCGGTAACGCCGATATCGGCCTGAATTGTGCCATCCGGTGTGACGATATGGCCGTTTTTGAAAAGAATGTCATACATGAAAAAACCTCCTGAACCTTTCCGTGAAAATACACGGTTTCAGGAGGTTTTAAAAGTGCGAAAGCGGAAACATACCTCTTAAGAAGAAGGACGGTTGCCACGCGCCGAATAGGTATTGCTGCTCCGCGTATAGGTTTCAATGGCTTCGGGCGTACCGCCTTTTTCCAACAGCTTTGCATGAGCCTGTTTGATTTCCTCTTTATGCGCGACGTCGTCAAAGCTTTGCAGCGGGGAATGCGAAACATTTTTCACATCACCGTCGGCTTCCAGCATTTCCGTGACTTTTTCAATCTCCTGCGACAGGAAGTTGAAAATCTTTGTCAGGCGCATTTTACCGGGCAGGGTCGATGTTTTGGCGATGGTAAAATCATCCAGCAATGCCCATTTGGAATTATGCTTGGCAGGTGAATTCAGATTGCGGACATCCGTGCCGTCATCCAGGTCTTCAAAACGGGCAACAAGATAGGCTTTGGTGGCGGGATGATCCGCCGCCTCGAAATCTTCTTTGTAGAATTGTGCGCCGTTATTCAGCAGCAATTCCAGAATTTCCAGCTGGTCATTTTCGACGGCACCGCCGACGGGCGTATATTTACGTGTCTTTGTGCGATTCCAGCGCGGGGAGCCGCCAATTTCAAGATCGGCACCGTAAGACAGCAGCAAAGCCGCAAAATCCGTCCGGTCATCTTCCAGTGTGGTGTGTCCCAATAATGTGTAATCATTATCTTTATCACCAAAGCCGTTGATGTCCAGAAACCCTTCCTGTTGCTGATTGACAGCCAGAAGGAATTGCAAGCGCCACAGATTACCGTCAATAATCGCCATTGATGCTTGCTTTAAACGCCAATCCGCATCTTCCGTAAAGCTCTCTTTCGCCCATTCAATATCGTCCTCATCAGGGGCGGGAATGGTGATGTCATAAACGTCACCATTGGGCAGTTTCAGCTTGCCGCGTTGCTCTTTGCGATGAATATGTTTTTCGACATTATCCGCCGTAATTTCTACAGGTGCGGATTGCGGCTGCGAACGCGGCTTGATATGCGGCAGAATACGCGGTGTTTTTTTATCCTCATTGCGCGGCGTGTTCTCGGGGGGCTCGGGATGTTCTTCCATCGGGTCCTCTTCTCATGAATATAGGGCGCAAAGCGCGGTTCTTGCGGGAATTAACAATAAAAAAATGCTAGCATGCGCAAATGCGCTATGTCAATAAATTAAATATATTCCGGGTTGCTGTTTTTTCTAAGGGTTTTTCTTCTGGATGCGGCGCGGCGCGGCACTGTTTGAAGCCGGACGCAGGCTTTCATCACCATTCTGTGCGAGGAATACGCGAAAGGCTTCATCAATCTCCGCACGGTTGCGGATGCGCTGGAAATCCTCTGCGGCGGACGGGGCGCTGACGGCGATGGTTTGCCCCTTCAGATCGACGCTTTCGGTATAGCGCAGCACATGCTCGGCCTTGAAGTTGAAAACCGTATGAAGACGCATGCCGCCGCCAAGATTAACGGATTTAACGATGCTGTCATCGCCGGCTTTGTTCCAGCCAATCACGGCATTTACGGCTTTGGCCTTTTGCTTTTTGTTCAGATTGCCGTATTGGGCAACAGCGGGTGACAATTTGTGTCCGACGGTTTGCGCCAGATATTCTTTGATCTCCGGATGCGAGACTTTCTCGAATTCATCGGGATAGAATTTCGCCTCTTGTCCGATCAGAAGTTTGACAATATCCAGCCGGTCATAATAGATGGCCTTCATCAGGGGCGTATCGCGGCGCGTGGTATATTTGGTATCAATATCCGCACCATGCGACACCAGCAGGGTAGCCAGATCATGATAGCCGTTTATGGCGGCGATGTTTAAAGGCGATTGTGCGAAATATTCGCGAATTTCATGGGCACCGTCCAGCGCCCGTTTTTCCGGCGGTGTGTCTTTTTGTTGCTCCAGCAGGAAATAGACCCGCCACAGCCGGTTTTTGTAACAGCTTTCGCAAAGCTCATAGCCGCGCTCTTCCGGCGGTTTTTTTATCAGGCTTTTGGCCCAGCGCAGGTCTTTTTTGTCCGGCGCGGGAATCGTCAGGGTTTGCCGATCACCTTTCGGCAGGGAAACCGCAATCTGCTTTTCTTCAGGATAATGCTCAAAGTAGAGCGATAGCGTATCGGCATTTTTGAAAACCGGGAGAGATCCTTCCGGTACACTGGCAGCGAGCGCCGCGGCAGCGCTTGCTTCGGCCTGTAATTGTTCAGGCGTTTTCGCAGGTTTTTTGAAAGGATTTATCATCCCGCTGAATATACAGAAAGAAAGTTGATATGTCAATATGAATGCATTCTATGATTCGGGCTGAATCGGGGCGTTTTGACATGTGTTTTTATCAGCTTTGTTTCACGGGCACCGAAAAAATAAAAAGATTATCCGGCGCGGATCAATGCCGGAGCGGGGCGGTACAACGCAAGAAGAAAATGCCGCAAGATAAAAGGGGATTGAAAAATAAGGTAAAGATATCACTGTCTTCAAATAGGCTAAAATTTGCGGCAGTTTTGCCTTTAATTTAGCTTTTATATTATCATCTAATATATTGATTTGTATGTATTATTTACGCTTCCTTAAGCGCGCGGTGCTATTCTGGAATTATGAGCCGATGAGTTGGAGCGGACTTGACGCTTGAAAACATTCAACTGAAGACAGCCTTATAATTGGAGCAACCAAAAATGCAAAAACTCTTGATAAAATTTCAAACATGGAAATCCTGCGAAGATGGTGCAACGGCAATTGAATACGGGCTGATCGCAGCCGGTATTGCGGTCGCCATCAGCGCGGTCGTATTTACCCTCGGCGACGAGCTGGCGAATTTGTTCACGACAATGTCGGATCAGATCGCGGGCGCGGGCGGAGGAGAATAAGAACTACCAGCCTAAGCCTTCCAACCCTCCTTGCGACTATATACACATGGCTATACCAAAGACTCCGCCCGTTCCAGGGCGGAGTTTCTTTGTCGGGTCCCATCTTTCCGATACGAGGTTGTTGCTACGTTGTGAAAAAGGGTGGTATTGACCAAAATGATATGGTAACTTTGCCGTTCTTTACAAAAAACGGGACGGAAATTTTTCATGTCACAGCTTCGCAACAGCTTTAACAAACGCAGCAGCCGTATGAGCGAATGGTCGGCCGTTGAATTTGAAGCGGGCTTACTGGAAACCGTGCGGGAAAACAAAAGCGGTGCAATCCGCCAATATATTACCGAAGTCAATGCGCGGCTGCGCAAATCCACCCAAAAGGAAAAACAGCATTACCGGATGATCCTGCGTGAAGGTGCCATGCTGGCCCAGTATCTGGGGCATGCCTATCTGTCACGCACGCTGGGGCAGGTTGCGGCGGCAAATGGCGCACGTGGCGGTCTGGTGCGTCCGAATGCGGGAAAATCGCTGAAAACGCTTTCCGGGATGTTGGGTGCCATTGAAACGGGCAATCTGCTGAAAACGCAGCAAAGCTATCACAGTTTGCCGGCGATGGATCAACAGGACGCGGCGGATAAAGGGCTGGCACTGGCCTGCCGCTACGGGCAGAGTGCTGCCGTCAGCTTCTTTCTGGAGAAAGGCGCAAAGCTGCAATATGACCAGCAGGATATTCTGGCATGGACGGCGGGCGAGGGACGTATCGACCTGCTGAAAAAATTCGAGGACAAAGGCAAAGACGCTTTCGATAAAAACGCGGCATTGCTGGCAACAATCACCGGCAGCGGTAACAAACAGGACCGTTTTGATGCCATGCGCTGGTTGGTGGAACAGGGCGCGGATATCCACACCCGCAGAGGTTTACCGCTGTTTCTGGCGGTGACGGGCGACCAAAAAGACATGGCGGATTATCTGCTGGCGCAGGGGGCTGACCTTGATACCGCCTATGAAACGGGCTGGGCGGATGTGAAAAGAAGTTATGAGCGCGACAGTGCCGCGGCCAAATTCGCGCCCTATTGGGATGTTTATGCCCGTAAATATCAGGAAGATTATGACCGTTTGGTTGGCGATAAGCCGGATATCGACGTGCTGCGCGGTTTTGTGGATGAAAAAAGCGGTATGACAGGTCTGGGGCTGGCAGTGCGTGCAGGAAAACTGGAACAGGTGCTGGAGCATTTATGCGAAACGGGGGCGAAGCTGGATGTGCATGATATTGACAGGATCGGCGGCGCCGCGCGAAACGGTCTGAAATTACTGGAACGGCGCGATCAATTTGAAGCCGTCTTCAATGCAAAGCTGTGGATGCATAATCCGAAAGCCGTTGAAGAATTGCACGGCAAGCTGGAGGATGAATCGCAGGAACGGATTTCCGTCAAAGCATTGCAGGCGGAAATTCGCAACAGACATATGCGTAATTTCGTGCGCAACAGAAAAAAACCGTCACGGTAACGCCGCGTTACGGAGCCGATAAAAAGGCCGGGCCCAGAATGGTCACAAACAGGGCGGGCAGGAAAAACAAAATCATCGGGACGGTCAGTTTCGGCGGCAGGGATGCCGCTTTTTGTTCGGCTGCCGCCATGCGCAATTCCCGCAGCTCATCCGACAATACACGCACAGCCTTGGAGACCGATGTCCCGTATTGTTCTGCCTGCATCATGGCCGTGGCAAAAGACTTGGCGGAGCCGCTGCCGACCCGCGTCGCAAAACCTTTAAAAGCGGCTTTGCGGTCGCTCAGCAGTCCCAGTTCCGCACTCAGCAGCCCCATCTCTTCCGCCAGAACCTCTGACAGCGGAGCGACTTCCTCGGAAATCTTGCTGATGGCGCCTTCAATCCCGATACCGCCCTGCACGCAAATCAAAATCATATCCAGCGCATCGGGGAAGGTAATGGAGATTTCCTGCTGGCGCTTATCGGCCATGTTTTTGATCAGGATACGCGGCAGAAAGAATCCGAAAATTGCGAGGCCGAAAATAATAATGAATTGCAGGCTTTGCTTGATTTCCTTATCGGCGGCAGCCATAAAAAAAATGGCAAGACTGCTAAAGACGACCGGCAGCAGAATACGTGATACAAGATATTTCAGCGGTGCGGAAGGTGTGCGAATGCCCGCTTGCAAGAGCAGGTTACGCGCCTGCTGGCTGGCATTACCGGCCAATTGCTGTACGCGGTAAAAAGCCGCGATGCTTTGCGCGGCCGTATGATGGTCCAGCTTATTCCCTTTGCTGCTGGCCTGTTCGCGCATCGTGTTATACAGGCTGCGGCGGCGCTGTTCGACAACATCTTGATAATGCTTTTTCTTTTCGGAATTTCTGAGCAGCGGCATGGCAATCGCCAAAAAAGTCAGAAACGCCCCCATCGCGCTGACGATGGTCAAAAGCAGGGTTTTATCAATCGGTATAAAATCAAACATTTGCGTGGCTTTTATATCTTAAAGTTGATCATTTGTTTCATAATGAAGACACCGATGCTCATCCAGATACAAGCGCCTGTTACCATGATTTTCCCTTTGGGAATGGTGAACAGCTTCATAATATATTCCGGATTAACAAGGTAAAGACCGGTGGCGACAACCAGCGGCAGACAGCCGATAATCATTGCCGAGGCCTTGGCCTCGGATGACAGCGCCTGCACTTTCCGCTGCAGGCGGAACCGTGCACGGATGACGCCGGACAGATTGGTCAGAACCTCGCTGAGGCTGCTTCCCGTTTCACTCTGGATCTGGATGGCGGTGGCAAACATTTGCATTTCGGTCAGCGGCATACGCTCCGCGGCGCGGGAGGCGGCTTCTCCCATCGGAATACCGACCTTCTGGTCATCATACATATGGGACATTTCCAGCCCCAGCGGCCCGCCGAATTCCTTGGCAGCCATCGAAATGGCTTCACTGACGGGCATACCGGCCTGCAGCATACGGACAATGGCATCCAGCGCATCCGCAAAATCCTCCAGAAATTGTTTCTGGCGGCGCTTGGCTTTGAATTTCAGGAAAAAGCGCGGCATACCGAAAAAGGCGGTGAACAACAGCAGCGATTTGACCAGCCCCGACCATGACGTCAGCGAAATCAACCCGTAGAAAGAGGCGGCAAAAATAAGCGAATACAGATAAAATTTCCAAAGCGGCGTGTCAAAACCCGCTTGCTGGATCAGGAATTTCAGCGAGCCTTCGCGCTTCTTTTTCTCTTTCAGGTTTTCTTCACTGGATTCTTTCAGCTTTTTGGCGATTTCCGCGCGCTGCTGTGCCAGTTTCTTGTCCTTGCTGTCGCGCGGCCCGGCACCGCCGCTGCGTCCCGTGACAATCGAATACATATGGCGCTTCTTGTCCTGAATGCGTCCGATGATGACGGCAATCACGATACCGACAGTCATCACGAGTATCATTGCAAGAATGGCAGGGCTGATAACCATTATTGATAGGCCTCTTCCATGGCTTTCAGGACTTTTTCTTCCAGATTGAACTCGCGTGCGCGCTCATACATGATCGGACGCAATCCTGTTGATTTTTGCGTACCGATAATACGGCCGAATTCGTCATCGCCTTCATACTGGAATTTGAACAGATCCTGCATGGTGATGACTTCGCCCTCCATGCCGGTAATCTCGCTGACATGGGTAACCTTCCGCGAACCGTCGCGCAGACGCTGCACCTGAATGATGACATTGACGGCAGAGGCAATCTGCTCCCGCACGGCAGCCTGCGGCAGGTTCAGCCCGCCCATGGCGATCATGTTCTCCATACGGGTGACGGCCTCGCGCGGGTTGTTGGCGTGCACCGTTCCCATTGAACCGTCGTGACCGGTATTCATGGCCTGCAACAGGTCAAAGGCTTCCGGGCCACGCACCTCACCGACGATAATACGGTCGGGGCGCATACGCAGACAGTTCCGGACAAGGTCACGCATCGTCACTTCACCCACACCCTCCAAGTTAGGCGGGCGGGTTTCAAGGCGCACGACATGGGGCTGCTGCAATTGCAGCTCCGCCGCATCCTCACAGGTGATGACGCGCTCATCCTTGCGGATATAATTGGTCAGACAGTTCAGCATGGTGGTTTTACCACTACCCGTACCGCCGGAAATCAGGATATTGGCACGGCATTCGCCGATCACCTTCAGCATTTCCGCGCAAGAAGGTGTCATGGCGCCGAAATCCAGCAGCTTGTCCAGCGTCAGCTTTTCTTTCGTAAATTTACGAATGGTCATAGAGGCGCCGTCAATGGCCAGCGGCGGGATAATGACGTTCACACGCGAGCCGTCCGGCAGACGCGCATCACAAATCGGGCTGGATTCATCAACGCGGCGGCCGATAATGCCGACAACCCGCTGTGCGATGGTCAAAAGATGCTGGTCATCGCGGAATTCGATATTGGCGCGCTGGATTTTTCCGTTCAGCTCGATATAGATGACCTTCGGGCCGTTAATCATGATATCGGCAACGCCGTCCATTTCCAGCAGTTCTTCCAGCGGGCCAAAGCCCAGCATATCATCGGCGGCTTCCTTGGCGATCTGTGCCAGCTCCGCCGGTGTCAGGTCAAGGGAGCGGAACTGTCCGATCTCGTTCACGGCGGAGAGAATTTCCTCCCGCGCCGCTTCCGTATCCATGCGGGCGAGGGACTTCAGATCAATCCCGTCGCGCAAATCCGCCCAGATACGCTTATGCGCACGTTCAATACGCGGATTTGTCCGCACGGTCGACGTATGTTCATCCGGCTCGTCTGCGGCGGGGGCATTATCCCCTTTTTTCGGTAAGTCGCTTTTTTTCTTCGGCGGCGGCGCTTCGGTCTGTTTGGCCGGCGGTGCCTTTTTCGGTTGTTCTTCCGTCTTCGGCGGCGGCGCTGTTTCTGCGGCGCTATCTTCGGCGTTTTGCAGCGCCATAATCGTGTCTTCCAATGACGGCTGTTCTTCCGCAGCATCATCTTTTTCATCTGCAGGCGGTGAGGGCGGCGCCTCTTTCTTTACAGGCGGTGCCTCCGCTTCCTTTTTTTCGGCAGGTTTTTTCTCGTCCGTTTCCTTTTTCGGAGCGGCGTCCTTTTTCTTCTTATCCTTGTCCGACTTTTTTCCAAACATGGGCAATCCGTTCCGTTATGATTTCAAGATTTTGGACAGAAACCCTTCTTTTTTGCCCTTTTCGCCTTTTTCCGTAGAGGCTTTGGCATCAGGGACGAGCGTTTTTGCAAAATCAATAAACGGTTTCATAAGCTTTTCGGCGGCTTTGTCGCGGCTGATTTCTTTTTCCTGCGCCTCATTGCCGATAAATAATTTCAGATCATGGGGCAGGGTGAGGCTGACATCATATTCCAGCAGATTTTTGATTTCTTTTGCGGGCACTTCCAGCCCTTTGGCGCAGCCTTCCATATTGACGACCAGAAGCGGTTTTTTTCCATCCTCGTCTTTTTGGTCACCGCGCAGCTCTTTTAACAGCGTGCGGCAGTTCCGCAAAGCCGGCAGCAGCGGCGTTGTCACGATAATGGTATGATGCGCCTTTTTCAGCGCCAGCCGCTGGATGTGATGTTCCGCCGCCGACAGATCAAGCACCACAACCGGATAAGTCTTCATAAAATAATCGAGCATATTTTCGAAACCGGCCTCGTCGCAGGAGGTTTCAAAAAGCGGGTCGCCACCGGTGGGCAACAGGGTCAGCAAATCAGAATTCTTGCTCAGCAGGCGTTTGATATCGTCTTCCGTACCGCCCTGCACCTGGCGCGCCGCCTCGGCAAGCGTGGTTGTCACTTCGGCACCGAAGGGAATAACAAGCGTTCCCCAGCCGCCGGAACCGTCCAAAAGCAGGGTTTTCTGTCCGAGTTTGTCAGCCAGAACCGATCCCAGCATATGGGCGACGGTTGTCGTACCGACACCGCCTTTACTGCCGATCACCGTAATCAGGCTGCTGTCGCTTAATCCTTTTTTATCCAGCAAAATCTGCGCCGTGACTTCGGCCAGCTCGTCTTTTTTGACGGGCGCGACCAGATAATCACGCACCCCCATGCTGACAAGGCGGCGGTAAAGCTCGACATCGTTTTTCGGGCCGATGATAATGGCTTCCGTGCCTTCGACGCAGTTTTCAGCCAAAGCCTCCAACTTGTCGATAAAGCCGTCGCCGATATCATCGGTTTCAATGATGACCAGATCGGGGGAGACATGCTGTTCGTAATCAGTGGTGGCATTATCAATGCCGCCCTCGACAACGCGCACGGCCACACGGGCATAGCGCCAGTCCTGCACCAGTGCATTGGCGGCATCAACCGTCTTCTTGTTCAACCCGTAAACATCTACACGTGCGGCGGGCAGTAAAACTGCGGTATGGTCGGACATTCTTTCCTCTTAGTCTCCGATATCGCTTGAGCTAAGCCCTTCAAGCGGTTCGTTCGGTACACCTGTTCTGTAATTTTGCTGCATATCGCCTTCGCGGGCAGCATCGCCGCGCGGCAACCCGCTGCGTCCTTTCAGGTCGCGCGGATCGCTGATCATGCGGCTGAGATAGGTTTCGGTCTCGCAGCCGATTTTGTAATCCCGGATTTTGTCGCCGCCTTCCGCGCCGTAATAGCCGGGGATGCGTTCCGGCCCGCAACCATCGGGAGCGGAAAGTTTCCACGCATTGTAATTCACAACAAGGTCAGCGGTCTTTTTGCCGTGATTGGGCAGGGGAACCATTTCAACCCGCGTATTCTCAATACCGTATTTCTCGAACAGGTAAAGATAATCTTCACCGGCATGGCGCGCCTGATGCGCCAGCTTTTTATCGCCTTCCTGATAACGCATTTGCAGGGTAATACCGCCTTCGCCGCGTTTGGCGTAATCGGCAGCCACGGCGCGGACAATATTTTCATCTGCCGGCATTTCGGTCGAGATAACGGTATTACGCGCATGTTGCTGCATGCGCATTTTTACAGGATAAATCTGGGTTTCAACAACAGGCTCGTAGAATTGACAGCCCGACAAAGCCAGTGCGGACAGCATCATGCCGCTTAACACGGGCAAAAGGCGCAGTTTTCGTTTTCCTGTCATGGCGTATCCCCTTTAATCAATCATATATCCGAAACGCTGTCCCGCAAGCATCTTTTCGGGCACGCTTTCCTTACCGTAGGTGCGGCGCAGATCAAACAGCAGCGCTTTTTCCAGCGGTGTTTCCTGATCGGCGGGCGCTTCGTGAATATCGGCCTGTTTTTCTGCGAAAGGCTCAACCAAAATCGGCGAGATCACGATCAACAGCTCTGTTTCACTGCGCTGGAAGGCGCGTGATTTAAACAGCTCGCCCAGTACCGGAATATTGCCGATACCCGGCATCTGGTTTAAGGCATTGGTGGTGTCGGACTGGATCAATCCGGCAATCATCAGACTGCCGCCGCTGCCCATTTCAACAGTTGTCTGTGCGCGGCGCACCTGAAAGCCGGGGATTTCAATCCCTGCCAGAGACAATCCTTCCTGCGGCGCCAATGTCGAAACTTCCGTGGACAGCAGCAGGCTGATGCGGTCATTGGACATCACTGTCGGGCGGAAGTTCAGCGAGACACCGAAGGGGTGGAATTCAATCACAAGGTTGCCGTTCTGGTCGCGGGAAACGGGGACGGGAAATTCACCGCCGGCAAGGAAACCGGCCTCTTCACCGGAAATGGCCGTCAGGTTCGGCTCGGCCAGCGTATTGGCAAAGCCGTCACGTTCCAGCGCACGCAGGGTCAGGTTCAAAGGACCAAAGCCGAGGCCGTCGGACAGGAACAGCGTCCCGACACCGAAAGGCGCGGTGGCGGATTCCGGCAGACCGATGCCGCTGGTGCCGTTCAGGTTCAATATATTTCCGGCGGCGTTGTTGACCAGCCCGTTATCCAATGCGGCGGCATTCAGGCTGTAATCCGTTTCAACACCCAGTTCGCGCAGGGCGGTGCGGTTGACTTCGACGATTTTGACACGCAACAGAACCTGTCTTTCGCCTTCAATCACCATCATATCGACCAGCGCCTGATTACGGTCCAGACGGAAACGTCCGGCCAGATCACGCACCTGTGCCGCGGTATTGGCGTTTGAAACGCTGCCGCCCAGCACGATGTCGGTACCGACGGTACGGACGCTGATTTTCTCATTGGGGAAGAATTCCGTAATGGTTTCCTGCAATGTTTCCTGATTAACGCGGACATGAACCTGAATTTCCGCCAGCAGATTGCCGTTTTCGTCAAAGGTCAGAATATTGGTGTCACCAATGCTTTGCCCGACGATATACAGGCGGTTGGTGCGCAAAACGCCGACATCCGCAACAGAGGGGTTGGCAACCAGCACATCGGCGATATCATAAGGAAGATTGACGGTTTTGGCCTTGCCGATTTCAAGATGAACCGATTGGCGCGTCAAACTGCGCGCCGTTTCTGCGGAGAACATGATTGCGGCGGCCAAGGCGCATATCAGCACGATGGACACAGAGCGTATGCCCCAAGATCGTTTCAGTCCTGCCTTCATTTTTTCCCCCACTTTCCATGTTTTCTGTAACACGGCATTTTATCCTGTTCAGCAGTTTTCATTCTTCGGTTACGGTCCTGTTCTGACAGGAACATCCCGCACGTCGCGGCCATTATAAACACGAATGGTTCCCGTTTGCACAGATTGTCTTTGCCAAATTTTGACCAGCTCCTGCGCCAGATTACTGATACCGACATCGGTAATCAGCTTTTGTTTTTCTTCCGGAGAGGCCAGCGTGGTATCACCCAGCTTGCGCAGCGCCAGACTAAGATCGCCCATTTTATCGGCCAGCGCCAGCACTTCCGCACCTTCGCGCGTCACTTCCAGCGTCACGGTTTTGCCGGGCTTCGAGGCTTTGTCGCTATCGGCTTTTTCTTCGGTGCGCTGGTCAACGGCCAGAACGCGAATATTCTCCAAAACCGTCTGGCTGGCGTCGCGCAGGACGGTACCTTCCGCGGCATCTTCAATTTCGCCGCGCAGGCGGATGCCATAGGTCACGATCACATCAACGAAATCACCAGGACGGACAAGACCGCCGACAGAGCTTTCCGCGCGGACGCGGATGCTGTAGGCGCGCATATTTTCTTCCAGAGAGGCCGCAACAAAACTGCCTGACTGGGACTCTTCAAGGATGGCGTTCTGTGTGACCGGCTCGCCTTTTTCAATGACGCGGCGGACGATCTGGCCGTAAACATCAATATCCTGATCTTCCTTTTCCGGGTCTTTTTCAATCGCGCCGGTGAAAACGCCGTCTTTCGGCCATTTTTTCCATTCCGTGTCTTCCTCGGACAAGCGCTTGCCAATGGCGATATGCTTGTTGGCGACAAGGATACGCGTCATGTCGATGGGGGCGGCTGTGCCGCTGTCGTCCTTTTTCATGCCTGATTGTACAACCAGAGCAACGATAACGGAGGCGAACACGGCGCCAAGAATAATCAAAACGACATTTTTATTCATTTTAAAGCACCCGGGGTCATAAAGACGAAAAAGTGAATATTTTCAATTGTAAGGCGGGAAGACTTAATAGTCCTTCTATCCATTCTGCCACAAACGCGTCAAAGGGTCAAAACCTAATTAACAGGCGCAAAAGGCGTGATGAAGACGGCAGTCAGCAATCCCGTCTGTAAAAATGCGGCAACGGCACCCAGAAAAATCGCAACGCCATAGGGCAGGGCGTTTTTTCCGGCCGCCAATGCGGCAACCCAGCTTTTTTCACCGCAGCGCGGGGCAAGTGCTTTCGCGATACGGCTGTTGCGTCCGGCAATGGCGATAAAGGCCAGAATACCGCCGGCAAAACTCATCACCAGTAAAAAGGCCGGCAATCCGCCAAGCCCCGTCCATAAGGCCAGAGACGAGGCCAGTTTGGAATCTCCGCCGCCGATCACGCCTGCGCCGGTCAGGATAAAGGTAATGACCAGCATCAGAATTCCGGCAAGCGGGGCATGCCACCATGTGCCGAACAGGGCCGCTTCGCGCAAAAAGATCAAATCAACCAGAAAGGCGAAGGCAAAACTGCCGGTGATAATCAGTGACAGCAAATTGGCAATCCGCATGCCGCGCAAATCCGATAAAGCTGCCAGAGCCGCACAAAAAAGCGTGGCGGTAAAAGCCGCTGCCGTCAAAACAGAGAAAATCGTGGTAACCATGTTGATGAAACCGCCGGATTAAAAAGCCTTGGGATTTAACAAGAAACCCGCCTTACATGCTTTGCGAAGCAAAATAAGGCGGGCGTCCTGTTATACTGTTTCAGTACGGGTGGGGGGCTTATTCGCCGCCGCCGCCTGCGCCGGAAAGCGTATCCGTCAGACCTTCAAACAGGCCGACAAGTTCTTCACCGAAGGCAAAGACCACCGCGGCGATGGCAACAGCAATACCTGCTGCGATCAGGCCGTACTCAATAGCCGTTGCGCCGTCTTCGTCCACTTTCCATGTTTTCATTTTTGTCCAAAGTTTAAGCATATTCCTCACTCCTTCTTCTTCACTCAAGTCATTGATACGATTGCTACGTTACTCTTCAGTTTGTGTTGAGGGAACCAGCCGATTGTCTTTATCAGAAGCATGACCCTCTATTATCAGAATACATGTTTTAGATTAATGCAAGGTTAAAAATAGATACAATCCAAGAGGTTATCTCCTATCCCTTTCTCTGTAAAAGAAAAAACATTCAGAAACGGGGCTTTGCGGGCATCCGTTTTTCGTGCGGATTAATTGCGAAACAGCTGGAAAAGGTGCTATAATAGAGTTATATATGTAACTGATTTGAGCATTATGCACGTCTTGTGACTTTAAAAAGGAGAATACAAAAGATGAGTATTGAACCGAAAAAACATGCGCAGAGCGCCTATGACAGCAGAAGCGGCGACGTCGTTTTTGATGCCGGTCTGCAAAATCATATGCGCAGTGTTTACAATGTGATGATGTTCGGACTGGTTGTCACGGGCCTTGCCGCCTATGCCGTGGCGAATATCGAACCGCTTTACAAGGCGGTATTTGAAACGCCGTTGCGTATGGTGGCGCTGTTCGGTCCGCTGCTGTTTATTATGTTCGGCTTTACGCCTGCCCGTATTTCCCGCATGACGGTTTCGGCTGTCCGCATGACTTTTTATATTTTTTCTGCGGCTTTCGGCGTCAGCATGGCCTATATCTTCCATTATTTCTCGGGCGACAGCATTGCACGCGTGTTCTTTATTACATCGGCAATGTTCGCGGGGATCAGCATTTACGGCTATACGACCAAAAAAGACCTGACCCGCATGGGCAGTTTTCTGATAATGGGCGTCTTCGGCTTGATTGCGGCCTCGGTCGTCAATCTGTTCCTGCATTCCCCTGCGGTTCATTTTGCCGTGTCCTTCCTTGGTGTTTTTGTCTTTACCGGATTAACGGCATTTGAAACGCAGCGTATCAAGGAAAGCTATCACAGCGCTTATGCAGAAGATGAGAATGCGAAAATGGCTGTGGTCGGGGCTTTCAGCCTTTACCTGAATTTCGTGATTTTGTTCCAGCATATGCTGCATTTGTTCGGCGGACGTGATTAATCCCCGCCGGATAACGGATTAAAAGAAAAACCCGCGCCAAAAGCGCGGGTTTTTTGCTGGGACGTTTCCGTGCCGTCACTTCCGTTTATGCTGTTTCTTACTGTGCTTGCCTTTATTATCCTTATGGCTGCCATATTTGCCGCCATGCTGTTTGGTCTTGCCGTGATACGCATGTTTCTGCGGGGCGTGATGTGCGGGCGCGGCATGGTGCATTTTATGGAAGAACACATGCAGCACTTGCGCGACCGCCTGATGAATGGCTTTGATCTGCTCATGGCTGATGACCGGCGGCTGATTGTGGGGAGTGTTTCCGGCATTGCCGTTATTGTTACCGCCATTTCCTGCATGACCGTTTCCGGGGTCGGGCGTATTGTTACCGGCATTTCCATTATTATTGCCGTTATTGCCGTTGCCGGGCTGGTTGTTGTGATGATCTTCCAACTTGGCGAAAATTTTCTCCAGCAGGGAAATCACTTTCAACAGGACGGATTTCACACGTTTGTGTTTGTCTTTATGATGGCCATATCCGTGCCCGTTGCCGTGGTCATTATGCCCTTTACCTTTGCCGTGGTTATGGTTGTCATTGTTGCAGGTGTCACCATCGTCGCCGCCATCGCCGCCATCGCCGCCATCGCCGCCATCGCCGCCATCGCCGCTATCGCCGCCGTCACCACCATCGCCGCCGTCACCACCATCTGTCGGCGGCACAGGCAAGTTATTCTCGAAAGTGATATTGGTGCTGTCTGCGGACATCAGGTAATTTTCCTGTCCGGCACCATCGCCGCCGTTCAGCGCTTCCACTTCGTTATTGGTTACACTGATATTGTCGCTGCCATCAACACGGACACCGTCCTGCGCCGCGCCAAAACTGCCTGCACCGTCACCGGAAATCAGATTGTTGTCGATCACGGAATTGGTGACATTGACGAAAACAATACCGCTGCCCATGCTGCCCGCACCGCCGTTTTCACCAAAGATGGCATTATCCTGCACCGTCACATTATTGCTGTTCTGCACATAAACGGCATCCAGTCCGGTACCGAAAGCGCCCGATCCATCGGCAAAGAAAGTGTTATTGTCAACGCTTGCACCATCCACCCCGTCCAGCGCGACGCCATAGCCGCCGGTATTGGTAAAGCTGTTGCCGGAAACGCTATGATTGCTGCCGCCCGTGACGGAAAGCCCCGTAGCGCTGAAACCTTCAAAATAGCTGTTTGTCACGGAAAGCCCGTTAAAGCCGCTTGAAATCACACCTGATGCGCTGCCCGTTCCGTCAAAATGGAAGCCGGTAATCGTCACATTATCGGCATCGACGGTAAAGATCGTGCCACCTGCCGCTATGCCGGACAGGATCGGCGTATCAACGCCGTTGATGGTGGCGGATTTATGAATGACCAGATTTTCGGCATAAACCCCTGCGGCGACATTGACCGTCACCGGCGCATCACCCGTCATATCCAGGCCCTGCTGGATGCTGGCCGTATCGCCCATGACATTGACGGTCGAGGGGGAGAGTGAAATGGCGTTAAATCCGGCAGTATTGCGCAGCGCACCGCCTGCCTCATAGATTTTCCCTGCCAGATTAAGTTCATTTGCCTCAACACCGAACCAGCCTGTTCCCATCGTTATATCATTATTGATATTAACGGTCGGCGCCACCAGCGTCAGATTACCCGTTGTTGTCCCAAAGGCGCTGCTGGACAGATCAACGGCTTCGATAATGCCGATTTCGGTATCCGCCAGCAGACGCACGGAGGCAAGGCTGAGCTGCAGCGCCAGAGACCCCGCATTCAGATAATTGGTATTATCGACGGTGGAGCTGGCGCCGTTATGCACGTAAAGGATCTCGGGATCAATCAGGAAGGTACCCATCGCACCATTTGCCGCGGTCGCGTCGCCGTAACCGTTCAGCAGCAGGCCTTTCTGACCGGAAACCTCGATAAAGCCGCCATTGCCGCTCTCCGCGCCGCCGCGTGCTGCGGCATGGCCGGAAAATTCGGTATAGGTATCAGACCACAGCACGACTGTACCGCCGTCGCCGCTGCGATAGGCATTGCTGCGGATTTCCGCACCGGCTTCCAGCGTGACGCTGTTTGCGCCGCTGATCGTACCGCCCGGTCCCATCACATCGCCGCCGACCAGAACCTTGCCGCCGCCCGTATCGCCGGAGGCATCCAGCACGGTACCGCTCTTGATTGTGATATTCTTGCCGTCAAGGGTGATATCGCCGCCCTTTGTGCCTGCGGCCTGTCCCGTTGCATCCAGATTACCGCCGATAGTCATCGTGCCGCCTGACAGGATAATCTTGCCGCCCGCCGTGCCGACGCTTTGCGCCTGTACAAAACCGTTCATATTGATGACGCTGTCCACCAGACTGCCCGCCGCGCGTGCCGTCATGGCCACGCGTCCGCCATCGGCATTGATTTGGCCGTTATTTTCCACCAATGCGCTTGCCACCGTACCGCCGACGGCGATTTCCACCAGCCTGTCGCCAAACAGGTCAATGGTGACCTGATCGCCTGCGACCATTTCCACGCGTCCCAGCCGTGCCTGAATAACGCCGTTATTGACGCTATTGGGTGCGACCAATGCAACCAGTCCGCCTTCGCGGGCGGTGATGGTACCGTTATTGATGACGCGTCCGCCGGTATCGACATTCTGCAATGTCAGTGTTTGCGATCCGCTCATAACATCGGCGGTGGAAACGCTGCCGGTCGAGGCAACCAGCCCGCCGACATCGACAATGGCACCATTGCCGACGATCACACCATTGGGATCAAGCACCATGACACGGCCATTGGCTTTCAGCGTTCCGAGAATCTGCGTCGGGTCGGCACTGCCGCCTGTGACGCGGTTGACGGCAAGGGAATTCGCATCGGGCTGGAAGAATTCCGTTGTGGCATCCGCGCCGATATTAAAACTGTTCCATTCAATGACGGCGCGGCTGCTGTCCTGCTGAATATTCAGCTGTCCCGCGCCGGGGCTGCTGATTGTGGCGCTGCCGCCGACGACTGTTCCGCCCGTCGGCGTGTCCAGATTGCCGACGGATTGTGCCGAAGCTGTGGTGGCAAAGGCAA
The DNA here is from genome assembly GCA_013285465.1 of Pseudomonadota bacterium. Classification (NCBI taxonomy): domain Bacteria; kingdom Pseudomonadati; phylum Pseudomonadota; species Pseudomonadota bacterium. Next base: position 953,653 of record CP053449.1, read on the forward strand.
ACAGCGAAAAGGCGGAGCCGAAAAATCCCGCAACGGCAAAGCGCGAAGCGCTTGTCCAGATACCGTTCAGGGATGTTTTTTTGTCCGTTTTCCGCATTTCGGAAGCCTTCCGCCCTGTTGTTTTTTCTTTTTTATGGCTTTTGATTCGCCCGCAAAAAATGAGAGAGGCGGTTTTTCACGCATCTCTGCACAATTTCCATAATATCAAAACTGCATTAATATAAAGAAAAATTTGGTGATAATTTGTGTAAAATTTTATCTATTCATATAGGGGAGCAGGGCGGGATGTGAGAGTAATTAATGTTCCGCCGTCATGGCGGGATCTTCCGCAGTAAAGATGATGTGTCCGTCAATGACATGAATATCTTTGCCGACGCTGACGCCGTTCATATTGATGGAATTATCCATGATCATTCCGGCGGATTGCACGGTAATCGGTGCGTTTTTATCCTGCGGCGGTGTTGCGGGCAGATCAACGGTGACTTCGAACAAGCCGTCGCCGAACAGATCAACCGTCATCATTTGCCGCTCGTCAGGGGTGGCAATACTGTTAAAATTCACATAGATGATGCCGTTTTCGATATAGGCGGGAACGACCATGGCCGCCATGCCGCCTTGCTGGACGGTCGGTAAAAAGGGAGAGGCTTCCTCGCCGGCGGCCAGATGTTGCCAATGCGCGGGCGCAACGGATGATCCGGCGGGGGCGGAAAGGACGCGGTTGATATCAACTGTCGGCGCGGGTGCAACAGGTGCGGGAGGAGGTGCGCCACCACCGCCACCTCCGCCTCCGCCTCCGCCTCCGCCTCCGCCGCCGCCACCGACGGCAACGGCTTTAAAAACTTTCGCGGATGCGGGAGAGACGGCAAAGACAAAACCGGCAATCATCAGACAGGCGGCAAGCGCAAGGCTGCGCAGTTTTATTTCTGCGTAGCGCATGGATGTCGGCGCATGCTTCTGTGTCTGATCTGTCATGTGTTTTCAACCCTCTATCTTACTATTGTACGCAATTTTATTTTACGTAATGTAAAAAATGCATAAAATTTTAGATAAATTTTATGGGTCGGAAATGCAGGGAAACCGGGTTTTCTACTGTTCTTCAAACAGGATCATGCGCAGAATGCCGGGGGCCAGCGTGGCAAGCGGATTGACGGTCACTGCAACATTATCCTTCGGGCCGCGCATCGTATAGGTTGCGGCGAAAACGGCATTGGAGCCGCCGGTCAGAATGGCGCCGATGATGGGAATGCCGCCGACGATCTTGTTTAAGATGGCGGCGGGAACGATCGTGCCGTTGATATCCATTTCGCCGGTGCTACGGTTGATATCGCCTTCAAATGTCAGCCCCAGCGATGCGCCCGATGTGCGTCCGTTCTTGATACGGATATTCTCGATGGGCTTGGACAGCGGTGTCGGGCCGGGGCGTTTCGTCCAGACGAAATAGGCGCGCATCCGTGAAAAGGAGATACCGTCACCGGTCAATAGCTCCTGCAGGCCAAGCGGAGAGAATGCGTTCAAGAGCCGAGCCAGCGCAGGCAAATCGACAACCGTAAAGTTTTTCAATTCGGCATTTCCGGCAATATCATATTTGCCGCCGCCCTGAACCGGCACGCCGCGGATAATCAGATGGCCGCCGCGCACCGATTGCGTCACACCCAGCGCCGCCAGTGCCGCTCCTGCATTATGGGCTTCAAAGGTTAGACCGTGCCCGCCATCCTGTTCAAACAACCGGTAATAAATGCGGCCTTCTCCGGCGATCCCGTCAATCTCCATCTGTTCCGTTTCGCCATCCGTGCCTTTGCGCACATACATCTGCACTTCGTCGATATGCTTTTCGGGCGTCAGGGACAGGCGCGCCGCATCAATCCGCATTTCGTAAGGTTGTTTCTTGCCGGGTTTGGGGGCTGCTTTCTGTGCGGCTTTTTCCTTTTCTGTCGGCAGGAAACTAGCGGCATTGATATAAGGGCCCTTAATCTGGATACGGGGCAGGGCGCTATCCGCCTGGCGGATTTCGGCAAGGAACTGTGTCTCTCCCATTTTGAAATTTTTGATATCGGCATCGCTGATACCTGTGCTGCCATCGGCTTTGTTGACCAGCGTCACATTTCCTTCGGCACGCAGCCCCGGCAAAGCAACAACAAGGCTGGTAATGCTTTGCGGTTTCCGGTTGCCGTCCATATGGATGAACATGCTGACATTGCCGGGTTTGTCGCGGGATTTTTTATAGCGCAGTGCCGGAATGGCGATTTCCGCGGCGGTCATATCAGCCGCCAGCGACAGGGTCGATGTGCTTTTGCTGCCGGTTTCCTTCAGCCGTGTGAAAATAAAATCCATCGGCAAGGCGGAAAAGAACAGCTCCAGATGTTCCGGCGGAATATGAAAGAAGCTTTGCAGCATCGGCGCGGGAACGGCGATTTTCCCCTGAATGCGGTGCTGGAAATCTCCGCCTGAAAAATGGTTTTTCCAGACGAATGTCATCGGCGCTTTGCCCAATGCGCCTTTGCCGTCAACCGTCATGCTTTTGTTATCAACGCTTAAATTAAAATCGCCGCCTGTCAGTCCGAATTCGTTCAGGAAGGCGGGGATGGCGACATCGGCAAGCTTTGCCTTGGCCGTCACTTTCACATCACTGATTTTCAGCCCTTTTTTCAGCGGGAAGGCAAGCGTCAGATCAACAGCGGCTTTGCCCGCGGATTTTTCCATGTCAAAGGCGAACATGCGCGTGAATTGCAGCGGCTTTTGAGACAGGGCATAAAAGGCGGTTTTCAAAGGCCCTGCCACATCGGTGGCGATATCAATGCGAACCTTCTTTGTGCCGATATCTGAAATCAGGATTTTGCCGGCTTTGATCTGCATGTCGCGCATCTTGCCGCCGCTGGTGTTGATATCGAAACTGTCTTTGGTATAGGCGGCGCGGCCTTTCACACCGCTGACGGCGGGCAGGTCGGGCAGGTAATCGACGGTCACATCGCTGAAATCAATGATACCGTCCAGCCTGTCGATACTGTGCAGCACGGGGGTATTGTCTTCGCCCAAAGCCAGCGTTCCGGCAAGGTTAAGTGTCGCCTGTTCCGCCATGCCTTTGGATAAATGCTGTGTTACCCACTCATGCGCAGGCGTTCCCAAAGAGGGCGGCCAGTAACTGCGGATTTGATCAACGGGCAGACGGTTCAGGACGGCATTGGCGGAAAAGCCGCTTTCGGGGTTTTCTTCCGTGGGCAGAGACAACACGCCTTCAGCCTCGACCGTGCTGTGTTCATCGAACAGAAAGAACAGTTTCTCAATTTCCGCCCTGCGCAGACTGTGATCATAGCTCAGCATGGCCTTCACATCGCGCAGCAGTTTCGGTTCTTTGTAAAATTGGTCAAGACGAATGGAGGCTTCCTGCGCATACAGCTCGGCCTTTGCCGTGACGGGGGTAAATTCACCGTCCAGTATCAAATCCAGCTTGCCGTCCAGCAGGACATCCGCCATGGACAGTGCGGGATAATCGGAAAACTGCCCCGCGAAGGATGTCGGGTTCAGCCCCTTGAAAAACAGGTTAAGCCCCAGCGTGTTTTCGGCCAGATCATAGCGGAAATTCAGATTAAGGGCGGTCGGCGCACTGTCTTCATTATTGTGCAGCGTCAGTGCGGATTTGATACTGCCCGTTAATGTCCCCTGTCCGCGTACCAGAAATACGTCAACGCCGCTGCCGCGCCAATGCTCATCACTTTTCTGGTCGTGAAAGCCGATATCGGTATTTTTCAGGCTGAGGGTTTTCAGCTTTTCGAAAATCCCCAGTTTTTGGGCATCGAATGCGCCGTTTTTGCCGGTGTCCCGGGGCAAGGTATAGGAATAATCCGTCGCGGCAGGGGCGCCGTCGGCGGCGGCTTCCTCCGCCTCTTTTTCATGGAAGGAAAGCCGCACATCTCCTTCTGCCGTGCGGGTAATATTCAGCGCCAGATCTTCCAGCGTCAGTCTTTTGATTTTAATCCGCGCCAGCGGCAATTCGCGTTTGTAAATTTCAACATCCGCTTTTGACAGCGCCATCAGCGGCGTGTGATTGGCATCATACAGCCGCAAATCATGTGCGCGCAGAATAACCGCAGCATCGCGCGGCATCCATAACAGGGATGTTTTGCCGACCTCGATCGACATATCGGGGAAATGATCGTTAAAGGCCTGTTCCAGATGCGGGGTGGCAAAATCCAGCGGAACCGGCCCTTGTGACAGCTTCCAGCTGACAAAACCGATGACCAGAACGGAGAGGGCGGCGGCAACCACCAAAGCCTCACGCACAAACCACCAGGTGCTGCGCACGACATGATGGGGGATGCTGCGTTTCCGCGCGGCGGATTTCTTGGCCTTCTTGCGCGCCTTCTTGTGTTTTGCGGCGGGCGGATCGTGAGGCTCTTTATGCTGCGGTTTTTCCGTGTCGTCTTCAGTCATGTCCGCGCCGTTTTGTTTCGCTGGCAGATTGTTTTTCTAATCCTTATTATTATGACGCTGCAGGAAGAATCAGGAAAGTGTTTTCTCGCGCATGGCCGTTTTTACGGCCGTACTGATTTCGGCGGCGATTGCCGTGTAAAGCGCTTGAAAAGGCGTTGTTTTCCGCCAGAACAGTCCGATTGTCCGCTCGGGAACCGGTGTGTTGCTGATCGGGCGGTAGACAATGTCGTTTTGCTGCTGCGCGGGAACGGCCAGTTCCGGCACCAGCGTCACTCCCAGACCGGCACCGACCATCTGTCGCAACGTTTCCATGCTGGTGGCGCGGAAAGTATTGAATTTCTGTGCGCCGACCCATGCGCAGACTTCCATGGTCTGTTCCGACAGGCAATGTCCGTCTTCCAGCAATAGTAAATCTTCATGCGCCAGCTCTTGCAGGGGAATGCTGTCCAGCTTTGCCAGATGGTGGTCGGCGGGCAGGGCGGCATAAAAGGGCTCGGTAAACAGCGCGGCATGTTCAAGACTGTCCTCCTTGACGGGCAGCGCCAGCAAAGCCGCATCAATCTCGCCATCTTTCAACAGCCGGATCAGATTTTCGGTTTTCTCTTCGGTCAGGAAAATCTGCATTTTCGGGAAAACGCGGCGCAAACAGGGAACCGCCAGCGGAAACAGAAAAGGCGCCAGCGTCGGAAAGGCGCCCAGCGTCAAAGGCCGCTGTTCGGGTGCCTGCATATTACGCGCCATATCTTTCAGATTATCGGCGGCATCCACTATTTCCCGTGCTTTTTCAACAATATTGCGCCCCTGCGCAGTGACCATCACATGTTTATTATCGCGTTCGAAAATTTTAACGCCCAGATAATCCTCCAGCTTTTTCACCTGCGCGCTCAAAGTCGGCTGTGACACATGACACAAGGCCGAGGCCTTGCCGAAATGGCGGGTTTTGTCGAGGGCGACAATATATTCCAGATCACGCAGGTTCATATTTACAGTATATCATCGTTAATAGCTTTTATCTATCGTTTATATACAAACAATCAATTTTAACTATTGCGTTAACCATGTTAATTTAAAAATATAAGATGAAATTCTACAATAACCAACTCGAATAAGGAGAATATAATGCTTGGTGTTGGAAAAAAACTGCCTGAATTCAAACTGAAAGCGGCTGTCTCGACTGATCTCAGCACGGCTTTTGAAGATATCACGGATAAAAGCTATGAAGGCAAATGGCTTGTGCTGTTCGCATGGCCGAAAGACTTCACCTTTGTCTGCCCGACGGAAATTGCCGAATTCGGCCGCAAAAACAGCGATTTTGCTGATCGCGACGCGCAGGTTCTGGGGATGAGCACGGATTCGGAATTCGTCCATTACGCATGGCGTAAAGACCACGAAGATCTGCACGATCTGCCTTTCCCGATGCTGGCGGATATCAAACGCGAATTATCCGATGCGCTCGGTATTCTCGACCCCGAAGAAGGCGTTGCCCAGCGTGCGACCTATATCATTGATCCCGACGGCATCATCCGTTTTGTGATGGTGACTGATCTCAGCGTCGGTCGTAATGTTGACGAGGTTCTGCGTGTTCTGGATGCCCTGCAAACGGACGAGCTGTGCCCCTGCAACTGGAATAAGGGCGAAGACACGATCAAAGTCGCCTAGAGTACCCATCGTTCAAGATGGGCCGCGTTGCTGCGTCGCTCATGTACTTGGTCGTACACGTCGCTCCTTGCGCCTATCCCATCTTGAACGCTGTGCACTCTCACTTGGGAGTGCAATAAAAACAGATTAATCCTCAACGGATTGAAAAAGGAGAAAAATATGTCAGCCCTGCAAGCCGAAAATTTACAGGCGGTCGAAAACCTTGAGGGATTAAAATCCCTTATTCCCGATACGGCCAAGGACATTCGTTTGAACCTGTCTTCTGTTCTGCGTACTGCGCCGGGGACCGGTCTGTCCGAGAACCAGATATGGGGTGTGGCGCTGGCCTCGGCCTATGCGACGCGTCATCCGGCGGTCATTGCCGCTGTGAAAGGCGAAGCCGCCGCGGTGCTGAGCGATGCTGAAAAATCCGCAGCGGAATCTGCCGCGGCCGTGATGGCAATGAACAATATCTATTACCGCTTTGTGCATCTCTCCGGTGATGAGCAATACAGCCAGATGCCTGCGGGGCTGCGGATGAATGCTCTTGGCAGTCCGGGGATTGAAAAGGCTGATTTCGAGCTTTATTCGCTGGCTGTCTCTGCCTTGAACGGTTGCGGCATGTGTATCGAGGCGCATATCCGTCAGGTCGAACATGGCGGCATCACGCGGGAAGGCGTGCAGCACGCGGTCAAGATTGCAGCAGTCCTTAATGCGGCGGCACAATCGTTGATTTTTTAACGGTTTTCGCCGCATAGGAATTGCATTAGGATGTCCCTATCCCTGTCCGGCGGGTTCGCCCGTCGGATAGCGGGAACAGGAAAAAACGCATAGAAATCCAAAGGAGAAACAACATGTCAAACCAAGCGCAATTACAGCCGACACCGCAGCCTGATGTGGTGCAAGCGCTCTCCGTCCTGCTTGCGGACAGCTACGGGCTTTATCTGAAAACACAGAATTATCACTGGAATGTGACAGGTCCGATGTTTCAAAGCCTGCACACGCTGTTTCAGACGCAATATGAAGAGCTGACGCTGATCGTGGATGAAATTGCCGAGCGTATCCGCGCACTGGGTGCAAAAGCACCGGGTAGCTATTCCGCCTTTGCAAAGCTGGGCAGTATCAAGGAAGAAAACGGCAATCCAACGGCGGCGGAGATGATCGAAAACCTCGCTGCCGACCAGAATTTGCTGATTGCCACAGCACAGACGCTTCTTGCGGCTGCGCAGGCAGTCGGTGATGAAGCGACGGCCGATCTTGCCATCGGGCGTATCACGCTGCACGAGAAAAACCGCTGGATGCTTCTGGCGCATCAGGAATAAAAACAATAAAAAGGCAATAACAAAACTTAAAAAGGGGCTTTCAGTGAAAGCCCCTTTTATTCTGTATCCGGATTGCGCCTGTTTTTAATAAACGGCGGCATGTTCGCCAGCCTGTTTGCCGAGGACGACAAAAGTACCGGATTTTTTCATGTTGGCGCGTGCTTTTTCCGTTGCCGTCAAAGCGCGGTACTGCGTTTCCGTCAATTCGACGAATTCCCATGCGTCTTTGGTGGCAAAAAGCTTGCGCAGAATCTCATTATTCATATGGTGTCCGGCTTTGATGCCTTCATATTGTCCGATGATTTGCGCACCGCACAGCAGCAGATCGCCCAAAGCATCCAGAATTTTGTGACGGACGAATTCGTCTTCGTAACGCAGCCCGTCCTCGTTCAGGATTGTGTCTCCGTCGATGACGATGGCATTATCCAGTGATCCGCCGCGGGCCAGCCCCATTTTACGCAGGGCTTCCACTTCGTGCAGAAAACCGAATGTCCGCGCAGCGGCAATCTCGACGCCGTAGGAGGCTTCGCTGAAGGCAAAATCGTAATGCTGGCGTCCGACAGCCTTGCTGTCAAAATCAATTTCAAAAGCAAATGACTGCGAGACCGAAGGGCGCAGTGCGGCTTTTTTACCGTCCAGCTCAAAGGATACGGCGGATTTAATCATCAGGAATTTACGGCGCGCATTTTGCGGCGCGATGCTTGCGCGGTGAATCATTTTCACGAAATCTGCGGCGCTGCCGTCCATAATCGGTACTTCCGGCCCGCTGACTTCAATAATAGCGTTATCAATGCCGCAACCCCAAAGGGCGGACAGAACATGTTCGACCGTGCTGATTTTGACATCATCGGTGTTGCGCAGAACCGTGCAAAGCTGCGTATCGCTGACCATATCCCATTGTGCGGGGATGCGGTTGTCTTTATCCGTCACATCGGTGCGGACAAAAGTAAAGCCGCTGTTTTCCGGTGCGGGTTTCAAGGTCAGGGTCGTGGCCAGTCCGGAATGGACGCCGACGCCCTCGCAAGAGACGGCGCGCATGATGGTGTTCTGCGTGATGTAGGATGTCATGTGATTTGTGCTTCTTCTTTGTTATAAGTGCTTCGTCTTATTGCAGTTTCTTGTTTTTGTCTTATCTCCTGATTTTGACTATATCAATGCCGTCCCGCCAGGACAAATCACTCTTTGTTACGCTTTGTTACAATTCCGGTTCCTGTGCTTTGCCTGTCGCGTTTTGATGAAAATAATAGACTGCCCCCATGGTAAAAATTGTGTATGCTTAAATAAGGGGCTTTTGTTCACGCATCTTTCGTGACGTGAGGGCAGACCCTTTGACAGAACAATAAATACCGATATTCCGTTGATGCGATTTGCAAAGAAAATGGCAGAATTTGAACAGCGCGGCAAAAGCTTGATGCTTTTGGCGGCGGGTTTGTTTGCACTCGCCCTGCTGGCGGTTGTGCCGATCAGCACGGCTCTGGCGGAAAAAAAGCTGCCGGAAGTCAGGGCGGGCGAACATGAAAATTACAGTCGTCTGGTCTTTGACTGGGGGCGCATGGTCGGCTATCGCGCGGAGCGTAACGGCAATGTGATTGATGTGATTTTTGCCGCGCAATCCGACGCGATGATCCCCGAAGCGCAATTCCGTGCAAAAGCCCTGCGCGGCATCAGTGCGGCGCGGCAGGTGCCGACCGCGCCGGAAAAAGCTGCGCTCACGCATTTCCGCATCGCCGTTCCCGATGGTGTCAAACACCGTGATTTCAGGATCGGACAGGATCTGGTGGTCTTCGATTTTTACAGCGATAAACCGATGAAAGTGATTGCACCGCCGAAAAAAACGGCGGCAAAACCGGCAAAGATAATGGAAAAACCGGCGAAAAAGCCGCCCCAGCCAACAGAGGAAACAGAGGCAGGCGCCGTGACAGCAGTGACGGAAGCGCCTCCCGCCATGCCGCAGCAGGTGCCGGAACAAACAGCTGTGACAGGGAACGCTGCTGCAACGGAAGCGCAGCAGGAGACCGTGGCGGAAGACATGCCCGCACCGTCCTTTACCGCATCGGTATCTGCCGCGCCGCCCGCTGCCGCAGTTCCTGCAACAGCTGTGGAAACGCAGATATTGCCGGAGCAGGGGACGGTCATTACCCTGTCGACCATCGAGCCCTCCGCATTGGCTGTTTTCGAGCGTTTTGGCGGGTTATGGCTGGTACTGGACAGGATGTCGGGCAATATTCCGCCGCAACTCTCGGGGCCGCTGGCGGCGGTTTTGGGCGCGCCGCAGGAATTCAGCCTGCCCGAAGGCACGGCTTACCGTTTTGATATGCCGCCGGAAACGGCGGTGGCGGAGATCAACAAGATGAATCTCTCCTGGCTGATATCCCTGCATCCGAAACGGAAGGACGGGATGGAACTGCAATCGGGACAGGTACGCCGCGCTTTGCGCGCCGGACGTAAACCGCGCGCCGAAATTTTTCTGCCGGGGCTGGAAAAAGTCATTGCTCTGACCATGCCGGATAGCGGTGAGAAACTTTATGTCGTTACGGCAAAACAGCCCGGCGCGAAAGTCTCGTTGCCGGCGCGTTATCCGCAATTTGCGGTTATCCCCGCGGCGCAGGGCGTGGTGGTAAAGGCGTATGATGATGATTTACAGGTCACATTGCGGCCAAGCTATGTGGAGATTGACACGCAAAAAGGCGGTCTGGTGCTGACGCAGGACATCGTCGAACTTCCTGTGCCGGATATGGGCGGGATTGATGCGGCGGCACAGCAGGAGGAAACGGCGGCAGCCGATGACAGCGAGGCCAGCCGCTTGTTTGACTTTTACAGCTGGCAGCGCGGCGGTCTGCCTTATCTGCGTGAAAACCAGCGCCTGATCGAGGCAAAACTGGCCAATACCGATAAAGGGACTGAATCCGCAGCGGTTTTTCTGGAGATGGCGCTACTGTATCTGGCCAACGGTTTCGGGCATGAGGCCTATGGCGCCCTGAGAGCGGCATTGCATGAAAATCCCGATCTGGATAAAAATCCCGGATTTCTGGCTGTCAGGGGCGGTGCCTCAGTGCTGGCGGGGTTTTATCAGGAGGCCATCCGCGATCTTTCCGTGCCGGGGCTGAAAGACCATCCCGAGGCGCGGATGTGGCGCGGTTATGCGGCAGCGGCGTCCGAACAATGGCTGCTGGCGGGGGAAATGTTCCCGAATAACAATAAAATCGTGGCGCGTTATCCGCCGGAATTTGCCGTGCCTTTTATGCTGTATATGGCGGAATCGTCACTGCGGCTTGGCGATACGACGCGTGCGCGTGGCTTGCTGAATGCGCTGGAGCCGCTGCTGGCTGATATGCAGCCGCATCATTACGCGGCAATGCAGTATCTGGCGGGCGAGGAATACCGTCAGGAAGGCGAACCGGTGAAGGCGCTGCAAACATGGTTCAAGGTCGCGGGTGGGCGCAACCGTCTGTATCATGCCAAATCCAGCCTGTCGATTGTCCAGCTGCTGCGGCAGATCGGGCGCATTACGGATGAGGATGCGCTGGATCGTCTGGAGACCCTGCGTTACGCATGGCGCGGCGACGGGCTGGAAATCCAGCTGTTGCACGCGATTGCCAGCCTGCATCTGGATAAGCAACGCTATATCGAAGGATTGCGGGAACTGCGCCGCGCGGTCGATCTCTCCGAAGAAATCCTGTATGACAGCGGGTTGCTGATCGACGACATGACAAAAATTTACAGCAAGCTTTATGTTGACGGCGAGGCATCTAAACTGCCCGCTTTCGAGGCGGTGGCGCTCTATAACGGCTTTAAGGAATTGATGCCCGCCGGTTCCGCCAGTATCGTGGCCGAGCAGAATTATGCCGATTATCTGGTACGCATGGATCTGCTGGAAGATGCCGCGAAGATTTTTGAAAAACAGATCGCAAAGGATTTGCAGGACCCGCTCAAAATCGCGGAAACAGGGACACGGCTTGCCACGGTTTATCTGCGCGACAATAAGGCGAAAGAGGCATTGTCGGCCATTCAGCGCAGTGGCCGCAAGGATATGCCGCAGGATCTGGTCAGACGGCGTGAATTACTGCGTGCAAGAGCCCTGTCGGATTTGGGCATGACCGCGGAGGCGATCAAAGTCCTCTCCGGCATTCCGACGGATGATGCCAAACAGCTGATTGCCGATATTCACTGGCGCCAGCGTGACTGGGCGAAAGCGGCGGCCACGCTGCAAAACATTCTGCCGTCACCGGCGGCACTGAAAATCTCCGGCGATGACGGCAAAAGCAATCTGGTTTTGAATACCGCCGTGGCTTATAAGATGGCGGATGATCAGGCCGCTTTGGCACAGCTGCGCAGCCGTTATATGGAGGCGATGAAAAATGCGCATGAAGGTGCGGCTTTCGCCGTCGTCACGCGCCCTGTCGAAGGAACGGTCACATTGCAGGACCGCGAGACCATTTTGAAAATGGCGGCAGAGGTTGATCTGTTCAAAAGCTTCCTCGATAATTACCGCATGGAACGCAATAACTAAGGTTTTAAAAGACTATGCTTGTTAATCACGCGATCGGCAAAACGCTTGTGCTGTTTGATCCGCAGCTCCCTGCGGCGCGGGCGGGGCAGATCGTCGGCGTGCTGAACGGCGATGAGACTCCTCCGGTGCGGGAGGAGGTAAGCGCGGAAAAACATCAGGAAATCTGGACGCGCAATCAGGGTTTTGCCGAAAAATTGCAGCAGAAGATACCGGGGCTGGTCATGGCGGACCGCGACCGTGATGCCTATCTGCAATATGCGTCGGAAAAACGGGGATTGCCGCTGCAGGAGGCGGAACACCGCTTCGCACGGGAATCCGCGCTGCAACTGATGGCGGAGGATGGCAGCTACAGCGTCATCATCCTGCTGGAGGACGACATTCTGTGGCTTCATTACGTGATCCGCGAAATCCGGCAGCCGGAGCAAATTGACGCGGTGGTGGCGGCTTTCCGCGATATATTGGACAATGCCTGTAAAATCACCGGCTTTAAACCCTATGATATCGGGGCCAAGCGTTTTCTGGACAAAGCGGAGTATCTGGAGGAATTTTTCAGCCAGTCCGCACAGGCGGCAGGCGAGGTCATGCTGCTGTGCAAACGCTATAATGCGCGTATGCGTTTTTTGCGCAGTCTGTTCCATTTCCTGAATGTGACGGTGCTGTTTGTGGCGGCGCTGCTGGTAGCCTTATCGGTTTACTTTGCGGAGATTGTCAAGGATGTCATTCCTGCGGAAACTGTGAATTTCCGCATCAGCGGCAAACAACCTGCCGAAGACTCCGGTATCTTCCCCGATTATCAACTGTTCGGCACATTGAATGAAACAGCGGAAGAAACCTCCCTGACCGTCCCGAAAAGCGTCTATGATGCTGCAGAACCGGAACAGACAATCCGCCTCTACGAAACCGGAAAACCGCAAAAACCTCTGATCACCAAAGAAGAATATGATCGCCATATGCCCGTCTATCATTTGGGCTTTGCCACAGTTACTCTACTGGGTTTTTTCGCGCTACCGCTGATACTCATCATCGGAATTATTTATGCGCGCTGGCTACGCCGCCCTGCGGGAGACCGGCGTGACAACGAAGTCGTGCGTGCCGTGCAGGGCTATATCTGGGTCAGCCTCGCCGTGTTGCTGGGCGCGGGATACGGTATTGTGCGGATGTTTCTGCTTTAAAGGATTATTTGCCGTTTGAGGCGCGTTTGGCGCTGTAGCGGCGCTGGGCGCTTGGTTTCGTTTCCGGCACGAATTGCGGATTGCCTTCCTCAAGATGACGCTGGCGCCTTACCTCTAAAATAGCATGGCTCAGCTCGGCTGCAATACGCCGGAATTCTTTCCGGTTGTCGATATTGGTGTTGTCGTTATAAACACTGGCATTGCCACGGAACATCTCCGTCAGCGTTTCTTCCATATCCTGTAGCGATGCCGTATCGGGTTTTTCTTCAGCCATAATCTTTACTTCTTCTTTTGCTGGACATAGCGGCGTAATGTCCGCGGGTTATTGTTTTGCGGCACCAGATGCCCGTTGCCGTCTTCCAGATGTTTTTGCTGACGTATTCTTAAAATCATATCGGCGCAATCAGCCGCAGCCATCGCATGCATGGCGTATTTTTCGTGATAGCCGTCATAATCGCCCTTTTTGCCGAATTTCTGCCGGGCATTAAACATTTCCATCAACTTATCTTCCAGATCGTCCAGATCAGCCGCCATTGCCGTTTCCTCTTTTGCTTACAACACGCCCTTGCGGAATATTGATATTGTGACGGGTATTGTACATTTCGCCGCGTCCTTCTTCGATATGGCGCTGGCGGCGTACTTCGACAATGGCTTTTGCAATATTGCCGATGCTTTGCAACGGCCCGGCTCCGCCCTGATATTGATAATCCTTGTTGCGATAGGCCTGATCGAAAGCCTCATTCAGCTTGTTTTCAATATCGACAAGATCGGTTTTTGTTTCGCTGTCGCGGTTCTCAGCCATAATGGGGCTCCGATTGTTAAAAATGAAGTATTATACATAACACATCAATCTCAAAAAATCAAGTCCTCAAGCACCGATCGGCCAGCCGCGGATTTGGCAGTAAATATCCAGACAGGTAAACAGATTGCCGCGCGCCCAGCCGTTGCGGCATTTGCGGGCGCGGTCAACTTCGCGGCAGCTTTTGCCAAAGGCGAGAATATCCATCGCCGCACTGTGATGGCAGTTTTGCTCTTTGCATTTTTTGACCCATTGGCTGTAAACGGCGATTTTTTCGGCATCGCGGTCGGTTTCCTTGAAATGGGTCTTGCCGGTATTGAGCTTGTGCGGCGCGGAAATACGGTATCCCAGCCCGCGGCTCAGCAAATAACAAGCCTGTTCCAACGCCATGGCGGCATTTTGCTGAAAGGGTGACATCGCATCCCACAGTCGCGCATCAACGATACGGCGGCGGTGCTGTACGGTGCTGCGTCCGCCGCCCAGATTTTGCCGGACGGGCAGGGTCGGTGACAGTTTTTCCTGAAAATCATGCGGCGTTTGGCAGCGTTTTTCCTGTCCTTTGCGGCGTTTCTTTTCTTTGACCGGAATTGTCCAGTCGGGTTTCCATTCTGTCCAGTCTTCAAAACCTTCTGTCATTGCGCGCTCCTTTTTTCTTGTTGGCGGCCATATCATGGCTATAAAATTAACAAAATGTCAATATTTATGATTATTTTATTTATATTTTGTAAATAATATGGCGATATAATATATTTATTTGCATTTCTATTTACGTTATACGCAAGCAATGCTAATATTTTTTTGCAAAACAGGAATAAACACGACAGATATATTGAGAGATTCGCAATGAAACTGTATGAGTGGATCAGAGACACGATCAAAACCACGCCGGGCCTAACGCAAAAAGGCCTTGCCGAAGCGGTCGGGATGAACCCGGCCACCGTGAACCGCATGCTGTATGGCCGTCGCCATATCCGTGCGGAGGAAGTGCCCTTGATCGAAAATTATCTCGGCGCAAAATACGGCATGCCGGCGGAACATGACGGAGATGTTGCGCAAATTCAGGATAGCGGTTTTACTGCGCAGAGCGCGCCGACGGTGCCGCAAAATCTTATTCCGGTTTATCACGGAGCAACGGGTGAGGGCGATATTGTCGATTGGGTGGAGCGGCACCCGATGCAGAAAAGCTGTAAAGATGCCTATGCGTTTTACGTTGTCTCCGGCGCTTATGAACCGCGCTATTACAGTGGCGAGCTTGTTTATATCCATCCCGGAAAACCGCCGGCGATGGCACAGGACTGCCTTGTCAGACGTGCGGACGGGACGGAGTCTCTGTACCGTTATATGGGACAGTCAGTGCAGGAGGTCATGCTGTCTAACCTTCAGAATGGTGCGGCTGTGACATTTCCGCATACGGAGATCCGTGCGCTATCCGCAGTCGTCGGGAGAGGTTGATTTGTCTTACTGCACGCCTGCCAGATGCGCGATAACGGCACCATAGCTGCTGGAAATTTCCATCCGTACGGGAACGACAGGCCCGCCTTCTTTCAGGCGTGACAGCCAGACCGTCGGCATTTTCTTGCGTTCTTTGGTATGGTTCTGAATGGCAAGCCAGCCGCGTTTTTGGTCGCGTTTGCTGAAACCGGCAACGGGCTCGACCTCGATAATGCATTTCAATGCCTCGCCGTGAAACAGCGAATAGCGGCTTTCATAAATCGTGCCTTGTCCGGCATCTTTGAAATGCAGATTATAGCGGCGTTTGCCGTCAAAAACGGGAACCGTACCTTCACAGCTGTCTTCGCCATTGGTCTGTTGCAGCAGCGTGACGGCACCGGTCAGCATATCCACCGCATCTTTGGCCAGATCGGCCTCGATATCGGTTTTGCTGTCGGGATGCCCCGTTTCGGTTTCATAGCGCGTTTTCAGCAAGCCGTTTTTGAATTCAAGACGGGTCTGTTTTTCCTCGTCCTTCCAAATGCTTGTGGATTCATACTCTGCGGGTTTCAGCGTATCTTGCTGCTTGGTGCCCGATGTTTCATATTTACCGGCCCAGGGGAAGAGTTTGCCGATAAAACCTTCGGTTTTGGCATTCAGCCCGACTTTGTATTCTTTCTGCTCCATATCCAGCGCAAGCGAGGCGCGCAACGCGCGGAAACCGCCGGCATAGACGTTATAGCTCAGTGACATGCCGTCTTCCTGTCCCTTCGTCAATGTCGCGGCACGCGCTTCGCGCGCATGGGCCGGAACAGAGGCGGGAAGGGCTGAAAACAGGGCGAAAACAGTTAAAACGGCGATAGTGTGGCGCATATGCATTTTCCTATATTTCCGTTATCATTTGTGTTAAGGTCACGCGCAAACGAGCACATTCCGGCAACATACATAACTTATGACAAAAAGTCAAGAGAAATCCATGTCCAACTCCGCTGAAACCCACAAGCACAAAGGGCCGTCCTGCTGCCCGCCGGAGCCTGTAGACCAGTGCGGAACAGATGGTCACCATCATCATACACCAAAATGGGATTGGATGCTGTGGATTTGCGGCATCATTGTGACGCTTTCCGTCGGGGCGCATTTGCTGTTTTCCCTGCCGCCGGAAAGTGCGGCCGGGCATTTCACCCATTCAGTCACCGAAATGATCTCCAAAATGTGGTGGGGTGTGCTGGCGGGTATTTTCTTTATTGGCGTGATGGGGCAGGTGCCGCAAGGTATCGTGATGCGGCTGCTCGGAACAGGAACCGGCTTCCGTGGCATCTGGCGTGCAACGATTGCGGGGTTTTTATTCGATCTGTGCAGCCACGGTATTCTGATGGTCGGGATGAAGCTGTATGAGCGTGGCGCTAGTCTGGGGCAGGTGATGGCCTTCCTGATTGCCAGCCCGTGGAACTCCTTTTCGCTGACGCTGATTTTATGGGGCTTGATCGGTTTTAAATGGATGCTGGCCTTCCTGCTGCTGTCGATCGGTATCGGTCTGGTCAGCGGTGTCATCTTTGACAAGCTGGTGGCACGCGGTATTCTGCCCGGCAACCATCACCGTCAGGATGAGGAAGCGGAAGGAACGCCGCAAACGCTGAAAATCTGGTGGCAGCAGACAAAGATTAATTTTCCCCTGATCAAGAATATTGTCGCAGACGGCATGGAAAGCGGACGCATTGTCGTGCGTTGGATGCTGCTGGGCGTTGTACTCGCCGCCGCGATCCGCGTCTTTATGCCGCTGGAAAGCTTCCAGAACTGGTTCGGCCCGACTATGCTGGGCCTGCTGGCGACGATGATTGCCGCAACGGTGATCGAAGTCTGCTCCGAAGGGGCAACGCCGATTGCCGCCGATATTCTGACCCGCGCCGCCGCGCCGGGGAACAGCTTTGCCTTCCTGATGTCGGGTGTGGCGACGGATTATACCGAGGTGATGGTTTTGAAAGACACAACAAAGTCCTGGAAAATCGCGCTTTTCCTGCCGCTGGTTGTTGTGCCGCAAGTCGCAATCATTGCCATTCTGATGAATATTCTGCCTATCTGAAACGGAGTTTAAAGACATGTCCGATAACCATTTGAAAGATATGGATTACGGCACTTATCTCGGACTTGACCGTATTCTCGACGCCCAGCACATGATCAGCGCGGCAGACCCGAAGCGCAAGGGCGAACCCGCCCATGATGAAATGCTGTTTATTATCGTGCATCAGGCTTATGAGCTGTGGTTCAAACTGATTCTGTTTGAAATGTCGCGGGTGCAGGATATTTTCTCCGAAATTCCGGTCGCTGACCGCGATCTGCGCCCCGTCGTCGCCAGTATGGAACGGATTGTCGAAACATTGAAACTGCTGGTACAGCAGCTGGATGTGCTGGAAACCATGACACCGCTGGATTTCCTTGAATTCCGTCATGTCTTCCGCTCCGCCTCCGGCTTCCAGAGTGCGCAATTCCGCGAGCTGGAAATCCGTCTTGGCCTGCGCCGTGATGAAAGAATGTGCTATGGCGGTCATGCCTATGATGTTGTGCTGCCGCAAGAGACAAAAGATGCGCTGGAAGCTTGGGAAAACAAACCTTCGCTGTTTGAGCAATTTGAAAACTGGCTGTCGCGCACGCCTTTTGTCGATACGGGCAGTTATAAGTTCTGGGACAGCTACCGCGCGGCGGTCTATCAGATGCTGGACGAGGATTTGCAGAACAGCCCTGACGAGGACCGCAGCAAAATCGAAAAAACACGGGCAAGCTTTGACGAATTGTTTGCCAGTGACGAGCCCGCAGGCTGGCGTTTTTCCGCCAAAGCGCTGCAAGCAGCCTTGTTCATCAATATGTATCGCGACCAGCCCGTCTTGCACCAGCCTTACCGTATTCTGCATCTGGCAATGGATATTGACGAGCTGCTGACGGTCTGGCGTTACCGCCACGCGCTGATGGTACAGCGGATGATCGGTATGAAATCGGGTAGCGGCGGTTCAAGCGGGCATCGTTATCTGATTGAAACGGCGGAACGTCACCGCGTTTTCTCCGATCTGTTCGGCTTATCGACCTTCCTGATCCCGCGCTCGGCACGTCCCGAACTGCCGGAAGATGTACAGAAACAAATGGCCTTCGTCTATGAGGGCGCGGCGGCCTGATGCAAAAACATACGCTTCTCTGGTTTCGACAGGATCTGCGCCTTGCCGATCATCCGGCATTGCAGGCCGCCTTGCAGACGGAATGTCCCATATTACCAATCTTTATTCTGGATGACGACGATGCGGAAACACGCCGCATCGGCGGCGCGGCGCGCTGGTGGCTGCATGAAAGCCTGACGGCGCTGGATGCGGATTTGCGCGTGCGCGGCAGCCGTCTTTTATGCTTTCGCGGCAAGGCGGGCGACATTCTGCAAAAACTCTGCAATCAATATCATGTCGAATCCGTGTTCTGGAACCGCAGCTATGTGCCGCAGGTGCAAAAACGCGATGCGGCGGTCAAAGCCGCATTAAAACAGCACAATATTACAGCGCAGTCTTTTGCCTCTTATCTGCTGTTTGAACCGTGGCAGATCAAAACAGGTGCGGGGAAGCCCTACCGTGTCTTCACACCTTTTTCCAAAGCCTGTATGGCGGCGGAATGGACAGGTGCGGGACAGCTTTTTGCTGCGCCTGAAGCCGTCCCTGCGCCGCAACAATTCCCCGCAGGCACGACAATCGCAGAGCTCGATCTGCTACCGCCCAAAGACTGGTATAAGGAAATGGCGCAGCTCTGGCAGCCCGGTGAGAATGGAGCGCAGAGCAGCTGGCGGGGTTTTCTAAACGGCGGCATCGCCGCTTATCAGGAGCAGCGCGATTTTCCAAATACGGAGGGTGTTTCGCGTCTGTCACCGCATCTGCATTGGGGCGAAATCGCGCCGGCACGGCTACGCGTCGATATGGCTGCGGCAACGGAAAAATATCCGGACAGGCAGGCACGGCATTACGCCTTTCTGCGGCAAGTATTGTGGCGGGAATTTTCCTATCATCTGCTGGATCAGCTGCCTGATATGGCGGAAAAGCCGTTGAACGAAAATTTCACCCGTATGAAATGGGAGAATGATTCGGCCCTGCTCACGGCATGGCAGCAGGGAAAAACAGGCTATCCGCTTGTCGATGCGGGAATGCGGCAGCTGTGGCGCACGGGCTGGATGCATAACCGCGTACGCATGATCGCGGCATCTTTCCTGATCAAAGATCTGTTCATTGATTGGCGCATCGGCGAAAAATACTTCTGGGACACATTGCTGGATGCCGATCCCGCCAATAATGCCGCAGGCTGGCAATGGGTGGCGGGCTGCGGCGCGGATGCCGCACCGTATTTCCGCATTTTCAATCCGGTACTGCAAAGTAAAAAATTCGATGCGGCGGGCGGTTATATCCGCGCCTTTGTGCCGGAACTGGCCAATCTGCCGGATAAATATCTCCATGCCCCGTGGGAGGCGCCGGATAATGTGCTGGAACAGGCGGGGCTTGTTCTGGGCAAAGACTACCCTTATCCTGTGGTGGATCACGCGGCGGCGCGGGACAAGGCGCTTGCCATTTATAAACATGACATCAAACAGGAAACCGCATGACCTCTCTCTCAAATATCAGCAATCGCGGCATTGTGACTGTGGCGGGGGATGAGGCGCAGGACTGGCTGCAGGATTTGGTCACGGGTGATTTAAAGCAGCTCGCGCCGGGGCAGGCGGTCTATTCCTGTCTTTTGACGCCGCAGGGGAAATTCCTGCATGATTTCCTGATCACGCAGAGGGAAAACACGCTGTTTCTCGAATGTGAAGCGGCGCGGGCGGGGGATCTTGCGCGGCTTTTAAAGATGTATGCGCTGCGCGCAAAAGTCACGATTGCCGATGCGGTATCCGAATACCGTATCTATGCCGCATGGGGGTATGATAATACCGTTCAATTGCCGTTTTCCGATGCGTGGTATCGCGATCCGCGCCATGAAAAACTCGGTTTTCGCGCCGTGCTGCCGCAGGACAAAGACATCGAAACCGGTGCCGCTTTCGATGATTACGATCTGCACCGCATCCGCCTCGGAATCCCCGATGGCAGCTGCGATCTGGCGGTTAAGCTCAGTACGATACTGGATTATAATATCGATCTTCTGCACGGCGTGTCATGGAAAAAAGGCTGCTATGTCGGGCAGGAAGTCACGGCACGCATGCATTACCGCGGTCTCTTAAAAAAACGCCTTTTCCCCGTAAAATCCGCAAATAACACACCGCTGCCTCCTGCCGGCACGGCGGTAACAGTGGAGGAGGATGGAAAAAAGGCAGGGGAAATCCGCTCATCCTGCGGCGCGGAAGGGCTGGCGCTGTTGAAACTTGCCGTATTGGAACAGGGACTTGTGGCGGATGGGGTGTCTTTGACGCTGTCAGTGCCGGAATATCTGAAAAGATTGTAGAATAATGCCCCAACTGTGCTTGCGTGCGGGGGGCGGTTATGCTACATAGCAGGTGAAAAACTGTGAATCTGCATTCGTGACATCGACTAACAAGGGAACAGATAGTGTCATCAAACGCTGAAACAACACGTATCGCAAAACGCTACGCGCGGGCGGGCTTTTTGTGGGCGGAAGAAAATAAAAAACTTCCCGCGCTGGAAAAAGACATAGCCGTTTTTGCGGAAATTCTGGAAACAGTGCCTGAAATGGCTGTTGTGCTGGGAACGCCGCTGATGAGCCGCGCAGAGCAGGGCGGGGTTATGGCGGAACTGTGTAAAAAAGCCAAAATTTCCGATGTGCTGGCGCGTATTATCGGCATCGCCGCCGAAAACCGCCGCCTGAATTGCATGCCGTCCATCATCGCCGCTTTGCGGGGCATGATTGCCGAATATAAGGGTGAATTGACAATTGAGGTTGTCTCCGCGGCAGAACTGACGGCACAGCAAACGAAAAAAATCAGCGAAATCCTGAAAAAGCAGTTTGGCCGCGCGGTCGAGTTGCGCGTAACGCAGGATCCGGAATTGATCGGCGGGCTTGTTATCCGTGCCGGTTCTCTGATGATTGACGGGTCCGTGCGCACCCAGCTTGATAAACTGGCGCGCGTCCTGAAAAACAGTGATGTTGTCTATGAACAAGAAAAAACTATGAAAGAGGTAGCGTAAGATCATGCAAATCCGTGCAGCAGAAATTTCATCCGTATTGAAAAAGCAAATGAACGACTTCGGCGTTGAAGCCGATGTTGCCGAAATCGGAACCGTTCTGTCCGTTGGTGACGGTGTGGCTCGCGTTCACGGTCTGGATAATGTCAAAGCCGGTGAGATGGTCGAATTTCCCGGCGGTATTCAGGGGATGGCGCTGAACCTTGAGGAAGACAATGTCGGTATCGTTATTTTCGGTGATGACCGTGACATTAAAGAAGGTGACACAGTCCGTCAGACCGGTGAGATCGTCTCTGTTCCGGTCGGGAAAGAGCTTCTGGGTCGCGTTGTTGACGGTCTGGGCAATCCGATTGACGGCAAAGGTCCGATTAAATCAAAGAAAACGGCGCTGGTGGAAAGCAAAGCACCGGGTATTATCCCGCGGAAATCGGTTCATGAGCCGATGCAGACCGGTTTGAAAGCGCTCGATTCTCTGGTTCCCGTCGGCCGCGGTCAGCGTGAGCTGATTATCGGTGACCGTCAGACAGGTAAAACCGCGGTTGCCATTGATGCGATCCTGAACCAGAAAACAGTCAATGCCACCGATGATGAAAGTAAAAAACTCTATTGCGTTTATGTGGCCATCGGTCAAAAACGCTCGACTGTTGCACAGCTGGTGAAAACGCTGGAAGAAAACGGCGCGATGGAATATTCCGTTGTTGTCGCTGCCACCGCGTCCGAGCCTGCACCGTTGCAGTTCCTTGCGCCTTATACGGGCTGCACGATCGGGGAATATTTCCGCGATAACGGTATGCACGCACTGATCGTTTATGATGATCTGTCCAAACAGGCTGTTGCTTACCGCCAGATGTCGCTGTTGCTGCGTCGTCCGCCGGGACGTGAAGCTTATCCGGGTGACGTTTTCTATCTGCACTCCCGTCTGCTGGAACGCGCTGCGAAACTGAGCGATGAAAACGGCGCGGGCTCGCTGACGGCACTGCCGATCATTGAAACACAGGCCGGTGACGTTTCCGCATATATTCCGACGAATGTGATTTCGATCACGGATGGTCAGATCTTCCTGGAAACAAGCCTGTTCTATAAAGGTGTCCGCCCGGCCATTAACGTCGGTCTGTCGGTTTCCCGTGTCGGTTCCGCCGCACAGATCAAAGCCATGAAACAGGTTGCCGGTACAATTAAGCTGGAGCTGGCGCAGTTCCGTGAAATGGAAGCCTTCGCACAGTTCGCCTCCGATCTGGATGCGTCTACGCAGCGCTTGCTGGCACGCGGTGCGCGCCTGACCGAGCTGCTGAAACAGGGACAGTACAGCCCGATGCCGGTTGAAGAACAGGTTGTCTCGATTTATGCCGGTGTGAAAGGCTATCTTGATAAAGTCGAGATTTCGCTGATTACGGTTTTCGAGGAAGAGTATCTGGCGGAAATCCGCAGCAAAGGTAAGGCCATTCTGTCGGCGATCCGCAAGGAAGAGAAAATCTCGGACGATACCGAAGCCAAGCTGAAAGACTTCCTGACGGATTTCATGGAGAAATTCACGAAGCGTTACGCAAAGGCGGCCTAACTTTAAGAAAACGGGGATTTGACAAGCCATGCCAAGTTTGAAGGACCTTCGGGACCGTATCTCGAGCGTGAAATCAACACGGAAAATCACCTCGGCCATGAAAATGGTCGCGGCCAGTAAGTTGAAGCGCGCCCAGTCGCAGGCCGAGGCTAGCCAGCCTTATGCCCGCCATATGGGTGATATGCTGGAACGTCTGGTTTCAAATATCACAATCAATGACACCACCCCCGCATTGTTGCGCGGCACGGGAAGCGACCAGACGCATCTGCTGGTCGTGATTACCTCGGATCGCGGCTTATGCGGCGGTTTTAACGCCTTTATTACGCGTGAAGTACGCAAAAAGGCGAAAGAACTGCTGGCGCAAGGCAAAGAGGTCAAATTCATCTGTGTCGGCCGCAAAGGGCGTGATGCGCTGAAGCGCGAATTCGGCAAACGCATCCTCGGATTTTTTGAAGGTCCGGGTAAAAAAGGCCTGTCCTTTTCCGATGCGCACCGGATCGGTGAAGATGTGTTACTCCGTTTTGAGGCGGGTGAATTTGATATTTGCCATGTTTTCTACAATGTCTTTAAATCGGTGATTGCACAAATCCCGACCGCGCAGCAGCTCATTCCCTTTGCCGCAGAAGAAGGGAAAGGCGCGGGCGCGGAAACACCGGCAGAGAGCGGCGGGGCGAAACCGATTTATGAATTCGAGCCTTCCGAGGACGGCATTCTGCAAAATCTGTTGCCGCAAAATATCAGTGTGCAGATTTTCCGTTCCATGCTGGACAGCGCCGCGGGCGAGCAGGCCGCACGTATGACGGCAATGGATAACGCGACACGCAATGCCGGCGACCGTATTGCCGAACTGACGCTGAATTATAACCGGGCGCGTCAGGCTTATATTACGAAAGAGTTGATTGAGATCATTTCCGGAGCCGAAGCGGTTTAACGGAATAAACAACATTTTTTGACTGCAAGGAGAAAAAGACATGGCCAAAGCCACCACAAGCAAAACCACGAAGAAGAAGCCTGCAAAGAAAGCAGCGCCCGCCAAGAAAACGGCGGCCAAAAAAGGCAGCAGCAAAGTAACACCGATTAAAGCCGCGGGCGCCGGTAAGGTGACGCAGGTTCTGGGTGCTGTTGTTGATGTGAAATTCACAGGCAATCTTCCCGCGATTTTGAACGCGCTGCATATTGATATGGATGGCCGCACACTGGTGCTGGAAGTTGCCCAGCATCTGGGTGAAAGCACGGTTCGTACGATTGCCATGGACACGACCGACGGTCTGGTCCGCGGCAAGGATGTTGTTGATACGGGCGCGCCGATTTCCGTGCCGGTCGGACCGGCAACGCTGGGCCGCATTATGGATGTTATCGGTAACCCTGTTGACGAGCTGGGCCCGGTGAAGTCCAAACAGACCTATCCGATCCACCGCCCTGCACCGAGCTTTGTCGATCAGTCCACCGAAACCGAAATGCTGGTCACGGGGATTAAGGTCGTCGATCTGCTCGCGCCCTATTCAAAAGGTGGTAAAATCGGCCTGTTCGGTGGTGCCGGTGTCGGTAAAACCGTGACGATTATGGAGCTGATCAACAATATCGCGAAAGAACACGGTGGTGTGTCTGTTTTCGCAGGTGTGGGTGAGCGGACACGTGAAGGAAACGATCTGTATCACGAGATGATTGAATCCGGCGTTATCAAACCGGGTAAAGAAGGCTCGAAAGCCGCGCTGGTTTACGGTCAGATGAACGAGCCGCCGGGTGCGCGTGCGCGTGTTGCCCTGACGGGTCTGACACAGGCGGAATATTTCCGTGATGAAGAAGGTCAGGACGTGTTGTTCTTTATTGATAACATCTTCCGCTTTACGCAGGCGGGTGCCGAGGTTTCGGCGCTGTTGGGTCGTATTCCTTCCGCTGTGGGTTACCAGCCGACGCTGGCGACGGATATGGGGGCATTGCAGGAACGTATTACATCGACCAATAAAGGCTCGATTACATCGGTTCAGGCCGTTTACGTTCCCGCCGATGACTTGACTGACCCTGCACCGGCAACATCCTTTGCGCATTTGGATGCAACAACGGTTCTGTCGCGCCAGATTGCGGAGCTGGGTATTTATCCGGCGGTTGACCCGCTTGACTCCACCAGCCGTATTCTGGATCCGCGCGTTGTGGGTGAAGAACATTACGCGGTTGCGCGTCAGGTTCAGAAAACCCTGCAGGATTACAAAGCACTTCAGGATATTATCGCCATTCTGGGTATGGACGAGCTGTCCGAGGAAGATAAGCTGACCGTTGCACGCGCACGGAAAATCCAGCGCTTCCTGTCACAGCCTTTCCACGTTGCCGAGGTCTTTACGGGTACGCCGGGCGTCTTCGTACAGGTTGAGGACACGATCCGCGGCTTTAAAGGCATCGTTAACGGTGATTATGATCACCTGCCGGAATCTGCCTTCTACATGGTTGGCACGATCGAGGAAGTTGTCGAAAAAGCCAAGAAAATGGCACAAGAGGCAGCATAAATAACTTTAACGGGAAAGAAGGCGCATCATGTCATCAGCCACTATGACGACGGAAAACACCTTTAAATTCGCACTGGTTTCACCGGAACGCATCCTGATGTCCGAAGATATCAAGATGGTAACGGTGCCGGGCGATGACGGTGATTTCGGTGTTCTGCCCAATCACGCACCGCTGCTCTCTTCACTCAGAGACGGTATTGCCGTGATCCTGCGCGCAGACGGTACGGAAGAAAAAGTCTTTGTATCCGGCGGTTTTGCCGATGTGAATGACAATGTCTGCACCATTCTGGCCGAAGATGCGGCGGCGCTGTCCGATCTGGACCGTGCGGCGCTTGAGGCAGAGCGCGAGAAAACCTCCGAACATCTGAAAATGGTGGATGAGGAAGAGCATGATGATCTGATCAAACGCACGCGTCTGGTGCGCAAGCTGGAGCGGATCGAAACCAAGCTGGCGTTGATCGCTTAAATACGGGCTTATCAGGCTTCAGAACGGAATAACAAAAGCATGGAAAGAGATTTCCGTGCTTTTTCTTTGAACTGTTTCTAAGTCTTATGCGGCGCCGGGGCCTTTCGAGGCGCCGTCATTTTTGCGGTCAGGATTGATGATTTTGATAACGTTTTCGTCCGTTTTCTTGGCTTTGCTACCGCGGAAAGCATTGGACAGCTTGTTCATCAGGCCGTTTTTGGGCTTTTTCTGTTGATCAAAGGATTTTGCCGGAGCGGCGGTGCGCTTTACGCGGCGGATCGCCGGGTTTTCGCGGCGGCGCTTGATACCGTAATAAGTGTCGGAAATTTTGTCATGGATTTTCATGCCCATGGGGAAACCTGCGATAAAGCCCATAACGCTGGCAACCGTGGATGTAAATCCGATCACGGATGCGGATGCGGCGGTTGCGGGCAGAACGGCGGCAAGGCCGAGGCCGACAACGGTTGATGCAATCATGCTGAACGCAACGGCGGTCACAGCAACGGCAGCGAGTTGGGTAAAGGAATAATTTCCGAACATGTGTTTTTATCTCTCTTCAAATTGTGAGTGGGGTGTTAATTTCCTTGCCAGACTAGCGGTTTCGCCTGCACGAGTCAAGAATTATGATAATCGTGTGTCAAGTATTATTGAAAAAAATAAGGCTTGTCTTCAAGGGGAATTAGTGTTACAAAATCGTCACGCATTTTTTCAAGATTATGATAACTTATTAGGCGCCAAATTGCCATGTCAGAAAAAGAACCCAAGAAAAAGAAGAACTTATTCGACTCTCTGAAAGACACGTTCAACAGCTTTGTCGATGAAAAGAATCTTGAGCAAGGGCTTGAACAAAGCGGGTTTTTCCGCGCCGTCCGTCTGGGGCGGATTGACGAGGTTGTCCAGTATCTGCGCGACGGGCAGGATATTAATGCCTATGGCTTAAGCCGCCAGACAGCGCTGCATACCGCCGTCTCTAAAAATAATCTTGAAATGTTCGAAACACTCCTCAAAAACAATGCTGATCCTTTTTTACCTGCCGATGATACCTATGGCACGACGGTGATTGACCGCATTATCTCGCGCGATGCGCATGAAATGCTGGCAAAACTGCGGAAATACGGCGTTGATTTAAGCAAAACCGACCAGCGCGGTGAAACGGCGCTTTACAAAGCTGTTGAGCAAAACAAGCCCGAAATTGTGCGTGAGCTGCTGTCATGGGGCGCAGACCCGCTGTGGACCGGCAAGGGACAGATGACGCCGGTGATGCTGGCGATGAGCCGCGGCTATGTCGAAGTTGTCGAGGAATTGCTGCAGCATAAGGCTGTGCAGGCGAATTTGAACCATCCGGAAGCTTTTGGCATGACAAAAGAGCCGTTGATGCATCAAATTCTGGAATTCGGCTCGGAAGAGCTGGCACCGGTGCTGTTGAAATACGGCATCGATTTTAACGTCTATAATGATGACGGTTTAACGCCGCTGCAAAACGGTATTTCGCGCGGCGAGATGAAATATGTTTCGCTGTTGGCGGAAAAGGGCGCGGATATGAATGCGATGCCGAGCGCGGGCGAGGGATATCTGCCGCTGCATTTTGCCTGTGATCCCTGGCGCTGGAAAAACGTCAATACAACGGATGTGCTGCGCGTGCTGCTGTTTACGGGGGCTGATCCGAATATTCTTGATAAAAAAGACAATGCGACGCCGCTTTCGATCCTGCTGCGCAAGGATAATGTGGCGGATATCAGCGGTTGCGTTGACGTGCTGCTGACATTTGATGCTGTGACCAATGTTTACGATAATCACGGCAAAACGCCGCTGCTTTACGCGATGGACCTTGATCGCCAGAAAATGGAAGGGATCGTTGAAAAGCTGCTGGAAGCCGGTGCAAGCCCGAATTTCCCTGAAAAAGATACCGGCAAAACGCCGCTGCATTATGCCGTGCTGCGCGGGGATGACTGGCTGGTGGAAAAATTGATGGAATATGGCGGAAAACCGCTGCAAAAAGACAAAAACGGTGATACGCCTTTATCGCTTGCGAAAAAACAGACGCCGGCTCCGGCTTATCTCGCCGCTCTGCAAGGGCAGCCGCGTGTTGCGGGAAACGCACCGGCTGATGCGGGTGTGCAACAGGCGCAAGCGCGGACAAAGCGCAACAAGGGCGGCAACCGTCCGCGCTGATTTTTCTTCTTTTTTTGATGATGTTTAAGAGGCAGGTTTATTTTTAAACCAGACTTCCTGAATAATGCTTTGTTTGATGCGTTCCTGCGCGGCCTCGTCAATATTGAAATGGCGCGCTGCGAAATCCGCAAGCCCCTGTTCATAAGGGTGAATTTTGCCGTCGGCAACCAGAATACGCCATAAATCCTCGTAGAATTGCAGGGTTTCGGGCGGGCGCAGGTTTTTTTTCAGTGTTTTGATGAATTTTTCCATTTGCAGCTCGTGCCCTTCGGTCAGCTGCGCATTGATGATGAGGTTTTCCAGCACAAAATCGTCAAAGCCGAAACGGCGGCGGGTCAGGTCGCGGATAACCCCGATTTCTCTCTCATCCATTTTATAATCGGCAAAGGCGGCATAAACCAGCAGGGCGGCGACGGTCATTTCCAGATTGGCACCCATGGCAAAATCAGCGTAGCAAAGCTCCGGATTGTTAATCAGCGCCGTTAAATCATTCCATAGCATGGCTATACCTTAGGTGAGGGGTGAAAATTCCCTCCGTGTTTTTAAGAGTCGTCGATTATTTTCTGCACGGTGGTTTTAAAGGACGATCCGCTGCTCATCAAGACTTCACGTTTGATCTCTTCATGTTCCATCGGGCCGATATTGAACCGTGCCGCGAGAATATTCGCGATCCGTTGTTCCAACGGGTCAATTTTACCATCCGCCATGATGATATGCCAGATGGTTTTAAAAAATTCCCGTATTTCCTGATCATTGAAGTTGTTTTTGATCGTATCAATGAATTCGTGAATATCGACATATTCATCACCGGTCACGCCGGCGCTGATAATCAGATCATCGATAATGGCATCATTATAGCCGAAACGGTCTTTCAGCAATGTGCGAATCATATCGACTTCATCCTGATGGAAGCTTTTATCGGCAAAGGCCGTATGTACCAAAAGCGTGGCAACCGCGACATTCACGGTATCCTGCACGTAAAAATCCGCATAACGCAGGTCATGATTGTGTACCAGTGTGTTGAGTTCCTGCCACATGAGCCTGTCTCCCTTCAACATTCTTTATTTTATCAGCGACATTTATACATTTAATAGTTTAGCACAGGAGAGTTAATGATTGTTTTATATCATCCATCATTCCCTATGGGCTGCGTTGCTTCGTCGCTCATGTATTATTCATACACATCGCTCCTTGCGCCTAACCCATGGGGAATGCTGTTCGATCTAGTCGTTTAGTTTGTGCCGCTTTCTTCCAGCAGTTTTTGAATACCGCTTTTATGGCGCGATGCTTTGCCGAGAACCTCGTTTTTGATCTCCGCATGTTCCATCGGGCCGATATTGAAACGCGGCGCAAGCAGATTGGCCAGTTTCTGTTCGAAGGGGTGGATTTTGCCGTCGGCGATAATCACCTCCCAGATCATGGCGAAAAATCCGCGCAGTTCCTCTGCGCTGAACCTGGCGCGGATAATATCGATAAATTCATCAATATCAAGGATTTCGTTGCGGGTGCGGTCGGCATGGGTGATGAGATGTTCGATCAGCTCTTCGCTATAGCCAAAGCGGTTTTGGATCATTTCCTTGATGCGCTCGAATTCGGTTTCATGGAATTCCTTATCGGCCAGCGCGGCATGGATAAATAATGCGGCGGCGGAAATATGCAGATTCTGCTCCTGCGAAAAATCGGAATAGGCGATATCTTCATTGTGGAAGAAAGCGACGATCTGGTCCCACATGCGCATATCATAGACTTCTTCCTTTAAAATCACGCTGTCATGCCAGACAACGCCCAGCAAATGACAGATTTTGCGCATCAGCTGGTCTTCCTTATGTTTGATATTGCCGTCGGCAAAGACAACGCGCCATAGCATGCGCACGACATCCAGCCGTCCTTCCTGATCGAAATTGCGGTTGATAACGCGGATAAAACCGTAAAAATCGATGGCATCATCGGTCTGTTTTTTTGCCTCGTCCATCATGCGGGTGATCATTTCATAGGGGATATCCAGCTCGTTCAGCAGGATGGCGCGGATGGTGCGCTGCTCGTTTTCATCATATTCTTCATCCGCAGCGGCAATATGGACAAGAAGGGCGGCGATGCTGAGATTAAGATTGTCATCCTGCCGCAGATCGGCAGCACTTAAATTCTCGCGCGCCAGCAGTCCCGTCAGCCTGTCCCAGAGATTTTGGTTTTTATTGTCGCGCATCATGGCTGTTCCGATCAGAGAGAAGGTGCAAGTTTTTCAACTCTGTCAGCTTAGCGAAAAAATACTGGAAGCAAAAGGCGAAAGCACAGTCTGTGTCAGCTGTTCGGTTTGCTGCGGAAAAAGAGCAGGACAAGATAGGCGGGGATGGCAAGTGCGCCGGCAACGAGGAAAAAGAGGTAACTCATTTCCAGCGGCAGGGTCATGAGTTTGCCGATTTTTTTCTCCAGCCTGTGAAAAGAGGGGCTGATATTCAGGCAATATAAACCGCCAATGGCGAGGATGAATGACAGACGGGTCAGACGCGGCCAGCGTAAATCCTTGCGGAACGGTCCGGCAAAAAAGCGAAACAGCAGAATAAACGGGAAGAGGAGAATAAAGGCGATACCGACCATGCCCTTATCCCAGAGCTTTTCACCCAGCCCATCGGCTTTGGACGGATCAACCTCGAAGCGGGTTTTATTATCCATCCCCATCCGTTCGCGCCATTCCTGCCCCATCCGGTCACCGAGGGGGTTGTAATTCGAGGATAGCTTTCCGAAAAGGAAACTGTCGAAAAAAGAGTTTTTATTATTGTCGCTCATGGTTATGAAGCCTAACAGTGATGAGGGTAAAAAGCCATCATAAATCCCGCCTGTGCGCTATATAGAGGGATTACGGCGGCGGAGGACGCGGCGGTAATGCATATGGGCTTGGCCGGGCGTGCCGCCTTCGGTGACAAGGGTATTATAAGCCTGCCTTAGCGATTGTGTGCCTTCGAGTTCGGAGAAGTTGCGGATGATTGTGGTTAAGGCACCGGTGCGGATATCCTGCGTGTGGCGGCTGTGTTCGCGGTCGGCGAAATTGAAGATATCGGTGATGCGGAGGCCGCCGTCCTGACGGTAATAGACATGTTCGACCTCGGCATCGCCGGTTTTACGCCAAATATCACTTTCTTCAACGGCTGGGGCATCGTCATTTAAAGCTGCTATGCCTATTTGTCGAAACTGTTTAATCAATTTGGAAATGTCAGGATTATTGCCGCTATTGGCCCAGCTGCTAATTCCTTTCGGATTTGTACCGTCACTACCGATAACGAGGGCATCTGCGCCGCGGCGCAGCAGCAGTTTTGTCATTTTCATGTGTCCATGATAGGCGGCATGGATCAGCGGCGTATTGCCTTTGCTGTTGCGGGTGTCGATATTGGCACCTTTGGAAATCAGATAATCGGCGATGCTGCATTGACCGGCAATAGCGGCGCGGGCGAGGGCGGTTTCCGTTCCGTCCAGAACATCGACAGGGACGCTTTCTTCCTCGATCAAATGGCGTACCGTCGCAAGGTCGCCGTTTTTAACGGCGCTCATCAATGTATTGATCTGGTCTTTGCTGGCCATGTCTTAGATGCTTTCTGTCTTTTTTGCTGCGGCAAAACCGCATCGCAGGGCAGGGAATACTATAGTTATGTAATATGTTTTTGTCAATATGATTTTCCTGTAGATTACGGTGATTTTGTGTAGAATAGGGCATCTTTTTGGATGCCGCCATAGGACAGGAGAGAGTTTATGCCGCATAATCTGCTGACACATCTTTCGGATGAAACCCGCGCCTTGCATGATAGCGGGCTGTATAAAAAAGAGCGTATCATCACCTCGCCGCAGGATGCGGAAATCACCAATGACAATAGACATGTGATTAATCTTTGCGCCAATAACTATCTGGGGCTGGCGGATAATGCGGAACTGATTGATGCCGCGAAAAAGGCACTGGATACGCATGGTCTGGGTATGGCCTCGGTGCGCTTTATCTGCGGTACGCAGGATTTGCACAAAAAACTGGAAGATACGGTCAGCGGCTTTCTAGGGACGGAAGACACGATCCTTTATTCCTCCTGCTTTGATGCCAATACGGGGCTGTTTGAAACCATTCTGACGGAAGAAGATGCGATCATCAGTGATGCGCTGAACCATGCCAGCATTATCGACGGTGTGCGGCTGTGCAAGGCCAAGCGGTTGCGTTATGCCAATAATGACATGGCTGATCTGGAGGAAAAGCTGAAAGAGGCCAAGGATTGCCGTTTTCGTCTGATTGCCACAGATGGTGTTTTTTCGATGGATGGTATTATCGCGAATTTGCCCGCCATTTGCGATCTGGCGGATAAATATGATGCGATGGTGATGGTCGATGACTCTCACGCCATCGGCTTTGTCGGGCCGGGCGGGCGCGGCACACCGGAACATTGGGGTGTGCAGGATCGTATCGATATCATGACAGGCACTTTCGGCAAGGCGCTGGGCGGTGCCTCGGGCGGCTTTACCTCCGGCAAGAAAGAAATTATCGACTGGCTGCGCCAGCGCTCGCGCCCTTATCTGTTTTCCAACACCATGGCACCGCCGATTGTCGCAGCGGCAATCAAGGCGCTGGAAATGGTGACGGAAGGAACGGAGCTGTTGGCAAAGCTGCGCGGCAATGCGGAATATTTCCGCGAGAAAATGACGGCGCTGGGCTTTGAGCTGGTACCGGGGGAACATGCAATTATCCCCGTGATGATCGGCGATGCGAAAATCGCTTCGGAAATGGCGGATAAACTGCTGAAGGAAGGGCTGTATGTGATCGCCTTTTCCTATCCCGTTGTGCCGCAGGGCAAAGCCCGTATCCGCACGCAGATGTCGGCGGCGCATGGGCGCGAACATCTGGATAAAGCCATTGCCGCCTTTGAAAAAGTCGGTAAAGAAATGGGCATGATTTAGGAGTGTCTTGAAACATGAAAGCATTGGTCAAAAAAGAGGCAAAAACCGGACTTTGGATGGTGGAGGATTCCCCGCTGCCGGAATGCGGTGTCAATGACGTCTTGATCAAAATCCGCAAAACCGCAATTTGCGGTACGGATATTCACATTTATCAATGGGATGACTGGGCGGCGAAAACCATTCCCGTGCCGATGGTTGTCGGGCATGAATATGTCGGGGAAATCGCCGATTTCGGATCAGGCGTGCGCGGCTTTGAAAAAGGTATGCGCGTTTCGGGCGAGGGCCATCTGACCTGCGGTCATTGCCGCAACTGCCGCGCCGGAAAACGGCATCTGTGCCGCAATACCGTCGGGGTCGGTGTCAACCGTCCCGGCGCCTTTGCCGAATATCTGGTTATTCCGGCGGAAAACGTCTTCCCTATTCCCGATAATATTCCCGATGATATGGCGGCGATTTTTGATCCGCTGGGGAATGCCGTGCATACGGCGCTGTCTTTTGATCTGGTCGGCGAAGATGTGCTGATTACGGGCGCAGGGCCGATCGGCGTGATGGCGGCAGCGGTTGCGCGTCATGTCGGGGCGCGTCATGTCGTGATTACCGATGTGAATGATTACCGTCTTGATCTGGCGAAAAAACTGGGCGTCAGCCGTGCGGTGAATGTCGCTAAAGAAGATCTGGGCGCGGTGATGAAAGAACTGGGCATGACGGAAGGTTTTGATGTCGGGCTGGAAATGTCGGGCAATGAAGCGGCTTTTAACCAGATGATTGATGTGATGAATCATGGCGGACGTATCGCCGTGCTGGGTATTCCGCCCAAGGAAATGGCGGTCGACTGGACGAAAATTGTCTTCAAGGGTTTGTTTATTAAAGGTATTTACGGGCGTGAAATGTATGAGACATGGTATAAGATGACCACCATGCTGCAAAGCGGGCTTGATTTGACGCCGATCATCACGCATCATTTCGGTATCAACGAATTTGAAAAAGGTTTTGAAATTATGGGCTCGGGCAAGTCAGGGAAAGTTATTCTCGACTGGGCGGCCTGAACAAAAGAGAGAAAGGAAAAAGCTATGGCAGACGCAGCAATCGCAATCAAACAGGGAGAACAGGACATGCAGAAAGATACGGCAGAGCTGATGGAACGTTTCGGTGTGGATGCGGCGCGTTACACGGGCGGCACACTGAAAGTTTACTCTCCGATTGACGGCAGCGAAATCGGCGCGGTGCATGAAGACAGCGTTGCGGAAGCCGAAGGCAAAATCGCGGCGGCGCATCAGGCATTTCAGGCATGGCGCAAAATTCCCGCGCCGAAACGCGGTGAGCTGGTCCGTATTTACGGCGATATTCTGCGCGCTTATAAAGAGCCGCTGGGCCGCCTTGTCACGCTGGAATGCGGCAAAATTCTCTCCGAAGGTCTGGGGGAAGTGCAGGAAATGATCGATATTTGCGATTTTTCCGTCGGCTTGTCGCGCCAGCTTTACGGCTTGACAATTGCCTCGGAACGCCCCGGCCACAAGATGCAGGAAAACTGGCATCCGCTGGGGGCAATCGGCGTGATCAGCGCCTTTAACTTTCCCGTTGCTGTCTGGTGCTGGAATGCGGCGCTGGGTTTTGTCTGCGGTGATCCGGTTGTCTGGAAACCGTCGGAGAAAACACCGCTGACGGCGCTGGCCTGTGAAGCATTATTTGCCAAGGCCGTGAAGCAATATGGTGATGATGTGCCTGAAGGTCTGCTGTCTGTCGTTATCGGCGGGCGTGAGCTGGGCGAGCTGCTGGTGGATGATAAACGTCTGCCGCTGATCAGCGCCACAGGCTCGACCCGTATGGGGCGCGAAGTTGCGCCGCGCGTTGCAGCGCGTTTCGGGCGCAGCATTCTGGAACTTGGCGGCAATAATGCGATGATTTTGACGCCGAGTGCCAATCTTGATCTGGCGCTGGGCGCAACGGTCTTTGGAGCGGTCGGCACTGCCGGACAGCGCTGCACAACACAGCGCCGCTTGATTGCGCATAAAGATGTGCTGGAAGGCTTTATTTCCCGCGTCAAAAAAGCCTATGAAACCGTCAGCATCGGCAGCCCGCTGGAAGCTGACACGCTGATGGGCCCCTTGATTGATAAACAGTCTTTTGACGCAATGCAGGAATCGCTGGAGAAGGCGCGTAAAGCGGGCGCGAAAGTCTTTGGCGGCGAACGCGTGTTGGCGGAGCAATATCCGGAAGCTTATTACGTGACGCCTGCCGTGGTCGAGATGGAGGAACAGACGGAGCTGATGCATCACGAAACCTTTGCGCCGATCCTTTATGTCGTGCCTTACGAGGATTTCGATACGGCCATCGAGATGCAGAATGCCGTACCGCAAGGCCTGTCATCCTGCGTGTTCACCAATGATGTGCGTGAAGCCGAGCAGTTTACCGGCGCATGGGGTAGCGATTGCGGCATTGCCAATGTCAATCTGGGCACCAGCGGTGCGGAAATCGGCGGTGCGTTCGGCGGTGAAAAGGAAACCGGCGGCGGACGCGAAAGCGGTTCCGACAGCTGGAAGGCCTATATGCGCCGCAGCACCAATACGGTGAATTTCTCTGCCGATCTGCCGTTGGCGCAGGGCGTTTCCTTCGATATCGTCGGGTAAGTCTGATAATGGGTATGGAAAAAAGCCGCGACCCGACGATGCAGGCGCTTTTGGAGGAGTCGTCGGGGCAGGCACCGCAGGATTTACCGCCCACCGCACCGGTGAAGCTGTATTCCACAACGCAGGTGGGGGTCGGAACGTTTTTATGCGGGCCGCTGGCGGCGATGTTTTATCTGCGGCATAATTTCAACGCGCTGGAACGCCGGAATATGGCGCAGAAGATTGTTGCGGGCAGTCTGCTTTATACCTTTGTTCTGGCGGTTGTGATTTATTTCCTGCCGGAGGACTTTCCCAGTTCGGTTATCCCTGCCGTGAATTTGGCGGTGGTGCTGTCGATTATGCATAGCAATGGTATGAAAAAAGAGGATTTGCTGGCGGCAGGGCACGGGGTGCAGCATTGGGGCAGGGCTTTGGCTGTCGGGCTGGGAGGATTCCTCTTGTTTCTTGCCATTTTGCTGGGCGTGCTGATCTCGATGGATCAAATTCTGGGCGTAGCGGGTTAAAGCAAGATGGGCGTTTTGGTGCGGCCGGTATTTTGTGCGGCGCTATCCGATGTCAATAAAGTTATCTGATAGCAGATCAAGTGCTTTATTGACTGTTGCCAGACGCACGGCGCGGCGGTCGCCATCAAAAATATGTTTCTCCGTTGTGATGTGCGGCGTCTTGTTGCCAGGTTCCAATACAGCGAGTCCGAACCAGACCGTGCCGACAGGCTTCTCCGCAGAACCGCCACCCGGCCCCGCCACGCCTGTCACGGCAATGGCGAGATAGCGGCTGTTCGCCGTTTCGCGCGGGTGATGCAGCAAAGCGCCTGCCGCCATTTCCGCCGCCGTTTCGCTGCTGACCGCGCCATGTTGTTTTAACGTGTCGCTTTGAACGCCCAGCAAGACGGTCTTGGCATGGTTGGAATAGACGATATGCCCGCGCTCGAACACATCGGAGGATCCGGCGATTTCCGTCAGGATGCCGCCGATCAGACCGCCTGTGCAGGATTCGGCGGTGGCCAGCTTTGCGCCGTTTTCACGGCATATTTGCAAAAGCCGTTCTGATTTTTGTAAAAGTGTCTGAGGAAACATTGGTCAAAACGAATGTGATTAAAACAGCATCAGCGCACCGATACAGGTGCCGAGCAAAGCGTAAATACCTGCGAAGAGATCATCCATCATCACCGCCCAGGCACCTTTGCGCTTTTTATCGTAAAAGGAGCAGGGCCAGGGTTTCTTGATATCGAAAAGGCGGAAGAGGGCGAAAGCCAACAGCCAGAGCTGCCAATGCGTTGCGGCGGGAATGGCGGCGATCCACAGGCCGAGAGTTTCATCAATCACGACTTCGGGCGGGTCTTCCTTTCCGGTCTGGTGCATGTAGTAATGCACGGCATCGGTGCCGATCCAGATACATAATCCGATCCCGACCAGCAATCCGGGGATACCGAAAAAATATTGCAGCAGGAAACCCAGCGGGATTGATGCAAGGCTACCCATTGTGCCGGGGGCTTTTTTTGCAAGCCCGCTGCCGCCCCATGTGGCAAGGAAGACTTTCCAGTCTCTTAGGGATAAATCTCCAGGAAGTTCAATGAAATGCTTGCTCATACTTAAAGCTTTTTATTACCTTTTAATTTTGCACGAATACGGTCGCAATCGCATAG
This sequence comes from Pseudomonadota bacterium, assembly GCA_013285465.1. Lineage (NCBI taxonomy): Bacteria > Pseudomonadati > Pseudomonadota > Pseudomonadota bacterium. The sequence goes on from CP053449.1 coordinate 990,997, forward strand.
GCGGCCAGCCCTTCTTTGCGCCCCGTAAAGCCGAGCTTTTCGGTTGTCGTCGCCTTGACGCTGACTTTACTTTCCGGCAAATCCAGAATTTTTGCAAGGCGGTTTCGCATTTTTTCGCGATGCGGGCCGATTTTCGGCATTTCGCAAACCAGTGTGACATCGACATGGTTCAGATGCCCGCCTGCTTGTTTTACCAGTTTCAGCGCGTGGTTGAGGAAGACATCGCTGTCCGCGCCTTTCCATTGCGGATCGGATGGCGGGAAATGCTGCCCGATATCGCCTGCGGCAATGGTGCCCAGCAAGGCATCTGTCAGGGCGTGCAGTGCGGCATCGGCATCGGAATGGCCGGAAAGGGAAAAGCCGCAATCGATATCCACGCCGCATAGCCGCATCGTGTCGCCTGCCGTAAAACGGTGGACGTCATAGCCGAAACCGGTTCTGATATCGGGAAACTCAGCCATAGTGTTTCTGCGCGATTTCGTTGTTTTCCGCAGGGTGGCGCTGCTGCAGCAATGCTTCGGCCAGCAGAAAGTCTTCCTGTGTGGTCAGTTTGAAATTATGCGGATGGCCCTGCACGATTTTGGCGTTGATACCGTTGTTTTCGACAAGCGCGATATCGTCTGTTGCCGTTTGTCCGGCGGCGTTGCAATGCGCGGCGTAAACCGTGTTGAAATCAAATCCCTGCGGTGTCTGCGCCTGCCACAGCGCGGTACGGTCAACTGTCTCCAGCACCGTATCGGTCGCGGTGCAAACCCGTTTCAGCGTATCGGCAACGGCTGTCGCGGGCAAAACAGCGCCGTGGCTGTCCAGCGCATCGCAGACGGCATCAATCGTTGCGGCGGAAAGCAGCGGTCGCGCGGCATCATGGATCAGCACGCGGGCGGGGTTGCGGGCAGCAAGAGCCTCCAGCCCGCAGAAGACGGAGCTTTGCCGTGTATCGCCGCCCCGTATGGCGGGGAGTATCTTGTCTTTTTGCGGGTGGCCGGCGAAAGTGCCTGCACAGGCGGCATAAAGCGCCTCATGCCCTGTGCCGTGGACGACGAGGATATGGTCGATGCTCTCATGTTCCAGAAAAGCCTTCAGGCTGTGGCACAGTACGGGCATCGCGTCCAGCAGCCAGTATTGCTTGGGCATCTCGCTACCGAAGCGCGCACCTGTTCCGCCCGCAACAATCAGTGCAGCGGTGACGGGTGTTTCAGAGGCTCTCCGGTTCGTCATAGGCTTCCAAATCCAATGAGAAACAACGCGTTAAACTGTTTCGTATTGTTTCCGTTTTATGTTATAAACATCCGATATTAATCTTTGATGCCGCCAAGTTTAGGACATTTGTTGGGTAATATGAAAGAACAATTTTTACCGGCCTTGCTGGAACGCGGACAAGCCGTTTTGCGTTCCCGCCGTTTTGCGTTGCTGATCGCCCTTGCGGCGATCGCGTCGGTGATGGCGACCTATATCACGGTGACGCAACGCGGCGGCGATGTTGAAATCGTCTATCTGCTGCTGAATCTGGATATCGTCTTGCTGCTGCTGCTCGGGACGATTGTTGCCCGCCGCCTTGTTGTGCTGTGGAGCCGTAGAAAAGCAGGTGTTGCGGGAGCAAGGCTGCATGCGCGTTTTGTCTTTATTTTCGGCCTGCTGGCGGCGGTCCCGGCGATTTTGATGGCGGTTTTTTCCGCTGTTTTCTTCTATTTCGGCGTACAGGCATGGTTTAACGACCGTGTAAAAACGGCGGTGAATGAATCCTTGCAGGTGGCGCAGGCTTATCTTAGCGAGCACCAGCAGGTGATGCGCGCCGATATTCTGGCGATGGCCAATGATATGACGCGCGAGGCGCTGGTGCTGAATGATAACCAGCGGGCGATGGATCAGATGGTACGGACACAGTCCTATATCCGTAATCTGCCGGAAGTGGTGGTTTTTACCTCGGTGGGCAAGGTGCTGGCGCGCTCGCATTTGTCATTTTTGCCGTCTTCACTGTTTATTTCCGATGATAATCTGGACAAGGCCAAAAGCGGCGAGGTGGTTATGATCACCGATCCGGAGGATGATGAAAATCCTGTGGATGATAACCGCTTGCGGGCGCTGGTGAAGCTGAACGGTTTTGTCGATACCTATCTGTTTGTCGGGCGGCAGGTGGACGGGCAGGTGCTGGAACATATGGAGACCGTTGAAAAGGCTGTTGCGGAATATACGGCATTGGACGGGCGGCGGTCACAGGTGCAGATGTCGATGACTTTGCTGTTTATGGCGGTGTCTTTCCTGCTGCTTTTGGCGGCGATCTGGGCAGGTTTCTTTCTGGCGGAGGGGATGACGCAGCCGATTGCCGCGCTGATCCGCGGTGCGGAAAAGGTACGGAAAGGCGATTTGTCCGTCCGTATTTCCGAAACCGGACGCGAGGATGAAATGGATGTGCTGGCGCGGGCCTTTAACCGCATGACGCATCAAATTCAAAGCCAGCGTGACGAGCTGATCAGTACCAACCGTATTCTGGATGAACGCCGCCGCTTTACCGAGGCAGTGCTGGCGGGCGCGTCATCGGGGGTGGTCGGTCTGGATGCGGAGGGGCGCATTACGCTGGCCAATGCCCGTGCCGCACAGCTGCTGGATTATAAATTCGAGGCGCTTGCCGGACAGTCCTTTCTGGATATTCTGCCGGAAGCGGCACCGTTGCTGAATGGTGAAACCGAAAAAGGACAGATGCAGATCGATCTTGCGCAAAAGCGTGATGCATCGGTGCGGACTTTGTTGATTCGTCTGACCGAGCCGTCCGATAAAAGCGGCGATATGGTTGTGACTTTTGATGATATTTCCGCGCTGGTCACGGCGGAACGGAAAGCGGCATGGGCTGATGTGGCGCGCCGCATTGCGCATGAGATCAAAAATCCGCTGACGCCGATTCAGCTGTCAGCCGAGCGTTTGCGTAGGCGCTACCTTAAGCAAATCAAGAAAGACCCTGAAATATTTGAGGAATGCATTGATACCATCGGGCGGCAGGTGAAGGATATCGGACGCATGGTCAAGTCATTTTCGGCCTTTGCGCGGATGCCGGAGCCTGTGAAACAGGTGGAAAACTTTCTCGATATTGTCAAAGATGCGCTGGTGCTGCAGCAGCAGGGACGTGAAAAAATCAAATTTGACGTGCAATATCCGCGTGTGAAAAATGTGCCGGTATATTGCGACCGCGGGCAGATCGGGCAGGTGCTGACCAATCTGATCCAGAACGGCGTTGATGCGATTGCTGATGCCGGGCGTAAAAAGGGCGAAATTCTGGTGCAGATAAAATACAGCAAGAAAAACAATGAAGTCTCTGTTATTGTTGAAGATAACGGAACCGGGCTGCCCGATAAAACCCAGCAGGAATTGCTGGAGCCTTATGTGACGACGAAACAAAAGGGCAGCGGTCTTGGTCTGGCCATTGTGAAGAAAATTCTGGAAGACCATGACGGCGGCATTACGCTGGAAGGGCGCGGGAAAAAACATGGCGCTCGGGCCGAAATACGGCTACCATTATATCAGGAGAACGAGGCGTAAAAGACATGGGCACGGCGAAGATCATAGAAAGAGATATTCTGATCGTCGATGACGAGGCCGATATCCGCAACCTGCTGCAAGGGGTGCTGGAAGATGAAGGCTATCGCTGCCGCACGGCGAAAAATGATGTCACGGCCTTTGCGGCGCTGGAAGAACAGCCGGCGGCGCTGGTATTGCTGGATGTCTGGCTGGAAGACAGTGCGCTGGACGGCGTCGGCATTCTGAAGAAACTCTCGAAAAACCATCCCGATCTGCCGGTTGTGATGATGAGCGGTCACAGCACGATTGAAATCGCTGTCTCGGCCATCAAATACGGCGCTTATGATTTTCTTGAAAAACCCTTTGAGATTGACCGCATTTTGATGACGGTCGAGCGCGCGTTGGAGGTTGGCCGTTTGAAGCGGGAGAACCGCAGCCTGCGTGAAAAAGCCTATCAGGCTTCAGCTGATCTGCACGGGGCCTCGCCGCAAATCGTCCAGCTGCGTCAGGCGGTGCAGAAAGCGGCGGCAAGCGACAGCCGCATTTTGATTACCGGTGCGCAGGGCACGGGTAAAAATGTGATCGCCCGTATGCTGCACCGTTTGTCACCGCGCAAGGACGGACCCTATATGTCCCTTAACTGTGCCGCGCTTGACCCGGAGGAGCTGGAAACAGCGCTGTTCGGCGTGGAGGATGACGATGTTTTGAAACAGCAGCCCGGTATGATTGAGCATGCGGAAGGCGGCACATTGCTGCTGGACGAGATTGCCGAATTATCGCCGGAGATGCAAAGCAAGCTGGTGCGGGTGTTGCAGGACGGGCGTTATTCACGCGTGAAAGGAACGCAGCAGCTGGAGGCCGATGTGCGCTTTCTGGCGGCAACCAGCCAAAATCTGGAAGAAAAAATTTCCGCCAAAGAATTCCGTGAAGATCTTTATTACCGTCTGAATGTTGTGCCGCTGCATATTCCGCCGCTGCTGGAGCGCCGGATGGATATTGCCGTATTGGCGGAACATTTCATTCATGTGGGCGAGGCGGCGGATGAAACAAAAGTCTCCGGCGCGGGACCGATCATACTGGGCGAAGATGCGATGGCCGTTTTGCAGGGCTATGGCTGGCCGGGCAATGTGCGCCAGTTGAAAAACGTGATGGAATGGCTGGTGATTATGTATGGCGGGCAGACCGCGGAAGACGGCCAAGCCGTGACGGTAACGGCGGAAATGCTGCCGCCGGAAATTCGCCAGATGCCGCGTAATTTCGGCGGCAATGATCCGGTTATCGAATTGATGACCAAACCGCTGCGCGAGGCGCGAGAGATTTTCGAACGTAAATATTTGCTGGCGCAGATCGAGCGTTTTGACGGTAATATTTCAAAAACAGCGGGCTTTGTCGGCATGGAACGATCGGCGCTGCACCGCAAATTAAAAGCGCTGGAAGCGCAAGACATCGAAAATGAAGGCGGGCGGGAAAGCCGTGCCGGAGGGTAGAATATGAAGATTATCGTCAGCGGCGCAGGGAAGGTCGGCCAGACGCTGGCCGCCTATCTGGGCGAGGAAAAACATGATGTGACCTTGATCGACAGCTCGCCCGAGCTGATTGCGCAGGTCAATGAAACGCTGGATGTCTCCGGTATTGTCGGCTCAGGCTCACATCCCGATGCGCTGGAACGTGCCGGCGCACGCGAGGCGGATATGTTGATTGCCGCCACACCGATTGACGAAATCAATATGGTCGCCTGTCAGGTGGCGCATACGATTTTCAATATTCCGAAAAAAATCGCCCGTATCCGTGAGGAAAGCTATCTTTCACCGACATGGTCAAACCTGTTCAGCCGTGACCATATGCCGATTGATATGGTGATCTCGCCTGAAAAGGCGGTGGCGCATGCGATTATGGAGCGTATCAACGCGCCGGGCAGTTTTAACATTATTCCGCTGGTCGAAGGGCAGCTGAAACTGGTCAGCGTGCTGTGCCATGACGACTGTCCGTTGCTGAACACGCCGATGAAGCAGATTTATACGCTGTTTCCCGATCTGTTGTTCAAGATTGTGGCGATTATTCGCGGCGAGGAAAAAATCGTTCCCGACCATATGGATCAATTGCAGCCAAAAGACGAGGTTTATTTCGTTGTGGCGAAAAACCATATGGCACGCGCGATGGCCGCTTTCGGGCATGAGGAAAAAGAAGCGCGGCGCATTTTGATTGTCGGTGGCGGTAATATCGGCGTACGGCTTGCGCAGGAATTGCATGAACGCAACCCGTCACTGGTTATCCGCATGATTGAAAACCATCCCGAACGCGCCCGTTACGCATCGGAAAAGCTGCCGGGGGTTTTGGTGCTGAAAGGTGATGCGTTATCGCGGGAGCTTTTGGAAGAGGCGAATATCGGCTATACCGAGGCGATTGTGTCGGTGACCAATCATGACGAGAGTAATATTCTGGTTTCGCTGCTGGCGGCGGAATATGGTGATCCGCGTACGATTGCGCTTTTGTCGAATGCGACTTATACGCCGATGGCGTCTTCACTGGGAATTGACGCGGTTGTGAACCCGCGTGCGATTACCGTTTCCTCCATTCTGCGCCATGTGCGTTACGGGCGCATTAAAGCGGCTGTCAGCCTGCGTGACGGTTTTGCCGAGGTGATGGAGGTTGAGGTGCCGGATACCGCGACGGCGCTTTTATACAAGCCGCTGAAAACGCTGAAACTACCGGAAGATACGATTTTGGGCGCGATTTTGAGGAAAGATGACGTCATCATCGCGCATCCCGATGTGGTGCTGCATCCGAGCGACCGCGTTATTCTATTGACCTCGCATCGGCAGATCAAAAAAGTGGAAGTGATGTTCTCCGCCTCACTTTACGGCAGTTATTTTTAAATCGAAGGAGTTTTCCCCTTGTCTGCAGAACTTACCGCGTCTGTTACGCCCCCCAGGGCGTTGATCTTTGATTGGGACGATACCATCACCAATAACTGGTGGCGGGTCTTGCTGTCCATGAACAAAACTCTGGCGCAGCTGGGGCATCCCGAATGGACGGATGAAGAAGCTTTGCGCCGTCTTGGCCCGTCCGCGCGGGATTTGTTTCCTGCCGTATTCGGGCAGGAGCGCGCACAGGAGGCATCCGATCTTTATTACAGCTTTATTGATGAGTTAAAAGGAGAAGGGCCGCGTATTTGTGACGGCGCGGTCGAGGCGGTGAAAGCTTTGGCTGAAACGCCGCTTTATCTGGCGGTGCTAAGCAATAAACGCGCCGATGCTTTGCGCGCGGAAGTTGCGCTGGTGGGGTTGTCGGATTGTTTTTCCTGTATTGTCGGGGCAGGGGATGCGGCGGAAGACAAACCCGGTCGTGCGGCGGTCGAAAAAGCGCTGGAATCCAGCCAAGGCATCGTGCCGGGGCGGGATGTCTGGTTTATCGGTGACAGCCATATTGATATGCAATGTGCGCATTTTAACGGCTTGACGGCGGTGCTGGTGGAAACGAAGCCGCCGCCGGAAGAAATGCTGGAAGATTTTTACCCGCATTTGCGGTTTACGGGCTGCAAAGACCTGTCGTCTCATATTTTTAAGACGTTTTTTCAGGATTTTGACTTGCCTTTCTTACAATCACGTTGTACATGAGTATATGCACTTTGAGTGTAGGTATACGCATGTTTTATTCGTTTGATATACATATTTAAGGAATGCTTCGAATGTCGGACAAACAACAGAATTTACAAGATAAGTTTCTGAACACGGTACGTAAGGAAAAATCGCAGGTTACGGTTTTTCTGGTAAACGGTGTTAAACTTCAGGGCGTTGTGACCTGGTTTGACAGTTTTTCTATTCTGCTGAAGCGCGATGCGCATGTGCAGCTGGTTTATAAACACGCCATTTCCACGATTATGCCGTCTTCGCCCTTGCGTCTTTACAATGATGCCGGTGACGACAAAGATAACGGTGCAGACAGCGCCGAAGCCTAAAACAATAATAAGAATAAGAAAAAAGAAGGGCGCTTTTATACCGTCGTGACCGCACAGGATATCGAAACCGAAAAAGTCATTGTCGTTCATCCTGTCATGCCGCAACAGGCGAAGGGACAGCATGTTTCCCTGACAGATCCGGAAGAATGTCTGGCGGAGGCGGTCGGCCTTGCCCGGGCCATTCATCTTGATGTGGTCTATAGCGACATTGTGACATTATCGCGCATTGTGCCGGCAACATTGCTGGGCGGTGGCGTGATTGACCGTCTGAAAGCCGTGGTCGAGGAAGAAGACGCCTATCTTGTTTACATCGATCATCCCCTGACACCCGTACAGCAGCGTAACCTTGAAAGAAAGCTGGATGCGAAAGTCATTGACCGCACCGGATTGATTTTGGAAATTTTCGGTGCCCGCGCCCGCACGAAAGAAGGAAAGCTGCAGGTAGAGCTGGCGGCGCTGGATTTTCAGCGCTCACGTCTTGTGCGGTCATGGACGCACCTTGAAAGACAGCGCGGCGGCTTCGGCTTCACAGGCGGACCGGGGGAAACCCAGATCGAGATTGACCGCCGTTTGATCGGCGAACGTATGACCAAGCTGAAAGCCGAGCTGGAACAGGTGAAAAAGAACCGCCGTTTGCAGCGCTCATCCCGCGGACGCGTGCCGTTTCCTGTTGCGGCGCTGGTCGGTTATACCAATGCCGGAAAATCGACATTGTTCAACGCTTTTACCGGCGCGGAGGTTTTTGCCAAGGATTTGCTGTTTGCAACACTGGATCCGACGATGCGCGCCTGTGAATTGCCCTCGGGGAAAAAGATCATTCTGTCCGACACGGTCGGATTTATTTCCAATTTGCCGACGCATCTGGTCGCGGCTTTCCGCGCGACGCTGGAGGAAGTGGAAAACGCCGATATTATCCTGTATGTGCGTGATGTGACGCATCCGAATGCGGAAAGCGAGCGCGAGAGCGTGAAAACCGTTCTGGCGGAGCTGGATATCGATATTGACACCGATGAGCGTGTTTTTGAAGTGTTAAACAAGCTGGATCTGATGACGGCGGAAGACAGAGAACGGCTGCGGAAGTCAATACGCGGTGCCGAGAGAGTTTTTGCCTTATCGGCTGTCACGAAAGAGGGGTTTCCCGCACTGTTATCCGGCATGGATCATTTTCTGGCACGCAATGAGCAGCATATCGGCGTGAAGATTGATACGGTCACGGATAGTGAGGCGATGGCCTGGCTGTACCGCCACGGCTATGTCTATGAGCGCAAAGATAAGGAAAATATCAGCCGCTTGAAAATACGGCTGTCGGAAAAAAATGTGAACCGTTTTTTAAAGCAGTTCGCGGATGTGGATTGCCGTGTGCTGGTTACGAAAAACGGAACAAATACGCATAAGGGAGAGACGGAAGATGAGCGCATTGCCAAATCCTAAAGATGTCATGGCGGTCATTCGCAGTGTGGCGGATAATGAAGTGATGCCGCGTTTTCGCAATCTGGCGGAAGGCGATATTTCAGAAAAAGGGCCGGGTGATTTCGTGACCGTCGCGGATGAAGCCTCCGAGAAAGCCTTTACATACTCTTTGCCGAAATTGCTGTCAGGTTCGCTGGTTGTCGGTGAAGAAGCGGTTGCAAAAGATCGCAGCGTTCTGGAAACATTCAAGGAAGACAATCCTGTCTGGGTGATTGACCCGATTGACGGTACGTATAATTATAAATCCGGCCGCTCACATTTCGGCATTTTGATTTCTCTGGTGCAGAATGGTGAAACGCAAATGGGCTTTTTATATGATGCGCCGAAAAACGAATGTTTTTACGCGATCAAAGGGCAGGGTGCTTTTCAGGAAAGCGGCGAAAAGCTTGCTTTCCCCAGTAAATCGCAAGCCGGCAAAACAGCCGCGTCGGATATGGTGATTTTTGCCGGCGGCGCACAGCCGTGGCATTTTAAGAAATTGAATGACTATGTACGCGGTATTATCAATATCCGCTGTTCCCTGCATGACACGCTGCATTTCCTGCGCGGCGAAGGAGACTGTGTTCTGTGGCATAAGACCACGCCATGGGATCAGGCGGGCTGCACGCTGATTTCCGAAGAAATCGGCGGCTATGTCTGTTATCTGGACGGTCAGCCCTATTCACCTGTGGACGCACCGCAGGATAAATTCCTGCTGGTTGCCGCCAGCCGCGATCAATGGCAGCTGGTTGCCGATGCCATCAAAGACTCCGGTTTGGAGCCTCCCAAATAACAAAAAACCGGCGAGAGGCCGGTTTTTCTACAGGAAACAAAAGCCACGGCTTTTGTTTAAGCGGATTTCTTTTTCAGATTTTTTTCAAGACCCGTGATCATGTCATCATTCAGGCCTGCCGCAGCAGATTGTTTGGATGACAGGGTCTTTTTCAGCAGATCTTCCGTCGCGGCCATTGAAATTTCCACCAGACGGTCACGAACATCTTCGATCGCGGCCTGTTCCATACGTCCGAGGCGTTCTTCGAATTGTTTGTGCTTGCGGGCGATATCGGCCTTCAAGGCCGCTTCGGCAGCGTTTTGCATGTCCAGCGCCTGTTTGCGCGCATCACTGACGATTTGCTTGGCTTCCTGCATGGCTTCTTCATGCTGGCGCTCATAGCGGGTCAAAAGCTGCTGCGCTTCAACGCGCAGGCGTTCGGCTTCGTCCAGCTCCGCACGGATGCGGTCGGAGCGGTTGTCCAGCAGGTTCAGCAGCGGCACGCGTGCAAAGCGCCATGCCACATAGAGGAAAACGATGGTCGAGAAAATAACCCAGAAATTCGTGCTGTGCAGTAATGCGTCCATATCAGGCCTCTCCGGTCTTGCGCAGGGCGTCTTTGACGCTGCCTGCCGTGTCGGTATTGGCGACTTTCATCTTTGCGATTTTGGCCGCCGCATTCTGTGTCAGATCACTTGCCTGCTGGGCGATGCCGTCCATGGCCTGATCCACCGCTTTGCGGATAGCGGTTTCGGATTTTTTCAGACGCTCCTGCATTTCCTCCTGAAAGGCGGCGGATTGCTGTGCCTGCATTTCGGCGATGTCCTGTGCGGCACGTCCGAGAATTTGGCGCGCGTCATCCTGTGCTTCGCGCATGGTATTTTTATAGGCTTCGAAGACGGTTTCGGCTTCGTCATTGACCCGTTCGGCTTCGGTCAGGTCGCTGCGTTTTTTCGCTTCGCGCAGTTCCAGCACATGTGCGATACGCGGCAGGGCAACACGGGACATGATGAAATAGGTTGCAGCGAAAGTGACAAACAACCAGAAGACCTGACTGGCATAGGTGGAACTGTCAAGCTGAGGGAAACCGGCGGCACCGCTTTCGGCATGGTCGCCGGATTCTCCGCCGCCGGCAAAAGCCGGCATGGAGAACGGAAGGCTTGCAGCCGCAAAAGCGCAAATTCCTGTCAGGTTATACCGAACAAACTGTATGCGTTTTTTCATCACTGATCTGCCAAGTCCTTCCGTGTTCCTTGTCCTGTTTATACCGATTCTGTTAGATAACGAACAGAATAAGCAGGGCGACAACCAGCGCGAACAGGGCGATGGCCTCGATCAGGGCGAAGTAGAACAGGCCCGTACCTTTGACTGCGCCTTCAACGGACGGGTTGCGTCCGATTGCGTTGATGACGCTGGCAAACAGCATACCCAGACCGATACCAACACCCAGAAGCGGGATTACAGCGATACCTGCACCGATTGCTTTTGCTGCTTCAAGTTCCATTTTTTTATATCCTTTCTTACTTTTAAGTTTTTCGTTTTGTTGCGAATGTTCGAGAGTTAGATAACAAAGTTTTTTGCTTAGTGCAATTCAATTGCGTCTTTCAGATAGACGCAGGTCAGAATGGCGAAAACATATGCCTGAATGAAGGCGATCATCAGCTCCAGACCGACCAGCGCGACATTCAGCACCATCGGCAGAAGACCGAAGAAAATACCCATTGAGACGCTGAAACCTGCAAAAACCTTCAGCATCATGTGACCGGCCAGCATATTGGCGAAAAGACGCACAGACAGGCTGACAGGGCGTGACAGATAGGAAATCAGCTCAATGACAACGATCAGCGGTGCCATGACCCAGGGCAGTCCCTTGGGCAGGAACAGCGAGAAGAAATGCAGCCCATGCCGCCAGAAACCGATGGCTGTGGCCAGAAAAAAGACGAACAGCGCCAGCGCGCCGGTGACGATAATGTGGCTGGTATAGGTGAAAGACATCGGGATCAGGCCCAGAAGATTACCCATCAGCACCGTGATAAAGACTGTGAAAATCAGCGGAAAATATTTGTTGCCCTCTTTGCCGAGTGTGCTTTGCACAATGTCGGAAACAAAATCATACAGCATTTCGGGGATATTTTGCAGACGTCCCGGAACCATCGCTTTTCCCGAGATCAGGCCGGAGGTCAGGACGGTTGCAACCGCAACGCCCAATCCCATCCAGAGGGATGAATTGGTGAAAGACAGATCAATGCCGCCGATTTCAATGGGAATGATGGGTTTGATAACAAACTGCTCAAGAGGTCCCGCCACTTCCGTTTCTCCTTCGTTTAAACTCTTAATCCGTACCGTTTTCTTCGTTTTTTTCCGTGTCGTCCGGTTTTTTCTCCGGCTTGTAGCCGACACTGTATTCCTGCCCCGTCTGCCAGCGATAGATGTTCACAAATCCGGCGATGAAGCCTAAGAAGAACATCACAATCATAAACAGCGGCTTTGTCCCGAGCCATGCGTCCAGAAGATAACCGAGGAACGCACCAACCCCGACCCCTGCGACCAGATCCGTTGCGGCACGTAATCCGGCTCTTGCGCCGTCCGGGATGACGTTGCCGCCGGAGGAATTTTCCTGACGGCTTTTTGCGTCTCTTGCCTTTGCGTCCGCAATCCGTTTTTTCAGGTCGTCAGGTGTGCCTGTCATGCTCGCCTTTTACCGTAAAATTACTGTTTTTCAGCGGATCGCAAGGCTTTTCTGCCCCTTGCGTTTCGCACAGTACTTTCCTTGCCCGCCGCTGTCAATATTTTTTCGCGGATTTATTTCGCATCTTTAAAAGGATAGCCGATTTTACCGCAGAGAAGAATGCGGCAGGAAAGCATGAAAAAAAGAGGAAGGGAAAAATGGCGACCCCGGCAGGATTCGAACCTGCAACCATCTGCTTAGAAGGCAGGTGCTCTATCCGGTTGAGCTACGGGGCCATCTTTCTAAATTATATACGAAAACCCTTGGGCGGGCGAAGATTTTTAACCGGTCTTCTTATCCGTATCTTCCGGCGGGCGGTATTTGAAATTGTCGAGATAGCTGCGCGGGCGTACGACGCGTTGCTTGGGTTCGGACAATGTGTAATCCCATCCTTTTTCCTCGGCAAAGGCGATCGCGGCCGCCTTGCTTTCAAATTTGATCCGCACCTGATTGAGCGTATCGCCCGAGCTGACCCAGCCGATCACATCTTCGGGAAGACGGGCGGTTTCCGTTTCATATTCCAAAACCCAGTTCTGCATATTGGCGCGGCCGGATTGCATGGCGGATTTGGACGGTTTGTAAATTCTGGCTTTCATTATCCTTTAAAATCTCCTTTGTATTTCTGACTTATTTATAGCGCGAAACCGCTCAGGTCAAAAGAAAAAAACCCGCCTTATGTTTTCCGGGCGGGTTTTTCCGTTATTTGTTGCCTGTGACCGTCAGCTGCGCTTGAAACCGGGGAAGTTGTCCGGTTTTTCCAGCGGCCCGATACATTCCGTGCTTGTCGCCCGGCGGCCGGGATCGCGGCGGCCATTGCCGTATTCGTATTTGGCGGCTTGCGGTTTGCCCAGCGTGGTTTGCAGATAGGCGTTATCCTGATAGTTGAAGCTGCCTTCGATCACCGGCGTGCATCCGGCAAAGCAGAGCAGCAGGTTATGCGAGGCGTTCAGGAATTTGATCGGCGTTTGCGGCAGACCTTCCAGCGACAGCAATTTGTTGTTGGAAATATCAATGCCGCCTTCGACATTTACATTTGTCAGGTCGGGCAGGCGGCTGAGACCGAGACCGCGCAGGGACAAATCACCCTTGACGGTAAAGCTGCCGTCGCTGTTTTTCTTGTAATGCGCGCCGACGGCTTGCAGCATCTCCTCAGTATCTTCGGGAAGGCGTGTGCGGCTTTGGAATTCCTGATAGGATTCGCAGCCGGAGCGCAGATTGAACTTGCCGACCTTGCCGCGGTTGAAATGTTCCTCGGCAAAGCGGTTGACCGCATCGACAAAGCCCGGATGGTGCAGCCCGATCGGGTTAAAGGTCATATAGATCGTGTCCGCTTTATCTGAATCTTCCGCCTCTTCCTGTTTTTTGGCCATCAGCTTTTTGAACCAGCCGGTCGCGCCTTCCGGTTGCTGATGCGTACCGTCATAGGGTTTCAAATTGACACGTCCCAGCGGGTTGTTGATATCCGGGTCTTTATCCGAAATCAGATAGGCGGCAACAACGCCGATATTGATTTCGCTGATCGCATTGCTGACGGCGGAATAACTGCCGCTGCGGCAGCTTTGCCAGCCGCGCGCGAAAGAGGCGCGGGCGAGGTCTTCATAACTGCGCGTTAAGACGACCATCAGATTATCCGCCGTGCGGTACGGGTCTTCCGTATAGGTTTTCAGCAGGGTCGGATTATCTTTGAGGATTTTACCGATTTTAACGGTGTTCTTGCGGTTGTCTTCCGCATAGCCGGCGGCGTAATCCTTGATCGTATAGCCCTTGGCCTCGACATGTTCGCGCACATAGGGCAAAAGCGGGGAAGAGCTGTAATCGGAGAGTTTGAAATAAACGCGTTCGCCGCCTTCAAATAGCTCATCGAGTTGTTCTTTGCCTTCAGCGACGGCGGCTTTTTGTTTTGCGAGACGCTTTTTCTCTTCCGCATTGAACCATGACGTATCGGCATCCGGATTGTTGCGCTTGCTTTCCAGTTGTTTTTCCAGCTCCTGTGCCAGTTCGTCAAGTTCGCTCAGCAGTGATTTGGTTTTTGTCTGCAAGGCTTCCGGCCCTTCTGCAAAGGCGGCTTTCAGGGTTTTCTGGTTCATTTTCTGACGGGTGCGGACAAGGGCGACACAATAATCCGTCGCGGCTTTCCGCAGCGTATCATCACTGCCGTCGGGGAGGGATTTCTCGACTGTTTCCGCAATTTCGGCTTTGAAACGGGCATGCAGCTCTTCTGCGGCCTCTTTGCCGATCGCGGTCATTTCGCCATGGATGAAGTTTTTTCCGCCGCCATCTGCCGTCTGGGCGGTTTGAAAGCTTTCCGTTGCTTTCTTCTCCGGTGCAGCTGCTGCTGCGTCACCGTACTGCTGCGACATGATCTTCTCCTCTTACTTCCAGTGAAAGGCTGACATTTCCCTGCGCATCCTGATTATCTTCCAGAATGGCTGTGATTTCGGACATGGCTTCATCCACCGAATCGGATGTGCCTTTCAGTTGTTTATCCTGTGCATCGATATGGAGATGCCAGACGACCCCTCCGCTGAACAGCATACTGTTACCATTGACTTGAAACAGGCGGATTTGCAGTAATTTATTGTCGAGACTGTCAGGTTGTAAAATATCTTCCAGCTGCGACTTGGCATCGTTTTTCATGCGAGAGCACCCTCCGGTTATGCAAATTTGTCATCCCTTGGCCGCCGTGCCGCAGGTGACAGTTAACTATAATAAACACACAACTGTTTACATAACATTAACATATGGGAAAAGTCAAGGGGTTGGCGTTTAAGGCTATGATAAAAAAGGATAAAACAAGGAGACTAAAAACGGTAATTCAGGCTGACGGCACCGAATAAATCATTTTCTTTTTGCGTTTTATAGCTTCTGGTGCGGTGATTCAGCGTGTAGCTGATGCGGAATTGCTGCAAAGTCAGGGCCAGGCCGATATTGCTATCGAGAATGAAATATTCTTTGGAGACATTCGGGCTGTTGCGGAAACTGTTGCCGTCCAGAAAGATATTGCGGGCAACGGCGCGGCTATCAACGCCGCCGAACAGAAACCAGCTCCAGCCCTTTTCGGGAATTTCGAAATAGCCCGTACCGGGCATGGCAGGACGGACGCGCGCAGGTGTGTCCTGCCAGCGGTCACGTTCCGGCGCAAGACGAAAGCCGAAACCGGTATTGGCAAATGTATGGACATTCCCCAGCGTCAAACCGATATGCGGCGCGGCGTAAAAGCGGAATCCGGCGGAGGAGACCGTCAGGAAAGCCGGCCAGCGGCGCTGCCAGCCCAGCATCAGCGCCGGTTCGTTTTTGATCTGGTTGTGCCACCCGCGCGGGGTCGGGCTGTTGGAGATATGTTTGTGGACAAATCTCTGGGCTTGTTTGCCCAGCGCCCAGGGACCGACAACGCCGAGCGAGGCTTCGATTTCGTCAATATGGCGGTGTGTCAATGTCGCCATACCGATGGAGCCGTAAAGATGTGCCGCCCACGGTCTGTCGCCCGGCATCATAACCGGACTGCTGATATTATCGGGTGTATAAAGATTCTGCCCCAGTGAATAAAAAATGCTGGAGGTGCGGTTGATATCAAAGGTCGGGATCACTGCGGCGATCCGGTGCGCAATATCGGGGAAATCGGCATTGACGTTAAAATAGGTCAGGCGCAGACCGTTGGTATAGTTGCTGTCCGTACCATTGCCGAACATATCGTTTTCAAGCACGAAGGTAAAAAAATTGGTTTTGTCTTTGTCGAGGATGCTTTGCGGGAGGTCATGTGTCAAAGGCGGAGGTTCTTCCGCAGCGCAAGGCTGCGGCAGGGCAAAGGCCAGTAAGAAGGCGAAACAGAAATGTAAAACACGGCGCAGCGTCATCCGCCTATCATACATTTCTTTGCGGCTTATGTCCCCGTTTTCGGTGTCTTTTTCTTTGCGGCGGTTTTGGTATTTACATTCACCGCGACAGGTTTATCGCCGTAAAAAGCGGAGCCGTAAGCTTCCAGCGTCACAGTTTCATCCTTGTTGATATTCATGGATTTGCACTGTTTCTCGTTGAAATAATCGGAGAGTTTGATGCTTTGCTGTGCGCTGCTCATGTTAAACAGGCACAGAATGCTTTGCTCTTTTGTCTTGCGGACAAAGCCAAGCAGCGGGGCCGGAATTTTATCGATTACTTTGGTCGTGCCTTTTTGCAGCGCCGGTTGCGCCTTGCGCCATTTCAGACGGTCACGCGTGAAATTCAGCATGGACTCAGGGTCTTTTTCCTGCACATCAACTGCGCGGGCTTTATGTGACTCCGTTGCCGGCAGATAAGGCGTGTCGGAGGAGCTGAAACCGAGATTCTTTTTGCCGCTATCCCACGGGAAGGGGGTGCGGGCGCCGTCACGGCTGTGTTCCAGCCCTTTGGTATGGGCGACGGGATCCTGCAATTTATCCAGCGGGATATCTTCGGGGATACGTGCTGCGGGCAGACCGAGCTCTTCGCCCTGATACATGCAGAAACTGCCGGGCAGCGAGATGAACAGTTCCATCAGCTGTTTGACGGCCTTGTCCTTATCTTCATCGGCAATATGCTTCGTCATACGCGAAGCGGAGCGCGGAATGTCGTGATTGCTGGCGGAGTTGCAATTGCCGCCCTCGGGGAAGTGGTGTTCCAGATGTTTGACCATACCGGCAACACGCCCCGCATCGGGATATTCCCAGATGCTCATCAGCGCATTTGTATAGCACATATCCAGACCTTTTTCGGCATCGACATAGGATGCCGCGACAGGTACGGAATCGCCGCCGCCGTCAGGGCCGGAAATGGCTTCGCCCAGCGTGGTCTTCTTATCCGGATAGCTGTCCATCATTTCGCGGATGCGGGCGATGAAATGCACTGTGGAATCCTGACAGATGCTGTGCTGGAAATACTGCTCTTCCCAATGTTCGGAATCACGCGGCCATTGGCCGTCACGCCACGGATTATTGCGCAGATCGGGATCATGATTGGCAAAGGGCATCGCATCAAGGCGGAAGCCGTCAACGCCCATATCCAGCCAGAAACGCATTTCATCCAATACGGCATCCTGCACTTTTTCGATATTGTTATTCAGGGCAGGCTGGCTGGCCAGAAAGTGGTGCAGATACCATTGTTCGCGTTTGTCGTCCCAGTTCCATGCCGGGCCGCCGAAAACCGATTTCCAGTTATTCGGGGGCAGGCGGTTGCCGTGCTCGTCCTTATGGCCGTCATCCCAGACATAATAATCGTCATAGGGTTCTTCGCGGTTGCGGCTTTTTTCGAACCAGTCATGGTCATTGGCGGTATGGGCCAGTACGAAATCGGTATAGACGCGCAGGCCAAGATCATGTGCTTTGTCCAAAATCGCTTTGAAATCATCGACGGTACCGTATTTCGGGTCAATTTCGCGGTAATCGGTAATGGCATAGCCGCCGTCGCCATCCGGCCCTTTCGGGGTCAGAAAAACGGGGCTGATCCAGACAGCATCCACGCCCAGCGTGTCGATGTAATCCAGCTTGTCCAGAATGCCTTTCAGGTCGCCAAGGCCGTCGCCGTTTGAATCTGCGAAGCTGGACGGGTATACCTGATAGATAACCTCTGACGGTCTATGTTCAGTCATCTTGCTCTCTCCGTTCGATAACTATCCGTAGAATGTCATATTGTGCAATATGTGCAATATGTAATATTCGTACTATATTATGTTATTTCGTGGAATTATGCTATAGAAATCGTCCGTAAAAGGAAAGAAAAAATTATCCACAAGCCGCGGAAAAACAGGATAGTAATCTGTTCTTAACGTATTTGCCCTATGCTTGGTGAAACGGGACTGTATCAACATTCCTGAAAACAACGATGTTTCAAAGCTGTAGCCGGTGGAGTTCATGCCGCATAAGGAAATCCGTTACGAAGACGTCTTTCATCAGTCGCCGCTGGCACGTGTGCTGGTCGAACTGAAGGATGACAATCAGCTCGTATTTGCCGATG
This sequence comes from Pseudomonadota bacterium, assembly GCA_013285465.1. NCBI lineage: Bacteria > Pseudomonadati > Pseudomonadota > Pseudomonadota bacterium. The sequence continues at coordinate 1,009,378 of CP053449.1, forward strand.
CAAATCCGATGGCGGCGGAGTATTTCGGCAGACCGGTGGAAGAAATGGTCGGCAAAAACTTTGCCGAGCTGTTCCCCGGGGAAATGGCGGAACATTTGGAACAGTCCTGCCGTACCTGTATTCGTACAAAAAAACCTGTTGTCATCAATGCCCTGCCGCATTTCCCGGGCGGGCTGCGCGTACAATCCTTTTTGCTGAGCCCGATTTTGCACGGCGAAGGGGAAATGCGTTATATCAATATTGTCGCGCGCCCTGATGCCGGCGACCAGACCCAGCTGGAGCAGGAGCGGGATGATGCCATTTTGTTGCTGACCTCGCTGTTTGATGCCAGCGGTCTCGGTATTGTCGTGACGGATGAGGAGGGGCAGATCGTCCGCGTTAATGATGCCTTTATTGATGAATTCGGCTGGGAACGGGATGATTTGCTTGGTAAGGACTTCACCATTCTGGTACCGCCGGAGGATAGGCCGCTGTCGCGGAAGCTGCATGCGGCTTTTATCCAGAAAGGGCGCAGCGGATCACGGGAGATCGAGCTGATCCGCAAGGACGGGCGTCTGGCCGATATTCTGCTCTCCACCGTTTTGATTGAGCTGAGCCAGAAGCGGCGTTACATGGTCTCCACCATCCGCGATATTACCGAGCGCAAGAATATGATCCGTAATCTGCAACAGGCCAAGGATCAGGCTGATATTGCCAACCGTGCCAAATCGGCCTTTCTGGCCAATATGAGTCACGAGCTGCGCACGCCGCTGAACGCGATTATCGGTTTTTCCGAACTGATTATGAATGAAACCTTCGGCGCGATTAATAACGACAAATATACCGAATATATGGGCGATATCCATTTCAGTGCGCGGCATTTGCTGGATATTATCAATGATGTTCTGGATATGGCGAAAATTGAATCGGGTAAGGTGGAGCTGATCGAACGCGAGGTCAATATCGGTGATGTCTTCCAGTCCGTTGCCATTATTATGAATGAACGTGCGGCTGATACCGGCGTATTGTTGAGCTTCGATATCGCGGATGATGTACCGCCGATCCGTGCAGATCAGCGGCTTTTGCGCCAGATCCTGATCAATCTTGTCTCCAATGCCATCAAATTCACCCCCAAGGGCAAACATGTGCGCGCACGCGCCTTTATGTCGCCGGAAGGTTATATGCGGCTGTCGGTGGAGGATGAGGGTTGCGGCATTCCCGCCAATAAAATTCAAGCTGTTTTGGAACCGTTCGGACAGGCGCATGATCCGCTGCATTCCAAAGGACAGGGAACGGGGCTGGGTCTGCCGCTGGCCAAAACAATGGTCGAGCTGCATGGCGGGCATCTGCATTTGGTGTCGAAAGAAGGCGAAGGCACCTGCGTCTCGCTGGACTTCCCGCGGGAGCGGAGTGTGAAAGAGCCGCTTTAGGCTTTGGCCGTTTTCTTCTTAACGGTTTTCTTTTTTGCCCCTGTCTTTTTTGTGGAGGCTTTTTTCTTTGCAGTGCTTTTCTTTGATGGCGCGGTTTTTGCGGCAGCGCTGATGATGGGCGTGTCGCTGCTGCTCCATTCCGAAATCAGGGAATAGGCGATGGCCAAAAGCGTCGGACCGATAAACATGCCGATAAAGCCGAAGGCCGCAATGCCGCCGAAAACCCCCAGCAGCACCAGCAGGAAAGGCAGGGCAATGCCGAAGCCGATGAAATAAGGGCGGACGATATTGTCGATCGAGCCGACCATGACGCCCCAGATAATCAAAAAGATTCCCATGCCAAGCTGGCTTTCAACAAATAACCAGATGGCGGCGGGAAGCCAGATAATGGCGGGGCCCATCGGCAGGAAAGACGCGAAAAAGGCCAGCATGCCCCAGAAGGCGGCGCCGGGAATGCCGGCGATAACAAAACCGATACCGACCAGTGTGCCTTGCACAAAAGCCGTGCCAAGCATCCCGTAAACCACGCCGATCATGGTGTTTTTGCAGACATCCAGCAGGCGCTGGGCGCGTTCACCGATAAAACGGTCAAGCAATGTGCGCAGCTGTGTTGCAACAGCTTCGCCGTGGCGGAAAAAGAAATAAGCAATCAGAATACCGATCAGCAGGTCAAAAGCGCCGCGTCCGACATTGGCACCCGCGCCCAGCAATGTGTTGGAAACGGGTTCCGCATATTTCTGGATGGCGCGGATAAGCGCATCCTGACTGCCGAGATGCTCTGTCCACATACCGGCAAGATGCGTGCCGACACCGGGCAGATCTGCAACCCATGCAGGCGGGTCACCCGCGCTTTTTTCAATGACTTTGATCACCAGCCCTTTGGCGCCGGCGAAATGGTCGGCAAGGCTGTTGATTAAAAACAGCACCGGCGCGATAAAGCACAAGGCCAGCAGGCTTGTCATTAATGATGCGGACAGCGTCGGGCGGTTATTCAGTTTTTCACGCAGCCATTCATAGGCGGGCCATGTTGTCAGACACAGGATGACACCCCAGAGCAATGCGGGGATAAAGGGGAACAAAACGATGACGCATCCCCAGAAAATAAAGGATAAGGCGGTAATGACCAGCACAAGATTGTAAACTCTGCTGCGTCCGAGGGGAGATTTTTTTGCGGTAGCCATTTTTTAATGTCCGTAGGAAAGGTTTAGGCGGCAAGGCTGTCCAGCAGGCTGGGTTGCTGCAGATCGACGGAGACAAGCTGGGACACGCCCTGTTCGCTCATCGTGACGCCGTAAAGACGGTGCATCCGCGCCATTGTCATGCGGTGGTGGGTGATAACGACAAAGCGCGTGCCTGTTGCGGCGGAAATTTCATCCAGCAGCGTGCAGACGCGGTCGACATTGCTGTCATCCAGCGGCGCGTCAATCTCGTCAAGGACGCAGATCGGTGCGGGGTTGGTCAGGAACATCGCGAAAATCAGCGCGATTGAGGTCAAAGTCTGCTCACCGCCCGAGAAGAGCGACAAGACCTGCATCTTTTTGCCCGGCGGTTGTGCAAAGATTTCAACACCGGCTTCCAACGGGTCTTCGGCATCGGTCATTTCCAGATGCGCCGTACCGCCGCCGAACAGGCGCGTAAACAGGTCGGAGAAATGTTCGTTGACGACTTCAAAAGCTTCCAGCAGGCGCGTCCGCGCCTCACGGTTCAGTTTACTGATGCCTTGGCGCAGACGTGTGATGGCGGCGATCAGATCGTCTTTTTCACGGGTCATGGTTTCCATCTGCTGCGCCAGTTCTTCCGATTCCATTTCGGCGCGCAGATTGACGGGCCCCATATTTTCGCGTTCGCGCAGCAGGCGTTCCAGCTTGGCATGAACGGTATCGACATCGGGCAGGTTACCGGTGTTTTCATCTTCAATTTTAATTTCAGCTTTTTCCGGCAGCCCGTTGACTGTACAAGAGAATTTTTCCTCAATTTGCGCGTCAATACTGTCGCGCGTATGCTGGGCCGTTTTCACGGCGGCGGTGGCATGGGCACGGTTTTCACGGGCATCGGCCTGTGCGTTTTCAGCCTCTTTCAAGCGGCGCTGCAAATCCTGTGTGGCGGTTTCGGCCTCTGCGAGCAGATCGGCGGCTTTGTTGCGGCGCGTTTCCGCTTCGGCAATCTGCGTTAGCAGTTTTTGCAGATCATCTTTCATCGTGTCGGGGCGGGAGGCCAGCTCCTGCTTTTGTGCCAGCGCCTGTTCTTTCCGTTTTTCAAGATCTTCGCGGCGTTCCGCCATACGTTCCCGGCGTTTCTGCCAGCCTGACAGATCGCTTTCCATCGCGGCAAGGCGCTGGGTACGGCTTTCGGCGGCGCCCAGCAGACGGTCATAAACGGATTGCCGTTCCGCCAGATCCTGACGTTTTTGCGTCAGCTGGCCTTTCAGATGCAGCAGGCGTTCTTCGGCCTTACCGTCATCTTTCATATCCTGCTGCTGCTTTTCAGCCTGTGCCAGTGTCTCTGTGACCGCGGCGTATTCTTCCTCGGTCTCCAGAATATTCTGCTGCATGGATTGCAGGCGCGAGCGCGTTTCCGCATTGCGGTTGACCTCGGCCGTATGTTCGCGGCGCAGATTGTGCAGTTCCTGTTCGGCTTCGCGCAACAGGTGGCGTTGCTGTGCCAGTTCTTCTGCCAGTTCCTCACGTTTTTCGCGCGCCTGTTTCAGGCTGGTTTCCGCTTTTTCCAGCTGTGCGGTGCTGGCCTCTAGTGTGGCGCGGCATTCGGACAGGCGGTTTTTCTGTTCAAGCCGCATGGCGGCGGCATTCGGCGCTTCCTTGGTAATGACAAGTCCGTCCCAGCGCCATGCACCGCCTTCGCGGCTGACGAGGCACTGCCCCGGCAACAGATCGGCGATGATATTTGCGGCTTCGGCATCGCTGTCAACAACGCCGATAAAGGCCAGACGGCGCGCCAGTGTTTTCGGTGCGCGGACAACGGCGGAAAGCGGTTTAACTCCTTTGGGCAGCGGTGCAATATCCTTATATTGCGGCAGCGATGTCCAATAGACGGGTGCGCCGCCGTTTTCCGGCGCATCGGCGTCACCGCCCAGTGCGACAGCCAGCGCTTTTTCAAAGCCGGTATCAACATCAATTTTGCTAAGGACCGGATCGGCATCTTCCGCGACATCATGCTGCTGCAACACATTTTCCAGCGTGTCGATTTCGGTATTCAGACGGGTATATTGTTTTTGCGCTTCGGAGACATCCCCCAAAGCAGCTTCGACAACATCGTCCAGCGCAACGCGTTTTTTATCCAGCTGTTCAATACCGGACTGTATTTCATTGATTTGTTGTTCTTTTTCTTCACCTTTTGCGGCGATATCTTCGCTGTTATCAACAGGAAGATTTTCTTCCAGCGCAGCTTTTTCGGTTTTGAGGGTTTCCAGCTTGTCCGACAGGCGCTGTTTGCGGCCCCGGTAGTTTTCCACTTCTTGCGTGCGGCGCATTTTTTCTGCAGCGCTTTCCGCCAGCAGGGCGGAGAGGTCTTCCTGTTCTTTTTCAAGAACCGTGACGCTGTCCTGCAATTGCTGAATCAGGGTAAGATTCTGTGCCAGTTCTTCGCCGCTTTCGCCGCCGTCCTGCGACTTCAGTTTTTCGATTTCGGCAGAGATTTCGCGGATACGGGTTTCGGTTTCATGATGGCTTTCGCCTTCATGGGTGATATCGGATTCGATCTGTGCCAGCGTGGCCGCATTTTGCGTCAAAGTGTCGTGCAGTTGCTGGGCTTCTTTTTCCAGCATGCCGTGCGAGAGCTTCAGATGCTGCAAAGCGGCGGCGGATTCGGCTTCGTCTTTGCGCAGGGCGGGCAGAACCGTGCTTTTTTCGGTATGTTCGGTGGTCAGTCTTGTTACCGCCAGCGTATGTTCGCGCACGGCGGATTCCGCCAGATTAAAGGCTTCCTCGGCGCGGGTGACGGCAGTGTCGGCTTTTTGCCATTGCAGATACAGCAGTAGCGCTTCGGCTTTTTCGATATGGCCGCTGAGGTTACGGTAGCGTGATGCCTGACGCGCCTGCTTTTTCAAGCCCTGCATCTGGCTGTCCATTGTGCCGAGAACATCTTCGACACGGGTCAGATTGTTTTCTGCGGCGCGCAGTTTCAGTTCGGCTTCATGGCGGCGGACATGCAGACCGGAAATACCGGCGGCCTCTTCCAGAACAAGGCGGCGCTGGGTCGGTTTGGCGCTGATCAGATCGGCAACACGCCCCTGACTGACAAGGGCAGGGGAGTTTGCGCCGATGGAAATATCGGCAAACAACAGTTGTACATCACGCGCACGGGCGCTTTTGCCGTTGACGCGGAAGGCCGAGCCGGAATCACGTTCGATTTTGCGGATGATTTCAATTTCGTCTTCGCCGTTGAATTCGGCGGGGGCTTTGCGTTTGTCATTCTTCAGCCACAGGGACACTTCGGCGGTGTTGCGGGCCGGGCGCTTGCCCGTGCCGTTGAAGATGACATCTTCCATGCCTTTCCCGCGCATGCGTTTGGCAGAGCTTTCGCCCATCACCCAGCGCAGAGCTTCGACAAGGTTGGATTTCCCGCAGCCATTGGGGCCGACGATGCCGGTCATGCCTGCGCCGATCTCCATAATCGTGGGATCGACAAAGGATTTAAAACCATGCAGCCGCAGCTTGGAAAATTCGACCATTCGTACTTCCTCGTTGTCTCGTCGAGGCGCGATGCCTTATGCGCTGTCCGTTCTCTTTTGCGTACGGTTCGCGTCTATGCGCCCTTGTGTAAAACACAAGTCACATTCTTTCCCGAAAAGCACGCGAACTGTCAGCGCGATGACTCTGCAAGGAAAGCGGCAAAGCACCCCCTCTTTGTATCTGATAGTGTCATATTATGTGCGCGGCCGCAGCTTTTTGCAAGCTTTTATCGCAAAAGTTCGTCAATGACTTTTTGCATGGCTTCAAAACTTTGCGCACCGCTCAGGCTTTCCGCACCGTAATTGAAGACAAAGGTCGGCGTTGATTTGACTTTCCACTGCGTCTGCCCCGTATGCATGTTTTGCAGAATATGGGCTTCAAGGTCGCGGTTGTCGATGCAGGCATCAAAAGCGTCCTGACTAAGGCCGGCGAGACGCGCGGTTTTGGCCAGCGCCATCATCGGATCATCATCGCGTGTCCAGCGGTCCTGACTGGTGAACAAAACCTCGACAAAATTGAAATACATGCTGGGCGTTACGCAGCGCGCGGCCTGACTGGCACGAAGCGCCAGACGGTCAAGCGGGAATTCGCGGAAAATCCAGTAAACTTTTCCGGTATCGATATAGGTTTTTTTGACCTGATTGAATGTATTTTTGTGAAAATTGGAGCAATGCTGACAGGTCATGGAGGCGTATTCAATAATCGTCACCGGCGCGTTGGGGTCGCCCAGCGAGCGTTCGGTGGTGGCGGCAATCATGTCAACCAGCGGTGCTTCTTCATTCTCCGCGGCTTCGGCCGCGGCAGGTTCTTTAGCAACTGCTGCCGCTGCGGCAGGTGCTTCCGCAGCCGTGTCTTCCGCAACAGAAGGTTTGGATGCGGAAAAAACAATAAAGACAGACAGCGCGGCGATCAGGAGTGCTGCTCCCAAAAAGGCCGGGGTCTTCCAGAATATCTGCTTCATTATATTTCTCCTTCGAATCAAAAGCTTCGTGTTATTAAAGAAAAAGACGAACAATAGTTTTATACTACTGTTCGTCTTTTAAATAAAGGTTAAGTTAGACCTTCTTGCAAACGGAGATTAGTGGACGCTTTCGCCTTCCTCGTCTTCCATCGGCATGTCTTCGGCATCGCTGCCTTCATCACCTTCGGTCATGTCGCCTTCGGCATCATCTTCCGCATCGGCGTCTGTATCCATATCCATGTCTTCTTCAGGCATGGCTTCTTCTTCGCCCATGTCTTCATCAGCGGCGATACCTTCTTCGTCACCGGCGGCGGGGGCGATGTCTTCCAGCAGGATGTCTTCGCCAACCGTCAGGGCTGTTGTGCCCATATCAGCCGTGGTTTCAACAACATTGGTCAGATCGATATCGGTTTCGACTTGCGTGCCTTGATTGCTGTAAACGAACAGAAGTCCGGCAACGGCAAAAGCAGCCAGTGCAAAAAGAGGTGTTTTGTTCATAGTCTTCTCCTAGAGGGTTATAAGCAAATTACATCAAAGGCTTCCATATGTTTGCAATGTCACAAATTTTGCGATGTCGCAAATGATGCCTAGCAATTGTACATTTTGAAAACCGTCAGAAGTATATGATGCGGCGCTGAAAAAGCAATCTTTTTTTGTGGTCGCGGCGCGAATTATTTTCTATAGTGGTGACAATAGCAAAGAAAACGACAGGCGAAGAAAATGGAGCAGGCCGAAATCATTGATTTCATGCGGGAGGCGATTTGGCTGATGATCAAATTGTCCGCACCGATCATGCTGATCGGTCTGACCGTGGGTGTCATTATCGCGCTGGTTCAGGCGCTGACGCAAATTCAGGAAATGACCTTATCCTTCGTGCCGAAAATGCTGGCAATTTTTATTTCCATCTTTCTGTTTTTTCCGGCAATGGCGGCGGCGCTGCAGGCCTTTATGGAGATGATCGCGGATAAGATCATCTCTATGGGATGATGTGATGCAGCTTGATATTTTCGTTACGCAGAGCCTGTTCACCTTTCTGCTGATCTTTTGCCGCATCGGCGCAGCCATTATGATTATGCCGGGTATCGGTGACAGTTTTGTGCCGACGAATGTCCGGCTGTTATTTACGCTGGCCGTCGCCTTTGTTATGACCCCCGTTTTATCGGCCTATCTGCCGCCGCCGCCCGCCGGGCTGCTGCCGTTTTTTGTGCTGGTCGCGGCGGAGATTGTTGTCGGGCTGTTTATCGGCACGGTGATGCGGGTGCTGATCTCGGCGCTGGATACTGTCGGGATGATGATCTCGCTGCAATCGGGTTTTGCCAATGCGCTGGTGTTTAATGCGATTTCCAGCGGGCAGGGCTCAATCGTCGGTGCGCTGTTTTCGATGATGGGCGTTGTGCTGCTGCTGGTCACGAATATGCACCACTTTCTGCTGATGGGCATTTTTGAAAGCTATGCGATGTTTCCGGTCAAGGAAGGCTTTCTGGAAACGGCCTCAATGGCGGATGTGATTGCGCGCAGCGTCAATACCGCCTTTAATACAGGTGTGCGCATGTCGGCGCCCTTTATCGTTGTCGGTTTGCTGGTATATGTCGGTTTCGGTCTGCTGGGGCGGTTGATGCCGCAGATTCAGGTGTTTTTTCTGGCGCTGCCTTTGCAGATTTTGCTGAGCCTTGTCACCTTGTCGCTGGTTTTCTCGGCGGCAATTCTGTTCTGGCTGGCGGCTTATGAAGATGAAATGATCCGTTTTATGAGTTATTAGAAAGCCTGTTTTCACGATGGAGCAATGGGAAGATCGCGGTGTTGTCGTTTCGGTGCGTCCCCATGGGGAAAATGCCGCCATTGTCACGCTGTTGACGGAAAATCACGGGCGCTGGGCCGGATATGTGCATGGCGGGCAGGGATCAAAACAGCGGGGTACGCTGCAAATCGGCAATATGGTCACGGCGGATTGGCAGGCGCGGGTTTCCGACGGGCTGGGGCAATATAAGCTGGAGCTGGAACGCGCATGGCCGAGTCTGATTTTTGACAACCGCCGGAAATTGCTGGCTTTGCAGGCGGCCTGTGCGGTGGCTGACCAATCATTGCCGGAGCGTGAAGCCTGCCCTGCCGTCACGGCGGGGATGGATGCCTTCCTGGAAACATTGCTGGCGGAGGAGGATGTATTTCTGCCCGCCTATATTTACTGGGAAACGGGGCTGCTGCGCGCACTCGGTTTCGGGCTTGATCTCAGCTGCTGCGCCCTGACGGGGGAGGAGGGTAATCTGGCCTATGTCAGCCCCAGAACGGGACGGGCGGCAACAGCGGCCGCGGCTGCGGTATATAAGGATAAACTGCTGCCCTTGCCGCAGTTCCTCTGCGGCGGCAGTGATTGGACGGAGGAGGATATTTGTGACGGTTTAAGCCTGACAGGTCATTTCCTGCGCCACCGCGTCTTTGCCGCAACACATCGCGACCTGCCCGAACCGCGCCTGCGCTTCGCCAATGCCGTCGCGCCAAAGCCGGAAGAGGCGGCGTAGGGGTTGCGGTTTATTCTGATCTCATTGCGGTCTTAAACGGCTATTTATTACGCTATGTCCTGCAAAAGAGCTTTGCTAATATATGGATATGAATCTACATTTAATGGAATTCCAACGAGCTTGACGTTATTCTCACAATCATTGATGGGGTTTCTGTATTTGAGTTGCTTAATACTTACTTCATTTGCGGGGTAGCACAAAATCCCCTGTTTTTCATGCCCATTGCTGAAAGACATGTAGGCCATAATTTGATGAAGGTCATGCCGGTGTTCCTCCTTTAATGCATCACTTATTGAATATCGATTATAAAGATGCGCCTTATATTTCGCGTCGATGAATACAGAAGTGTCTTCCTTTTGGAGGATGGCGTCTGGTTCTAAATGTTTCAACTCCCAAGAGTTTGGATATGATGAGTGCCCCTTCATTTTAGTGTTCTTGAAGAGTCGCGCTCCTTGTTCTTTCGCAATTCTTTTAAAGATATACTGTACATAGCGTTCAAACACTTCGGAAAAATCAACACGCCAAGCTACACTGTCTACTAAATTATGTCGCAATACATTATTAGCTTGAGTTTTAAGTTGCTTGATGAGGGGAGGGTCGACGAATCTTTCGCTCAATGTATCGACTTCTAGAGGGCTGAATTGAGCCATCTTATCATCTAAAAATTGAATAGTTTGTCGAAGCTGAGCTTTGAGTTTTGGTGGTGTGCGTGATGAGAGCAGTTCTAAGCGGCAAATATCAAATACATACCTCATTTGTCGATATTCGGTATGATTTTCACTAAGAGTATTCTTGGAGACCGGAAAAATCTGTCTCATTTCAACTTTATATTCGTGAGTTATATATTTATTCCAATTTATCCGTCCATTCGGTTCGTGCAAGTTTTTCTCAATATGATCAAATTTGTGCCACCTGCTACGGCCAACTTTCTCAAGGAGTTTAATAAATTTCACGGCCTCTAGGTAAAGAGGTGGTCTAAAGTGCCGTCCAGAGACAAGCGGAAGGCTATCTAATTTTTGTTCGCATGCAATTTCCTCGTCAAGTAGATCCAGGATGCGAATATAGTCTTCGTAACGGTATTTTGTCGCATACCTTGGGACGACAATAAAGTCACCAATTTGTTTGCCAGTATCAGCTGCACGTAGTGGGATTGTTCCAACAAAGTTAGAGGTTCGAAAACCGATCGACGTATTTTGATCGGCGCCAACAATAAAAGGGGTCACGCCTAAAAAAGTAAAAAGCTCAGAATTATAGCTAATAAACTTTTGTAAATATTGAGCAATGATTCTTTTATCTGCGCTATTAAACCATTTCTTTTGAATAGAAAGTCCACTTATGAGAGTGGACCTCTCTGTTAAGCAGGGTACTTCAAAAAATATGTTTTGGATGCTACTCATTCGCTCAAAGACAGCCCAATTCTTTTAGTAAAGTAATCATTAAACTCTTCTGTTGCGCATCTGAGTAATCCCTCTTGCAGATATTCCCGAATAAGAGGGAATATTTCGTAACGGATACGATTTGTCATTTCTTCTTGTGACGTGGCGATAAAGTAGCCTTGGCCTGGCTGTAAAGAGAGCTCAGCAGAGCTTGCGTGCCAGTCAAATATTTCTTGTATTTTGTTAAAATCATCCAGGAAGAAATTCGGACCCTGAATAATTTGTGGTTTTAAGGAATACCAAGAAAAACGACGGCGCAGAGCAAAATCAACAACCGCAAGGCTTCTATCTGCTGTGTTCATTGTGGCAATAACATGAAGGTTCTTAGGAAGTTCTGATATTTTTAAGCTCGGGGCAATTTCTATCTCGACGTTCGCCATGTCTTGTTTGTGCTCAAAAAGATAGAAACAGGGGCCCAGCACATTGGCAAGGTTGGCGCGATTGATTTCATCGATTATCAGTATTACCTTCTCATCGTCATGAATTTTTGCATATTTGATGGCCTCGACAAGGGGCCCTTCTTGTCCTGAATAAATGAGACTGTCTTTTTGGGTGTCGGGACGGATGCCAAAAATAAAATCCGAATAAGTTGTCTCTGCATGAAATTGGGTAAAGAAAGATTTGGCTTGCAGGTTTTCGGTGATAACCTTTGCAAGGCGTGTTTTTCCAGTCCCCGGAGGTCCTTGTAAAACAAGATATTTTCTTTCAAGGAGCAAGCTTTGCACTTGCGCCTGATCGTCTGTATCTGCTTCTTGCATGAAAGGTAGCAGGGCTTCTGATATAGCTTTTCGCTGGGCGTTGTTTGAAGGCCAGCTTCTGAGTTTTGCGTACGCGGCCACAAAAGCGGAAATAGTTTTTTTATCTTCTGTGGATGTGGGGTTGGTTAGGATTTGGCAGACTAGTTTGAGTTTCGTATATTTTTTAATCGTATTTGTTATGTGCTGAAGCTTTTCATGGTTGGTAATATCTTTAGGAAGGCTTGTCTCTATATCTGTGAAGTCGCTCTTGCAGAAACCATCTTTGTTGACAAGTTTAGAAAATAGTCTTCGGACACCCGGATAGGCTGCTAACTCATAGTCGTTCTTAAATCCCTGAGACCCTACTCCCAGGGCAATTGACCAAGCTTTCTGATCTTTTGCTGGAAAAACTACTAATGAGAGATCATGATAAGGACCAGAGACTTCTTCATCAGGAGAGATTAGACCAAAAAAGGCTCCATTATCTTGTAAGGCGTCTAAGCTGGTATTGTTTCTTTCTATAAAAGGTTTGTTATGTATTGTATTGCCCTTTGCGCCGAATCTTTCAGCCTCGCTTTTAATGAATTCTCTAATTTCATTTATAGCAGCTGTCATAACCCAATCCTTTTATAGTTAATTATGGTCTTAACCTAATGCAAAAAATGCTTTCAATCAATCATGGAGAATAGAATGAAGCATCGTATTTCTAGTATTTGATTGCTTGCGTTCTTTGCGTCTTTGCGGCATAAAAAATACGCCCTGTTGTTTCAAAAACGAACATCAAAAGGGAATTGCAGCATTTGTTTTTCGGTGGCGTAGATCAGTTCCATATATTCGGGGATGCCGCCGACAGGTTCCAGCGTGACGCGGGTTTTGCCGTCTTCATAACGGTAGGTAATATTTTTGAGCGGCAGGATCTTTTTACCGGCGGTGATGGGCACCAGATGCACCAGACGCGAGGTATCGCCTTCGATCAGGAAGGAGATTTGATCCTGCCTGATTTCGGTAATGGTGGCGGCGATGCTTTTATCCGTGGCCTCCATACGTCCGCCCAGTTTCAGGGCTCTGACGCTGGCACGGCTCATTTTCAGCGGCATATGCACGACCAGCTTGCCGATAATGCCCGTGATTTTTTGGCGCTCCAGCTCTCCGGCGGGGTCGGGGGTCATAAAAGAGATGGACGGCGCAGTCAGATATGGCGGCAATCCTTTGCCCGATGGCGCCAGTTCGGTTGCCAGAAACTGGTGATCCAGCAATTCGACGCTGCCCTGCGGGGTTCTGTAGCGGCCGATGACGAATTCAAATCCGGTCAGATTACCCATTAAGGCGGCGCTGGCCGGTGCGGCGAGCGAGAATTCCGTTTCGATCCCCTGTTTTTTGCCGCGGTATTTCAATTTCTTGAGGCAAAGCTGCAAAGGCGGCAAGGGAATGGCTCTGGTTTTTTTACCGCAGAAATTGGCGAAATTATAAAGCTGCACATATCTGGGAAAATCGACAGGGTTCTCCGGCTGCATCAGCATGGCTTTTCTGCCGCCCGTATCGGCATCAAAATGATGAAAAAAGCCGTTGATTTCGAAAGGGAATTCCTGCGGCTGCGTGTCTTCGGTATAGATGATTTCGGCGCCGGCAACACGCCCTTGAATGTCACGGCTGACATTGCGCTGGTTTTTAAAGGCGCTGCTGTTGACAAGGCTGCTGCGGTTGCGCAGCACATAGCCCTGCGCATTCAGGGCGTGAACGGCAAGAATATGGTTCTTCCGGCCTTCGACCGTATATTTCAGCCTGTGTTCATCGCTCTCGCGGAAATAAAGGCGCATCGCATCGGTTTTGACCTCCTGATGTTCCAGTGGTACCGCATAGCGGACGGATTTGATGTTTTGCGGCAGGTGCAGCGTGACGCGTCCGGTGATTTTGGCAATATCCTGCAAGGTCGCTCCGGGAATAAGCCGGAGCGTTTTACGCCCTTCAAGATAATGACGGGTGGCGCTTGTGCCGTTATCAAACTCCAGACGGCTTTGTACGGCCAGCGGCGTTTCCTTGTTGTTTCTTTCTTCGCCGCAATCCTCCTTGGCCATCAGATTTTGCCCTGTAGGGTCGTAAATGCCGCTGATCTGCAGCGTGGCAACGGCGCTTTCATCATCATCAATATTAAGATTGTCGGCGGGAATGTTCTGCAGGGCTTCGCTATGCACCTTCAAGGTCAGCTCTGTCAGCGTGTTGTCGTTTTGCGTGATCAAGGCCGCTTTTTCAACGGCGATTCCGAAAGGTCCCGCCGCGGCATCCGCTTTGATAAAGACATTGCCGGGGGAGAAGGCGGGCAGTTGATCGCGTGTGTAGTTTTCGGAGAATTGCGGCAATTCACGCGCAGGAACGGTATCTTCACGCTGTTTCAGGAATTTGTCGATCACGGTGTTGACGGCATCGCCTTTGGACAGGACGACATTGCCGACATCGTGCAGGGCATCCTTGGTTTCATCCATCTTGGCGGCATGCAGCGGGACGGAAAGTTTTAAAATATTTCCCTGCTGGGTCGCTTGAAGACTTTTTTCCATCTCTGCCGCTGTCGGGAGCTTTCCGGCAATCATGGTGCGGAAGGCCGCACGCCCCAGATTGATGCGGTCCAGTGCTTTGGCGGCCCATTCGGCGCTTGTCGCATGGATATCGGTTTCAAACAGCGCCGTGGTGCCGATCGCGGCCGGATCGGGCGCAAGTCCGGCAAAGACGGTTTGGACGGTGGCGTCAAGATTGCTCCTGACAATCTCCCGCAAGGCATCATGGGGGATGACGCTGACGGTTTCACGCGGGCGCATAAAGCCGATGCTGAAGAAATGCGTTTTGCGGAAACTGCGCCATGCGGAGAGGTCGATCTCCGCGGGTACCGCATTTTTCAGCCGTGTCATCAATTGCGGCATCATATCCGGCGTGGTGATAATAATTTGTTTATTGGTGACATGCATTTGCAGCGGCGGCGTTAATCCGCATGTTTTCATGTTTTTATAGATAAAGATGACATCGCCGCCTTCTTCGCCGTTATTGACGATCAGAAAAGCCTGTTCAAAGGCGGTCTTGACTGCGGCGGGGTTGAAGTTGCCGCGCAGCATCAGGGCGTAACGGTTGCCTTTATCCGTGACAAGAAATCCCGCCACGGCCTGATCAACCTGTTTTTTCAGATCAATGCCCTGTTCCTTGAGGGCGGCGAGGAAGCGGTTTTCTTTTATCATGTCTTGCGGGAAAGACAGCGAATCGATTTGCTCCAGAAAGCCCTGTCCTGCGGCGCGGGCTTTTTCAAAATCGGCATGGGCAATCAGAATTGCGCCTTGTGTGGCCAGCGCGTTTTCCGCCATATCAAGATAGGCGGCGGGTGACGGCCCGTCCTCAGGCGCGGAAGGCGGGGTTTTCTGACTTATGAAATAATAGCCCCCGGCAGCGATAAGTACGGTCATGACCAGAGCAATGATAAAACGGTTCATTGTTTTTCCCTCAAAAGCATTCAGCACTTAAAAAATAAAGAAAGCCCTGCTATCATGCAACAACCTGATTAAGAAACAATGGACGGAATCATAAAAAAATGAGTGAAGAAATCGCAGCTCTGGATATCATCGACCGCGACTTTGGCGAGATCCTTGGCGAGAAATACTTGTCCTATGCGCTATCGACGATTGTATCGCGGTCGCTGCCCGATGTGCGTGACGGGTTGAAACCTGTGCACCGGCGTTTGCTGTATGCGATGTCGCAGCTGAGCCTGCGGCCTGAAAACAGTCCGAAAAAATGCGCCCGCGTTGTCGGTGACGTCATTGGTAAGTTCCACCCGCATGGCGACCAGTCCGTTTATGATGCGCTGGTGCGTCTGGCGCAGGATTTTGCCGTCCGCTATCCGCTGGTGGACGGGCAGGGTAATTTCGGCAATATCGATGGTGATAACGCAGCGGCGATGCGGTACACGGAATCGCGTATGACGGCGGTGGCGCAGCTGCTGCTGGACGGGATCGAGGAGGATGCCGTTGATTTCCGCGAAACCTATGACGGTGAAACGCTGGAACCGATTGTGCTGCCGGCTAATTTCCCGAATCTTCTGGCCAACGGCTCCAACGGGATTGCCGTGGGAATGGCGACCTCCATCCCGCCGCATAATGTGGCGGAGCTGTGCGATGCGCTGACGGCCTTGATCAAAACGCCGTCTTTGACGGTGCGTGATCTGCTGGAATTTGTGCAGGGGCCGGATTTCCCGACCGGCGGTACTTTGGTCGAAGATAAAGACAGCATTATTGAATCCTATGAAACCGGACGCGGCAGTTTCCGCATTCGCGCGAAATGGGCGGTGGAGGAGCTGAAACAGGGGCTGTACCAGATTGTGGTCACGGAAATTCCTTATCAGGTGCAGAAATCACGGCTGATTGAAAAAATCGCCGAGCTGATTAATGCCAAGAAACTGCCGCTGCTGGAAGATATTGAAGACCAGTCCGATGAAAATATCCGTATCGTGCTGGTACCGCGCAGCCGCAATGTCGACCCTGCGGTACTGATGGAATCGCTGTACCGTTACAGCGATCTGGAAAGCCGCTTTTCCCTGAATATGAATGTGCTGGATGGCGGGTTGACGCCGCAGGTCATGGATCTGCGCGAGGTGTTGCAGGCCTTTATCAATCACCGTCAGGATGTGCTGCAGCGCCGGACGGCGTTCCGTCTGGGGAAAATCGCGCAGCGTCTGGAAGTGCTGGAAGGCTATCTGGTTGCCTATCTGAATCTGGACGAGGTGATCCGCATTATCCGTGAGGAGGACGAGCCGAAACAGGAATTGATCAAGGCTTTCAAGCTGACGGAAAATCAAGCCGATGCGATTTTGAATATGCGCCTGCGCAGTCTGCGCAAGCTGGAGGAAATGGTCATCCGTGAAGAACATGCCGCGCTGCTGTTGGAACAGGAAGAGCTAACAACGCTGATGGGCAGCCATGCCCGCCAGATGACAGCCATCCGCAAGCAGATTGCCGGTATCCGCGAGACATTCTCGCCGGAAACCGAACTTGGCCGCCGCCGCACCATCATTGCCGATGCGCCGCAGCTGATCGAAGTGCCGACCGAGGCGATGATCGAAAAAGAACCCGTCACGGTCGTCTGTTCGGAAAAGGGCTGGATCCGTGCCATGAAAGGCCATATTGATCTGGCGAAAGCGGCGGAGCTGAAATATAAGGACGGCGACCGCGAAGGCTATGTCTTCCACGCCGAAACGACGGATAAGCTGCTGTTATTTGCCACTAATGGGCGTTTTTATACGATACAGGCGAATGATCTTCCCGCCGGGCGCGGCTTTGGCGAGCCGGTGCGGCTGATGATTGATCTGCCCAATGATGCCGATATCGTGTCGCTGGAGAAGCTGGAAGAGGATAGAAAACTTCTGATTGCCTCCGATGACGGGCGCGGCTTTTTTGTGACGGCAAAAGATGTTGTCGCACAGACGCGGAACGGGCGGCAGGTCTTGAATGTGAAAGGCGATGTCGAAGCCAAAATCTGCGTCGCCATTGAAGAGGGCGCAGATCATGTTGCCGTTATCGGGCAGAACCGCAAATTGCTGGTTTTCCCGCTGGAGGAACTGCCGGAAATGGCGCGCGGCAAGGGCGTGATTTTGCAGCGTTACAAAGACGGCGGTTTGTCGGATGTGAAAACCTTCAAACTGGAAGACGGCCTTAGCTGGACGACCGGCGCGGGCGTGCGTGTGGAAAATAACCTGACCTCATGGCTGGGCAAACGTGCGCAGGCCGGACGCTTGCCGCCGAACGGTTTCCCGCGCGCCAATAAATTTTCGACTGTGTAATCCCTTGATTTCCCAGTGGATTGCTGCGATCCCTTGACAGATGGCGGGGCTTGCTGTATGTTTTATGACCAATCATAGTCAGATACAGAAAGATGCCGCGCGATGGATCAAACAGCCGATACGATGATCATGCAGATTTTCAACCGCAACAGTTACCGCAAATCAGTGCGGGAGCCGGTGACGACGGTTGTGACCGACAGCGAAGAAGATATCAAACGCATGCTGCAGGATTATTGTCTGCAGGATGAAGAGGTCGTTTCGGCAACACTGCGCATGACGGCCGGCGGCTATGACGGCACAACGGTGTCGGAATCCAAATATTTCTTTTCCAATGACGAGGGCGAGCTGAAGCCGATTACCGATATCCGCTTTGACGGTGATTACGCCGATCAGGAACGTCAGGAAACTTTCGAATTCTACGATAAAAAGAAAATCACCCATGTTTTTAGCATTCTGGGTATGCATTACGATGTCGATGACAAAACCGTGGTGTTAAGCCGCGAAGGCAAAGTATTGTGGCCGACGGAAAACAAAACGCCGGAACAGCAGCAGGCTGAAAACGCCGTTTCCTCTCTGGACAAACAGCGGCATTTGCGTAACTATCTACGCCATCGCAAATAACATCTAAGGATCAAATTTTATGGAGAGTTTTCTGACCCATGTGCCGGAAGGCACGGCATGGTATTATATCATTATGATGGGCGGCGCGGCGGTTATGATTGCCAGCGCCTTTCACCCGAAAGTGCGGAAAATGCGCTGGTATTGGGGTATTACGGCGATGACGGTGGCGATTATCTTCTGGGGTTGCCATTTTGTCTACAGTCAGGAACATGCCTCCGTGACGGTGACTTATGGCGAAAGTCTGCGGGTGCAGGCCGGGGCGGGTGCGCCCGATCTGCGCTGGAGTGAAATTGATCAGGGCGCTATTCGCCGTATTGATTGGCAGACAGATGCGGCGCTTGCGCCTGTAAAGCGCGATTTCGGCACAGGCTTTCCGGGTTTTGCCGCGGGATGGTTTACGCTCAGAAATGATGAAAAGGCTTTTGTCATTATGGTGCGGGATGCGCCGGAAGGCAGCGATGTGCTGATCCCCGTTCAGAAGACGGAAGGGGACAGTTATCAGATGATCCTGTCACTGCAAGACCCGCAGGGCTTTCTTGATTATATGCAGCAAAAATAAAAAAAGAGCCGCAAAGCTTGTAAGGGCAATGCGGCTTCTTTAAATCTTCGCATGTTGCGGCGTGTTTTAAGCCGGTGCAACGGTATCGGGCGCGACAATCATAATCATCTGGCGGCCTTCCATGCGCGGCTGGCTTTCAATTTTGACCAGTTCGGCCAGTTCATCCTTAATGCGGTTGAAAACTTCCATACCGACATCCTGATGCGCAAGCTCGCGTCCGCGGAAGCGCATGCTGAATTTCACTTTGTCGCCGGCTTCCAGAAATTTGCGCGCAGCTTTCATCTTGACCTGATAATCATGTTCCTCGATCGTCGGGCGCATCTTCAATTCTTTTAATTGAATGATTTTTTGTTTCTTGCGGGCGATATTGGCCTTTTTCTGCTGTTCATAGCGGTATTTGCCGTAGTCGATCAATTTGCAGACGGGCGGTGCCGCATTCGGGGACACTTCCAGAAGGTCCAATCCGGCTTCATCGGCTCTGCCAAGGGCGTCCTCTAATGTGACAACGCCGACCATTTCGCCGTCGGCGTCAATCAGCCGGACCTCGGCGGATCTGATTTGCTCATTTACGCGCGGACCGCTCTGTTGTTGCGGTCCTTTATTCGTCGTTGGGTATGCTATGACGGTATCTCCTTCATTGTTAAAACGTCAAATCGTGCCCGAACGCCCGCGCTGGCCGCGAATCGTCAGGGAAGACTTGCTGCAAAGAATACTTATGTTATACATTTTTTTCAAGGGGCGGTAAGGCCTCCGCCTTCAGAAGCGCGAGCGTTTCGTCAAAGGACAGAATTTGCTGCTTTTCCTCGCCAAGGCTGCGGATGGCGGTTTTGCGTTCCTCCGCCTCGCGTGCGCCGACAACCAGAATGCGTTGCACTTTTGCCAGACTGTGTTCGCGGATCTTGCGGTTGATCTTCTCGTTACGCAGATCAATTTCGACACGCAGCCCTGCGGCTTTCAATGCGGCATAAAGCTCATTGGCATAGTCATCGGCCTCACTGGTGATGGTGGTAATCACCGCCTGTACGGGCGCAAGCCATTGCGGCAGCTTGCCTGCATAGCTTTCAATCAGCAGGCCGAGGAATCTTTCAAAGGTTCCGAAAACGGCGCGGTGAATCATGACGGGGTGATGTTTCTCGCCGTCCTGACCGATATAATTTGCATCCAGACGTTCGGGCATCACGAAATCAAGCTGCATCGTGCCGCATTGCCATGAGCGGCCGATCGCATCTTTCAGATGGAATTCATATTTCGGACCATAGAAAGCACCTTCGCCTTCGACAATCTCATAGGCGATACCCAGATCATCCAGAGCGGCCTTCAAATAGCCTTCCGCCTTGTCCCATGTTTCATCAGAGCCTGCGCGGACTTCCGGACGGGTCGCAATTTTGACGCTGATCTCTTCAAAGCCGAAATCCTTATAGGTTTTAAAGAACATCTCGCAGAATTTACGGCTTTCCTCCGTAATCTGATCTTCACGGCAGAAAATATGCGCATCATCCTGCGTCATCTGGCGCACGCGCATAATGCCGTGCAATGCGCCATGTGCCTCGTTCCGGTGGCAGCAGCCGAATTCCGACATACGGATCGGCAGATCGCGATAGGATTTGATGCCCTGTTTGAAAATCTGGATATGCGCGGGGCAGTTCATCGGCTTCAGCGCCATGAATTTTTCCGGCTCTTCGGAAAAGATCGGGCCGTCTTCCTCGGTATTGGGGACAACATCGGGCACGACAAACATGTTTTCGCGGAATTTCGACCAATGGCCGGATTGCTCCCAAAGCTTGCTGTCCAGCAGTTGCGGGGTTTTGACCTCGTCATAGCCGAATTCGTCCTGACGGGCGCGGATATATTTTTCCAGCTCTTTCCAGATTGCATAGCCTTTCGGGTGCCAGAACACGCTGCCCATCGCTTCTTCCTGCAAGTGGAACAGATCCATTTCACGGCCCAGCTTGCGGTGGTCGCGTTTTTCGGCCTCTTCCAGCATGGTCAGATAGGCTTTCAGCTCTTTCTCATTGCGCCATGCGGTGCCATAGATGCGTTGCAGCATGGCATTATTGCTGTCGCCGCGCCAATAGGCGCCGGCAACCGACATCAGTTTGAAGGCCTGTCCGACATGTTTGGTTGATGGCAAATGCGGGCCGCGGCATAGATCATACCATTTACCCTGACGGTAAATGCTGACATCCTCATCGCCCGGCAGATCGCGGATAATCTCGGCCTTGTATTTTTCACCGATGCCTTCGAAATGCTTGATCGCTTCGTCGCGGTCCCAGACTTCGCGGATGAAGGGTTCGTTGCGCCCGATAATCTGGCGCATTTTCTTTTCAATTGCGGCAAGGTCTTCCGAGGAAAACGGCTCGTCGCGGGCAAAATCATAGAAAAACCCGTTTTCGATACAGGGGCCGATGGTGACCTGCGTGCCGGGGAACAGTTCCTGTACGGCCTCGGCCATGATATGGGCGGTGTCGTGACGGATCAGCTCCAGCGCTTCTTCGCTGTCGCGGGTGACAATGGCAATGGCGGCATCTGCGGTAATCTCGCGGGACAGGTCAATCATCTGGCCGTCAAGCATGACAGCCAGCGCGGCCTTGGCAAGGCCGGCACCGATTGATTCCGCGATTTCCAGCCCCGTGACGGGCTTGTCGAATTCAAGCTTTTTGCCGTCCGGCAGAGTAATCACGATCATTTTCTTTTCTTGCGCTTGTTGTGACATTGTCTTCATTTCCGTTAAATTCAAACTGGCTTGATCGGCGCAAACCGATAGGGCATTACCGTAACATGGTGAAAGGCGTAAATCACGCGAAAAATGCGGCGTTTGCGCCTGTTTTTCCTCCGCTTATATTTATAATATAATATTGACATAGTGTAAATATTTTGTTAGTTTTGAACTCGTTTTTTGAAAAACTCTGAAATAAGGGAATACGCATATGGGTTATCAGGCAACCATCATCATTCATCTGGATGAAATCGACACCATCGCACAGGATAAGGATTTCGGCAAAAAGCTGGCCGCCGCCGTGCTAGAAAAAGCCAATAAAAGCCCGCAAGGCGACCAGACCGTGCGATTTAATACCAGCAGCGCACGCAAATCGGCCTCTGCCGGTGCGGTGATTGAGGTTCATCATGCCGATCATAACGTGATTGTGGAATCCGGCGGCAATACCGGACGCATCATCCGTCCGCAATGCAAAAATTTCGGCAAATGCGGGAAATAATAGCCCTTATTTTTGCTTCATACTTTCCCTGTTTTCCCAGCGGGACATAGCGATGCCATTGGTGTTTTCAAGGGCGGGAGATCGCTCTATCGTTATACGAAGCGGCAAGTGTTTCAATTTTATGCGCTGTTTGTTTTCTGTATAAAAAAATATCTCAAGATCAGTTTCAATAACCCAGTGTAATCTACCGTCAATGATATTCTGCCCGATGATAACTGGCGTAGTGCTGTGCGCGATTGTGTATGCTGTACCTTGTTCCAGAGGCTTGAGTAATTCCATCTCTTGTAACAGCTTGGCAACACTCTCCCACCCGTCGCGGGTGAAATATCGTGTGCTGTGTTGCAGTTCTTGTTGATAATCTTCAGCAGTAAAACTCATGGTTTCTTCCATTGCTGCCGTCATCCACGCCAGTAATGCGGTTTCGTTGATAACGGGGCGGCTGAGGGGGGTCATTTCATAGAGACTGCCATCAGGCATGTAAGAAAAATATTGTCGCGCCTCAAGACCTTTTTCCTGTTTCGCTGCGATATGGGGCGCAAGAAGCATATGCATGCAATAGAGCGTTGTCAGAAAGCCCGTCAGGATGCCGAGTGAGAGGCCGGATACAAGGTGGGAATTTACTGTCATGGCCGCTTCTCAAATACTGCAGGGTCTGGCTGTGGACGTGCATGCAGAGGAATATGGCGACCGTCATGCGTGGTGGCAAAAAAGAATGTCTGTGGTTCTGGTTTTGGAAAAATGAACCAGATTAATACGATCGCGTTGATCACAGCCAATAGAAAGCCTGTGCCGAAACCGATTAAGAACGGTGCGGTAGAATTTTCTTTCATCGTAGAGTTTCCCTTTCTCAGTTCGTTCTTTTTCTGCGGTCCTGCCGCTTGAGATAGCGTTCGAAGACGGCGACGGCATTTTGAAACTGATGGGCAAAAATCTGCCCGCCCGCCATTTCCATCATACGTGACTGGAATTCCGCGTCCAGAAAACAGGTGACTTCGGTTTCGCTGTCCGAAACAGGTTTAAAATCCCATTTCGCATAGAGATTTTTAAACGGCCCTTTGACGGCGGTGACTTCAATGACGCTATGCGGCAGGGCGGTAATCAGACAAGTATAGGAAAAAGACAACGGCCCGATACCGACGGCGACGCGGGCGGTGAGGCTGTCTTCGCTGCGGTCAGTAATTTTCAGAGATTTAATGAAGCGCAAGACATCGGGGTATTTTTCGATATCCATCATGGCATCAAAAATGCGCTGCTGCGCATAGGGAACAACCCGTACTGCCGTATGTTTAGGCATGCGCCTGTTGCAGCTGTTTCTCTCGCGCGGCGCGCAGTTCCTCGAAATCGGAATCGGCATGATAGGATGAGCGTGTCAGCGGTGAGGAGGCAACCATCAAAAAGCCTTTGGCACGCGCCAGACGGGCGTAATCGTCAAATTCATCCGGTGTCACGAATTTCTGTACCGCCGCATGTTTTTTGGTCGGCTGCAGATATTGCCCGATGGTCATGAAATCGACATCGGCGGCGCGCAGATCATCCATGACCTGCATGACTTCCTCGCGGCTTTCGCCAAGACCGACCATGATGCCGGATTTGGTAAAGATGGACGGATCCTGTTTTTTGATTTCCTGAAGCAGCGACAGCGATGTGAAATAGCGTGAGCCGGGGCGGATGGACGGATACAGCCGCGGCACGGTTTCCAGATTGTGATTGAACACATCGGGGCGGGCATCGGCGATCAGCTTTGCTGCACCGTTTTTATCGCGGAAATCGGGCGTTAAAATTTCAACGGTTGTCCCCGGTGATTTCATGCGGATGGCGGCAATGGTTTTGACGAAATGATCCGCGCCGCCATCAGGCAAATCGTCACGGTCAACCGAGGTGACGACCACATGTTTCAAGCCCATTTTTTCAACGGCAACACCGATGCGCAACGGCTCATAGGGGTCAAGCTTGTCAGGGCGACCTGTCGCAACATTGCAGAAGGAACAGGCGCGGGTGCAAACCTCGCCCAAAATCATGAATGTGGCGTGTTTTTTCGTCCAGCATTCGCCGATATTCGGGCAGGCGGCTTCTTCACAAACCGTTGTCAGGTTCAGGTTGCGCATGATTTTATGCGTTTCGTGATACTGCTTGGAAACGGGTGCCTTGACGCGGATCCAGGAGGGTTTCCTCTGGATCGGATTATCCGGACGGTTGCGTTTTTCCGGATGGCGGTGTTCCCGTGCGGGACGCTGTTTTTCTTCTGTCTCTTCCATAGCACCGCACTCTAGTCAGAGTCGCGTGAAAATGCAACCTGATTCTGCGGTTTAGCCTTGTGTTAATTGCAGTCCGGCGAGGGCTGCGAGCAGGGCGGTTTCGGCACGCAGGATGCGGGGGCCGAGATCGGCCATGACGGTAAAATCCTGTGCGGCGAGAAGTGTCAGCTCGGCATCGGAAAAGCCGCCTTCCGGTCCCGTCAGTACTGCCAGCGGCGCATCTCCGGCCTGTTTGACGGCTGCGGCAAACGGCAGCGCGTCGCCGCTTTCGGCGCAGATAATCAGGGTGCGGGTTTTTGGCCATGTTTCCAAGAGCTTGGCCAGCGGTATTAAACCGGACACGTCAGGAACATCGAGGCGCTCGCATTGTTCGGCGGCTTCAATCACTTGCGCCTCCATACGGGCGGTATTGATGCGGGCATTAACACAGTGATCCGTCATCACGGGGATCAGTTTCGTTGCGCCCAGTTCCGTGGCTTTTTCGGTGATGAAATCCAGCCGCGTTTTTTTTATCGGCGCAAATACCGCCCAGATATCGGGGGCGGAAATTTGTTCCCTTAATGGTGCATCAAGAAGAATTGAGCCGCGTTTTTTGCCTATTTCTAAAAGCGTTGCGCGCCATTCTCCATCCTTGCCGTTAAAAACGCGCAAGGGCGCATCGGGGGAAAGCCGCAGCACATTGCGCAGATAATGGATTTGATTTTCGGACAGATCGCATGTACCCTCGGGAACGAAATCCTGCGGGATAAACAATCTGGTAAGGTTCTTTTCATCACGATGACGCGTAAGCATAAAAAGGATGTAGCACATACCGATATGACGGGCAAAACTTTTGTTGATGCCTGCCTCGCAAAACAGTTGCGCCCTTATGCGCATCTGGCGCGCTGGGATCGTCCGATCGGGACATGGCTGGTGTTGTTCCCCGGCTGGTGGACGCTGGCGCTGGCCTCGGGCGGCGTCACCGGCAATCTGCTGCAATGGGACATGCTGCGGCTTTTTCTGATTTTTGCGGCTGGCGCTTTTCTGGTGCGCGGCGCGGGATGTACCGTGAATGATATTTGGGACCGTGATATCGACGGCGGCGTGGAGCGGACGCAAACACGCCCGCTGGCCGCCGGCACCGTGACATTGAAACAGGCGCTGGGATTTGCAGGGCTGCAATTCCTGCTGGGGCTGCTGTTGCTGCTGCAATTAAACCATTTCACCATTATGATCGGCGTGGCCAGTGTGCTGCCGATTTGTCTTTATCCGCTGCTGAAGCGTGTGACATGGTGGCCGCAGCTGGGGCTGGGACTGGTCTTTAATATCAGCGCTTTGATGGGCTGGGCGGCGGTAACGGGAACGCTGGCATGGACGGCGATCTTTATTTATATCGGCTGTATCTGCTGGACGATCGGCTATGATACGATTTACGCCCATCAGGACAAGGAAGATGATGCGCGGCTGGGGCTGAAATCCACCGCGCGGCTGTTCGGCAAACACAGCAAGCCGCTGGTCGGGTTGTTCTATGTGCTGGCATGGCTGTTCTGGACGGCGGCGTCGCTGATTGTCTTTACCCATGCCTGGCTGATGCTGTTGCCGGGGCTGCACCTGCTCTGGCAGCTTGTCGTCTGGCGGACGGATGAGCCTGAAAGCTGTCTGAAAATATTTCGCTCCAACCGGACGCTGGGCTGGATTGTCTTTATTCTTTTCCTGCTTTAGGCCTTTTTCTTTTTCGCGGCTGTTTTGCGCGGTGCGGTTTTGGTCGCATCCGAGCGGATATGCAGATCGCGCTGCGGGAACGGAATTTCGATATTGTTTTCTTTCAGGGCGTACCAGATGTCGAACCGTGCCAGTGTTTGCGCTTTGAACACGTCACCGATATTGCGGATGAAAAAGCGCAGATCAAAAATCAGCGCGCTATCACCAAAGTCTTTAAACACGACGGTTGGCGCGGGATTTTTTAGCGTATGCGGGTTTTTCTCGGCGCAGGCCAGCAGAATATCATGCACGGTTTTCGGGTCGGCGCTGTAGGAGACACCGACGGGAATAACAACCCGGCCGATTTTGTCGCTATGCGTCCAGTTCTTGACGGAGGAGGAAATCAGCTCCGAATTCGGGACAATGATCGAGGTGCGGTCAAAGGTTTCGATTTCCGTCGAACGGACATTGATGCTTTTGACAATGCCTTCGCCCGAGGCAACGACAACCCAGTCACCGGTTTTGATCGGGCGCTCGAACAATAGAATCAGGCCCGAGACGAAATTATTGACGATACTTTGCAAGCCGAAACCGATACCGACGGAGAGCGCGCCGGCGATCAGCGCCAGATTGGTCAGGTTAAAGCCGAAGGCCGAGAGCCCCGCAAATAGCGCGATAATCGTTCCGGCATAGCCCAGAATTTGCACCAGCGAGCTACGGACGGAATCCTCGATTTTGGTTTTTGGCAGAATCCGCTGCCCCAGCACGCGCTGCAGTGACCGTGTCAGGAACAGCAGCATAAAGAACACGACAATCGACAGCGAGATTTTTGCAATCGAAATATTCATGCCGCCGATTTGCACGCCGTAAAAAGCCTTGATACCCCATTCCTTGATTTCCAGCCATTCCGTGCCGAACATGCCGGCAAAGACAGGGATGCTGAGTAGAACCAAAAACATATCCAGCGTCAGGGAGGCCCAAAAGAAAACCAGTTTTTCATCTTTCACTTCCGGTGCGGGTGCCGCCGCTTGTGCGTCATCCGGTGTGCCGCCCAGCCCGCGATGCACAAAGGCATCCAGCTGATACAGTGACGGGCGCAGACTGCCGCGCAGCATCAGGACAAAGGTCAGGAAGAAACCGACCAGAGCGATTTGCGTGCTGAGATAGCGCGTCAGTGAAACATAGCCGAAAACATTGGCCGCCAGAATAAATACGCCGGCAAGGGGAAACAGGTAAAAGATTTTTTTCGGCAGAAAAAACCGTGCGCGTTCGCTTTTGGAGCGCAATGTCATCGAAGAGAAAACCAGCAGAAAACAGGCGAAAATGCTGCTGAAGACATAGCTGTGTGCGACAATCATTTCAATCGGTGAGCCGGAAATGCGCCCGTATTCCATCAAAACGGAATCGGCACCGTATAACAGGCCGGAAAGGATCAGCAGCCATTTCATGGCCTTGCGGATATTTCCGGCAATCGCCAGATTGCGGGCGGCGGTGGTCAGAAAAATCGCCAGCGCCGTCAGCAACAGCACCCGTTTTGCGAAATCAAGCGCAATCTGGTCAAGATCGGGTGCAACGCTGAGTGCCTGAAACACAATAAACAGCGCAATCAGAATGCCGCAAAAAGGGATGATGGTGGCAAGGCTGGCCAGCGCAAAGGGTGTGTAGACACTATCCTCCGGATGGTCGGCGAGTTTTGCGCGCAAAAAGCGGCGCATGGATATTGTGCTGCCGCCGATCAAAAGCGCGGCAATCAGCAGCGCGATTTTCATATGGTTTTCTTGCCAGATGGTGTTGTGGATAAGCGTGGCAATCTTTTTTTGCAATTCCATCATTGCGGTATGGCCGGTTTTCCACAGTCCCAGATCAAAAGGCAGAGTCTGGCGTTCCATCAGCCGGCTGACGAACATGCCGCGCCTAAGGGCGGTAATCCGCTCCAGAGAGCGCAAGGTCTTGGCATGGGATGCCTCGGCAAGTTTGAGCGTTGCCTCCAGCGCATGTGCCTTATCCGTCAGCTGGGCGCGTAATGCGCGTATGCCGTCAGGTTCCGGCGCCGGTGTTTCGCCTTCTGCGGCAGGGGCGGGCGGCTCTCCCAAATCGCTGACATCCGCCAGCGCGGTTTCATGCAAAGGGGTGATTTCATCATCAACCGCCTGAAAATGGTCGCGCAGCAGGCGCAGATTATCGCGTGCCTTGTTCAGCTGCTTGTTCGTCAGCCCCTCTTGCGTCAGCAGGAGATCAAAGGATTCAAGTTCGGCCTGCTTTTCCTGCAGATCGCTTTGCAATGCGGTCAGGCGGGATTCCGTGCTTGTCTGCGCGGCGGCATGCAGCGGGAAAAGAAAAGCAGAGAAGAGCAGTGCGGCACAAAGCCGGATCCAAAAGCGCGGGGAGAACATGCGGGGTATATCCGTTAAGTTTTTGTTATTTCAAGCCTATTCACATCCAGCATAGAGTGCGCGGTGGCTTTGTCAAGACGGATATCGTCAGGGCCGGGAAGGTTTTGGCGGCTTTTGCGGGGCGGGTTTGGCGGCGGCATCATCCAGATGCGGGCCGGAAAAACCGAGCCCTTTCATACCGTGTTTGACTTCCGGGCAGCTCATGAACAAATCCCATAGCAGGCCGGAACGGTGATTTTCGATCATCACGACAATCGGCCCCTGATCAATGGCGAGATAGCTGTCGGCAGTCCAGTTTTTGCTTTCGTTAAATCCGTCATAAAAACCGTAAGGTCCCCAGAGTTTATCACCGAGGTCTTCATAAAGATGGCGCAGCACCTGCATTGATTCCTGCGGCGTATAGGGCAGGGAGGAGATCGCTGCCGTCGGTGTAATCACACCTTTGTCTTCCGTCGGGGAATGTGCGGCATAGCCTTCGTGATTATCGCCGGCCGTCAGCCCCCAGCAGTTTTCGCCGTAACCCTGATAACCATGCGGATTGTTGATGCAATGCGTACGGTTGGTCAAAGTGTGGTTGCGGTTTTGTTCCCAGTAATCGGCATGTTTGTCTTTTAAGTCCTTCGGCGCAATACCAAGGAAGGAATAATGCGCAAAAAACAGCGGCCCGCCCTCCGGCGGTCCCAGCGGCAGGTCGATACCGTCGCGGTTTTGTCCGTTTTTGAAATGGGCGCCTGACGGCCAGTGTTCATCATAGATTTTTTTGTCTACGGGATGCGTCGGAGAGGAAAAAGCCAGTACATGCGTAACAAGTGCTTCATTCCAGCCTTCCAGCGGTAGACCCATCTCGAAATCATGGTCGGGGCTCCAATGCCAGAGCAGCTTTTCAGGATCGGCGCTTGTGTGCCAATCCCATTCAACAGCCTCCCATAATTTATTGATCTTGTCGCGTAATGCGGTTTCTTCAGCCGTGTCGCCGGAAAAATACTGTCGCGCGGTCAGCAGCCCCATCATCAGAAAAGAGGTTTCGACCAGATCGCCGCCATTGTCTTTCTCTGAAAAGGCAACGGCTTTGCCGGTTTTACCATCAAGGAAATGCGGAAACACGCCGTGAAATTTATCTGACTTTTCAAGAAAATCTGTAATTTTTCTAACGCGGTCTCTGACCTCGTCTTTTTCAAGAAAGCCGCGTTCCGCTCCGGCAATCATACCCATGATGCCGAAACCCGTGCCGCCTGTTGTGACCGTATCAAGATCATAGGGGAAATCTGCGCTGTCAGCATTGCTGCGCTCCCGCGCCATGCCGCAATCAGGATGACCGAAATCCCAGAAATATTTCAGTGTCTGCCGCTGCACAAGGTCGAGCAGTTCATCATCGCTGAGCCTTTTTTTGGCGGCGCGGTTTTTAAAGTCTTTTTTGGACATGGCTATATATTAACATATTGCGACGGTTTTCACCAAGACTTATTGCCAGTTGACGCTTGCGGATGTCAGATCATGGGCATTTGCACCAATGCGGATAATGAATTCCCCCGGTTCCCAGACATGTTCCAGATTGCTGTTGTAGAATTTCAACTGTTCTGTCGTCACGGTAAAGACGGCTTCGCGCGTTTCGCCCTTCGGGATGAAGATTTTTTGGAATGCTTTTAAATCCATCACGGCGCGGGCGATGTCGGCGACAGGATCGGTGATATAAAGCTGCACAATTTCCGCGCCATCATAAGCGCCGGTATTGGTCACGGCAATGCGGGCGGTCAACACGTCATCCGTGCCGGACAGCTCTGTTTTGTCCAGCGTCAGGTCGCCATAGGAAAATTCCGTATAGGACAATCCGAAGCCGAAGGGAAACAGCGGATCGTTCGGCGCATCCAGATAGCGGGAACGGAATTTTTCCATCGCATCTCCTGTGACCGGACGACCTGTATTTTTATGCGCGTAATAAACGGGAATCTGCCCGACATGATGCGGAAAGCTTGCCGTCAGCTTGCCCGACGGTACGGCATCGCCGAACAGCAGATCGGCCAGACCGTTTCCGGCTTCCGTGCCGCCATACCATGCCATCAGCAGCGCATCAACAGCAGCGTGTTCCTTGCCGATTGTCAGCGGACGACCGCCCATCAGCACCAGCACGACAGGTTTGCCTGTTTTGCAAAGCGCATCCAGCAGGCGCTGTTGTTCGGGCGGCAGGGAAATATCCGTCCGGCTGGAGGCCTCGCCCGACATTTCCTTGGCTTCGCCCAGCACGGCCACGATGACATCGGATTTTGCGGCAATCTCCACGGCCTCGGCAATCATCTCTTCCGGCGGGCGCGGGTCGATTTCGACCGTCATACCAAAGACATTCAGACGTTCCGCCAAGACGGGGTCATCCGTGATATTCGCGCCTTTGGCGTGCCGCACGGTCACATCGCCGCCCGCGACATTTTCAATCCCTGTTTTCAGAGAAATGCAGTCCTCCCAGTTTGCCGCAACGCTCCATGTGCCGGGCTGATTGCGGCGGTCATCGGCCAGCGGGCCGATCAGGGCAATGCTGCCGGATTTTTTCAGCGGCAGCAATTGACCGTCATTCTTCAGCAAGACGCAGGATTTTGTGACGGCATCGCGTGCGGCGGCGCGATGTTCTGCGGTCAGAATTTCAGCGGCAGGGCGGGCGGTGTCCAGATAGCGGTACGGGTCATCGAACAGGCCCAGCTTGTATTTCGCTTCCAGAATACGGCGGCAGGCCGTGTCGATGTCGTCCATCGTGACACTGTCATCTTCCAGTGACGCTTTCAGTGTTGTCAAAAATGCCTCACCGACCATATCCATATCGGTTCCGGCGGAAAGGGCACGGGCGGCGCAGGTTTTTAAATCGCCGATACCGTGCAGAATCATTTCATTGATGGCGGTATAATCAGAGACGACGAAACCGTCAAAGCCCCACTGACCGCGCAACACATCGCTCATCAGCCATTTATTGGCGGAGGCGGGGACGGAATCGATATCATTAAAGGAGCTCATGGCGCTGCCGCAGCCTGCTTCGATTGCCGCCTGATAGGGCGGGAAGTAGCTTTCATACATACGTACGCGACTCATGTCGGTGGTGTTATATTCGCGTCCGCCTTCCGCCGCACCGTAATTGGCCAGATGTTTGACGCAGGCCATGACGGTTTTATCTCCGGCAAGGTCGCCGCCCTGATAGCCGCGCACCATCGCTTTGGCGATTTCCGCCCCCAGATACGGGTCTTCCCCCGCGCTTTCGGCAATGCGTCCCCAGCGCGGGTCGCGGGCGATGTCGACCATCGGTGAAAACACCCAGTTTAGACCGTCCGCAGCGGATTCACGTGCGGCAATCTGCGCCGTTTTTTCAATCAGTGCCATATCCCAGCTGCAGGACAGCGCCAGCGGTAGCGGAAAAATCGTTTTATGGCCGTGAATAACATCCAGCCCGCAGAGCAGCGGAATTTTCAGGCGCGATTCTTCCGCGGCGATTTTTTGATAGGGCAGGATTTTTTCCGGCGTATAAATACCGAAGATGCCGCCTGCCAGCCCGTCGCGGATTTTATTTTCCGCATTGGCATTGATAACGGCACCCGTATTGGTGAAATCTGTGGGGATGATGAGATTAAGCTGGCCGATCTTTTCGTCCGGCGTCATGTCCTGCATCAGGCTTGTGATAAAATCCCGCATAGCTATATCGCGGCGTTAACGGCGGATATATTTGCGTTCCGGCGTTGTGCGCGGTCTGGCAGAAGCTTCTTTGATCAGCGCGGCTTCGTCCTGACGGCACAGCGGTGTGCTGGTTTTCTGGTCAGGCCAGATCTGGCGCGCCCAGCGTTGCAGCGTTGCTTGATCCATACTCAAAGCACGCTCAAGGCGGGGGCTGAAATGATTGCAGAAGCTGGTGACGCTCATCGTGATGGCATGCTGGGAAATTTCATTGGCAATATCGGTGCGCAGCGTGTGCAGTTTCTTTGTTGGCTCGCCGCTGCCGCGGGTTTTGTAAAAATTGATCAGGCGGTTTTCGTAATCCGCGATCAAGGTGCGGTTTTTATGCGTGAATTGTTGATACTGGCCGTAAAGGCCGCTATAGCCGGGAATCAGCTGGCATGTCAGGCCGATGACCATCAGTTCGCTATGGATACGCAAGCCTTGCTCCGCCTCGAACTGGCTGGTGTTATAACAGCGGGAGGCGTAGGCGTTTCCGGTCGCGGTAAAAGACAGAATAATTGCCAATAAGGCCATAACTGACAGGGCAGAATGTCGCTTCACGGGATAATCCCCTTTCGCCGGATGTCTCAAAGAATGTTTCGCTTCTGATTTGCGGGTTACTGTACAGAAACTGCTTGGCAGCATCAAGCAAATTGTTATAAACATATTAGCAAATCCGTATAGACTTTAAAGCCGCGGGCAGTGCGGCAGACAGGGTAAAGGGCAGAATGGCAAAGGCGCAATTAAACAGCAAAGCACAGCTGGACAGCAAGGAAATGCTGGCAAAGCTGATCGGTTTTGATACCACCAGCCATCTTTCGAATCTGGAGCTGATTAATTTTGTGCGGGATTATCTGGACGGTTACGGCATCGACTCCGAGCTGATCTATGATGCACAAAAGAAAAAGGCCAATCTTTACGCGAGCGTCGGCCCTGCGGATGTGCCGGGCGTTATGCTGTCGGGGCATACGGATGTTGTGCCGGTGGAAGGGCAGGACTGGGATAGCGATCCCTTTACGATGCGCGAACAGAACGGCATGCTCTACGGGCGCGGTACGTCCGATATGAAGGGCTTTATCGCCGTGGCGCTGGCAAAACTGCCGGAAATGCTGGATGCGGGGCTGAAAGCACCGGTGCATTTCGCGCTGTCTTATGATGAAGAAGTCGGATGCCTTGGCGCGCACGGCATTGCCGCCCATATCGGACATCAGCATATCAAGCCGAAGCTGTGCATTGTCGGCGAGCCGACCAGCATGAAGCCGATTACCGGCCATAAAGGTGTTTGCGACTACCGCTGCCATATTCACGGCAAGGAATGCCACTCATCTCTGTCTCCTTACGGCGTCAATGCTGTGGAATACGGGGCGGAGCTGGTGGCGCATATCAAATCCATTGCCCGCCGTCTGCAAAAAGAAGGGCCGTTCAACAGCGAATTCGATCCGCCGTGCACAACGGTGCATGTCGGCGTGATGCATGGTGGTACGGCGCTGAATATTGTGCCGAATAAATGTGAGTTTGAGTTGGAGATCCGCTCGATTCCCGATCAAGACCCGGCTGAAATCGTAGACGAAATCAAGAATTACGCATGGCGCCATCTGGAACCGCATATGAAGGATATCGACCCGCAAACGGGGATTACCTTGCAGGAGGAAGTCAGTATCCCGGGTTTTAGCATTGATAACAGTGATCCGGCTGTGCTGTTTGTGCAGAGTCTGACGGGCGCCAATCAGGCGGAGAAGGTCAGCTTTGGCACAGAGGCGGGCATTTTCCATGCAGCCGGTGTGCCGACCATTGTCTGCGGGCCCGGCAGTATTGAACAGGCGCACCGTCCCAACGAGTTCATTACGGTTGAGCAGGTCACAAAATGCGAGCGTTTCCTGTCACGGCTGTTGACGCGGATGACGGAGGATATGCCTTTTTAAGGTTTTTGACCGCTAAAACGGATGATTTTACTGTTGCGTTTCCCGTGATAGCTGGTATATATCGGGGCGCAAAGGCTTGATGCCTTTAAAAAACAAACAACAACAATGCAATAAAGACAAAAAACAGTTTTGAAGGAGACAAGAAATGGGTGTCGAAAGAACACTGTCGATTATTAAGCCTGATGCAACGCGCCGTAACCTGACAGGTAAAATCAATGCGCGTCTGGAAGATGCCGGGTTGAAAATCATCGCCCAAAAGCGCCTGCATTTGACCCGCGCTCAGGCTGAAAAATTCTATGAAGTACATAAAGAGCGCCCGTTTTATAATGATCTGGTCGAGTTTATGATCTCCGGTCCGGTTGTTGTGCAGGTTCTGGAAGCAGACGGCGCGGTTGCCCTGAACCGTAAAGTTATGGGGGAAACCAATCCGGCGAATGCTGCCGAGGGCACGATCCGTCGTGATTTCGCTGAATCAATTGAAGCAAATTCCGTTCACGGTTCCGACAGTGCGGAAAATGCGCAGAATGAAATTCGTTTCTTTTTCAGTGAAACGGAAATCACCGGCTGATTTTTTAACGCTTTTATAAGGATTTGATGCTTATAATCAAAGACAAAGAGCCGCAGTGATAAATGCACAGCTGGCTCTTGTGTTTTTAGGCGCGCATGCTAGACTAAAAAAACTGGATTGCGCGGCTGATAGATGCTGCAGAAGAAATCTTTATAGAAAAACGAATAAATAACGGTATTTAAACAGCATGCAAAGCAGGGAGCAACAACAGGATCCGGCACAGCAGTCTTCGGAAGAGACAGGCGCTGCCGCACCGCAAGCGAGCGGTTTTGGCATGAATGCCGCAATGGCTGCCGATCAGGCACCGCCGGCGGCAACGGCTGAGGGCGGTACGCCGCCTGCTGATACAGCACCTGCTGATCCGTCTGATGCCGCGCCAGCAGCTGCACAAGATGCGGGAACGGCTGCGCCGGATGCTGCGGAAACACAGCCCGTTGCGGAAGGGCAACCTGCCGCGCCTGCGCCCGTTGATGATAAGGAAATGGAAAAGCAGATGGGCGGCGGAGCTGCCGCTGCGCCTTTAAAGCTTCCGGAAAAAACGGCAAAGGCCGTTGCGCAGATTGAAGAGGTCAAGGCGCGCGGCGAGAAAAGAATGGGCGATGCTGCGAAAGCCCCCCTGAACCGCCAGAAGCTGCAAACCGAATTCTATCGTGACCGTTTCCACAGGCTGGTGCAGATGGCGCTGTTCAATGCGGTGATTATTGCGGCGCTGATTATTACGATTATCTTTTATATGTTCCAGACACGGCCGGATGACCGCTTTTTTGCAACGACAATTGATGGGCGTATCCTGCAGTTGACGGCTCTGGATCATACGAATTTGTCGGATTCCGCGCTGTTTGCATGGTTGGTTGAGGCTTCAATGGATACGATGAGCTTCGGCTTCCATGATTTCCAGCGCCGCCTGCAAAGCAGTACGCAATATTTCACCCGTGACGGCTGGGAGAGTTTTGCCAGTATGTTGCAGGAAATGCGTTTGATTGAAACGCTGGAGCAAGGGCAGATGGTTGTCAGTATGGTGCCGCGCAGTGCGCCTGTCGTTATCCAGCGTGGTGTTGTTGAAGGCCGTTACCGCTGGGTGATTGATATGGACTTTAACGTGACATTGCAAGGCCGCGGCCAGGGTAATGCGCGTCCGTTGCGCTTGCGCCTGACGGTTGACAGGGTTCCGGCGCTTGAGAACGTCAAGGGTGTGGCAATTGCTCGCTGGGCTCCGCGTCCCGGTAGCGCCACGCATTAAATTTTTATCGGCAATTTGTCCATTTTTACATTGCCAAAAGAAAATCTTTCAGTTATTCTCCGGCTTGTTCGCATGCGTTTCCTCATGAAATGTTTTTTAAATTTTGTGCGTTTTCGGCATAGACGAACATCTATGATTTATCGCGGGGTGGAGCAGCCCGGTAGCTCGTCAGGCTCATAACCTGAAGGTCGCAGGTTCAAATCCTGCCCCCGCAACCAATCAGAAAAAGAAAAAGTCCTTGTTTATCAAGGGCTTTTCTTGTTTCCAGCGCTCCGATTTGACGACGAAATACCTCTGTGATAGCCTAAAAACGGCTAGCGCGTAGCTAGCGCAAATTAGCACGCACAAGGAAACAGTCATGGAAACGCATAAAATACAGGAAGGAAAGCTCCGCCTTTACCGCCGCACTGATGGCGGAACATGGCAATGTGCCACCTATTGGAAAGGCAAAGAACAGCGTAAAAGCACAGGAGAGAAAGAACTCGACCATGCCAAAGCTGTCGCCGAAGCATGGTATCTGGAACTGACAGGAAAAAACCGACCGGCATCTGGCCGGACAAAACCGACCCAAAACCCCAGAACACAAACAAATAGCAATGAAACCCACAAGATACTCAATGGTAAAGTCCAGTTGTTCCGTCGCACTGAAGATGGGGCATGGCACTGTTCCGCATCTTTCGGCAATAGCATTCAGCGCCGTAAGAGTACGAAGGAAACAAGCCTCGCTCTGGCCAAGGAGGTTGCCGAGGATTGGTATCTGGAAATGAAGGGCAAGGCACGTGCAGGAGAACTCGAACAGGAAAAAAGCTTTGCTGAGGCCGCCGAGAAATTCTCGGAAGAGTACGAGGCCGTCACAAAGGGACACCGCAGCCCCAAATGGGTGCAGGG
This sequence comes from Pseudomonadota bacterium, assembly GCA_013285465.1. Taxonomy (NCBI): domain Bacteria; kingdom Pseudomonadati; phylum Pseudomonadota; species Pseudomonadota bacterium. Next base: position 1,045,962 of record CP053449.1, read on the forward strand.
TCACAAAGACCGCATTAGATTACATCTGCTACCTTATTTTGGCACCAAGCCTGTATCCGAAATTTCCGCCGGGGTTGCACAGGAGTACCGCGCCCACCGCATGACGCAGCCGGAGGATTGGAACGACGAGGACGGACAAAAGCTGTGGAAATATCCAGCCCGCAACACCATCCATAACGAAATCGTGACTCTGAGTATGATCTTGAAAACCGCCCATCGCCATGGGTGGATCGAACAGATACCGAACCTCTCTGATCCTTACCGCCGTCAAAGTAAAGTCGAGCATCGCCCTTGGTTTACACCAAACGAATATAAGCAGCTTTATAAAGCAACACGTGAGAACGCAGAAAATCCGAAAAGTCCCCGCTATAAATGGCATGCAGAGCAGTTGCATGACTTTGTCCTGTTAATGGCAAACACCGGTTTGCGCCCCGATGAGGTGAAGCATCTCCAGTTCCGCGATGTGGAAATCGTTGTTGATGACTGGAGCGGCGACCGTATTCTGGAGATAGAGGTGCATGGAAAACGCGGCGTAGGCTATTGTAAGTCTATGCCTGGTGCTGTGCATCCTTTTGAGCGCCTTCTGTCACGCGAACGCCTGAAAACCGTGACGACGGAGGACGGTGAGACGACAGAGAAGCTCGCGACACCAGAGCCAAATGATATAATTTTCCCGAACGAATTCAAAAAAATGTTCAATAACTTGCTTGCAGAGAATGATCTGAAGTTTGACCGGCACGGCAAACCCCGCACAGCCTACAGCCTCCGGCATAGCTATATCTGTTTCCGCCTTCTGGAAGGGGCGGATATTTATCAAATCGCCAAAAACTGCCGCACCAGCGTCGAAATGATCGAAAAGCACTATGCCGCACATTTAAAGGATATGATTGATACCTCCCTTGTCAATGTGAGACGGGAGAAGTCACGTCGCACAGTTAATGAAGATTCCAAAGAACTGCGAGAGTAGGCGGAGAACCCTAGCCTAAGAGCGGAAAAAGCTTATGGCTTCTGTAGAGAGGCCAAGAAAAAGCCGTACCGCGAAGGCGGTACGGCTTAATGGTTTCAAAAATCTTTAAGCAATCACCAAATGCCCGCTTGCCAGCAGATCATCCACCGTGCCGAGGCCGGTTTCGCCTTGCAGCAGTGCAATCTGTGTCATGCTGAAAGCAGCACCAAGACCATCCTGATCAACGCTGAGGATGCTGTCGGAACCGCTTTCACTGACATTCGTCCAGTTGGATAGCGCATCCGCCAGCGGGTCAAAACCTGTCAGCAAATCAGCAATGTTCAGCACATCTTCATCAAACAGTGAGAAGTCTGTGATCGTGTCTACGGCATCGGCGCTATCAAAGTAGAAAGTGTCTGCGCCAGAGCCACCGGTCATGATATCGGCTCCGAAACCACCGGCGAGGAAGTCATCACCGCTTCCTGCACTGATGACATCATTGCCTGCTCCGGCATAAATGATGTCATCGCCGCTACCGGAGTTGATGTCGTCATTGCCGGCACCGCTGGAAATCACGTCATGGCCGCTACCGCTTTCAATAATATCATCGCCGTTTCCAGTCGTGACGGTATCATTCCCTGAGCCAGAGAGAACGGTATTATCCCCGCCACTGACATAGACAATATCATCACCACTGCCGGAGTTGAGGTTATCATCACCGTTACCGGCATAGATAGCATCATCGCCGCTACCTGTGGAGACTGTGTTGTTGCCGTCTCCAGCAAAGACAGTATCGGAACCGATACCGGTTGCAATACTGTCATCGCTATTATCGCCGACAATCGCGCCTGTAGGAGCGGTGACGGTGATGCTGGCAAATGCGGTATCAAAGCCGCCATTGCCGTCTTCAAGCGTATATTCAAAGCTGTCCGTGCCGACAAAGCCTGTCGCGCCTTCATAGGTGAAGTCGCCATTGGCCAGTATTGTGACAGTTGCACCGGCAAGGGTCATGATCGCGGCAGCGGTAACGGTCAGATTGTCATTATCCGCATCGCTGTCCGCGCCGTGTCCGTTATCTGCCAGAACGTTTCCGGTCAGGGCATTGCCATGCTCGACCGTGAAATCGTCATCATTGGCAACGGGTGGGGTGTTGGTTTGTACGGCATTGACCGTGACATTAACCGTTGCCGTATCAAAGCCACCATTGCCATCAGAAACGGTATAGGTGAAGCTGTCCGCGCCGCTGAAACCGGCATTCGGCGTGTAAGTCACAGACGTACCGTCAAAGCTGACTGTGCCGTTTGCGCCGTCATTTGCGGCAAAAACAGACAGCGCATCATTTTCAACATCACTGTCATTGGCAAGAACATCAATCACAACAGACGTGTCTTCATCCGTTACCGCAACATCGTCATTGGCAACCGGCGCGTCATTGACCGGATTGATCGTCAGAGAAACCGTTCCGGTATTTGTGCCGCCATTCCCGTCGTCGAGCGTATAGCTGAAGCTGTCCGCTCCGTTGAAGTTTTCAGCAGGGGTGTAGGTAAAATCGCCATTTGCGAGAATATTCACCGTTCCGCCTTGCGCTGTGTCAAGAGTCTCCGCAACAACGGAAAGATTATCTCCGTCAATATCGCTATCTACGCCATTGCCGTTATCAGCCAGAACATTACCGGCGATAACACTGTCTTCGTCGCCCGTAAAGCTGTCATCAGCGGCAACGGGATTATCGTTGACCGGATTGACGGTGACATTGACCGTGGCGGTTTCAAGACCGCCATTGCCGTCAGAAACGGTATAGGTAAAGCTGTCTGCGCCGAAGAAATTGGCATCCGGAGTATAGGTGACGGAGGTGCCGTCATGGGTGACTGTGCCGTTTGCGCCGTCAGTCGCGGCAGAAATGCTTAGAACGTCGTTTTCAACATCACTGTCATTGGCCAGCACATTCACCACAACAGCGGTGTCTTCATCCGTTGTTACAGCATCGTCGGCAGCCAAAGGCGCGTCATTCACCGGATTGACCGTCAGAGAGACGTTTCCAACCGCTGTGCCGCCGTTGCCGTCATCAAGCGTATAGCTGAAGCTGTCTGCGCCGTTGAAGTTTTCAGCAGGCGTGTAGGTGAAATCACCATTGGCGAGAATATCTACAGTCCCGCCTTGCGCCGTGACAATCGTTTCCGCGACAACGGAAAGATTATCTCCGTCAATATCACTATCTGCGCCGTTGCCGTTATCGACCAGCAGATTGCCCGACAGCACCGTGTCTTCATCAAACACGAACACATCATCCGCCGCAACCGGCACATCATTCACCGGCGCGATTTCAAGCGTGACTGTCGCTGTATCGGAGCCGCCATTGCCGTCAGTGACGGTATAAGTAAAGCTGTCTGCGCCGTTGAAATCGGCAGCAGGTGTGTAGGTAAAGTCGCCGTTTGCCAGCAACACGACAGAACCGCCCTGCGCCGTCGTCAGCGTTGCGGGCGTGACCGTCAAAGTGTCGCCATCCGCATCACTATCCGCGCCGTTGCCGTTATCGGCCAGAACATTGCCTGTTACAGCCGCGTCTTCCGTGCCTGTGAAGCTGTCATCCTGCGCAATCGGCGCTTCATTCGGTGCTTCTCCACCGATAATACCGCCCGTATCGAGCGCGGCGAGCATTTCAGCATAGGAAAAGCCTTCAAATTGTCCGTTCTCACGGTAAGATATGTTTCGGACGGTTTGTGTATTCATCCCGTCTTGGAAGCGCACAGCACTACCAGTCGTGAGATGAGACAGGATCAAATCATCACCGTCTTGCGCAACCCGTAAATCCTGCAAGGAAATGTCTTGCGTCTGCGTACCGCTCCAGCCGAAAAGCTGAACGCTGTTGTCGAGGTTTTCTCCATTACTGTCGATGATCGTCGTTTCGTTTCCGTTCAGATAAACGGTGTAAACATCGTGTCCGGCACCGCCTTCCAGTGTTTCATCTCTCCAGCGTCCACCGCTTAAAAAGTCATTACCGCTGCCGCCGATGAAATGCTCAAAAGCGAAAAAGAAGTCCTGATCGATTTCCTCACCTGTTGCATTGCTGAAATTCGCGTTGATATTGACCCCTTGTGTCGTATGCGCATAAGAGAGCGTATCTTTTATGCCGTCAAAGCCGTCATAATCATCGAAACCCAGCCCGCCGATGACAAGGTTATTGCCGCTGCCGGTGTAAACGACATCATCGCCCGCACCCGCATCGAATATTTCATCATTTGCGCTACCGCCCAGAGAGTCGTTGCCGTTTCCCGTCACAAGCTTTTCAATCCCTGTGAACCAGTCGGTGCCGACAATTTCCGTTTCATCGGGAGATAAAATAAAGGCGTTTCCTTCTCCTGTTGAAGCAATGACGTTCTGGTCATTTGCAAACATTCTGTAATCAAGCGTATCCAGCCCATCCCCGCCGTCGATGTTGTTCTCGCCGAAATTGCCGTGGAACACATCATGTCCGGCAAGGCCGGAGACGGTTGCGAAAATACCTGTCAGCGTAAAAGTATCATCAGCGGGCGTTCCCTCAATCGTGTCAAAATCACCGACGGTATAGCTTTCTCCGGTATTGCCGACCGTTCCGGCGACCAGATCGGCCAGTTGAAAAATACGCCCGTCATCCAGTTCCACCTCTTGGAACAGAGCCGGATTGCTGAAATAGTCCTTGACGATAAAGCCGCTGCCGGTCTCAACGCGCAGATCATTGCCATCCTGAATATAGGCAAACTGCGTCGGGTCGGTTACGCCGACCAGTTTGATGATATTGCCCGTATCGAATTCGTGGAATGTGTCAAAGCCCGTGCCTTGTCCGACAGTGAAGGAATAAGTATCCACACCCGGCCCGCCATAGATATTATGGCCGCGCCCGTCGGAATGGATGGTATCGTTACCGCCCAGTGCATAGATATCCTGTGCGACAAGTGCGCTTGCCACCAAATTATCCGCTGCTGCTGTTCCTGTCTGTTCCGTCAGTGGGGAGGGGGGCACTCCTTCGACAAAGTCGACACCACTTTCATCAACAGTGAAATAACCACTGCCGTCGGAAAATTCTATGAGCATATCGTTCAGACCGAGAGAAGCAGAAATAGCGTTCAACTCCAATTGTCCCGCACCACTGATATTGAACACAATCTGTGTCACGTGATCTTGTTCATTCACGGTAAAGGAGGGCGAACCGGCAAGATCAGAAGCCGTCAGGTCTTTATCAAACACGACCCGTGTTCTGAAACCGCCAAGCAAATCATAAACATCATTGCCGCCGGAATAGGTGATTTTTACAGCGGTAAAATCTAAAGTTCTTGCGCTGACAGTGTCGTTCCCCAATCCCGGTGTGAAGGAAATGCCATATGCACCGGGTTGATCTAGTCGCAAATTGATATTTTCATCGTAATTAGGGATGCTTGAACTCAAGGGCTGGAATGTAAAAGCGTCGTCATTCTCAGTGCCGTGAATAACAGGGATTAACGGGAACTCTGTCTTTCCTACCGTAGTGCCTCCGTATCCAAACGCGGCGCGTGGGTCTTCAACAAACAAACTGTGAACATAGGGGGTATCGTTTAGTTCCACTGTCATATTCAAATCCAGAAAATGACCGGTGACGGGAGAATTCTCAATGCCTCCCGGCCATGACAGAAAGCTGATATCACTTTGCGTTTGCGTCATTGTCACGGTAATGCCGTTTGCAAACGACGCATAAGAGATATCCGTTGCACCTCTGTGCAGTTCAAGAAACCCGGTATCGCCATGAAAAAATGAAAACTGCGAGGCATCCCGCAAATCCAGCGACTGGTTGAAATACGGAATAACCGTCGCCTGTGCGGCGGACACCGCTTCAATACCGAAGACTGTGTCTGACATACCTTGAAGGGCATAAGCGCTATTTTCCGCCATGTTCCAGAAGATATCGCCTGAATGGTAGAACAGGATGTCACGAGCATCCGCACCCGGCACTGCCGTATTGCCGCCGCCGTCGATTGTACGCCCCGACGGTGCGATCAAATCGGCTGTCATATTACCATCTTCGTTGCCGATGCTGGTGAAATTCCCGTCAAAATTCAACGTGCCGGGGGTGCCGATAAAGCCGGAGCCGTCATTTTCAATGATATTGGCGCTGCCTTGTACGAAAATCCTGTTTTGATAGCCTTCATTACCGATAACTTTTTCTATGGAATAAAACGTGTCTTGACCGCTCGACGGGCCGGTGATCGCATCAATCCCTGCGAATTTCGATACCGTGCCGTTATGTAGCGCGTTTCCTTCCGTGTCGGTCTCATTGCGGTAAACAACATAAACCCCGCCATCGAAATTCGCGTAAGACAACGCGTCGTTGCCGTCATTTCCTGCACCTTCAATCGGCAGAGGATCAACCAACGCCCCGAAATGTCCTGCTGCATCCCAATCTGCCTTGTATGCATTGATATGCTCTCGCACAAAACCGCCGTGGATCAGATTGTTGCTGTCTCCGACGAAGAATTCGTCATTGCCACCTTCGCCAAGAAGGATATCATTGCCTCCCGTCGGATTGTTGCTTGCGTTTTTTTCCGGCGCAACTCCGTCCGGCCCCCACGGATGCACAACACCGTTTGTATCCGGCAGCGTGTTTTCCTCAATAAATCCATGATCGCCATCATAAACTTTACCATCCGAATAAATCTTATCCGCGCCGTCTCCGCCTGCCAGAACGTTGTTCCATGCGTTGCCAATCAAACTGTCTGCCTGATCTGTTCCCTGTACGTTCTCAATCAAGGTAAAAAATGATATAGATAGATTGTCATCAGCTAATCCTGCTCCACGGCTGCCATTATAGCTGGAATCCACAGTTTTACCGACCGAACTGAATCGTCCCTGCCGTAAATCAATAGTTACGCCATCATCATATCCAGAAGCGTTAATTTTATCGATTCCGCCACCATCCCAGACTGTGTAAATAAATGGTGCGTCTTTATCTGTGCCGAAGCCCATATTGATACCATAGGTAGTATTTGCTTCGTTGACGTCAGGTGTTGCTTCGTTATCTAAACCACGTGTTTCGTAGTTGCGGCCATAAATTTCTTGTAAAGCAGCTATGTCGAGAATTTGCAGGCCAGAAGGTATATAGAAATTTTCTTCATCAATCATCATTCCAGGGGCAAGCGTATAGGACATGATTGTGTGCTGATGTGTTAAGTTAGCATTTGACGGGGTTTCTTCAAATGAATGCTTCAGACCAAGTGCATGACCAATTTCATGTAGGGCAAGGTAATAGTTACCGCTTCCTGCCGACCCACCGGATTGTTCTAACGAAGAAAACCAAACATCATTCAGAAAATCACTATTAAAGCTAGAGTGCTCCAAAAAGCTAGCATCTCTGCCATCGAGTGTGCCGGGCGCAGAAAGTCCACCTTCACCTGCAGAAACGGTTGCGCCGAAGTCAATCATTCCTCGCCCAGATGTTGCTGTGCTGAAAGTGATGTTCGTAACATCACTAAACAAAGCGGAATATGTCTCCGTAGGATTTAAAATGGCAGAAATAGTCGTTTGTAAATCCATAGAAATAACAGAAAATTTATCGTATAGTTCGTTTTGCAGCGACAAATCCAGAACGCTAATTCCAGCAACGTTGTAGTGAGCCGCATCGTTTTGAGTTGTCATGAAGGAGTAAGTGATGTGGTATTTTCCATCTTGTTCCGGTTCTAGTAGAAAATCTGGAATTGTTGTCCAGTTCCAGTAGCTTTCATTATAACTCATCACAATAGCTTCAAAGTCTTCAAATACTATGTCGCTCATCTCTCTCTCCATAAATTAAGCTGTTAATATGGTCTTAGACAGTATTGCATCGCTTTTGTCAGTGCATGCTGCTGTGCATAAAGGCTATTGGGTAGCAAAAAGGTGTCCGCGCAGTACCTCATCCGTTTATTTGAAAAAACGCTAGGCTTATTTCTTTCGAAACGCACTGTTATAATTACGAAAGGATCAAGGTTGGCTACGTCCATAGTTTTTAGCCGGAGATTGACTATAATATGCACGCTATCTCGCGTGTTATTCGTACTTTGCTCTTCTGAAGAATAGATGGGAATATTAGTATGTTTACGCAAAACGCATTCAGTCAAATTGGCAACCTCATTCTTTTGAAATAAGACTGTTTCGTCTAAATTACGATTCTTCTCCAACTCTACGGTGACAAAAATAGCTTTCACACTATTTAAAAGCATAGGATAAAACTCTGAAGTAAAACCAGTAGCTTGATCTGCGCTTACATGAGTGCAAATATCAGAAACTAAAGTGTTAGGTTGTTCATTAACTGTTTCTGTCGCCGCGCTACTAGCATTTATTATTGTAGAATAAAAAATATTTGCTAATAATAGCATAGTAATAATAAAAACATTTTTTCTCATAACGCCCCCACAAAAGAATCAAAATATGCCCACCATTTTAGAACTGCTGACGGATAGGTAAAGGGGAAAGTATACAATCCTTAAATTACATTACATTAATGCCATGTATGGATTGAGATTGAATGACATATATCATTCATCGCAAGTAAGCAATTAAAAACAATGAGATATGATTAATTTTTTCTATTTCTGCGGCGTTACTAGAGGTTGTGCCTTGATCTTGCTCAACTTCACTTTAGCTTTGACATTAAACGCAGGAGTGCGCGTTGTCTTACTGCCGTTTAGCGGTGGTATTTTACCGCGTTTCAGCACTTCTGAAACCGTCAGAGTCGATTGTTTGAGGCCGGTCGTTGTCACATGCTTCTTCTTCGGTGGCGCTGTTTTGACGGTTCTCGCAAGACTGGTATTGCTCTCGCGTTTTAAGGTCTTTTTGTAACGCGCTTCATTGAACATCTCGCCCGGCGGAGCCGCTACTTTCAGCGGATAAAGCGGCAGACCGTTCAGATCATAGCTCATATGCTGAATACGGGCGTAAAACGCCGTATTCGCGGCTACTTGCCGTTTCTGCTCTTCCTGCTGCTGTTGCAGCCTTTCATATGATTGTATGCTTCTATATAGCTCTTGCTGCAACTGCATCAGTTTTGCGGCATCTGCTGTTTCCTGCAGTTTAATCTCTTCACGCTTTTTCTGCACCTTCTCGGCCATGATTGTTTCTTGCGCCTTCAGAATTAATGCACGGATTTTCGCTTTCATATCATCGGAGAGAAGGGCGCTGTCCAGCGAGGCTTGTAGACTGGCAATATCACCCGATAGGGACGCAATCTTGCTCTCCAGCTTGGCCAGTTGCTCTTTGATGGCCTGCTGGCTGTCTTTCGGCTTATCAGGTGCTGTTGCGGCATTGATATGCCCGGCAATCTGTTTCTTAAGCTGCCATTCTTCTTCTCTATGCTGGTCTTTGTAGAAGTGCAGCGTTTTGTGCAGCTCGCGGCTTTCTTCCAGATGCCGCCGCACCATTACCTCCATCTCGGCACGGTCGCGTTTATGTGCAGTTTTAGCCTCTTGTGTGTTGAATGCTTTGATTGCGGCATTCTTCCCTGAAACCGCATCCCAGATGCCGGTCATACCCTTGGCAAAACGCCCGGCGCGGGCTTTGGTCTCTTCAACCCATCTTTGCCGTTGGCGCTCCAGTAGGTCTTCACGCTCTTTGCGCTGAATATTCACAAGCTGCCGCAGTTCCTGCACTACAGGCTTTTTGCGTTTCTTGAACAGCGCCCGTTTTTCAGCCAAGAGCTGCGCAGTGCTTTGCTGCATCCGGCTTTGCAGAAAATCTCGTGCCTGATCTGCCGTTGGCAGCTCTTCATAAGCACCAAGTTTTGCTTTCAGTTCTTTTTTCTTTGCGCCCAGCCAGCGTGAGAGCGAATAGACTTCCCCTTCAAAATCCACGGCCACATAGCCGCGCTGGTCGCCTTTGGCGAGATAATACCCACGCTCTTGCAGAGCACCTGCAAAGCTTTGCTTGCTATCAGAGCCATTCCAGCATTCCTGAAAGAATGCCTTCAGCTTAACTGGGTCATTTTTTAGACGTTCGGCTTGCTGCCATTCATGGAGGGTGTAATTGGTGGGACTGCTGTCTTCTTTGCGGATAAAGCCTTTGGGCAGCTTCCATTTGTGATGCAGGAACAGCTCTTTTGCCACAGAAAACAGCTTATTCTTGAAATGCGCCATATTGATGGCTTTGAGTTTATGACCCGCATCATAGATGCGGGACCAAACACAATGGCAATGCCTGCGGCCTTTCTTTTCATGGAAGACGATGACGCGGGGCTGGCCTTCCAGCCCCAAGCTCTTTTCAATACGCGCAATCGCGTTTTCAAAGTCTTCAATGGTTACTAATTCACCTTCCGGCGGATTGAGGCTCAGGGAGAAGAGGTATTGCTGGCACATTGTTGCCAGACTGGTCATTTCTGCTTCTTGGAGAGCGCCCAGCACGTCTTGGGCGATAAATCCTCGTATCTCATGGACGGTGACATGTTCGTTCTCGTCACCTTTGAGAAGATGCGCCGCCAGTGCAGCAGCGCCTTTGCGCTGGCTGGCTTTCAGGATCATTGCTCTTCTCCTGAGTTGCCCTTGGCTTTACGCCCAAGCGCCAGAGATAGCTCCTCGCGTATGTCGAGAACTGCATTGCAGGCTTCATGAAGCAGGGCATGTGTTTCTTCATCTAGCGGTAGAGCGCCGCTATTGCTGGCTTTTGCCAGTTGATTAAGGTTGCTGGAGATACGTGTATTTCCGAGACGGTGCAAGAGCCGTTCGATCAGTTCTTTATTCTCGGAGATATTGGCAGCATGACGGCGCGGGGTAGGGAGCTCAAAGAGCATAAAGCGAATATAGGCGCTGACCGGCATACGCCCGGCGCGCGTTCTTAACTGCTGCCGTTCTTCCTTACTTAGACGGATAGAAAACGGCGGCAAGTTTTTGCCGTCACTCTCCATTACCCAACACTCCCTCTTGACTCTTATATTTTAACATAAATTAGAGGTTGTGTCCAAAAAGGCTCTACACGCGTGAGGAAATTCTCTAGAATTATTTACAAGGAGAGTATTGCTATGAGCGATGATGAGAAATGGGTTCCGGCATCAGATAATTTTATCGCAGCAGATGTGATCCGCTGGACAGAGCCGGTCTGGTCAGATAAGAAACGCGGTCGCGGCAAGAACGCGAAACATGTCATGCTGGCAAAACAGCACATTATAGGGCAAATCGAAGAAATTGATGGCGATTACGTCTCAATTAAGGTTATTTCCGCTGAAATCATCGTAGAAGGCGAGAAAAAGACCTATAGGCCGCTGCTTCCGCGTGAAATAGGCAGTATTGTCAGGAAAAAGCCTGCAACACTTGCCAAAAATAGCATTGAACGGCGACTTTGGAGCGATGAAAGTGCCCGTAACAGCGTTATAGACCAAGAAGGATAAAAGCAAATGACGTTGGTCATCAGAAAAGAGGCGGAAAGCGATTTTCAAGCCGTGCATAACCTTCAATGCGCGGCTTTTGAAGGGCCAGCGGAGGCTGATCTGGTCAATGCCTTGCGCGACAACGGTGATGCCGTGATCTCTCTCGTTGCTCTGAGTGGGGAGGGGCAAGTTCTCGGTCATATTCTCCTGAGCCGCCTTGATGCGCCGATGCGCGCTTTGGCGCTTGCACCGGTTGCGGTTTTGCCGGAACATCAAAAGACCGGAATCGGTGGCGGCCTGATCCGTGAGGCGCTCTCTTTGGCTGAACTTGAAAACTGGCAGAGCGTTTTTGTTTTGGGTGATCCCAGCTATTACGAACGCTTTGGCTTTAGCGGTGCGGCGGCAATACAGTATGATTGCGTATATGCAGGGCAGTACTTCATGGCGCGACATTTTGATAAACAGGGCCCTGGTGCCGGACAGATCATATATCCCACACCGTTTCAAAATTTAGTGTAATATCTTTCAACTCTGTGACCTGCAAGATGTGTGCTTGTAGTACAGGATTAACCATCCTTTAACTTCTGCGCACAAATCTTGGCAAGGGAAGGAGCTCCAAAGCCGCCCTCCCGTTGCATCCCTCCTGGCTGAAAACAGACCCTCCAATAGAGGGGTCTGTTTTGCAAACATCCTTGGTGTTTGATCCCGCGTCAAAGGAGGAGAAGGCGGCTCTCCCCTTTAACAATACCCCATCGCTTCAAGGGCTCATCCTGCCCCTGAAAACCCTGACCAACCTTGTGCAGATTGGATGCGCACAATTTCATTGAGACCAAAGTGAGATTTTCAGCACTCCCTTTAGGATACCCATCGACAAAAGATATTCCGGTTATCTTTTGAAACATCGAGTAAACTGATTTCGTGTTATTGGCTTTTATTATTATAAGAATTAATAATCACATTCTTCCGCGACACAATCTTCATCATAAAATAATAATGTATAAGTAAAACCATCATTAAGGATGATAGTGCTAGAGTAGATTGTTTCTAGTGTCATATTTCTAGATTGTGGGTTTATCCAGTCAGATGCATCAGTGGTGTCAAAATCCGATGGGTATGGATCATCTTGAACGTCGACTGCTAAGGATTTTTGATATTCAGAAAGGGGAGTGTGTTCTATGTAGAAACCAAAGTTTTCTGATGCCACAAATCGTCGAAATTTGCTCTTATGGTGAATAACCATGGCGCTGGGAGTTCTTTCTAGAAAGCTAAGTCTGCGATAGGTGGCTTCTAATGATGTGCCGCATAGCTCGGATATTGATGAAATATTGCTCCAGTTTATTTCACAATTATGGTGCTTTGCAATGTGTACCCTTGGCATCAATAGACCAGACGCAAATCCATTGGCTTCTCTTTCGACGGGGTCATTGAAAGGGTTTGAGAACTCTTTGCTTCCACACTCGAAAGACATTTTTAACTGTGGGATTATGTGCATGGAAACATGACCAATCTCATGGGCGGCTGTAAATTTTTTTCTTCCTGGATCTGAAATGTTGGTGTTTATATAGATAAGTGCCCCTTTATCATTACCAAGAGCTTTACCCAAGATTTTATCGGAACTGAAAGGTTGCTCTTCCATCGCGACCTTAAAACCGTCACAGTTAATGGCGCTTACTATGCTTGTTGGGCAAATGGGAAGAGTATCAAAACCTAACGCTTCCAATAAATTCTCTGCTTCTGTTGCACCCTGCTGCTCCGCGATCATTTATCTGTCATTTCCTTAAGTCGTTCTGCCATTCCTCGGAGCATTTTCTGATCATCATCTGAGAGGTCTTCTAGTATATCCCAGCGGCGATAAAACTCCCTACTCTTTTGCTCTATTCCTGATGGAGGAGGGGCATCGCCAGCTAGCTCAAATGGTTCTACGTTTAGCGCTGATGCTAATTTTCTTAACACAACAAAAGTTGGTAGTCGCTTATCTCCTTTTTCGATTTGGCTTAATGCAGCGGGGGTAATTCCGGCTTTTGCCGCTAATGTGGATTGATTCCATCCCTTTTCGTCTCGTAAGCGTTTGATATTTTGACTTATGATGCGTGCTTGTTGCGATTTTTCTGACATATATCAACTCCCGTTAAAAAAAACATTAACACGGGTTGACATGCTATGCCAGCTAATTCATGATATTAACTACTGTTAAAAAATATTTTAACAGAAGTGCAAATCAAAAAAGATAGGAGGTACTTATATCATGGCTACAAATCCGCCCAAAGGTGATGGTAAGCGCAATGGGGCAGTTCGTGCTCGTTCCCAAACGAAAACGCCATCAGGTCATTACGTCAAGCGTGATGCGAATACAGGAAGGTTTATGGATGTAAAAACCAGCGATAAGACACCATTCAAAGGAGTGAGAAAGGAAAAATGATACGGCTAATGGGGTTATGCATATGACCGTGGGATTAATAGGGATTATTACTGGAGGCCAAAAATTAGGCTGGCTGTGCATCGCGATTTTATCACTTTGTGCGGGGGGATATTTGGTGTTGGATGAGATAGTGCCACGTTCTCTTCCTGTGTTAGGTAAGGTGTAAACGGAGTAAGGTAAAGTGGTTTCTGATGTTACACGATATGTTCCCGCCCCGGCTCAACGAGAGCTGTGGGCACGCGCTGCAGGGCGTTGCCAGTTTGATGGTCACAATCGGCTTTTATATTCATCGTGTGTTACTCAGGAGGCTGTGAATGTTGCTCAAAAAGCCCATATCTATGCCTTTTCGGAAAAAGGGCCGAGAGGACGCGGCCCTTACAAGGACAATCTTGATAGACTCAATGATGTCAGCAATTTGATGCTGATGTGTTATGATTGCCATACAAAGATCGATCAGGATAAAGAGGGACTTCGTTACTCGGCTGAACTTTTAATTCAGTGGAAAGAATTACATGAACAGCGGATAGAAATTGTGACTGGCATAGCCCAGGATAAAAAATCTCATGTTGTACTTTATGGAGCAAATATTGGCTCAGAGAAAACATTGATTGAGTATCATGATTGTGTCCGAGGGATGTTTCCTCATAGGTATCCAGCTAGTGAAAGGCCAATACAGATATCGACAAAATCTGAAATAAAGGACAATTCTTCACAATATTGGCAGGCGGAGTCGTTACATCTTTTGAATGTCTTTCAGAAAAAAATTGTACCGATCATTGATGATGATGCTTGTAAACATTTTTCTCTATTTGCGCTTGCACCGCAGCCGCTGCTAGTCCAGTTGGGTGCGCTATTTACTGATAAAATCTCTGTGGAAGGTTATCAACCCCATAGGGAGCCAAAGGGATGGCGATGGCACGATTGTGGAGACGAATTTGATTACGTCGTGCACAGGCCGGAACGTAATCATGAGAGGGTCGCGTTAATTGTTTCCTTGAGCGACAACGTGCCTAAAGACCGTATCACGAGGGTAATTGGTGATGATGTGTCTATTTGGGAAATAACTGTAGAGAATCCTCACAATGATCTTATTAAGGCAAAGCAACAGGTTTCTATGTTTAGGCAGCGGATGAGAAGTCTAATTGTTGAAATTAAGAAGCAACATGGTGCAAAAACACCATTGCATATTTTCCCTGTTATGCCAGTTTCCTGCTCGATTGAGTTGGGAAGAATTCGTATGCCAAAAGTCGATATGCCATGGCTCATTTATGATCATGATGTTGTGACACAGGAATTTGTTAAAGCTTTAGAAATAAAAGGTGATTTGTATGATGATTGATCGAAGAAATAAAGTGTTGAAATCCATTCTTGAATTTATTGAGCTTCCTGAAAGAGCCTATGAAATTGCAGAGAAGCGATATCAAGATATTGGTGAATGGTTCCAACGCCCAGAATCTACCTGCTTTGCTTTTGATCCGCATTTTTCTTCACAGGGCTCTTTCAGGCTAGGGACGGCTATTAAGCCAGATAAGAATGAGGAGTACGATCTCGATATAGGGTGTAACCTTCATCGAGGCTTATCAAAAGAAAAAATCACACAAGAGCAACTCAAAGTATTGGTGGGTGATGAGCTGGAACAATATAGAGTGGCACGACAAATCCAAGAGAGCTTGAAAGAAAAAGCACGTTGTTGGCGATTGGAGTATGCGGATGATATGAGTTTTCATATGGATGTCGTGCCGTGTATCCCAGAAGGGGAGGCTTCACGAGCCACCCTAAGGAAACGAATGATAGAAACCACAGGGTTGGATGAGACGTTAGCAATGGCTGTGGCAGGGCTAGCCGTTTCAATCACTGATAATACCGATATGGAATACAAGATTTTGACCAATAACTGGAGAATTAGTAACCCTGAAGGTTTTGCTCGCTGGTTTGAAAGCAGAATGAGAACAGCATCGGTATTTTTGACTGAGCGAGAGAGTGTCGTAAAAGCTAGTATAGACACGCTACCATATTATAGGTGGAAGACGCCTCTTCAAAGTGCCATTCAGCTTTTTAAGCGGCACCGAGATACGATGTTTAAGGGGAGTGAAGAAGCGAAACCAATTTCGGTTATCATTACAACATTAGCTGCACACGCCTATGGTGGAGAAGGAGATCTTGTTTCAGCGTTGTCGGGTATACTGAATTCAATGGAGTTACATATTAAACAACATGCTCCTTATGTCCCTAACCCTGTAAATCCCGAAGAAGATTTCGCTGATAAGTGGCATTCACCAGAGCATGCACACTTAAAGCTTCAAGAGAATTTTTTTAGATGGTTATTACAGGCAAAAGCAGATTTTGCAGCCGTCTGCTCAAAGAATAATAGCAGGATTATCTGTGAAGCGGCAGGCCGTGGTTTGTCGGTAAATCTAGATAAGACCGAGGTTGAGCAGGCCTTGGGCATATCTAGCGCCGTGGTTTCGCCAGTTTTGCAGATCCAAGAATCCGATCCGCGGCCTTGGTATGATTTGTAATGTTGCAATGGGCACGGTTAAAGCTTGATGAGTTTTTGGCGCTGCATCCTAGCATGCGACTCGCAGAATTGGATTCTCAACGAGTTGTTCTTGACGGTGAGTACGAATTGGATGCACAACTGAAGAACTTCGAGCCAATTCGGGAGACTTACCAGCTCAAGATTACTTTTTTCGCGGACTATCCGAAATCATTGCCTATAGTCCAAGAGACAACAAGAAGGATTCCAAGAACGGCGGATTATCATACATACGAGGATGGTTCGTTTTGCCTTGGTTCAGACATCAATCTTAAATCGATATTGTTCGAAGATCCATCAGTTCAAGGGTTTGTAGAAAGGGTGCTCGCCCCTTTTTTATATTCTATTTCATATAAAATAAAACACGATATTTATCCGTTTGGGGATCTTGCTCACGGTGAATCTGGTTTAATTGACGACTATCAGCGCTTATTCAACGTAAATGGAAAGTTGGCAGTATTGTCGGTATTGGCAGCTTTGGGGAAGCGTAAACGCGACGCAAACAAGCTGCCTTGTCCATGTGGATGTAGAGCCCGGTTAGGGGAGTGCGATTTTCGTTTTGAGTTAGAGAGGTGGCGAAAGCTTGGTAGACGAAGGTGGTTTAGAGAGCACTTGTCACAGTTCACGCCTATTGAGCATTAACAAATAAAGTGCTTGCGCTGTTTGAGTTGGGTTGAGCAGTTTATTTTATATTCATGGTATTGAATAAATGTTTTAGCCTAGACATTGAGCAATTACGCATGCCTTTTTATCTCTGCAATAATTTTAGTGCGTGCACAAGCTCTGTCTATCATTTCTTGGGCTTCACCTGACAAAGTAAGCCACTCAAAGAAAAGCTGCACATTTTGACGTGTTGTTGCACTATCCCGGCAGCCTTCAAGAAATACCAATTGGCATTTTTGAATGTTATCTGCGACATAGACGCCGAAGCCTGATTTAATTACCACGGCATCGGGAAACCCAAGAATAGATATTGCCTGAGTTTCTGTTACTCCTTTATGGCATGCAATAACATGAATGGGCCCGATTGAATCATTGACTTCGAGTGGTTCTGAAAAAATATGGTCATTTAACTGTGGGCGCCCCACTAACTCTTTAGCGGCTCCGACAGCCAGTGATCCTGGTATAGCGGACAATATAAAGCTTAGTTTTTTGCTTTGCCATTCGTAAATCACATGATTACTCGAAGTTAGTGTTGCGCCATTAGCGATAAAATAATCTTTCATTATGGTTTCGATGGCGGCTTTTCGGGCTGCAAAACTCAAGCGGCTCCAATTAAGTGCTTCTCCTCTATCGTAGCTATCTCTTTTAGAAGCAAACTTTCCTCGCCTAGTCAGTCTAATTACTTGTTCTTGGATAGATTGTTCTATCCTACGAATGGCTTCTGCTTTTGTACTAACTGTGCTTCCTCGAAATAATCCCTGTGTGTGTACAAACTCTTGAAAGTGCTCATTTCTCGTTTGCTCAGCTCCCCGACATTTTTCATTTGGCTCCGGAATTTCAATCAAAACTACTTTTAAGCGCCCCATACATAGAGCTCTTTCTAATTCAGCGTGACAAATTCCGATCCCTCCTGCGGTGGCACTCCATCCCGCTTCGCCGTTGTATAGGCAAACAAATATTTCTGATTCTTCTGCCTGTCTTAAACAATGTTCCCAAGAGGCTTCATCTGCAGCTGCAGCTGCGGCATCTTCATCATTGATCCATACAGAAAACAAAGGCTTTTCATCAAATAAGCTTTTGGATTCAATTAATGTTTTTAGTTCTCGACGAAGATCTGTTAAGGACACTTCTCCCTCTGAAAATGGAATTTTGCTATCACAG
This sequence comes from Pseudomonadota bacterium, assembly GCA_013285465.1. Taxonomy (NCBI): domain Bacteria; kingdom Pseudomonadati; phylum Pseudomonadota; species Pseudomonadota bacterium. The sequence goes on from CP053449.1 coordinate 1,064,020, forward strand.
CGGCTAGAGATCATAACTTTGAGTGATTGAGCCATCATATGAGCCCTTTATGTAATTGTTGTGAATTGTATTGAATTGAATGACAGTTATTGAATTGGATAATATGGCGCATCTTTTCCTTCGCTTTCCCAATTTACCCATAGTTTCTTATCGGTTCCCATCGATAGCGTGATGTAATTTCTGTTACGAATATATTGGTCAGAGGCAAATGGTGTCAGCATAGAAATATGTATATTGCGATCCTCATCTAAATATTCCTCGCGATCATTGGTAACCGCCATGATCCCTATCCACTGCAATCGGCTAGGGGCAGGATGGACAATTCCAGATGATACCACTTGATGGATTTTGCAATTCTTTGCTTGATTGTGGATAACTCCAATACAGCCAATGTGAACATCCCCAGAGAGAATTACTGTCTTGCAGTCTGGGCTATTCTGCGTTCGTCTCTGAACATTATCTAATAACCTATGAATTAATCTTGCCCGTTCTCCTTGGTGGTTTTTAGAACGCCAATGATCTTTCAGATCGTCGGTTAATTCTTCTTCCCAGGGAGTTGCCTCCATTGTACTCTCTGCAAAAGAGAAATCACGGTAGACTACAGGCACGCCAGACATGACTAATAGATGCCCGTCATCATCGATTGTCTTGAGATATTCGTTAATTAATGGCCATTGTGTTTTGCTCCCCATGACTTGGTCTAAAGTCCTTTCAGAACGATTATCCAAAGCTAAAATATGGTAATTGCGGAAAGTAAGAGCAAAAGCGTAATGATCCGCTCTTTTATCCAATAATGTCGAGTTATTCTTTGAACGGATTTGAAAAAGTTCGAAATAATGTTTTGCAGTTGAATATATTTGTTGGAAGACGGGGCAAGCTTGGATATCCGCGGGGAAACTTCCCCAGCCATCAAAAATATCATGATCATCCCACATCATTACTGAAGGCGCACTTGCTAACATCATGCTCATAGCTGCATTATTCCATCGCTCCTGATAAAGACGGTCATAGAAACGGTCAATTTGCTCGCAAAGTGTCTTCGATACTCGGCGCGAATAAGTTTTCTCTTTATGAGACAGCTTGTTCCATTTTTGAAGTGCTGGTACAGAACTCCATATGCTATCACCATACAGCTGATCTCCCCCCATCAGCATGATGGAAATTGGGTTTTTTTCGTGATGTTTAAGCATTTTTTCCCAGAGAGCATAGGGGTTTTGGGTTTTGTGCATTAAATCTAGTGAAGAAAAACCGTTGCAGGAGGTGTACACAAAATTGGGATCTTGATGTTTGCCCGGAGAATAAAATGTCCATTCATTGCGTCCATTTTGGCACTTGGCAGGCTCTTTATTTATTATAATTTGATAAGTGCAGTGCTGTTCTTCCTCGCTGATTGGCAGCTCATATATGGCTCGCCATACAAATGACGAGGGTGTCTCACCTATTTGAGTGCAGTCAATTACTTTTTCATTTATGTTTAATTGTACACTTTTCTCAATCGACTTACTGGTAGAGAAGCATACCGTGTAACGGCTGTCTGATTCTACACCTAGAATCGGTCCAACTTTAATCATGTTCATACTTGAAGCTCCTAATTAAGAACGCATTTTATAAATTTAAAGTTTTATAATTGTCATTATATACAATTAAGGATTAAATTCTTCAAGGATAAGGTAGCATTTGAAACAGAAGATACAAACCGCATGTCTACTCTAAAGAGCTGGATGAAAACATACTTGTTGGATAGATGGTCGGTGAAAAACTAGTATCATGAAGTACAGAAATTACACACTTTATTACACATGTTCAAAAAAATATAAAATAAAACATTTTATATCAATAATATAATAGTAGACGCAACGGACTTAAAATGTGCTGCATCTAAGTGTGTTTAAAAGCTCAAGAATTTTTGGTAGGAATTTAAGATAGGGTGCGCGAATGCGTAATAATTGATTGCACGTTTTCCCAGAAACTTGCGGTGTTCTGGTCGCCTGCAACGTCTGCTTTGGAAGCCCTAAAAAGCGCGATTTCTTCTGCGCGTGTTTCGTAAATGGAAAGTAGGACAGTCGCCGCCTCATCAGGCGTGGAGACTTGCCATATATTAGCATTTTCTATCATGTTTCTGGCCAATAATTTTATTAATAGTAGTTATACCAGTGTTGAGTATTGAATATATCGTAATATATATTTTCTACAATGCCCATTCGCGTAGATTTACCGATAAGTGATACTCTATTTGATTGCTTATAGTGTTGTCAGAGGTTTTACTGTCGTTTTTATTGTTATGGAATTTGTGTTATAATATCTGCTAGTTATTATTTTATTTATTAAAGTTCTGAGTAAATGAAAAAACTCGAACAATATATTGAGCTAATCAACAATGCAGAAACACCTGAAAAGGCGTTTGAACGCTTCTGCTCGATTATGCAAGGTTATGGGTATGATCGTATTACTTACAGTCTGGTAACTGATCACCCTTCTTTGGGGCTTCCAAAGCAGCATGGACTGGCGACGAGTTATCCAGAAGATTGGATGAAGCATTATAACGATAAAAATTATATGGGTGTTGATCCGGTTGTAAAACAGGTGATGACGTCACGTAAACCATTTTTCTGGGATGACCTGATCAAAGGGCCAGATATTGCCAAGCCTGCAACCGTTTTTATGCATGAGGCATCGGATGCAGGTGTAGGAGATGGAATAGGTATTCCTTTATGTGGCATATCCGGTGAGATTGTTGGAATTGGACTCGCTAGGAGCTCTGTTCCATCTTCTCCAGAACGAAATTTTGAATTTTTGGCTGAGGCATATCTTTTAAGTGTGTATTTTCATGAAACATTTAGGGATATGCTCTCGGAGCCATACAAGGTGAATCTGACAGGCCGAGAGCATGAAGTGCTCTCATGGGCGGCTGAAGGTAAGACAGATGAAGAAATATCAATGCTGCTCTGTATAAGCAGCCATACTGTGCGCTTCCATTGGAAGAATATTTTTAAAAAGTTACAGGCGAACGGCCGCATATATGCCGTAACAAAAGCTATTCGTTTGCAGCTGATCGTGCCACACACAATACGCTCCTCCTACTAGATATGGTAGTTATGCGATCAATACAGTTGGTTTAGACATGAATAATGATGTCTTAAACTGTATTGAGAGTATGTTAGATGGTTGCTTGCGTAAGTATTTCAAACATTCACTGTTTCAAAGAGAATCTTTTAACGGCGCAGTATCGGCTGCGTTACCGTGAGGTCATCCGAAAAGAAAAGTGGGATGATATCTATGTGTTGAAGGATATGGAATTCGACCAATACGACAACCCCGCTACAGAATACTATATTGCAAGAAATGAAGCTGGTGATGTTGTTGGTGTAACACGCTCATATCCAACCACTATCCCTTACATGCTATCAGATAACTTTCGTTATTTGTTCTCAGAAGGACTGCCACAGAATCACAAAATTTTAGAAGCTAGCAGATTGGTGCTGGATCGCTCTCTTCTTACCAAGGAAGAAAGAACCCCTGTTGTGGATAGGCTTCTGGTTGCTTACATGGAGCGGGGGCTACAGCGCGGCGTTGAAGGCTATGTAGGCTTTATGCTGCCTAAGATATGGGAGAACACTTTTTTGAGAGTTGGGTGGAAAGTGAAATGGCTTGGGCCTGAGAAAGAACTTGAGAATACAGGATACAAAGTGCGTGCAGGATATATGCCGGTAAATCCGATTATGGAGCAAATTATCCGTGAAAAAACCGGGATATATGAAAGTGTTCTTAAATTTGGTGAGAGATATGCAGAAGAGATGAATGAACCTCTGCAATCTGCATATTATTCTCAGTCTCAAGACAGCCTAGCTCTAAAGGTCGCGTAAAATGAAAAAACAAAAAATATGCATTCACGATTCTGTTATGAGCTCTTTATGCTTTCTTTATCAGGAGGCAGCCAGAGAGAATGCGCAGGAACTGGCCAGTATATTAGAAACGGCAGTGGAAGAGGTGCAGTTGCTTGACAGTAAGGCGACATATAGTAAAGAAACTACTGGCCTGTTAAAGCAATTTATAGTGCTGCGTGGCTTTCAAAAAATGAGCCAAGAGCAGAAAGAGTTGTTTATAAGGCAGGTTGAAGGATTTGAGCAAAACGTCATCCATTGGGATTTTGCTTGATAAGCACATTGTGCGCAGTTGTCGGCTAGGGCACGCTTATTGTTAAGAGGCGCGTTATGAATCCTCATAGCCATTAAAAAAGCAATCCACTGTTACGCCGAACATGCGAGACAGCTTGTAGAGATTTACGGCAGCAATACGGCTTCGTCCAGCTTCATATTTCTGAACTTGTTGATAGGTCATATCCAGCTCGGCGGCGAGGTGACGCTGTGTTAGCTCTGCAAGCTGACGAAACTTGCGAATGTTCTTGCCGATATGCGTGTCGATCTCGTCTGGACTTCGTGTTGTTTTCTGCATGGTGTTTACGCGTATTTATATGATTTTTAAAATTTATAATAGTAATATTTTGCATGGGAATATGATGCATTTCAAGCATATATTTGTATGCTGTGTTGCCTGAGAGGGGGGGGCTTGTTAGGGGTCGCCAACCATTTCTTTCATAATGCTGAGAATGTTTTGCTGCAAGTTGTTATCAAGCAGCTGGTAGTACATTGCAAGCTTCATCGTACTTTTATTTGTCAGCATTTCTTCCAGGCGTTGCTGCTGGGGCGTTGCTCTTGACTTCAGAGAGTTACCTTCAAAGCCATCAACGAAAAAATCAAAAGACACACCAAGAAGTTTCGCTATCCTATAAAGGCGGGAGACACTAATGCGGTTCGTGCCCTTCTCGTATTTTTGGATTTGTTGAAAGGTGATGCCAAGCTCGTTAGCAAGATCTGTCTGGGACATACCTGCAGAAGTGCGTACTTGTCGAAGCTTGTGACCGACATAAGTATCGATTCCTTCGGGACTGCGGGGGCGTGCTTTTGCCATATGGTTCACCCATTTTCTTTCTATTATTTGCAACAGATTAGCACGAAGAGTCTCTGTTGTTAACAGGTTTCGCGACTCATGTGGCTATACGCCGTGCAATTGTGTGTGCCGAATTTTTAGACATGGGCATCGCTGCGTAATCCTTGTCGCTAGCAATTTTTTGAATTGTTGTCACTTTGTCTTCCTCCTTTCTAAAGCTTGCCTATCGTCGCTGACCGGCGCGGTCGTCTCTTTTGTGGCTAACCTGACGGCATGCGCCCTGCGGCGCAACGCTTTGCAGTCGGTTTCTTCCCCGGCTGCGCCTTCCTCGCGGGAAACAAGAAACAGCCCGCTTTTCGCGTCCTTCACTTTGTTGCGGCTCCTTTGGAGTGCGCCTTTGGCTTGGCCTGCCGTCTATCGGTTGCCATGAGACGGCCGCGGCGGTCGCGGCCAACAAACGCCAAGCAAAAGGAAGAAGACAATGACAAAACAACATTCAGATATTTACAGCCGGGTAACGCAGAACATCATCACCGCCATCGAGAAAGGCGCAGGCGACTGGCAAATGCCCTGGCACCAAGCCGGATCAGGGCTCAACCGTCCAAACAACATCAATACCGGCAATCACTATCGCGGCATCAATATCCTGAACCTCTGGGTTTCCGCACAAGCACAAGGCTTCAGCACCGGAACATGGGGCACATACAAGCAATGGAAAGAGAAAGACTGCCAAGTCCGCAAAGGCGAAAAATCCTCTCTCGTCATCTTCTATAAGACAGACGAGATCGAAAACACCGATGGTGAGCTTGAAACACGCTATATCGCCAGAGCCTCATATGTCTTTAACGCCGATCAGGTCGATGGCTATGAAGCACCGCCGGCACCCGTACCGGAAAATCCGGTCGAAATCCTCGATAATGTCGAGCAGTTCATCAAACACACCAATGCAACAATCAAGCATACCGGTAACAGTGCCTTTTACCGCCCGGCAGATGACAGTATCACCATGCCCGAGCAAAGCCGCTTTCTCGGCTCCAAGACCAGCACGGCAACAGAAGCCTATTACTCCACACTGCTGCATGAACTCAGCCACTGGACAGGTGCCAAACACCGCCTCAATCGAGAGTTCGGTAAACGCTTCGGCGATAACGCCTATGCGGTGGAAGAGCTGGTTGCGGAACTGAGCGCCGCTTTCCTCTGTGCTGATCTTGGTATCACAGTAGAACCGCGACAAGACCATGCAGCATATCTTGAGAACTGGCTGACCGTGCTGAAAGCCGACAAGAAAGCGATCTTCACGGCCGCAAGTCAGGCGGCAAAGGCAGCAGACTTCCTGAAAGCGCTGCAACCTCAAGCGCAACAGGAGGCGGCTTAGGCCTCCTCCATAATATTGCATGAAATTTAAATGAAAAAACTTGCAAATATTGAAAAATTGTCATATACTAAAGATATGGAGACAAAACATGACGGCGCGTGTAAAAGAGCTTGAAAATCATCTGAAAGCGGGGCGGGTCTATCGCCGCGCTGATCTTGCGCATTGGTCAAATGCCGTTGACCGGCATGTACAGCTTTTGCAGAAAAAAGGCGTTTTAAAGAAACTCTCCGGCGGTTTGTATTATGTGCCGAAGAAAACGCCATTCGGCGACGCACCTGCCGATGAAGAAAAGCTGGTCGAGGCGTTTTTGCGCGATCACCGCTTTCTGGTTACGTCACCGAATGCCTATAACGCGCTGGGGCTGGGCACGACACAGCTTTATAATGAAACGGTCATTTACAATCACAAACGCCACGGGCATTTCAAACTGGGCGGACGGATGTTTGATTTCCGGATGCGTCCGCGCTTTCCCGCAAAGCTGACGCAGGAGTTTCTGCTGGTCGATTTGGTCAACAATCTTGACCGGCTAGCTGAAGACCCGGACGCGCTTTTGCGACGCGTTACAGAAAAAGTGCGAGAGATGGATCAAAAAGCGCTCTTTTACGCCGTGCGGGAATATGGCACGATGAAGACACGCAAATTTTTTGAAACTCTCTGATCCGTAAAAGACACAGCAAATGCCTCCATTACCCTATCTTCATCAGCATTCCGGTTTTCAGGAACTCATCCGCATTGTCGCGGAAGAGCAGGGGATTGATCCGGTGCTGGTCGAAAAAGACTACTGGATCATGCATTGCCTTTACGGATTGCAAGGGGCGGGTTTTCAATTTGAACTCAAGGGCGGCACCTCGCTTTCCAAAGGTTACGGCATTATCGACCGGTTTTCAGAGGATATTGATATCCGCATTGCGCCACCGGACGGTATGGAGGTCAAAACAGGACGCAACCACGATAAACCTGCACATATCGAAAGCCGGAAGCTTTTTTATGACTGGCTGGCCGATCATATAAAAATCGACGGTATTGTCTCTGTCAGCCGTGACCACGAGTTCGATGATGAGAAATACCGCAGCGGTGGTGTGAGACTGCATTACGAAAGCGCCTTTGCAGTTTTGCCGGGATTGAAAGAAGGGATATTGCTGGAGCTTGGCTTTGACGCTGTTGCGCCAAACCGGGAGGTAGATATCAGTTCATGGGTATATGATTTTGCGGCAGGAAAAGTCGAGATTATTGATAACAGAGCAAAGCGCGTCAAATGCTATCATCCCGGCTATACGCTGGTTGAAAAGCTGCAAACGATTTCAACAAAATTCAGAAAACAGCAGGAGGCGGAAGAATTCTCAAAGAATTTCCTGCGTCATTATTACGATGTTTACTGCCTTTTGCAGCAATCTGACGTTCAGTCCTTTATAGGCACAGAAGACTATATCGCACATAAGGTAAAGCGTTTTCCGGCAGCGGATAACCAAGTCATTTCCGAAAATGAAGCATTTCTGCTCTCTGATCCTGCAACACGGAGCCTGTATGAGACGGAATATCGCAAAACAGCCTCCCTTTATTACAAAGGGCAGGTGACGTTTGAGACAATTTTGCAGGAAATCAGTAAGTGGAAGGGCAGGCTTTGATACCTAAAATTTACACAGTTTCTTATTGTCAAATTTCAAAAATAAAACATCAATATCAATGAATTCATGGATAGTGCAACGGACTTAAAAATGCGCTGTGTCAGGATATGCTTGAATATCCGGCATATTATGCTATAAATGAACGCAATGGACATGTGAAGATTTACACAGTTTCTTACACATAAGTCTGTTTTGGCGTGAATAAGTGTTAAATTTTAGTGGTTTAAGGTTAAAGATACATAGCTCATAACCTGAAGGTCGTAGGTTCAAATCCTACCCCCGCAACCAATCAGAAAAAGAAAAAGCTCTTGTTTATCAAGGGCTTTTCTTGTTTCCAACTCCCGCACCGTTCATCCCCGGCTGAAACCAAAATAACAGCTTTCATTCTAAAGCCCTGTACCGCTTCATCAAATAAAAACAACTTGCCGCGAGGCCTAAGATATTACAACAACCGTTTGTGAATTATTTGCTATTGGGTGCCGCCTCCCAAAACCTTATAGAGGTTTACCAGATTGGATAGGCGAAGCCGTTCGATCTGTATCTCGTTTTGCTGATAGGTATAAAGTTCGCGCTGGGCATCAAGCACGCTAAGAAAGCTGTCGATTCCCGATTTATAACGCGCATCGGAAATATCATAGACTTTCTGCGCGGCGGCAACCAGGCGCCGCTGGGCTTTCAATTGTTCGTCTAATGTGGCGCGTGCCGCCAGTTCATCTGCAACTTCACGGAAGGCGGTTTGAATGGCCTGTTCGTAATTGACAACGGCTTTTTCTTTGCGGATTTCGGCAAGCTCCAGATTGGCTTTGTTTCGTCCGCCCTGAAAGATGGGCAGGGTGATTTGCGGCAGAAAGCTCCATACACCTGCCGCGCCGCTGCTGAACAGCCCCGATAACCCGTTGCTGGCCAGACCGTAACTGCCTGTTAAAGTAATGCGCGGGAAAAAGGCCGCCCGTGCCGCGCCGATGTCAGCATTGCGTGCTAACAGTTCATATTCCGCCTGACGGATATCGGGGCGCATCAGCAGGACCTCTGACGGCAGGCCAGCATCCAGATCATCTTTCAATTGAATATCGTCCAGCGATGTGACGGGAAGAAAATCCTCCTCCTGCGGAATGCCCATCAACAGGAAGAGGGCGTTTTGATCCTGTGCGACAAAGCGGCTGTATTGATGCTTGTTCACCTTTGCCGTTTCCACGGCGGTCGCGGCGCGTGCGACATCCTGTTCCGTAGCTAGACCTTTTTCCAGACTTTTGGAGAGGATGTCATATGTGCGCTGCTGCGCCTGCAATGTCTGCTCTGTCAGAGAGAGCAGCTTACGGTCCGCCAGCCATTGCAGATAGGCATTTGCCGTTTCGGCAATCAGGCTGTTACGCATGACCGCGTGTGCTTCCTGTGTTGCAAGATATGTATTCAAAGCGGACTGATTGCCGCTGCGTATCTTGCCGAAGATATCAAGCTCATAGGATGCCAGTCCGATATTGGCTTCGTAGATTTCATTATTCTGACGCTGGCCGATAATGCTGACATCTTTACCGGTTCCGGTATAGGTCGCACCGCTTTGCACATTGATATTCGGCATCAGATCGGCACGCGTAATGCGGTACATGGCACGGGCTTCTTCAATATTCAGTGCGGCCTGTTTAATATCCTTATTGTTCTGTAAGGCCGTACCGATGATGAGCCACAATTCCTGCGATTCAAAAAAGTTTTTCCAATCCATCTGCGCGGCAATTGTTTCACCGGTCGGTGCAATATAGCCGGGCACCTCACTCCATGAAGATGCGGCGGAGAAATCCGGGTGCGTAAAATACGGGATCATCGTGCAGCCTGAAAGACTTAGACTGAGAAACAGAATGGATAAGGTTTTACGCATCATCGGATTTATCTTTCTTTTTGTGCGGCTTTTGATCGGCTGCTTCTATTTTGTCGCGGTGAAAAATTTTTTCAACGATGACATAAAACATCGGTACGAAGAAAATCGCCACAACAAGCGTTGCTGCCATGCCTCCCATCACGGTAATGCCGATAGCGTTCTGGCTGGCAGCACCCGCGCCTTTGGCGAAAGCCAGCGGTGCAACCCCCAGCATAAAGGCCATGGAGGTCATGACAATCGGACGAAATCTTTGCCGCGCGGCGATTGTGACGGCTTCGATCAGGCTGTAGCCTTGCTCCTTTAATGATTTCGCAAATTCCACAATCAAAATGGCGTTTTTGGATGCAAGGCCGACCGTTGTCAGCAAAGCGACCTGCAGATAGACATCATTCGGCAGTTCCTTCCAGAACGCTGCCAGCACCGCGCCAAGAATGCCCAGCGGCATCACCATCAAAACCGCCAGCGGTACGGCCCAGCTTTCATACAATGCCGCCAGACACAGGAAGACGACCAGTACTGACAGCGCATAAAGTGCGGGAGCCTGTGCGCCGGCTGCGCGTTCCTCATAGGAAATACCCGACCATTCCAGACCGATACCCTTCGGCAGTGTCTGGACGATTTTTTCAATCTCTGCCATCGCATCTCCCGAGCTGATGCCCTCGGCGGGGGCGCCCTGAATATTGGCGGAGGCGTTGCCGTTAAATCTCTCCAGTTTTGGAGAGCCATATGTCCATTCCGCACTGGAGAAAGTATTGAACGGTACCATCTCCCCCTGATTGTTACGGACATACCAGCTGTCGAGATCTTTCGGCATCATACGGTGCGGCGCATCGGCTTGAAGATAGACGCGCTTGATGCGTCCCTGATCAATGAAGTCATTCACGTAGCTGCCGCCCCATGCAATTTGTAGCGTACGGTTGATGTCGCTTAAGGACAGGCCGAGCGCCGAGGCTTTTTCGCTGTCGATATTGATTTTAAACTGCGGCACATCACTTAATCCGTTAGGACGTACGCCGCTGAGTTTCGGGTTTTGTCCCGCTGCGCCCAACAGTTGGTTTCTTGCGGCCATCAGAGCATCATGCTTTAATCCGCCGCGGTCAACTAGCTGGAAATCAAAACCGGAGGCGTTGCCAAGTTCTCGGATCGGAGGCGGAAAAAAAGCGAAAGCAAAAGCATCTTTAATCTGTGACAGTGCGCCCATCGCTGCGCCGGAAATGGCAAAAACGCTTTGATCTTCCCGTGTTCTTTCCGACCAGTCTTTCAGACCGACAAAGCCGAAGGCGGCATTTTGCGCAGAGCCAGCGAAGCTGAAACCGACGACCGTAAACAGGTGTTCGACATTTTCAGTTTGCTGTGACAGGAAATAATCTTCGACTTGTTTCACGGATTCTAGGGTCCGTTCGGCTGTCGAGCTTGGCGGTGTATTGACCATCATATACATCGATCCCTGATCTTCATTCGGAAGGAATGATCCGGGAAGCTGGTTAAAAATCGCCACCATACCCCCGGTCAGTAGTGCGTAAATCAGGAAGAAACGGAAGATGCGCCGTGCCATATAGGTCGCAGTTTTTTGGTACGCGTCACGACTTTTGTTGAAATATTTATTAAACCAGCCGAAAAATCCGGTATCGGCACGGCGTTTGCCGTCTTTCTGATGTTTTAGAATGGTGGCGCAGAGTGAGGGGGACAGCGTCATTGCCACCAGTACTGACAAGCTCATGGCGGCAACAATGGTAATCGAAAACTGACGGTAAATCGCACCGGCAGAGCCACCGAAAAACGCCATCGGGATAAAAACAGTGGAAAGCACAACCGCGATCCCGACCAATGCGCTTGTGATCTGATCCATAGATTTGCGGGTTGCCTCTTTCGGTGGTAGCCCTTCTTCGCTCATAATCCGTTCCACATTCTCAACCACGACAATCGCATCATCGACCAGTAGACCGATGGTCAGCACCATGGCAAACATGGTCAGCACGTTAATGCTGAAGCCAAAGGCGAGTAAAATCGCAAAAGTGCCGAGCAGCACAACCGGCACGGCAATTGTCGGGATCAGCGTTGCGCGCAGATTTTGCAAAAACAGCAGCATGACCAGAAAGACCAGCACGACCGCTTCGATTAATGTATGCACAACCGATTCAATTGACAGTTTGATAAAAGGCGTTGTGTCTAGCGGATACAGGATTTTGATGCTATCCGGTAAAAACTCCGACAGCTCCTCGACTTTTTGTTTGACCAGTTCGGCAGTCTCAAGGGCATTTGCACCGGTTGCCAATGTAATGGCCATCCCTGCGGCGGGTTTTCTTTTATAACGGACAATACGTTCATATGATTCCGAACCCAGCTCCAGCGTTGCGACATCTTTCAAGCGGACTTGTGATCCGTCCGTATTAACACGCAGGACAATGCGTTCAAAATCCTCAACGGATTCCAGACGCGCCTGTGCCTTGATTGTGGCGTTTATCTGCTGTCCTTCTGCAGCGGGCATACCGCCAAGCTGACCGGCGGAAATATCTGTGTTCTGAATCTGCACGGCGTTTTGCACGTCCAGCGGTGTCAGGTTGTAACTATAGAGTTTTGCCGGATCAAGCCATATCCTCATTGCATATTGGTCACCGAAAATACGGACATTCCCGACGCCGCTGACACGCGAAATCGGTTCACGGAAAGTACTGACCAGCAGATCTCCCAGATCACCCTGACTGTAGCTGCCGTCTTCGGAATAAAGCCCGACGACCAGCAAGAAGCTGTCATTGGATTTTGTGACCGTTACGCCCAGTGCTTGCACTTCCTGCGGCAGCTGTGTGACTGCGCCCTGTACTTTGTTCTGGGTTTGCACCTGTGCGATATCGGGGTCGGCTTCCGGTTCGAATGTGAGCGTAATGCTCATCGTGCCGTCAGAACTGCTGGAGGTAAAATAGCGCAAATGGTCAATGCCGGTCAGGCGCTGTTCGATAACCTGCGTGACGGCATTTTCAACGGTTTCAGCCGATGCGCCGGGATAGCTTGCATTAACGGCAACCGTTGGCGGCGCGACTTTCGGATATTGCTCAATCGGCAAAGAACGGATTGAAAGAATTCCGGCGAGCATAATAATAATCGCGATAACCCATGCAAAAACAGGGCGGTCGATGAAAAAACGGGCCATATTGCTTATTCCTGCTCTTTCTTATCTGAGTCTTTTTCTGTATGGGCGTTTTTGATCCACGGTTCCGGGACGACAACTGTGCCGGGGCCTATTTTTTGATAGCCTTCGACAACAATTGCTTCATTCGCCGACAGCCCTCCGGTCACGATCCAGCTGTCCCGGTAGGCCTGTTCCACCTTGATCGAACGGGGCTGTGCCTGGTTGTTATCATCAATTACCCATACGGACAGGCTGCCATCGGGCGCACGTGTTGCCGCCCGCTGCGGCACCAGCAAAACGTCATCCTCTCCCAGATCAAGGCTAGCACGCACAAACAAGCCGGACAGCAACACACCGTCAGGATTGGGAATCATTGCGCGCAGCGCAATGGCGCCCGTTGTTTCATCGACCGTGACCTCAGAGAATTTCAATGTTCCGGTAAGCGGATAGGTTTTTCCTGTTGCCTCATCCAGTGTCAGAGTTACAGGAATTCCATCCTTTCCCATCATGCGTGAACGCAGATGTATAGCCTCCGATCCTGATTGCTGCATATCAATATAAACAGGGTCGAGCTGGGTGATGGTTGCCAGATTCTGTACCTGATTGGCTGTCACCAGGGCTCCCTCCGTTACAAAAGAGCGGCTGATACGCCCCGCAATCGGGGCGTAAACTTTGGTATAGTCCAGATTAACCTGTGCAACGTCCACAGCAGCCTGTGCAACGGCAATGGCCGCATTGGCCTGATCCAGCTGCGCCTTCACATCATCATATTCCTGTTGGCTGACGGCGTTGATTTTTACCAGTTCCTTATAGCGTGCCGTGCGGGCTTCAATCGTTTTTACATTTGCCTTTGCACTTTGCAAATCCGCAACAGCGCTGTTCAAGGCCGCTTTGTAACGCGCATCATCGATTTGATAGAGCTGCTGTCCTTTTGCGACATCTGCTCCTTCTTCAAACAGGCGTTCGGTGATGATTCCATCCACTTGCGGACGCACCTGTGATTGGCGGTAGGGTGAAATGCGTCCCGGCAGCTCATGTGTGAAAGGCATGTTTTTTGTTGCGACATGCATAACGGAGACACCCGGCGGCGGCATGAGCATTGGGGAGGTTGCACTGTCATCAGCCGGATGTTTTGACTTGTAAAGCCAAGCCCCGCCTGCCAGCAGAAGAGAGAGAACAATAGTGACAAGGGCGGTTTTTTTCATGGGAGAACTTTCTGTTTTCAGTGTGCCGTTTTTTGTTTATGACTAGACAAATCAGAAATAAATTGCTATCTTTATAATATACATTCATGTTTGTATGTTGTCAAGTTGACAGGAGTGTAAATGCGCAGAACAAAAGAAGATGCGGAGCATACAAAAGAAGAGATTTTAAACGCTGCCACACAGGTTTTTGTTTCCAAAGGCGTGGCTGCGGCAACGCTTGAAGAAATTGCAACCGCTGCCAATGTGACGCGCGGCGCTATTTATTGGCATTTCAAAAACAAGACGGAAATCTTTGATGCCCTGCATGAAAGGCTTCATCGCCCTTTGATGGAAATGATTTTGGAGGATGTGCAAAAAGATCATGCGGAGCCGCTGCTGCAATTGCAGGAGTTATGCGTCAAACTGTTGCTTGATCTGGATGCCGATCCCCAAAAAAGACAGGTACTGACTCTGTTTTTGATTAAATGCGATTATGCCGGGGATCTTGCTCTGTGCAAAGAAAAACACCAAGAAAAGAAAACAGAGAAAATGAAAGCCTTTCAGCGCTATTTTGAAAAAGCGCAGAAACAGGGAAAGCTGCCGCAGCATATGGATCCGACATTGCTGACATTGTCTATCAGCTGCTATATGAAGGGTATTTTATTTGAATATCTGGATAACCCGGCGGCGTTTCATATGAAGAAGAACGCCGCAAAACTTATCCAACTTTTCTTTGATAAAATCGGGATATTGTCATCTGAGAAGTCCTGAGAATATCTGTAATTTCAAATATAAAATGAGACGGGATAATGACCGGTTTCAATATAAATAATATTGATATTATTAAATTATACATCATAAAAGATGTATAATAATTGATAAAAAATATCATATATGATATAATAAAAGAAGATTTAGGAGGTGGGACATGGAAAACGTACGGGCGTATCATGGCATTATAGAGCATTTAAAACAGCAAAAAGATCATCTGGGGATGAATATTTCTGTGTTGTCTGAACGCAGTGGTGTATCGGAGCCGACCGTGCAAAGAATTTTGTCCGGCAAGCATCCGTCTGCCCATTTTGCGCATGTTCTGGCGATTGCGCAAGCGCTTGGCGTTGATCTGAATGCAAGAATTGCTATTGATGCAGAAACAATGCGCCGTGAGCAAGCTAAGATGAAGGCCGAGACAATCATGAGGCTCGTGCGAGGTAACTCTGCGCTGGAGGGGCAGGGGCTTAGCCCTGCTGCATATCAAAATATGCTGCATAAAACCATCAATGAGCTCCTAAGCGGTTCGAAACAGGCATTGTGGGGCTGACGGATATGGTGGAAGGTTGGACATTGCGCGAAGGCGAAACGCCTTATCCTGATTTGGATGGATTCAAGCATGCGAAGAGGTATCCGCAGCCGTCACGGGATCTTGTTGACGAAATGGAGGAGGAGAATGTTCGCAAGGCAACATTGAAATATCTTGCTGCTACACCGTCAGTTAAAAAGGCACCATTCACGTTTGAGTGGCTGCTTCGCCTGCATCGTGAAATGTACGGGGATGTCTGGGATTGGGCTGGGCAAACACGCACCCAGAATACGCAGATCGGTGTTGATAAACACCAGATTGTACCGGATCTGGCGGCGCTTGTGCATGATCTGCAAGAATGGCCAAAGTATTTTGACCCGATTGAAACCGCTGCCCGGCTACATCATAAAGCCGTACAGATTCATCCGTTCAAAAATGGGAACGGACGTTGGTCACGCTTGCTGGCAAATATCTGGCTGAAACAGCAGGGAATGCACCCGACGGAATGGCCGAGCATAACCGGTGAAAGCCCTATACGCGATGATTACTTAAAGGCCGTGCGGGCGGCGGATAGTCTTGATTATGAGCCGCTCATTGCTTTGCATCGAAAGTTTACAAAAGCATAGTTCTTTATGCGGTCTGCTTTATTTATGGTTCAATGTTTCTGTGGAGTGCAGGTATGTCATTTTGTAAAGTGAGGCTTGCTGTAAATCCACGCTAAAGCTAAAATAAACTTACATGTTTTTGTTGTGTTTGCATGGCGTCTATCTAGCACATAAATTAGCACATAAAAAATATCATCTCGTATATATAAATTAAAACAATATGATAGGCATAGTACAGTCAGGCTCATAACCTGAAGGTCGCAGGTTCAAATCCTGCCCCCGCAACCAATCCTTTCAAGGGCTTAGCGTTTTCGCTGAAGCTCTTTTTTTGTTAATGGGCCACTAGCGGGGCACTTGATGGCAACTAAGAACAAATCATGGGAGTATCAGTCCTCAATACACAATTGGGATATGACGCTTGAAATGGCGCAGCAGTTAACCGTGGTCGGAAAAGTGTCAGCTCAAGGAAGCCTTAATCTCGGTGATGTTCTTGATGAGCGGTCAAAGGGGAATGGACTCGTGAATACAAATGGTTTGCGATTTGGACTGTTAACTGGAGGGATGTTATTATCGTACTGTGCGGTTGAGAGCTTTATAAACTCAGCTGCCGAAATGCTGACAGGTTATGAGTCCTTTCCGGATTTTGACAGAGACGGCTTTAATAAAGAAAGTGGGTTTTGGAGCAGGCTAAAAAAAGTCTATAAGCATGTCGGTATTGAGGTTGATAAAGGAAAAGAGCCTTTTCAATCGATACTTGAACTGCATGAGTGGCGTAAATCAGTGGTTCATGCCAAGCCAGTAATGGTGTCTGCTGAAAATATTGACCCTAGTGACAGGGAGGTCTTACACCGACTTCATGAAAGCCAAAGTAACAAAGACTTTCTGCGTGAGGTTAACGAGAATGCTGCAGGAAGGTTTTATGAAGCCGCTTACGATGTTATTCATATGTTTATAGATACAACTAATTTGAAGCCGATAACAAGCGCCATTTATACTCCGCAAGGTAAATAAAATGCCCTATAGAGATGTAGGTATTTTTAATCTGCTGTTGATGTTTTACCCTTGTAATCGAATGTACAAAGACAGGCACTTTTTATCGCCGGCACCTTCTTCATCATATTGGAATACTCCATTACGGTGTGTGAAACAAACAGGGTCTCCTACAGCAATGATTGAACCGGTTAGAGGTTGTCCGTCATCAATGCGCCGATCAAGTTGTGCTGCCTGGATAGGTGTCAGAAAATGTGCATCCGGTTCGCTCAGGTCACCATTTAAGCTGTTTGATAAGATAGCGTAAACGCCGTTTGCTTTCGGAGCATATTCAGAAGCTGCAGGGAATTGGCTGTCATCACCGTCATAGATCTGAAAACCTCCACCAAGCGGAGATGAGGGAAATGCAGAGCCCCATGCACGTTCGGCACTCAGTGTATTATCTACGCCTCCAATAAGTGAAGAATTGGCGAGTTGTACCCAGAATAGATGACGTTCATCCTTAAACAGCTCTATTTTCCTCGCAGTAGAGTCGCCAATGCGCCCGTTGCCGTTTCCAGGAAGGGCGGGGCAAAGCACTGCATTGCAGTGCGGCAGGCGCACTTGTGCTCGAGACATGTCGCCTGGTATGGCGTTGAAGGTGTCCCGGAAAGTCGTGAGCGCGGCGGTGTAGCTTTTAATCTGGCGGATTGTTGCCGTAATTTTTTCTTTCTCTGCGCTGAGGTGCTCTTCTGCAACGGTTTCTGTTGCTGATGCGGACAGGGAGGATAAAAAAGCTGAAAAAAGTAGGGTTGCGAACAGTGTTTTGATAGGAATATTTTTGGTCATGAGATATATGTCCCGTACATTGAATGATGGCTGAGCCTATTGTTGCAAATTATACGTGGAAAAAGGTAAACAAAACCTTTTCGGCAATACAATAGGGACTACTAATGGAAACGAGACTTCACAGAAAATTTACCCTTTAATGCTAATTTAGCCGGAATAGGCTTATTCTCATAATGGGCGGAATATTCATGTTGAAAAAAAGCGCGGTCTTTTTTTGTACGATTGTTATCATTTTATTTTGTGGTGGTACGGCAAAAGCTGACCCTTCTCAGTGTCCTACCCCTAGCTTAAACCATATGCTGTCATCCTATGACCAGATTTTTCAGGCGGAAGTGCAGGAAGTCAAATCACGCCCGTTGCAATCATATATTCCGGTGTTGTTCGATGGGCCTGATTTTATAATGACGCTCAAGATCGTAGAGAGATATAAGGGTAAATCTGCTATTCCTGAGACATTCTATTATTATGGCCGCCATGATCATTCTGATAGGCGGCATTTTGTAAAGAATCGCTCTTATGTGTTTTTCCTGCACAATAAGGATATATCGGAGCAGGTCATAAACCTCTGTACACCTGTGCGCCCGCTTCTTGCGAATAACGAAGCGACCACAAAAACTGTGGAGCGCTTAAGGGAGTACGTGCAGAAAACGCGTGCCCGGGAAGGGCTGCTTCTTTATCAGGAAAAGCTGCTTGTGAACAGATATGAGAGTGACCTGCGCGCTGTTCAAGAAATTTTGCAGTTTACTGTTGGGAAAGAGCGGAGAGCGGAAAAGCTACAGCCATATCAAAACACGGAAAAGTGTGACGGTATATATAGTGTAACAGCGGATATGCCGTATTTTCTCAAAGAGTTCCCGGACTTGCCGGAAAAAGGACTGTATTTATCAGAAAGACAGGAAGTATCAGAATACGGAACGAGCTTGTATAAGCTTGGTCGTTATCGGGAGGCATTAAGGCCGCTTTGCTTGACGAAGGATTTAGCCCCAGTGAATGCTTTTCAGCTCGCCATTGCGACATATCGTACCTATCCAAATCAGTTCTTATCTTTTGAAAAAATAGCAGCAAAAAATATTACTTTAACCGATGAAAATCTAGATGGCACCACACTGCGCATGATCGATTTAAGCAATGCAGAGATGGATACCGTCGCAATGGTGGGAGCAAATTTTTCGGAAGCGTTGTTTACCAAGGCGCGACTGAAAAATATTAATGCTGAAAAAGCAAATTTTGAAAAAGCAAATTTTGTAGAAGCTTGGGTGTCTGGTAATTTACGCAAGGTAAATTTTGCGCAAGCAAATTTAAGACATGCCGATTTTAGCCAAGCAGATATTTCTCATGCAAATTTTCAAGGGGCAGATATACGCGGTGTCGATTTTGGTGCTGATCCGGAGAAGATGAAAGAGATCAATCTTGATCAGGCAATTTTCGATGACACGACACTCTGGCCTGTCGGGGTTTCTCCGCAAATGCAAAATATCGTCTATAAGGCATACAGCACAAATGACCTTACCGATCGGGAGGAAAATAAATATTCTATAAAGCACGATACCAGTGAAGAACTGTATACAACCGATCAAAAAGAGCAATATTTTCCCGCGCAGGGAAGGCTTGTATTGGATGGAAGCGCAAATCACCGGCTTCGCAAAGCGACCCTGAATAATAATCAGTTTAATTTAATCGAGCTTCATCAGGGCGCTTTTCGAAACGGTTTGAAGAGGCATGATGTCTCTGTTGCCGGCGATGAAAATCTGGATGTGGTACGTCTTGATGGCTGTTTGGCGTGGGAAACAGCAAAACGCCAGGGGAGGTATTTCGAACACTCAAAATCTGTCACGAGCTTTTGGTATTATGTCACAAAAGAGCGACCGCTTATTGAGTATACAACAAGTCCTGCCAGTGGAAATCCGTTAAAGGCCTATCTGCAAAAGGGCTTGAAGATATCTTTTACGGAAACATGTAAGCAAGAAGAGCCGTCAGGGTTGGACGCTCCGGTTGCGATGGATGAAGGAAAGGGCACGCAGACGCAGGAAAAATTAAGTGGTGATTTGAAGGCGTTGCAAGCTAAGATAAGGTCTCTTGAGAAAAAATGGGCCGCAAAAAGAAGGCATACACCGGATTTTATTCCATCACCGCCTTGGCCATCCGGCACAAAAGACTGCCCACAGGGTGATTTGGTTTTTGCCGAGGCGGGGCGTTATACGCTCGATATTCCTAAGGGCTGTCGCCGTATTCTTGTCAAAGCATGGGGAGCGGGTGGCGGAGGCCGCAAGGGTGGTACTGGCGGCTTTACGATGGGAATCGTTGATATTCCTGAGAATGCCGCTGTAGACGTGATTGTCGGCGGAGCGGGAGGTGCTGCAAAGCCGAGAAAACTTGAGGCTCCCGGGGGATTTAATGGTGGCGGTGCAGGTGGAGATGGACGTCCCGGTGGCACGCAGGCCCTCATGGCAGGCGGTGGCGGTAGAAGTGAAGTATTGGTCAATGACACTGTTGCTTTGATTGCAGGCGGCGGCGGCGGTGGCGCTGAGCTCTATGGTTATCCCGGTGGCGGACGCGTACCGGCAGAATTGAATACACATCTTGCCAGAGAATTGGATGATCAAATACCCAAAAATTCTCCTAACCGTTCCGGCGGGTTTGGTCGCGGAGGGCAGGCTGCAATAGATGAAACGCTTCCTGAAAACTGCCTGCCTCCGGAAAATGGCGGAGAGAAGAGTGGTGGTAGCGGCGCATCCGGTGGAGATAAATGTCCCTTCTTTGCCGGATCCGGCGGCGGTGCGGGTTACGGCGGAGGAAGCGGAGGCGCTCATATGCGTCCGGGCAGCAATCGGGCCGGTGGCGGTGGTGGAGGGCTTGCGCCGGAATATGGTATCACTGTGTGGGGAGGGTTCCAGTTTCATGTGCCGCCGAACAGGCTTGATTTACAATATATCAGTCAAGCAGGCAGTGCCAATAATGACGGAATGATAGCCGTTGTTTGGCCTGCGCCGGATCCGGAGAGTTTTTTGCGTTATGCAGTTTCTTCTATGCGTGTTCGAGACAACGGAACAAGGAAAAAGATTTGGCAGGTTTCTCACTCTGCCTCAGAGATAAACGGGCAGACTTCTCAGAAAATAAAAAATTATGCACCTAATGATGCGGTAAATATCGAATTTTACGAGAAATTCGATATTTCCCATTTCTCTGAATATAGTGCGCCTGAGCTTTCAGAGAGTCTGAAGTCTCTTATCAGCCTTATGAAGGCAGGAAAGCTGCCAACCGAGTTTCCACACTTCATTGATGCTGAGCGTTATCGCAATATTGCGCAGGACGGATTTGCGCTGGACAAGCTCGACTTGAATGGTAATAAATTTTACCCTGTGATGCATGGGAATTTTGGTTGTTCCGTCTTTCAAAGCAAAGATCGACCTAATACCCTTTTTGCCCCCAAAGAAAATAATTTTTCCCGGCTTGACTGCTCAAGAGGTGTCACGAATATATTTTTGTTCGCGGGGATGGAAAACAGTCTGAAAAGTCAAGGTGGAACAAATTTGATTTTTATATCAAACGGCAACACAACGCTTGAGCTACCGTCTAGCCAAGACATTCTCATTTTTGACAAGGGGTTTGGCGATACGACCATCAAGAAAGCCTGTCTGCTATCTCCATTCAGAAATGCACCACTTTATGCAACACCGCCAATCAGAATCTTTGGAGGAACTGGTATGGTGTTTCGCGCGGGTGAGAAAGGTCAGCAATACCCTGTTGTTCTGCAAGTTATAAAAGATAAGCCTGCCGCGCATGCCGGGCTTATGGCGGGGGATGAAATTGTGGCGGTGAATGGGTTGGCGACAATAGGAAAATCAGCGCAAGAGGTGCGTAGCATGATTGTTGGCCCACCAGGAGAGAAGGTGGAGTTTACTTTAATTCGTGAGAAGCTGGCTAGCCCTAGAGTTGTGACACTAACACGTGAGGAAATCACGCTTGCTCCGGATAGGCGTGATCTAAAAGAAATTGATTACCGTTATCCTTATGAATGGCCGGACTTTATTGTTTTCGGGAAAGGGATTTCTCCAGAAGATATGGAATGGAGAGGGAGTGCACTCGTGCACAGAGAGGCAGGGCACAGTATCACTTTTAGTGAAGGGCCCTGCTTTAATTTTGTTTTCACTGAAGAGGGTGAGTTTGCCCTACCATCTGATGATGCGTCAGATTAAGCCGGATTGTGTGGTATGGAAATACCGGCCGACTTTTTGCGTTTTTGGTGAACAAATAAACCGCGCGTGACCTGCCCCTTTTGTGCCCTATTTGATTAGGGGATTATATTTATAGTGCTGTTATTATCATGTAATTAATAATAAAGCATAAGTATTGTGACCTGACGCGTGTGTTAGCGTTGCCTTTTGGTTTTATGCGGGAGGGGTGTCAAAGGGTAAGCCCGGCAAACGCTGGAGTGACGAATGGTCCGGCGGCCATGAAGAGACGGATGGCGAAGAGCACAGCCACTGATAACGCAATTGTTACGGCGCGTTATTGCCCGCTTGCTGAGTGATGAGATGATACGCACCCGCTTTTACGGTTACGCGTTCCGGTTTTTTATTGCCGCACCAGAATATATCGAGTGTCGCTGTTTCCGCCTGATCTGTCAGGGCGAAAGTGATGCGCGGGTCATGTTGGGACGATAGCCCGTTTGACGCATAGAGGCGTTTTTCCTGCTTATTATCAGCTTGCTGCAGCACTGCGCGCGTGCCGAAGGCATTTGTTGCGCAGGATGTGCCGTTTCCTTTCAGCAGCAGCCCGACCCAATGCGGCGGTGCTGCAAGATCATTCCTGTAAAGGGAAGGGGGCGCGGTCATATGTGTCACCACAATATCCTTATCACCATCATTGTCGAAATCCGCCGCGGCAATGGCACGGCTGTTTTCCGCTTTGCCCCAGCCGACCGCATCGGCAACATCAATAAAGCCGCGACCGCTGTTCAGAAAAACACGTTTGGGGTCGCGCGGATAAAGACATTCCCCGCGCATATCCGGCCAGTTATCAATATAGCCATGTGTCGCGGGCGGGGAGGCTTCGATTTGAAACAGCTTATACACGTAATTTCCGCAGGCCGCCTGTGCAGTAGGCTCTGAAGGGCTGTCGTAATCGCTATCAAGCCAGCCGGCGGTTTGCAGAATGTCCATATCTCCGTCAAGATCAATATCGACAGTTGCCGCCCCCCAGGAAAATCTGTCCGGATTGATAATATTTTTGGCAAAGGCTTTGTTTTTGAAAGCTTGCGATTTGTTTGTTGTGATGCGGCCGTCATTCATCCAGAGCAGGGAGCCTTCCGGCAGCTCCGCTTTATGCATGTTGGAGACATAGATATCAAGAAAGCCGTTTTTGTCGGCATCCAAAAAAGAGGCGTTCATGCCGCGATAGGTATCCTGCCCGATCCCGTCTTTGAAATAGCTTTGTATCTGCGTAAAGCCGCGGCCTTCTTTGTTGAGATACAGCCGATCGGGTCCGGCGGTATTGGCAAAATAAATATCGTCCCAGCCGTCATTATTCACATCTCCTACGGCGATATCCAATGTCCATCTTTTCTCATCCTGAAAGCCCCATTCCTTGTTATCCAGCAGGCGGAATTTGCCGTCCGGTGCGGCAAGATAGATCATATTACTGCCGGCGTTTCTGGCATCATACGGGTTGCGGCGCATGACATTGAAGGGGCGGCGGTCACCTTCATAAGCGGCCTTCGGCAGTTGAAAGATGTTGAAATATTCCGGCGGGCTGTAATCGCCGTCTGATACGTAAAGCGGCAATGATCCGGCAAGGATTATATCCGGCAGACCGTCGCGGTTCAAATCGGCGACATTGGCCGCCGCGCTGTTGATATATGCCGTGAACCCTGCGGCGGCGGAGACATCTTCAAAGGATAACTCTCCGGTTTCCTGCAGATTGTTTTTCAGCAGATAGGGATGTCCCCAGAAGACGGTCAGGAACAGATCCTGATCACCGTCATTATCGTAATCCACCCACAACCCTTGCGTGGGCGATCCGTATTTGTCCGGAGATTGACGAAGATCATCCAGCGCGGGAAGGGGGAATTTCTTAAACTGGAAATCACCTTGATTCAGATAAAGATTGGCGCGGTCCTGCGGCGCTTTCAGCGGCTGTGTCAGAAAAAGATCGGGCAGGCCATCATGATTGACATCCGCAACGGCGGCGGCATCACCCATGGCATAAAACCATTTTGCCAAATGCGCGATACGCGGGTCCGTCTGTTGCAGTAAGGGCGATGCCTCACCGCTGATACCGGTATGTTGTGAGGGCAACGCGGTCAGCGTAAATCCCGGATGCGGCGGCAGTGCGACGGGGCGTATATAGTCAAAACCGCGGACGCCCAGCCATAGCAAAGCGAGACAGAGCGTGATCTCGCGCCATTTGTAAAATATCCGTTGATAGACAGGCGGCGATGCCTCAACAGACCGCAAAAAATGCAGCGATAGGAAACGCGCCGTGAAATAGCTGAACCCGGCGTAGAATAACGTGAAGGTAAAATGCAGGGAATGAAAAATAAAATCGGCAGCGATAACCCACAGCGCCATAAAGACCTGCCCCTTTGCCGTATCGGGCGAGGTTCTGGGGTCAGTCAGCATAAAGAATGTAAACAGGTAAAAGGCCGGTGATTGCAGCACTCCCATCAACAGCATTGTTAAGGGAATATCGGCATCAATCGTAAAACCGCGCAGCAGAACCTGCAGGAAATATCCCGCCAGAAAGACAGCGGTAAGAATTTGGCGTTTGATATTGAAAAGAAAAAAGCTGGCTGCCATGAACAGGATCAGAATGCAGAAGGCCACCAGCCCGCCCCATTGTGAAACAGGGGCGGCGGCGATCATGCCGTCACTAAAGAGCAGACAGAGCGTCAGACCGAACAGTCCGGGATTAAAAATATGTTTCGATTGATATGTCAGCACATATTTTGAGGAAATCGCCAAAAAGACCGGAACAGCCCCCAGCCATATTGTGTGCGGAAAATGCGTTAAAATTGACAGGCCCGTTCCCGTGATCGCCGCGCTGATCGGCAGCAGGAGACGGCTTGTCTCTTTGGTCATGTAATGAAAACACATATCAAGCAGGCATGAAAAACCGATCATAAAGGCAATCTGCTGCGGCGATTTGTCAAAGCCCAGAAAGAAAATACCAATCAGCAGAAATGCCAATAAGATAGCAAGCACGCGCAGACGCGGGTCTTGCGTGATGCCGGAGAAATATTTTTTTGTGCTGTCTGTGTCCATGTTAATGCAAAATATGTTGCGCGGCGTTGTTTAAACGCAGCCAGATTGTACTTTGCACGGGGCGCTGCGGTACTGAAACGTCTTGCGGCCCGGGCATATCCGCATTTTGTTGAAACAGGAAACGGCCATATCCGTCAATGACGGCATTCATGCCTTTATTGGCGGCGCGCACAACGGGGCGCCCTGTTTCAACGGCACGTATGCGGGAAATATATAAAATCTGCTGTTCCGCCCATGTGCCGGAAATCCAGGCGTCATTGCTGATATTGAGCAGCATATCCGCCTGCGCGGCAAGATTTGCGGCATAGGCGGGGAACAAGACTTCATAGCAGTTTAAGACGCCGATTTTTCCGGCGATCCGGCTGTCCAGAACGGTTATTTTACCGCCGGGTGTGAAATTGACGCGGCCGGGTAAATACCGTTCGTAAAATGACGGCGAATATTTTTCAAAAGGAAAATACTCGCCGTAAGGTACAAGAATGTTTTTGGCGGCGTATTGGACATCCCCCGCCTGATTGACTAGTGCGGCCATATTGTAAATATGATCCCGGCTTTCGCCCGTATCCGCATTGCGGCGGATGTCGCGCCGCAAGCTTCCGGCCAGAATTTCCGGTAAGGCCAATGCCTGCAGATGCGATAATTGTGCGGGGCTTTCGTCAAGAAAGAACGGCACGGACATTTCGGGCCAGATTGTGAGCCTGTCTTGCGCATCATCCTCACCTCTGGAGAATGTTTCATACAGAAGAAAAGTCTCCAGCTTTCCCGCTTCGCTTCTGTTCTGTTCCACAGGAATGGCGGCTTGCACAAGACGGAGTTTGACCGGCTCTTGTTTCTCAGGCGGTATGCGCGAGAGCCTGTAAGTGCCGAAAGAAAGGCACAGGATAATCAGACAGAGGGTAAGCATATGTTGTTTTCCGGTATAGGCAGCTGCGGAGAGGGAGACGCCGATGACAAGAAAGCTTAAAAGGGGAAGTCCGCCGATGGCGGCAAGCTGGATAAAATAGATATTATTGGCCAGACTGTAGCCGCTGGCATACCACGGAAAGCCGTGACGGTAAGGCAGGCCGATGAGCATTTCCGCACCGGTAAGAATGACCGCCGCCCCCCAAGGGAAAAGAAGAGACGGCAGTTTTTGAGAGAGTTTTTTAATGCCGACAGCGCTGACGCCGTATAACAGGATGCTGGGCGCAAAAAACAAAACAGGGGCAATGGCGGCAACGCCGTAACCTTTGACCAATTCATCAGGCCATGTGCTTTCAAAATACAGCGCCGATAAACGTATGCCCCAGAAAAAACCGGTTAAAATCACGCCGAGAAAAAACATGCTTCCCATCAAGAAATGCGTGTCTGATTTTTCTGTGTTTTTAATCAGATAGAAAAATAAGATATAAACAAATATTAACACGGGCAGAAAAAAGAAAGGCGCAAAGCTAAGAAATGTCAGAAGTCCGAGAATAAATGAAGAAAAAACAGGGTGTTGCGAGGCTTTATGCTGTAACGTTCTGATGTAATCAAAGATAATTTTATTTACAGGCATAGCGTCAATCTCGTAGAGTAACGGGTAAGCTTAATGGTAATGAAGATGGTTATAAGAACATCATGAATCGCGTTTTGCAATCCTATTCTGTGCTGAGACTGACGGCTGCAATTTATATTGTGCTTGGTTTTTCAGTGGCATTCGCCATCCCCGAGCTGCGGTTGACCGGTAATGTGGATATGGATTTCGGCACGGTGGAATATGCGGCGACGGCCACGGGCAGCATCGATATGGGAACCGATGGCAATATCACCTATAACGGCATGTTCTCGGGCCCCTCAATCGGAACATCCGGGCAATTCCGTATACGGGTGGCCGGCGGCGGAAATATCTCGCTTGGCTGTGATACCACGGCAACCCTGACATCCGGCGGCAACAGCGTCTCAATGGACAGTATCGAATTTGTGATCGGTTCCGGTAACAGGACATCTTTTGGCAACGGTACGCTTTGTCAGGGAATTGGCACGCCGATACAGCCCTTCACTTTGACGGATGAAATACTTTATATGGGGGGATCGCTGAATATTTCATCGCCTGTCCCCGCAAGCGGTACCTATTCGACCGGCAACGGGGGCGGTAATGCCATTTCTTTTAGTGTGCTGGTTCTTTAAAGAATAAGCGGTTATTTCAGGGGAAGCCTGATTTCCTGCGTATCGGTTTCGGCATCCGTCTGCAAACGCACGACAAGCTCCCCGCCGGAGAGTTGGTGGCCTTTTATAAGGGGGAGCGCGATTTTCCTCTCGACCATATCGACCTCATGGTACAGACGCACCAATTGTTCCGCAATAATCGTCACCGGCTCTTGCCCCGGTATCACATGGGATACGGATAATTTTCCGGCGGCTTCGGCATTGCCGGTTCTTTGCAATTTCGTGGACAGCCATGTTCCTGCGGCTGTTTTGGCAATATCCGCCGTCTTTAAAACGAGGCGGGAGGATAAAGTACCGTTCTGTACGACAATCGGCACACCGATGCCGTAAATCGTGTTGATGTCAAAATGCACGGCATTTCCCTGATTTTCCGGCAGGGCTTCCTGCTCTTTTTGGGGGGAGGGAATTTCACGGAACAACAGATGTGTGTGATAATCACCATGCGGCAGATCTTTCGGGATTTGCGCCATCACGCGGACAGCCAGACGCTCATTCGGTTTTAACGTAAAGCGTTTGGGGGTGTAACGCAGAAAAGGTTCTGCCGAATAGTTAAAGTTATCAACGCGTTTGACATCGCCGTTTTCCGTCATCATATAGTTTTCGATTTTTACATCAAAGCGGGCGGTTTTGTTGGATTTATTCGTCAAGTTAATAAGCCGGGTGACAGGGCGTTCATCCTCTGCCGGGGGAAACTCGACACGTTCCGGGGCAATAAACAGGATGCTAGTGTCAATTTGTCCGTAGGCATGGCGGGATGCCGCCATAAAGGCGGTGCATGCGAGAACGGCAATCACGATAAAATTATATAAAGGCTTCATATGAATATACCCAGTCATGCAGGCGCTTGTTATTGATAGATGATATCAACCCGGATATCATCGCCACCGGCATTGGCTGTGCTGAAATTTCCGCCGGTAAATGATGTGGCTGTTGCACCGTCAATGCGTCCGCCAAACACGAATGTATCAAGTGTGCCGATATTTAAAACGATACTGGCAGCGACACTTCCCATGCCGTTGCAGGCATTGCCGGAGCCAAAGGAGGTTTCGCTGCCCTCTGCGACGGTTTCAATACTTGTCACATTAATAGAGGCACCTGCACCATTTGTCATTGTGGCGCTTGCATCGCAAAAAACATTGACGGTCTGGCTGTTTGTGCCCGCTGTAATATCCACTTTTCCGGCTGTGCCTGTGCCGCTGCCGCTGAAGCCGCCGGTATAGGAAATTAAACCATTTGTACCCATATTGACGGTGTCGCCGGCGCCGGGAGTGCCGGCAACAAAAATCGTGCCGAAATCCATATCGACTTCATTTCCGAGAGTCAGGACCTGACGGAATTCAACGCGGGCATCATTGCTTGTATTCAGCGCGTGAACCGTCACAGGGAAGGCCATTGCACAGAGAGCTGTTGCAAGAATGAATCTTTTTTTATCGCCTAATGTTCTGCGGATCATCGACCTTGTGCCTGAAAAGCGCGCGCGCTGTTAAAAGAAAAAAATACTCTATATCTTTTATTCTATCATAGTTAATTTCGCTTTCGCAATGTGCGGCCCTGTCTATTTTTGGCCGCTTTAACTTCTGTCATCAAGCCGCATTTTTGCGGTTTGTACCGTTTCCATTGCGCGAAAATTATCGCGGGCGAAAAGCGCCTTTTTCTTGTTCTTGAATTCGTGCAGTTCAACATTCTCGTCTTTGTAGACAACACGTACGACGTAAGTTTTTCCGGCCATTTCTTTCTCCGTTCTGATGTTGTTGGCGGCGGGCGCTCTTGTCTTTGTAGCATGACTGCAAGCAGGACGGGGAATTTGTTTTCAACGGGCAGGAGTAATCTCATGCATTTATGCGGTATTAATATGCATGATTGCGGCTTGTATAATTTTACATAAAATAATAAAATACTCTGAGAGAAACAACGCGAAACGATGACAGAGGTGTGTAGACGATGACAAAATTACTGAAACAACCCTTCAACAGCCGCGCCTATAAAGCGGCGCGTGTGATTTTTATGTCCGGTCTTGCAACAGTTGCGTTGTCGGCATGTGTGCATAACCAGCCGCAAGCGGATAGAAACCAGACCGTGCTGGAATGGAATGCGGAAGCGCATCAGTTGCAAAATGCCGACCATGAACGCCGCCTGCGCTATGCGAAAGAGGGCAAAGATCTGCAAAGAAAGTATTTGTTGCAGCAATACCGCAAATGCAAATCAGATGAAATTTCCGGGAAAAGCATGACTGCCGCATGCGGCAGTGCGATTAAAAAGGTGGAAGGTCCGGCATTCCGCTATTGATTAGGCTGCCTGACAGGATAGAAAAGGGGCGTTCCCGCAAGGTGCGCCCCTATTTTTTTATGCGGCGGTCTTCCTGTCATTAAGTGCTGGACTTATAGATTTTGATCTTTAGATTCTACGGCAGGGCATGAAGCTTTCTAATAGATAAAAACTATCGTTTCTATAAATAGAATATATTTTATCTATCGTGTGCGGACTTCTATGCTTTTGCTACAAAGAACAATAACAAATCTGCCTTACATGAAAGAAAGGATTTTTCCAATGCTCAAACGCGCGATACCCGTCTTTGTGTGTGCCGTGCTGGCGACATCAGTATCTCTGATGAACCCGGTCGGCTCTGCCTTTGCAAAGGGTGACATGAAAACAAACCAGTTTTGGTGGCCTGAACAGCTGAACTTGCAGCCGCTGCGCCAGCATGCTGCCGAATCAAACCCGATGGGGGGGGAATTCAACTATGCCGAAGAGTTTAAAACCCTCGATCTGGCAGCCGTCAAAAAAGACATTGCGGAACTGATGACGACATCGCAAGATTGGTGGCCGTCGGATTACGGACATTACGGCCCGTTTTTTATTCGTATGGCCTGGCACAGTGCCGGAACATACCGTCTGGCTGATGGTCGCGGCGGTGCCGGCGGCGGTCAACAGCGTTTCGAGCCGCTGAACAGCTGGCCCGATAACGCCAATCTGGATAAGGCGCGCCGTCTGCTTTGGCCGATCAAACAGAAATACGGACGCAAAATTTCATGGGCCGATCTGATGGTTCTGACCGGAAATGTCGCGCTGGAATCCATGGGCTTTAAAACATTCGGTTTTGCCGGTGGTCGTGAAGATGACTGGGAGCCTGATCTGGTCTATTGGGGTGCCGAAGATAAATGGCTTGGCGATGAAAAACGCTATAGCGGCGACAGAAAGCTGGAAAACCCGCTGGCCGCCGTGCAAATGGGTCTGATCTATGTGAATCCCGAAGGCCCGGGTGGTAACCCTGATCCGCTGGCTGCCGCGAAAGATATTCGCGACACATTCGGTCGCATGGCGATGAATGATGAGGAAACCGTGGCGCTGATTGCCGGCGGACACACATTCGGTAAGGCGCATGGTGCGGTGAAAGCCGACTGCCTTGGCCCCGAACCTGCCGCCGCCGGTATGGAAGAACAAGGCTTTGGCTGGACAAACAAATGCGGCAAAGGCAATGCCGGGGATACGATGACCAGCGGATTGGAAGGCGCATGGTCTGCCAATCCGATCGCATGGACCAGCCAGTATCTTGAAAACCTGTTTGCTTTCGATTGGGTGAAAACAAAAAGCCCCGCCGGTGCAACGCAGTGGATCCCGAGTGATAAATCCGCCGCAAATATGGTGCCGGATGCGCATGATCCGTCCAAGAAACACGCACCGATCATGTTCACAACCGATCTGGCTTTGAAAGAGGACCCTGCCTACCGTAAAATCTCGCAGCGTTTTCTGGATGATCCGGATGCGTTCGAACTGGCATTCTCCAAGGCATGGTTCAAGCTGACCCACCGCGATATGGGACCGCGTGCACGTTATCTGGGTGCCGAGGTTCCCAAAGAAGTGTTGGTATGGCAGGATCCCGTTCCGGCTGTTGACCATAAGCTGGTTGATGCCAAGGATGTCGCAAATCTGAAAGCGGCTGTTTTGGCCTCCGGTCTGACAGGGCCTGAATTGATCAGAACGGCATGGGCATCGGCAGCGACATTCCGCAGCACGGATATGCGCGGCGGTGCAAACGGCGCACGTATCCGTCTGGCACCGCAAAAAGGCTGGGCCGTCAACAACCCGAAAGAGCTGGCAAAAGTTCTGCCGGTTCTGGAGAAAGTTCAGAATGACTTCAACAAGGCGCAAAAGACCGGTAAAAAAGTCTCGCTCGCTGATGTGATTGTTCTGGGTGGCGGTGCCGCCATTGAACAGGCTGCGAAAAAAGCCGGTCATTCCGTGACGGTTCCGTTTACACCGGGCCGCACGGATGCCACACCGGAACAGACGGATGCGGCATCCTTCGCCGTGTTGGAGCCGACTGCCGACGGATTCCGTAACTATTACGCTTCCGGCAACAGCCGCTCTCCGGCGGATATGCTGGTTGACCGTGCGGATATGCTGAGCTTAAGCGTTCCTGAAATGACCGTTCTGGTCGGCGGATTGCGCAGTCTGAACGCCAATGCCGGACAAAGCGGATACGGCGTTCTGACCGACAAGCCCGGCACTTTGAGCAATGATTTCTTCGTGAACCTGCTGGACATGTCCACGAAATGGACGAAATCATCCAAAGCTATGGGCGTATATGAAGGTCTCGACCGCAAAACAGGCAAGATTAAATGGATGGCAACACCTGTTGATCTGGTCTTCGGTTCGAATTCCGAACTGCGCGCGATTGCGGAAGCCTATGCCACGAATGATGCACAAGAGAAATTTGTGCAGGATTTCGTCGCGGCATGGACCAAAGTGATGACGCTGGACCGCTTTGACCTAAAATAATTTTGTGCGGGGGTTGATACGGCTCCCGCGCAGAACGACTGAATACAGAAAAGCCCCTGTTTATCAGGGGCTTTTTTTTTATTCCGGGTAAAAGAAAATATATATGCTATATAAATGTTGTGTAATGAAAGAAGAGCGCCTGATGGATACGGCTGAAAAAGAACAATCACATAAAAACCTGCACATCCTTTGGCGGGGTGTTTGCGGGCTGTGTCCGCATTGCGGCAAGGGCAAGATTTTCAAAACCTATATAACGCCCAATGCGGCATGCGCCGTCTGCCATGAAGATTTGTCTGAAATCCGTGCCGATGATGCGCCGCCCTGGCTGACGATTTTGATTACCGGCCATATCATTGCGCCGGTTATCCTGTATTTTGCCAAGCATGAATTTCTTCCGGAGGCGCTGGAAATGACGATTATAATGGTCACGGCGCTGTTATCCGTTCTGCTTATCCTGCCGCGGTCAAAGGGGCTGTTTATTGCCGCCATCTGGCTGACTCGTCAGAAACAAGCTGCCGATGAATAGTGCCGCCGTTATTGTGCGCGGGTAATCATCGGGCGGCATTTATAGAGTTTCGCCAAATCCTCCAGCGCATCCTGAATGATATGTCCCGACAGGGCGACGGCTTTTCCACTCAGAATCAGGCGCAGGGTTTTATCGGTCAGGCGCAGTTCGGCATGTTTCAGCAGCGGTAGGACACTGCCTGTCAGCAGATGCGCCATGCGGATAGCCAGACCGATCCGGATGGCGGTATCAACTTCCGATTTTGTCAGGACGGATTGTGCGGGGGCGGTCAGCTCGGCCTGTGTTTTCTCGCTGCGCGGCGCACGGCGCAGATAGCCGTGATAACGGACATAAACCGCCAGCGCCAGCAGGGCGCGGACACGGTGGGATAAACCGTAAAGCGGAAAGCGCATGATGCGCTCATAGGCGTTAACGGCGCGGTGTTCTTCATGTTCATACCAGCCCAGATCACTCAGCAGACAGGCACATTCTAAAATAACCGCGATATCCTCTTTTTTCGTGTCTTGAAACAGCGGGCGCAGCCATATGGCCATATCATGGAAGGCGTCAATATTGTCAAGACGGTTGGTGCGGCGGCCGATATCTTTACAAGCGGTCAGTAGCGGGTGGCGCTGCTGTTCCGATTGCGGCAGGCGGTCGAAAATTGCGCCCTCGCGCAGACCTGTACCCGAAAACATAATATTCTGCGGCTTCAGATATTTCAGCACATAGGACATCACCAGCGCGGCGACGGGAATATCCTTGACGCGGCGGGCGGACAGACCGGCCATGCGCTCCAGCGAAGCAGGGCTTTGCCGCGACAGCAGCGTGGTAAATTCCAGTGCCGGATTAGCGCGGATGGTGTAATGGTCCAGCACGGGGATGGTGTAATCCGTCATATGCATATGCGCCTTGCCCAGCGAGCGCCATGCGCCGCCCAAGACGTAGAAATTCTGTTTCTGTGCCGATTGCAGCAGCGGCACACCGGCCAGATGTTCCTGAATATAGCTGTGGCGTTCCTGCTCACTCTTCAGCGCCAGAATACGCAAAGCTCCGAGCGGCAGGGTGACCTGATCCAGAATGCGGTTATTTTCAACGGAGATCAGCTCCAGCGACCCGCCGCCGAAATCGCCGACGACGCCGGAGACCGCACCGAAACCGGCAATTACGCCAAGGGCGGAGAGGCGGGCCTCTTCCATGCCGCTGATGACCTGAATATCGATATTGAATTTTTCGCGTACTGTGGCGATAAATTTCGGCCCGTCCTGCGCATCACGCAGCGCGGCGGTCGCCAGCGGAATGACGGTTTTGATTTTCAGTGCTTCAAGAATGCCGGAAAAACGCGCTAGCGCATCCATCGCCTGTGCTACGCCTTCGGGATCAAGGCAGCCCGTCTGCATCATGCTGCGCCCCAGCCCACAGATCAGCCGCTCGGTATGTGTGCGCAACGGGCAGCGGAACAGCCCGTCATAAATAACAAGACGGACGGCGTTGGAGCCGATATCAATCACGGCAACGGGCAGGTTTTTTTTCGGTTTGGCGGCCATATCGGAATATATATTGTTGTTTTATTATTTGCGGCAGGACGAATGCGTGACAGATTGCGAAAACATGCGTTATTTGTCAAGCGGTGTTAGACTTCTGCGACATCTTCTTCGGCGGCGAAGCAGGCATTCAGGCCCAGCTTGTAATCAGGATAGAGAAGCTTGACCCCCAGATCGCGTTTGATTTTTTCATTTTTAATCCGCTTATTGTCCTGATAGAAACTGCGGACAATCGGGGCAAGGTAATCAACTTCGTCATAGGGGATCAGTTCCGGCACGTCCAGCCCCAGCAATTCACAGGAATATTTGATCACTTCATGACTGGGTTCCGGATCATCATCGGCAAGGTTATAGATTTCTCCGGGCTGCGGATAAATCATGGAGGCAAACAGCGTTTGTACAATGTCGTCAATATGGATGCGGTTAAAGACGTGGCCTTCTTTGACAATACGGCGTGCCTTTCCGGCGCGGACAACATCCAGCGTACTGCGCCCGGGGCCGTAAATACCGGCCAGACGGAAAATATGCAGTGGAAAACCGCTGTTTAAAAACAGATCATACCATTGCTGCTCGGCTTTCAGGCGTAAAGAACCGCGGCGGCTGTTCGGGCCGGGCGGTGTTTCCTCATCCACCCAGCTGCCGTTGTAATTGCCGTAAACCGATGTCGCGGAAAGATAGCCGACCCATTCCAGATTGGGCAGGGCTTCCAGTTCCTGTCCGTGCATTTCATAGGCGATATCGCCGTGTTCGGTCGGCGGAATGGACAGAATTAAGTGGGTGGTGTCTTGCAGGATGCGGTCAAGGGCGGGAAGGGGCTGTGTGGAATCGAATAAATAGGCGTTGATACCGTTTTGTCGAAGATAGGTGCGTTTTTCCAGATCGGTTGTGGTGCCGCCGATGGTCCAGTTATATTGGCGCAAAGCAATGCTGAGTGCGGCGGCGCAATAGCCGAAGCCGAAACAGAAGAGGTTTTTATCCTTTGGTAATTCTGTTGGCACGAGCCCTGTATCGTAATCCATTCCCGCCGTTTCAACCCCTCTTAAAAATGTTCGACGCTGTAATGCTGCGGCGGTGTAAAGCCGGGAATGATATCATTCAAAAGCGGCTTGAAACTGGGACGTGACTTCAGACGCGCATACCAGTCTTTTGCAGCCGGATGCTTGTCCCACGGCACGTCACCGATATAGTCAATTGTGGAGAGATGTGCAGCCGCCGTGATATCGGCAAGGGAGAAGAAATCCCCGGCCAGCCAGCGGTGCTTTTCGGTCAGAAAGCCGATATAGTCGAGATGGTAGTGGATATTGGCATGACCCGCGCGGATAGACGGGCCGTGCGGTTCGCCCATTTTCAGAAACTGTTTCATCATTTTCTCGCCGACAAGGTTTTCCGTGACCTCGGCGTTGAATTTTTTATCGAACCATGCAACAAGGCGGCGCGTTTCGGCCCGTGCCAATGGGTCGCGGCCCAAAAGGTCGGTCGTGTTATAAACTTCGTCAAGATATTCGACGATGACCTGCGAATCAGTCAGGATCGTACCGTCCGGCTCAACCAGCACAGGAACATCCCCCGCCGGATTGATCGTCAGAAACTCCGTGCGGCGCTCCCATATCTTTTCGACTTTAAGTTCGAACTCCAAGCCTTTCTCAGCAAGTGCAATCCGCACCTTTCTCGAAAAAGGATGAAGCCACAAATGGTACAACTGTCTCATGCTGATAAAAGTGTAGCGCAGCTTGCAACAGTTGCAAATAAAAAACCACAAAAACAGATTATTAAATCGTTTTTTTCGCAAAAACGGTCAGAAAGATGCTGTATTATGACAGAAGATGCCGTGCGAATTTATGCGGCTTTATCATTGCCGTTTTTTTTACCGCGATTCTTAAGGCGGTCGTAAAGGGATCCGATTTTCTTTTTCGCAGTTTCTCCGGCATTTTTGATGCCTTCGGCGGCTTTGTCTTTGGTGTCTTTGGGGGCGTTGTCATCCCAAGCTTTTTTCAGCTTCAATGCGCCTGAAAAAAGCTTTGAAGCCGTGCCCTGTTCAGCAGCCGGTTTGCTGTCATTCTGGGCATCGGAGGCTTTTTTCGCGGCCTTTTCGGCAGCACGTTCCTTGCGGCGCTGTTCGGCATTGGCCTTGCGCTGTGCATTCAGTTCGCGGCCTTTTTCAACGAGATGCTTTGCCAGCAGGCGTTTGCCGAGACCTTCGCCGAATTCCTTGCCGAATTCCTGTGCCTGATCCTGTACCACCATGCCGGCGGCAACGCCGAGGCTGAGACTGACTGCGCCGCCGATCATAGCGGTCGCCGTGCCGATTACGCCGGCGAGCCCGAGGGCGATCGGCGCGATAATGCCGCCAAGTCCAAGAACCACAGCCGCTGCGGCAAGGCCAAGGATAACTTTGGCTTTTTTCGATGCGCCGTCCGTTTTGCGGATGGCATCGGGAAGGTTTTTCAGGATGAACTGGTCAGACGGGAATGTGTCCTG
This sequence comes from Pseudomonadota bacterium, assembly GCA_013285465.1. Classification (NCBI taxonomy): domain Bacteria; kingdom Pseudomonadati; phylum Pseudomonadota; species Pseudomonadota bacterium. The sequence goes on from CP053449.1 coordinate 1,100,629, forward strand.
TTTGGATTCAATCTTGCCGACTTTCAGAAGATACTGCATAACGCGGTAGGTTTCTTTTTTCTTCTTTTTGCCTTTCGCAACAGCTGCGTCACCCGCAGCTGCGGCGGGGGCGGTCTGGACATCGGTGGTTTCAACAACGGTTTCTGCGCTCATCTCTTCATCCCTTACAATTAGAATCGGTAATTGGTTGTAACTATAACAGCTTCCAGCGTGATTTTCCAGAACTATTCTTCTGCGCAGCCGGTGCAACGGCATTTTCATTGGCCGGTTTTTTCACAACCTTCTTCGCGGGCTTTGCGTCAGGCGCGTTTTGTTCTTTATCGGCCTTCTTCCAGAACTGGGCGCTGACCCAGCCTTTTTTCAGTTTCGCGCCGCCGGATTTGAAGCCTTCCATCACGCTGTTTTTGGCGCGGGTCAGCTTGCCGGCAGGGCTGTTGGCTTTTGCTTGTTCAAGCTTTTTCAGGCGTTTGGCTTCCTCGCGGCGTTTGCCCATATCTTTGATGCCTTCATAACCCATATACATGGCAAAGCCGAGCGAGGCGACGGTATAGGCAAGAAACGCAACGGAAAAGAAGATCGGTGCGGCGACCAGCTCAACCGCCAGCAGCATGCCGCCGAAAATCGCGACGGTCAGGGCGGAGTTCTTCACCGTTAGCGTATCCAGAAGATTATCGCTTTCATTCATAAAGCTTTTAAAGCGGTTGACGGCGCGGGACTGGTTGACGCGTTTCACCAGCTTACTGTTAACGATGGGGCGCATCGGCCATTTTTCCGTCAACATATCCTTGAAAGCCATACGCGTTTGCGACAGGGCGATCTGATCCTTGGGGACGCCGGTGATATCATCCTTGTTGCGGCCGAATTCCGCATTGATTTTTTGGCGGGCGCGGGAAAATGTGCCGACAAGGCCGCTGGCGCCAACGGCGATGCTGAAAGCCGCGCCGACAGCCAGAACGCCGCCGAGTACAACGGCGGAGGCCAGCATAATCGCGGGCAGGGACATAATAACGGGGACCAGCAGTAATCCGGTCGTGACAACACCCATACCGCCTTTCAGCAGGAACATCTGCTTCCAGAAACGGTGGTCGCTCCATAATTCTTTGGAATAGCGCCAGACGATATTTTTGCGTTTCGGCTTGGACGGGTCGTCAGTTGCGGGATGTGCGGAAACGGATGCCGATGTAACGCCATCTTGTTTCTTCATGTCCTCTACACTCTGCCGCTTTTGCGCCCGTGCCATTCGCATATGCTCCCGGCTTGAAATAATAAACGATATGTTGCTTGTTTATGCAGTGTCCTGAATAACATGGAAAGATAGCATGCTGAACCGCAGGGCACAAATAACAATTACAAAAAACTTTCGAAAAGAATACAAAAAATTCGGGAATATGTAAAGGGATTTTTTGTTTATCTGTGATTTTCTTCTGTTTTCGCCTGGTTTATGCTATGAGTTTGCAGCAATATAAAAAGCATCGCAGGCGGTGCGGCGGTTAAAGTATATGTTTCAAGGGTTTGATCCGGAAAGTTGAAAATGGGCGTTTATCATTATAAAAACAGCGCGCTTCATATTGAAGATGTCGCATTATCACGCATTGCGGCGGATGTCGGGACGCCTGTTTATTGTTATTCTGTCAAGCAATTGCGCGATAATTATCATGCGCTATCCAAGGCGCTGCAAGCGGCGATGCCGGAACAGGATTTCCTGATCGCCTATGCCTGCAAGGCAGGCAGTAATATCGCCTTGATGAAAGCGCTGGGTGATGAAGGTGCGGGGGCGGATATCGTCTCGGGCGGCGAGTTGGAACGCGCCAAGGCCGCAGGTATTCCGGCGGAAAAAATCGTTTATTCCGGTGTCGGTAAAAGCCGTGCAGAGATGGCGGCGGCGCTGGAATACGGCATTTGGCAGATCAATGTAGAATCAGTGCCGGAGCTGGAACTGTTATCGCAAACGGCCGCAGAACTGGGAAAAACCGCGCAGATTGCCCTGCGCGTGAACCCCGATATTCATGCGGGCGGGCATGACAAAATCTCCACGGGGCGCAAGCATGATAAATTCGGTATCGATATTGAAAAAGCGCCGGAAATATATGATTACGCGGCAGGATTGCCGGGGATTGAAATTACCGGTGCGGCGATGCATATCGGCTCGCAAATTGCTGAAAACAAGCCTTTCCGTGATGCTTTCACGCGCATGGCCGCTTTAATCGCAACATTGCGCGCAGGCGGGCACGCCATCAGCCGCATTGATATCGGCGGCGGTTTCGGCATTACCTATAAAGATGAAAAACCGATGGATCTGGATAGCTTTGCCGCGCTGGTGAAAGAGATGATTGCGCCGCTGGGCTGCCAGATTATTCTGGAGCCGGGGCGGGCGCTGGTCGGCAATGCCGGATTGCTGCTGTCGCGGGTGCTGTATATCAAAAACTGCCCGTCTGCCGGAAAAATCGGCGCGGGCGAACGCAGCTTTGTCATTATTGATGCGGCCATGAATGATTTGATCCGCCCGACGCTGTATAACGCCTATCATCCGCTGCTGCCCGTACGCGAAGCACCGGCAGGAACGCCGGAACATGCCTATGATATCGTCGGTCCGGTCTGCGAAACGGGTGACACTTTCATGACAGGCGAAATATTGCCGGAAATGAAGCGCGATGATCTGGCGGCTTTTATGGTCAGCGGCGCTTATGGTGCGGTGATGTCATCCTATTATAATACCCGCGCTTTGGTACCCGAAGTGTTGGTGAAGGGGAATGATTATGCGGTGATCCGCAAACGGCATGATGTTGCGGATATTCTGGCGATGGAGCAATTGCCGGAATGGGAGAGGTCGTAAGGGAGGCCGTTATGCCGCATGTAAACAATACCTCAAATAAGCAAAGTGAGAACGGGATGTCTTCCGCTGTCTTCCTGCGGAAGGGCGCGTTGTTGCTCGGATGCTTCTTGCTGCTCTGCAGTGCGGGTGCCGCCATATCCGGTTTGGACATGGCGCTCAGCAGGCGTATCTATGCGGCATTCGGCGATATGTTTCCGCGCAGCAGCTGGTGGCTGCAGGCGATATTGCATGATGCTGTGCACCGCGTTTTTATCGGCATTGTTGTCCTGATGGTGATTTTGTCTGTTGTGCCGCCTTTCTTTCGGAAAGATATCGCATGGCAGCCGAAATTGCGGCTTTTTGTGGTGAGCGGGCTGCTGTTTATCGGTCTTGACCTGTTGCTGAAATCAATGACGACCTTTCCCTGTCCGTGGAGCCTTGAAGTTTTTGGCGGCATCAAACTGCAGCCGCCGCATTACAGTGATATGTTTGCGCTGGGGCAGTACGGTCACGGGCATTGTTTTCCGGCGGGGCATTCCTCATCGGGATATTTCTGGCTGGGATGGGCCTTTATTTTTGCAGGAAACCGCCCGCGCTGGCCGCTTTATGTGCTGGCATCGCTGCCGCTGGGGCTGGTGCTGAGCGTGACGCAACTTTTGCGCGGCGCGCATTTCCTTTCGCATGAGCTGGCAACGATGGGGTTGGCCTTTATTCTGTTTTCCACGCTGCCTGTGTTGCTGTTGAAACTCTGCACATATATCAGCTTTTGCAGGGCAGGCAAGAAGGTCGCGGCTTAAGCGCCGTTTTAAATGATATGTCAGAAATTAACACGTCATATTACAAAGAAAAGCTTCTGGCCTTGAAAAAGGAACTGGAGGAAATGGACGGGGTCAGCGCGGAGTCCCGCAAACCTGTGGAGCTTGATCAAACCATGGTCGGGCGGTTGTCACGCATGGATGCGATGCAGCAGCAAGAAATGGCGCTGGCGAATGAGCGCCGCCGCAAAATGCAAATCCGCCGCATTGAACAGGCGCTGGCGCGGATTGACAGCGGTGATTACGGCTATTGCGCATCCTGTGATGAACCCATCCCTGCAAAACGTCTTGACCTTGAGCCGGCTATCCCGACTTGTGTCGATTGCGCGGGGTAGAAATTTATCATGCAAAACCAGCAGGGATCAGATCGTCAAAAGCCGCCGCCGTATAAAGACAGTGCGCTGCCTGCCGGACATGTCTCCGCAGACAGCCTGCTGCGTGCGCGTAAAGTGCTGATCGGGGCGTATTTTGTGATCGCCGCGGTTTATTTTTTCTGGCGGCTGACGATTTTTAATCCGTCCTATCCGCTATATTCTTTGCTGTTTTACCTGTCCGAGCTGGTGGGCTTTGTCTGGCTGGCGATTAACCTGCTTAGCCTGCTGCGCTTTGCGCCGCGTGCATCGCCGCCCGTTAAAAAAGGGCTGGCGGTGGATGTCTATATTCCCACATATAATGAGCCCGCCAGCCTTGTGCGCCGCACCGTGATCGCGGCATTACGGATCACATACCCGCATGAGACATGGCTTTTGGATGACGGCAATCGGCCGGAAATGCGTCTTTTGGCAAAAGAGCTGGGTTGCCGTTATATCGCACGCAGTGACAATAAAGGGGCAAAGGCGGGAAATTTGAACCATGCCATGGCGCAGACGCAGGGCGAATTTATTGTGGTGTTTGATGCGGATTTCATTGCCGCGCCGGAATTTCTTGACCGGACATTGGGCTATTTCACCGACCCGAAACTGGCCTTTGTGCAAACGCCGCAGGAATTTTACAATTTTGACTCCTATCAGCATCTGGGGCATGACCGCGCACATGATCTCTGGTCGGAGCATTCCCTGTTTTTCCACGCACAGCAGCGCGGGCGTGACATGCATAATGCGGCCATGTTCTGCGGCAGCTGTGCCGTGTTACGCCGTGCGGCGCTGGATGATGTCGGCGGTTTTGCCTCCTCGACGGTGACGGAGGATATGCACACCTCGACCTTGCTGCATGCAAACGGCTGGGCATCGGTTTATCATCCGGAAACATTATCCGCAGGGCTTGCACCGCATGATGCCATCAGCTTTCAGCGTCAAAGGATACGCTGGGCGGAAGGTGCGATGCAGATTGCCCGTCAGGAGGGTCTGTTTGCCGGACGCATGAATCTGACTTTTCAGCAGCGCATGGCGTATCTGCTGCATGTGGGGAACTATATTGAAGGGCCGCGCCACGTCTTTCTGTATATCGCCTCTGCTGTGACGCTTGTTTTCTATATCTCGCCGATAAAAGTGAGCTTTGCCGAATGGGCGGTTTTTTTCCTGCCTTTCCTGCTGGTCGGATTGCTGGCCTATAAAGAGCTTTCGCGGGGTTATACCAAGGTTATCAAGAATGAAATATTCAATATGGCGCGCTGCCCCGCATTGGTGCGCGCTTTTCCGGCGCTATTCAGCAAGAAGCATATCGATTTTAAAATCACGCCGAAAATACGTGAGAAACCGTCTCCTTTTCTTTTTCCGTGGTTCATGCTGGTGATTAATCTGATTGCTCTTGGCAAGGCGGGCTATGATGAATTTTTCGGCACGCCGCGCATTGACGGCTGGCCGATTATGATCATTGTCATGTGGTGCTGTCTGGGGGCATGGCTGGCCTGGAATGTGTGCAAGCTGACGCACCGCTGTAACCGTAACCGCCGTTCTTTCAGCCGCTTTCCCGTAGAGATCGCGGTATCGCTGCAAAACGGGCAGGCATCTGTGCAGGCAGTTGTGACGGAGCTGTCCGATGCGGGGTTGAGTTTCAAGCCGCAAAATGCGCTAGAAGCGCTGCCGGAGGGGCTATGTCAGGGTGTTTTGTCGCTATGCGGTCACGATATTCCTTTTCAGGTCACTTTACGCCCTGTCAAAGCCGGGCAGAAATCCGGCGGTATTTTGTCATGGGATACGCAAAGAGCCCGTGATGATTACACATATTTTATGATGATGGACCGTATCCGCAGGCTGGAAGAGATGAAATTCCCCGATAACCGGACCTGTATTGCGCCCTTGGCACGGTGTTTCTAAAAACTGTGATCAAGCCCGAAGCCGGCATAGCCGCTGCCGCTGTCGTTTTGATCGCGGCTGTAACCCGCATAGGTAAAGGCATTGGCAAAGCCCAGATTGATGTCTGATACGGAGAGGCCGAGACGTCTTTGCTGGTAGTTTTTACCGCCTGCAATACCGGCTGTGGGGCCGATTGTGACAGCGCCGATGGGGCTGGATCTGAATGTATAACCTGCGGCAAAATGCGACCAATAGCTCTGGTTCGCAGAAGCATATGAGCCCATGCCCATCAAGGTGATATTGTCGGTCGGTCTTATCTGTGCGTCCATATTGGCGGCAAAGCCCGCATGCGTGCCGTTCACGCTGTTCCCCGCATCATTGGCGGACAGGTTGTGATTTTCGATACTGCCGCCCAGATAAAGGGTCACGCCGCCATTGTCAAAAGCGTGCTTGTATCCGAGCATTAAATCAGCCGCTCTGACACTGCCGCTGACTTCGGTATTGGGAAAACCGATTTTATTATATTTATACTGGCCATAGCCCAGAGAGGTTCTGAGCAAAAAGCCGCTGTCGCTGTAGATATTCTGTCCTGAAAGCGCGTAAACGCTGCCGAGATAGCTGTAAAATGATTTGGATGTAAAATCGGCACCGCCCCAGATAATGGCGTTGCCCTTGGTGCTGTCGGCAGGCGGCGGCTGTTCGGGCGCGGGAAGGGGCTGTTTCACAACAAAACATGCACCGCCTTGTTTTTGCAAATCATCGCAGCGCATTTTGGCTTCATCCCGCGTTGCAAACCGCCCGGCGCGCAGACGGAACAGGGTTTCCCCTTTATCATTGCCGGTTTCCTGATATTCAGCAGTCAGGCCGTCCAGTAGGGCGGCGTGTTTTGCGTTTAATTTTTGCCATGTTTGCGTCGCGAGGGCTTGGCTGTGGAAGGCGCCTAATTGGATGAGCCAGTCATCCGTTGCGGCGGCATAGGCTTTCTTATGCAGCATTGTTGCGCTACAAACCATAAAAACAAAAATGTATATCATATGGTTAGCCCTCATAGTTAATGTTATATATTAATCATATTAAGAAGCCGTTAATAAAACATGGCGTGGTTGACGGCGGCATATAAGTTATGGTAATGATTTTTATGAGCGGTCACATCCGGCATCTATTGCTGCGGATCACAGGGGCTCTCCAAATTTCGGTACAACGCAGCGCGTGGCGGCTGCACGAAAGATAAGGAGTCCTGCAATGCAAAACAAACAAGCAAAACCTTCCCTGACGGCGAAGCTGAAAAACAAAATGGGTCATGCGCGTGAGGCGTGGAAAAATTTCCGCCTGCACGACCATGAGCTGGCTGGCGGTATTCTGGGGGTGCTGATTATCGGCGCCGCCATTCTTGCCATGGCCGGGGCGATGGTGCCGCTTTACGGTTTTGCACCGGTGCTTTATTCCGCGATATTATCTGTCGGCTTCGCGGGGCTGGTCATTCCTTTGGCACATCAGACCGACAGCAAGGATAAAAAAGACGAGGTCAAATGGACAAACAGTTCCGGGCAGGAAGTGCGCTCCAGCACATATGCCAAGCTGCGCCTTGCCGATGCCGAAAAGAAAATTACGGCGCTGGGGAATTCAAGGAAGTCACCGCAAAAGATCAGCGCCGCTTTCAACGAGATCGTCGAAACCTATGACAGTTTTGCCAAAACCGCAAAAGTCACGGGAGGGCGCTACCGTTTTCCTGCGCCGCGCCGTTAGTTGCGGTATTTCTCCCTTGCGCAATTGCGGGCAGGGCGTTAGGGTGCGGGCGAAAATCATTTAAAAAAGAGGAGAATTTCCGTGACGAATGCCCTGAAAAAGAAAGTGCTGACCCTGTGTTTGCTATGCCAGCCGCCGCGTATTCTGCTGGGCATGAAAAAGCGCGGTTTCGGTGCAGGGCGCTGGAACGGTTTTGGCGGTAAACTCGAACAGGGCGAGAGTATCGAAGAGGCGGCAAAGCGCGAGTTTCTGGAAGAGGCGGGGATTACCGTCGGCGAAATTGATAAACGCGGCGTGCTGGAATTCTTTTTTGAGGGCAGTCCCGAAATGCTGGAAGTTCATGTCTTTAAAGCCGAGGATTATGAAGGTGAGCCGGTGGAAAGCGATGAAATGAAACCGCAATGGTTTGACATTCCCGCCATTCCCTATGATGAAATGTGGGCGGATGATGAATTCTGGTTCCCGATTTTTCTGAAGGGCAAAAAATTCACCGGAAAATTCTATTTTGATGCCGATGAAAATCTGCTCTCGCATGATGTAAAAGCGCTCTGATTTAAAAAAAATGCGTTTTCCGTCAAAGGAGTCGCTCTTTCTTACCGTCTAAAATAAAATAGACGTTTAAATTCAAGGAGAGCGATGATGCGTTTTTTAGCGGCTGCGGCGGTTTTTACCTTTCTGTCTTTGATGCCTGTCATTGCACAGGCTTGTTCCTGCGCAGGGCCGGGTAGTCCTGCTGCGGCGATGGAACGGGCGCGTGCGGTTTTTACCGGTCATGTCCGTGTTGTGAAGAACACCGCCGATAACACTGATCGTGTCATGATAGATGTGGATAAAATCTGGAAAGGCGATCCCGGAAAAGAATTTATTCTTGGCTTGCCGCGCCATGGCTGCGCTTATTGGAATTTTGAAGATCAAAAAGATTATCTGATCTATGCCGATAAATCATGGGATAAGGATAATCCCGACGGATACAGCGTGACGATGTGCAGCCGTACCAAAGTGCTGGAAAAAGCGCGGATTGAAATCCGCTATCTGGACGCGGCGGTTGCGGGCAGGGACACGACGGAACTGGATGCGGGGCTGGCAGCTATTTTGCTGAGCGAGCAGCCGGATAATATCCGTACGGAAGCCGCCATTATGCTGGGAGGATTGATACGCGACAGCACGGACACTGTTCCGGAAGAGGCGGTCAAGGCTCTGGTTGAGGCATCGCAATATGGCGGTACGGAACTGAAAACCGCGATTGCGGGCAATCTTGCCAATCATCACCTGATGGGCAGGCAGGATGTAAAAACAGCCCTGACCGCCTTGTTGGATGACAGGGTTTTTAGCGTACGCAGTGCGGCGGCGGGGGCATTGTCAATTATTGCGCGCAATAACAGCACGGTGTTTGCAGCGATTATGGCGGCGCTGGAAAAGACCCGTCAGGAAGCGGGCGGTGATATCCAAACACATCAGGCGATTTTCACCTCTATGGGGCGGTCGCTGGCGGCGACGGCCGCAACGGAGGAGGAAAAGGCGCAGGTGGTCGATACGCTGCTGGGGATGCTGGATGATATTCCCGAACCGTATAACAAGGTCACGCTTATTCAGCATATGGGCTTTCAGCAGGCGCGTGCAGGCAAAGCCGTACCAAAATTGCTGGAAATTCTGAAAACCGCTGAAAATTACCATCTGAAACAATATCTGCTGCTGGCTTTGGGCGATATCGGTGCGGTGGAGACGCGCAATCATATCCGCCCCTATTTGAAAGATGAAAACTGCTATGTTGTCGGTAGTGCGGTCACGGCTTTGTATAAAATTGACACGGCAGCATTTCCGCAATTATTCGCGCAGGAGATCACGCCTGTGATCAAGGCACGTTTTGATAAATGCAGCTATGAACTGACCAATGCTTTGCAGACAATAGGCAGCGAGGCAAAAAGCCTGAAGCCGTTTCTGGCGGAAAAATATCAAAAGATGCCGGAGAGCGACTGGAAGAAGAAACAGCTGGGCAATGTGCTGGAAAAACTCTGACAGTGTTACTCTTCCGTATAGACGGCGCCATCGCTTTTCTCGAACAGGATCACCAGCTCGTCTTCTTTCGGTCTGATATGCGAGGCGGGATCCTGTGAATAAAAACTGACCAGACCGTTTTTGGCGATAATGCCGATGGTCAGCCGCGTGTCGCTATCTTCGGGGATCAGCAGGGCACCGTCTTTTTCAGGTTTGCCGACACGGGTGGTGCGGAAACGCCAGCCTTCGCGGAACTGCTCTTTGATATTGTGCAGCGTCAGCTCGGCCTGTGTCAAAACCCGCCCTTGCAGAATATTGGCGATTTTCCGGCGCTCTGAACGTTCGGTATCGCCCGGATTGATGCGGAAGACCCGTTCTGTGCCGTATTCATAACCAAACGTCTCACAAAGCAGTGCGTTATAGGCCGGGCTGTAGGTTGCGGCGATCAGGGTATTGTATTTATTGAATTCCAATGCGAATTCGGTTTCCTCCGATAACAGTTCACCGTAATAGACGGGAATATCCGCCAGCCGCGCCTTGCCGAGCGAATGCCAGCTGTTATCGACGACCATGACAGGTACATTGCGCGCTTTCAGGACTTCCGCGAACTGGATCGACCATTGATGTGCGCCAACAAATATCACGCCGTTAATTTCCTCGGAACGCAGATTCAGACGCCGCGCCAGCGGTTTGATCATCAGACTGTGCAGCACAACGCTGACGACAACAACGGCAAAGGCGATCGGCAGAACTTTTTCACCATCTGCAAATCCGGCCTGGGTCAGCAACGGCCCGATAACACCGGCCATGGCGGCGCAGACAATCCCGCGCGGCGCAATCAGACCGGCCAGCAGGATTTCACTCCGCGTCATTTGCGTGCCGATGGAACACAGGAAAAAGGTCACAGGGCGGATCAGGAACAGCAGGCAGATAATAAACAAAACACTGCGCCAGTTTAGTTTCAGCAAAACGGCAAGGTCAAGATCGGCGGTCAGCAGAATAAAAACGCCGGAAACCAGCATCAGCGTGATGGTTTCTTTAAAGCGTTTAATCTCCTCCAATCCGGCGGTGTTGATATTGGCAAGGGTCAGGCCAAGAACGGTGACGGCAATCAGGCCGGATTCATGCAGAAAAACATCGCAGCCGAAAAAGACGGAGAGCACGACCGTCAGCAAAAACGGCGTTTTCAGATATTCGGGCATATAGCCGCGCTCGAAAGAGCGTTTGACCAGATGGGCGAGCATGAAACTGCCGACCGCAACCACGGCCAGCGTGATACCGTTTTCAAAGAAAAACGAACTGCCGGCATGCCCTTGGCCACGTTCGGAGGCAACAAAATATTCATAAGCCAGAATGGCAAAAATGACACCGATGGGGTCATTGACGATCCCTTCCCATTTCAGGATGGAGCCGACGCGCGGGTTCAGCCGCGCCTGCCGCAGCATCGGCATGATAACGGTCGGGCCTGTGACAATCAGCATGCCGCCAAGCGTGACGGCAACAGCCCATTCCAGTCCGGCGACGTAATGTGCGGCGGCGCTGATGACGACCCAGCTTACGGGCGCACCAAGAAAGATGATATGCCGCACAGCCATCCTTGTTTCGCGCAATTCCTTGAAATGCAGCTGTAGGCTGCCCTCAAACAGAATGATGGCAACGGCGGCGGCAATGGCAGGCTGCAGAAGATCGCCCATCAGGACATCGGGTTTGATAACCCCTGATATCGGGCCGAGAATAAAACCGAAGCCGAGCAGGAAAATAATCGCAGGCACGTGCAGCCGCCATGCTGTCCATTGCGCCAATATACCGGCGATGGCAATTACGACAATCTGGACGGCAAGAAACTCTGTCACAGCGGCCTCCATTATCTCCCCTAATCGTTTCTTATGGTTATATTTTTTTAAGGCATCACCATAAAGGCTTGCGGCGCATATGGCAATCATTTTTTGCAGCGCAGCATGAAGGCGCGGTGCGCTGTTGCTTGACTTGGTGCAGGCAGAGGATTAGTTTTGAAAATATAACATGAAAAACAAAAAAAGAAGGCTGGCAGATGATGGACGTAAAATCCTTTTTTGATCCCGATACCTCGACCGTGACGCATCTGGTGATTGACCCCAAGACCAAAAGCTGTGCGGTGATTGATCCTGTCATGGAATATGACGCGGTGACAGGGGCGCTGAAAACAGGAGCAGCGGATAAGCTTGTGCAATATATTCAGGATAACGGGTTGAAACTGGAATGGCTGTTGGAAACGCATATTCATGCCGATCATTTGACGGCCTCTGCCTATATCCGCGACCAGATCGGCGGCAAAATCGCCATCGGCGAAAAAATTACGGATGTGCTGAATTATTGGGTGCCGTTTTTCAATACCGATGCCGATACGCCGCCCGATGGCAGCCAGTTCGACAAGCTTTTGAAAGACGGTGAAAAGATCAAACTCGGTGATTTGGAAATCGGCGTGATCCATACGCCCGGCCATACGCCGGCCTGCGTCAGCTATCATATCGAAGATGCGGTTTTTGTCGGTGATACGGTGTTTATGCCGAATTTGGGAACGGCACGTGCCGATTTTCCCGGCGGCGATGCGGGGGAGCTGTATGACAGCATCCAGAAAATTTTTGCCCTGCCGGATGAAACGCGGGTCTTCATCTGCCATGATTACCCCGCCAATGGCGGTGCGCCGTCATGGCAGACGACAATCGGCGAGCAGAAAAAGGATAACGCCTTTGTCGGCGGCGGCGTAACAAAAGAGGATTTTGTCAGCAAGCGCGAGGCGCGGGATAAAACCCTGCGCGTGCCGCAATTGCTGCTGCCCTCGATTCAGTTCAACCTGCGCGCAGGCAAATTGCCCGATGCCGAAAAGAACGGCACACATTACCTGAAAATTCCGATTAATAAACTGTAATACTTGTTTTATGCAGCCTTTACACCCTTTTAAGACCCCCATGCTATACTGGTAAAGCGAGGGTCGGGGGGAGAGTGTGCGGGCATGTGGCAACTTGTTCCAAAAACATCGTTAAAGATTGTGCTGCTAACGGTTTTTGCCGTTTCTGTGCAGCTGCATGATATGCGACCCGCATTTGCTGATCCCGTATGTGCGCAAATGGATACCATTGTCAAGAAAACGATGAACCGGTATGCGGATGATAAAGAGATTTATCTAAAGCAGATTGACCAGTCATTCATGGCACTGACCAAAGGCGCAGATTCTATCGACCGTGAAACGCTACAGGAAAGGTTGCGGGAGAACATTCTTGCTGAAGCAGCGAGGCGGCAATGGGGGGATATGCTTTTTTATGATGAAAACTATGATGGTCAAGTGACTCTTGCAGAGGTCAAAAAGCTTGTCAATTATGGTTTTATATCTGTTTATTCATCGGCGCGACAAATGCACTTTTCTTATAACGCTGATGGAAAAGAACGCATTGAAAAAAGGATTAGGCAGGTTATGGAAGCAGACCGTGACGGGGATGGCACCATCACACAAGAGGAGATGGCCGTGCTTGATGAAAAAACAATCGAAAAGGTACTCGCGGGGGATAATAATAAAAAATATATGCAGAGATATCTGCGTTGGGTGTCGGGTGAGAGCGTGTTGACACGAGGAATGTTTTTGCAACGCGCAGCATATTTTTTTGATGAGCTGGATGAAGACCGAAACGGTCAATTGTCAGAACAGGAACTGATTTGTGCTAGGCGGAGATGAAAAAGAAAATTATTCTTAGTTTGATTATTTTATCTTTGGCGATGGCTATAATGTGGGGCTTATCGCAGTTTTTTGCTGTGCCGGAAAAAGCTGCGTTACCCACAGTTTCTTGTGAAGGAGGGGAGCCAAATTCTTTCCCGTCAGCATTTGTATGGGCGGCGCATAGTCACAGCAAAGCTCATCAAGATGTTAAGAGACAAGATTATGTGCGTAAGCTACAAGAAGGCTTCAAAGGTTTCAGTCTGGGGCAAGAATTTATCAATCAAGCCATATTTAAAGAGGCCGTTGAACGTGATCTTCAAGGAGGGATACGCAAGCAGCGTGCAGTCTTGCTGGGAAGATTTGATGTGAATGGAGATTCTCAGCTTACATCGGCGGAAGTTAGGAACGGTATGGAGGATTTGTACTGGACTGAACTTAAGCGTGCTGAAAAAGAATATAACAAGGTCATGCGGCTAGATACAAATCATGACGGTACTCTTGAAACAAAGGAAATTATTCAGCTTTATCCCGAAGAAAAAGAACGCATTATAAAAGCAACAGCCACGTGGTATAAGCCGTATGCCGCGCTTTTGTCTGATAAGAAAATTGACGTTGACCATCTTGGTACGAATGTGCCCAGACTCTTTTCGCGCAGGGGCAAATTAACAGTCGGGCAATTTATCCAACAGGGCAAGCGCGTATTTGATGGGTTTGATTACGATGAGGACGGCGTGTTGACGAAACCGGAGTTAAGCTGTGCCTATAATGTTCGACATATGTGGGGAGGATGTTTTTGATGCACTCAACCGCCCCAATCTTCCTGCCACAAGGAGGGTTGTTCGGTGCGGAATTGTGCGGCGAGGGTAATGCAATTTTGCGCGGCAAGGCTGTCTGCTTTGTTCAGCACAATGACCTCAACACCTTTTGCTTGTAGGAAACGGACGGTTTCATCACTGCCCGCATTTTCGCAATCGCCGATGACAACGCGGGGAATGCCGAATTGTGCAATTGTGCCTGCGCACATAAAGCAGGGCTGTAGCGTGGTGTAAAGCGTCGTGTTATGGCGGTTTGTCATGCGTCCGGCAGCGCGCAGTGCCGCCATTTCGCCATGCAGAATCGGATTGCCTTCCTGCACCAGCATATTATGACCTTGCCCCAGAACCGCACCATTCGCGTTATCAACCAGCACGGCGCCGATCGGACAGCCGCCTTCATCATAGCTTTTCCGCGCCAGCCCGTAGGCGGTTCTCATATGGGTTTCATGGTCATGCATCGTTTTAAAGAGAGCTTTCTTTCAGGACGTCTTTCACATCCTTATACGCCGTCTGGATTTCCTTGAAAAGCGTTTTACGTTCATCTGCGCTGGCCGTCAGCATATTCTGCGCCTTTTCGCAGAGCGCGCGCAGATTGCGGGCACCCATCATGGCCGATCCGCCTTTCAGCTTGTGCGCGGCTTCGGACCATGCCTTGCATTTGCCATCCTTGCAGTTTTTTTGCAGTGTCTTGACGATTTTATCCGATTGGGTGATGAAAAGCGTAATGTAATTCTGCAATTCGTCCTCGTCATCCATAAAGGCTTTCAGATCGGTCAGATCCGCTGCGGGCAGATTTTCTTCATCTTCGGGGCGCAGTGCTACAGGTTTTTTCTTCTCCGGCAATGTAAACCAGCGGCTGAAAACCAGATCAAGCTCATCGGGATTGACGGGTTTGGTCACATAATCATCCATACCGGAATCAAGGCATCTTTCACGGGCACCGACCATGGCATCCGCCGTCATGGCAATGATCGGCATGCGCGGCTTACCGGAGGATTTTTCAAGGTCACGAATTGATTTTGTCAGTTCAAAGCCGCTCATTTCCGGCATGTGGCAATCCGTGATGATCAGGTCATAATCTTTCTTTTTATATGCTTTCAATGCTTCGGCACCGTTATTTACAATGTCGAAATCCCGGATATGCTTCCGTGTGAACAGCTTTTTCATCAGGGACTGGTTCAGCAGATGATCTTCTGCCAACAGCAGGGAAATTTCCCGCAGGTTTTTACGCTCTCCCTCCGGCAGGAAATCTGTTTCTTCGCGGTGGAATGCCTGTTTTTTCAAGACGGGGCGGATCTCCGAGGTTTTAAACGGAATATGCAGCGTGAAGACCGAGCCGTGGTCAACGACGCTTTCGACATTAATGCGGCCATCCATGGCCTCGACAAGTTGTTTGGTGATACTGAGCCCCAGCCCCGTGCCGCCGAAGCGCCGTGTGGTTGAACTATCGGCCTGCGAGAATTTCTCGAAAATAAGCTCAAGCTTATCTTCGGGAATGCCGATACCTGTATCGGCGACGCTGATTTTGAGCTCGACCTCATCCCCGTCTTCATCCTGTTCCTGACAATCAATCGTCAGGGAAACGGAGCCTTCATCTGTGAATTTTACGGCATTACTAATCAGATTCATGATCACGCGGCCGGTGCGGACAGGGTCACCCATCAGGTAAGGCATCTGCGGCTTGTTATAGGTGCAGGAAAGGCTGATACCTTTTGCACTGCTGGGAATCATCATATTTTCAACAATATTGTTGATGACTTCCTGCAGGGAGAAGGAGACTGATTCCAGTTTCAATTCACCGGCTTCAATTTTGGAGAGATCAAGCAGATCGTTCAAAATCTCGAGCAAATTATCGGCTGAACGGTAAACGACGCCGACCATCTCCTTATTTTCTCCGGATAGATTGTCATCTTCGTATAAAAGATGGGTCATGCCCAGAATACTGTTCATCGGGGTGCGCAGTTCATGCGAAACATTGGCCAGAAATTCCGATTTGGCGGCATTGGCAAGTTCGGCCAGATCCTTGGCTTCCTGCAATTCGACGGCAGCCTGCCTTTGTTTCCGATCGACAGCATCGAGAATGACGGCAACCCACCAAACCAAAGCCGTGAACAGAATGACAATCACCAGAACGAAGGAGGCGAAAGCGGCTATTTCTCCTATGGTGCCTTGTTGCAGAGCCAGACGGAACAGCCATCCCCCCAGTACCGGAATGACAACCACCAGCGGTAAAAGACGGCGCGTTATGACGCCGCCGGGGCCGGTGCTGCTGAAAACCTGCATGAGCCCATGCGTGGGGCGTGCAAAAAATATGGCGGTATTGAGCAGTAAAAAACAAAAGGCTGTGTTCAAAGCCATGGGAATGAATGCATCAACGCCCGTCAGATCGACGGAGTTATACAGATAGCCGATAAAAGTCAAAAAACCGAATTGGAATCCCAGAATGGCGAAAATTTGCGCAACCCAGACACGGCCGATCCGCCAGTCGAGAAAGAAAAGCGCCAATCCGGATAAAATGAAAGCAGCAGCAGTATTCGGTGCCATGCGGTTGGCATAGCCGAGAGCCAGTGCCTCTTTATCCAGTTTTTCACGGAACAGCATTTGGTCGAAACCCGTATCCGTGCCGGTAAACTGGTTCAGGAAATAAGTCACGGCAATTAGAAGAGCGCCACCGGCACAGAGTTTTCCGGCGATGAGCAGCCTGCGGCTCTCTTTGACGGTATGCAACCACAGGGAGACAACGGATAGTAAAAAGGCGAGGGCGGTTCCGCCGGGATTCATTGCCGTCATACCCGGAAAAACACTTTTCATTGTGGCATTATCAAACTGCCAGCCAAGCAGAACGCTGAGGCTGACGGCACCGACAACTACTAAGAAACCGCGCGCCAGCAACGGCAGGATGGACAGCAAATAGTCGTGGCGCTGTCGGTCGATATCTAAACGGTCGTTTTTCATGAATATCTAGAATTGAAAACAGTTAAAATATATCGTGCCTTACTGGCACTTGTAATATTAAATAATGAAACGGCGCGGAAGAAAAGTGTTTTTTTAACTCTAAAAATTTACATGTAATATCAATTCACTGTATTGGTATTCTTAATGCTGTTCTTAGGAAATGTTTTGGTGCGGGTGGCCGGAATCGAACCGGCACTCCAAAAGGAACGGGTGTTTGAGACCCGCGCGTCTACCTATTCCGCCACACCCGCGGCGCCGGTCATATTAACGCGTATCGGGATGAAAAGACAAGCGTAATTTTCACCCGGCGTTCCGCCTGTCGGCGATAAGAATAAAAAATTGCATTTGCGGGGCGAAAGCCTTATCTTGTCCGCCATGAGTGATGATGTAATTGAAGAAAAAGAAGCGGCGGAAAAAACGGCCGCGCCCGTGAAATGCTCTCCTTTGCGCAGGCTGTATGACTGGGCAATGGGAATTGCCGGTCATCGTCATGCCGTGCCGTGGCTGGGGTTCATTTCCTTTATCGAAAGTATGATTTTTCCGATACCGCCGGATGTCATGCTGATGCCGATGTGTCTGGCGGAACGCCGCAAAGCCTTTTTCTTTGCGCTGGTCTGCACGGTGGCTTCGGTTCTGGGCGGGCTGGGCGGCTATATGCTCGGCCATTTGTTTTATGAGGGTTTCGGACAAAAAATCGTTGCCTTTTACGGTTACGAAGAACCGTTCATGAAATTTCAGGACTATTATATTGAATGGGGTGTCTGGATCGTGCTGTTGGGCGGGCTGACGCCGTTCCCGTATAAAGTCATCACGATTGCCAGCGGTGTTGCCGGGTTGAATCTGTGGCTGTTTATGTTGGTATCGGTGATTGCGCGCGCTTCACGCTTTTTTCTGGTCGCCGCTTTGCTCTGGTTTTTCGGTGAAAAAATACGTATCTTTATAGAGAAGTATCTCGGGCTGCTGACGCTATTGTTTTTCATGTTACTGCTCGGAGGCTTTGCCGTTATCAAATATCTTTAAAATGAGGGAGGTTTGAAAACGCCATGCAATGTTCCGGATTACCGCAGATTGATACGCGTCTTGCCGCGATTCTGTTGATGCTGGGCAGCGCTGCAATGCTGCTGGGGGCGCTGTTTTTTCAGGAAGTGATGAATCTGCCGCCTTGTCCGCTGTGTATCTATCAGCGTGTTCCTTATATCGTTGTGATCGGGTTGAGTGTTCCGGCCATTCTGTTGCGCGGGTGCCCGGCTTTGATCATGTTGGCGCTGTCCGCGCTGGCTTTATATATTGATGCCGGTATTGCGGGTTTCCATGTCGGCGTTGAAAAAGGCTGGTGGGAAGGTCTTGGTGAATGCAGCGGCAATTTCAACGCCAATATGACGATTGAAGAACTGCGCGCCGCCGTGCTTGATGCGCCGATTGTCCGCTGTACCGAAGTACCCTGGTCGCTGTTTGGTATTTCAATGGCGGGTTATAATATGGTCATCGCAACGGCGATGGCGATTTTTGCCACATTATCGGTTTGCGGCATGTGCTGCAAAGACACCGTGTGTATTCCTGAAGGAACGGGCAATATCGCCGACCGCCCGAAAGGCAATGCCATGTCTGCCGATATCGGCAAAATTGCGGATAAGCCGAAAAAGAAAAAAGCCAAAGCCGCGAAAAAACCTGTGAAAAAATCAGGGAAAAAAGGAAAAAAATAGCATATGGCGCGTCAATTAAACAGAAAGCTGCCCGGTGATAAGGGAGTAACCGGCAAGACGCGGGCGGAAGAGAGTATCGCCCGCATGATCCGCGTCAATCATGCCGGAGAATACGGCGCACGCCGCATTTATCAGGGGCAGTTGAAAGTACTGGGCAAAGATCCGGAACTGCGTGAAACGCTGGAACATATGGCCGCGCAGGAAGAAGAGCATCTGGCCTATTTTGAAGGTGAGATTATCAAACGCCGCGTGCGCCCGACGGCGCTGCATCCGTTATGGCATGTGGCAGGCTATGCGCTTGGCTATGCAACGGCGCGGATCGGGCCGGAGGCGGCGATGGCCTGCACGGTTGCGGTGGAAGAGGTGATTTCGGATCATTACGGTGACCAGCTTGCGGCATTGGCGGAAACAAAAGACGAGGCGGATTTGCGCAAACATATCGCCAAATTCAAAGCCGAAGAAGAAGAACACCATGATATCGGCCTGGAACATGATGCCGAACAGGCACCGCTTTATAAACTTCTGACAGGCGCAATCAAAACAGGCTCAAAGCTGGCCATTGCTGTCGCCAAACGTATTTAGAGCTGTCATCGTTTCATATGGGCTTCGTTGCTTCATCGCTCATGTACTGTTCGTACACATCGCTCTTCGCGTCTACCCCATATAGGAACGCTGTTCGCTCTCGCGTATTGATAAAGTGACCGTGAAACCGGTCGCGGTAGACATCGTTTAACCTTTAAGCATCCAGTTCAGAATCCCAGTACAGATAATCGCCCCAGCTTTCATGCAAAAAATTAGGCGGGAAAGCCCGCCCGTTTTCTTGCAGTTCGTAGATGCTGGGGGTGGTGGGGTTCCTAAGCGGGTGCATATGGCATTCGCGCGGCAGCTTGTCGCTTTTTCTCACATTGCAGTCATTACAGGCTGCCACGATATTTTCCCATGTCGTATCGCCGCCGCGGCTGCGGGGGATAACATGGTCAAATGTCAGCTCGTGTGTTTTGAACGTTTCGCCGCAATACTGGCATTGCCACATATCACGCAGAAAGACGTTAAAACGTGTGAAGGCAGGCTTATGATGCGGCATCACATATTCCTTCAGCGCGATCACGCTGGGAAGCCGCATTTCAAAGCTGGGCGAATGGACGCTGCGGTCATATTCGGACAGAATATGCACACGATCCATGAACACCGCTTTGACGGCTTCCTGCCATGACCATAAAGACAAAGGAAAATAGCTGAGTGGACGGAAATCCGCATTCAGAACAAGCGTCGGGCAATTGTCAAGATGGAGTGACATTCTCTCTCCCCTTTCTCCCGTTAACCGGAAAGATAAGAAGAATCCTTCCGTAGCTCTATTATATCATATTTTCGGCGGGTTGAAAAAACATTCGCCGTTTTTTAGCCAAGAATGCGGGCGAGGAATTCCGTCCCTTTTTTCAGACCTTTTTCATCAATGGAATGCCCCAGATGCGGGCAGGCCAGTATTTCGAGATCAAAATTCTGTGCCTTTAATGCGGCTTCCGCCATTTCCAGACTGCGGAAGGGGACAACATCATCGGCTTCGCCATGAATCAGGCAGATGGGTAGCCTGCTTAAAGGCCCTTCATCTTCATCCAGAAACAACACACCGGAATAGCCGAGAACACCGGCATAAGGCTCATCGGCATAAAGGGCGGTATAGAGTGATGTCATTGTGCCTTGCGAAAAGCCGCAAAACGCCAAGTCCTTGTTTCTTAATTTATATTTATCCAGAACTTCCCCGATATAGCCCTCCAGCAACGGCTTTACGCGGCGCAGTTCCATCAGAATACGGGTGGGATCACGATCTCGCAGGCTGAACCATTGATAGCCGACAGGCGCCATATCGCACGGATAGGGGGCGTCAACGGAGAGAAACAGCACATCGGGCATGTCCGGTGCCATCAGCGGTGCCAGCGCAATGAGATCCTCGGCATTCGAGCCGAGACCATGCAGAAAAAGCGCTATTTTTTTTGGCGGATTGCCCGATTGCGGCGCGAGCGCCAGTGTACGCAGTGAAAAATCAGCTATCTGTTGAATCTGCATTGTTTTCTCCCTCTTTTGACCGTATATTGAGCGCAAACAGGGGCAAAATCAACCGCGAAAGGGCCGAATCAATGAAAAGTTTTACAATTGTCATCGTTTTGGCGCTGATGCTGGCTGTTTTGGGTGCGCTGGGCTTTGGTTTGTGGCAAATGGCGCATGACGGCGAAGACCGCCGCAAGAAAAGCAACAAGATGATGCAGCTGCGCGTCTATTTGCAGGGGGCCATTCTGGCCTTGCTGGCATTGATGGCGGTTTTTACCGCGATGGGCGATTAGCGCCAAATATCCTCTTTATGAATAAATTGACCATGAGCGTTTATTATGTTAAAATAATGACGTATTGCCGATTTATAAAAAAAGAAGGTGGATTGCGCGTTGAAACTTCAGAAACTAAAAGACGAAGCAAAAAAATTCGGCTATTCACTCGATAGCAGCGCCGGCGGACGCCATTCCAGCAAATTTGTGAATGAACAGACAGGCCATAAGGTTCCTGTGCCGCAGCATGGCGGCGGTAAGGAAATCAAAGACGGCACGGCCAAGGCGATCTTGAAACAGATGGGCTATACACCGCCGAAGAAAGATGCGGTCATCACCGTAAAATCCGCCGAAGAACTGGCGACGGCAAAAGCAGTCAAAAAACAAGTTATGGCGCAGCGCACATGGAAAAAACAGATGCAGCAGCATCGCCGCGGTTTGGGCAAACATCCCGGCCCGGCTCCTTGAAATCAGCGTGATTCCTTTTTTACTTTATAAATAACCCGTGTTACTGTCATCTCCGTTATTGACATCAAAAAATACGGGAGCGGTTTTGCCGTGAAAATTCTCTATATTACCTCCAACCGTTTGGGTGATGCCGTCCTGTCAACGGGGCTGGTGCGCCATTTTGAGGAACATTATCCCGATGCGGAGGTGACGGTCGCTTGCGGCGGGTTGGCGGAAAGTATTTTTGCGCCTGCGCCGGTCGTGACGCGCGTTATTCCGATGAAAAAAAGAAGCTGGTCGCGGCACTGGCTTGATTTATGGCGCGATTGCCGCACGACGCACTGGGATATGATTGTCGATATCCGCAACAGCGCGGTGTCGCGTGTGCTGCGCGGCGGTAAAAAATATATTTTCAGCGGCAAGGGGGATAACCGCTTGCATAAGGTTGAGCAAATGGCCGCCGTGATGCGGCTGGATGTTCCGCCTGCGCCAAAATTATGGTTTTCGCCGGAGCAGGTCAAAACGGCGCAGCAATATATTGCAGATGAGACCATGCCTGTTCTGGGAATCGGCCCTGCGGCAAACTGGATCGGAAAAATATGGCAGACGGAGCGTTTCGCCGAACTGGTGCGCCGTTTGACGGCAAAAGACGGTATTCTTCCCGATGCGCCTGTCGCGGTTTTCGCCGCACCGGGGGAGGAGGAGATCGCTTATAAACTGCTGGAAACTATTCCGGAGGCGCGGCGCATTGATGTCATTGCCAAGCTGGATCCGGGAACGGCGGCGGCGGTCATTTCCCGTTGCGCATTATTTGTCGGCAATGATTCCGGCCTGATGCATTGTGCGGCGGCAGCGGATGTGCCGAGCGTCGGATTATTCGGTCACGGATTTCCCGCACAATACCGCCCGTGGGGCGATCATTGCACTTATGTACGCACGCCGGAAGACCCCGCTGAATTGCTGACAGCCTCAGGCGTGGATCACCCGTCGCTGGTAACGCATAGTCTGATGGATTCTTTAAGCGTCGATATGGTGGAAGAGGCGGTGACAAAGCATTGGCACAAGACCGCCGGTGCTGCGGACAAGAAAAAAGCAGGCTAAACAGCCTGCTTTTTCTTAGGCGACGCAAATCAGCGTCAGTCATTCATACGTTGATAATCATCCGTTTTGAATTTTTCGCGGCGCATTTCTTCAGCCTCTTCCAGACTGCTGGTGCCGTATTCGCGGATGGCTTTCGTCACTTTATAGTTTTTCTTTGCTTTGTCGGCATGCTGATAGCGGACATATTGTACGCGTTCCCAACCTTTGTGGCGCATGCAGCTTTCAAAATCATGGAAGTCACTATGGTCAATGCGCATATCTTTGAAACGTGCGGGCGTTTCAAAGTAATCCAGATCACCGGATTCTTTCAGAGCCTTGTGATAGGCACTGTGTGTTTCAGGCGGTGTGGTTTCACGCAGAGCTTCGAGCTCAACCAATTCGTCAATTTCGCGAACGCAACCGGCAATATTCTGCTCGAGCTGTTGCTGTGCTTTCGGGCCTGTCATATACAGTGCCGAATGCATTTCAATACGCTGCCAATAGGCCTCTGCCATATTCCGGGGCGTACATCCTGAGAGAACCGCCGTCAGAACACAGATGCTTGTGAATGTGCCGATACGTTTTAGCATTTTAAATCAAACCTCTTTTTACTTGTTACGCGAGGGGTGGAAGGCCCTTCCTTGCGGAAAATAGAAAACTTCTTGAAATAGTTTAGCACAGCCGACAAAAACGCCAAGTGTTTAATTTGCTTTTTCGTCAAACCACCATGTCTCAATCACCGTACCATAGGTCGGTACATTGGGGGAAGAGGATAAATGGGCATCATGTGCCACCAGATCTTTTCCCAGGTAATAGAGGGGGATGGTGTAATATCCCCATAGCAGGGCGCGGTCCAGCGCACGGGTCTGTGTGACAAGCGCTTCGCGGCTTGGCGCCTGTGCGATGCTTTGCGCCAGCGCGTCAATGGCGGGGTTTTTCACACCGGGATAATTGCGGCTGCCGTTCATATCGGCGGCGGCGCTGCCCCAGTAATTCACTTGTTCATTGCCCGGCGAGAGGGTATTCCACCATGTAAAAAAAACCATGTCATAGTCAAAAGAATCCAGCCGTCCCTGATATTGCGCACTTTCAACCTGCCGCAGATTGGCGGTGACCCCTAGTCTTCGCAGTGATTGCGCAAAGGCGAGGGCGATTTTTTTCTCCTCCTGCGTTTGCAGCAGGATTTCAAAACGGAACGGTGTACCGTCTTCCTTACGGACCAGTTGCTGGTCAACGATATGCCATCCGGCCTCGTCCAGCAATTTGAGGGCTTTGCGCATATTGCTGCGGCGGTCGGCGCCGTTATCGGCCGTATAAATATGGGTAAACAGTTCCGGCGGCAGTGCGTCTTTATAATCCGTTAGGGCATCCAGCTCGTCACCTGCGGGGAGACCGCGGGCGGAGAGTTCGGAATTCGGAAAGAAACTGTCGGTACGTTTGAAGGCGCCGTAAAACAGATTCTTGTTCAGCCAGTCGAAATCAAACATCAGCGACAAGGCCTGTCGCACTTTGCGGTCGGAAAAAATATCACGGCGGGTGTTGAAGACAAGGGAGCGCACACGTTCGGGCCGATCATGGGGGATGGCGCGGGCAAGAATACGGCCTCCCTGCACGGCGGGGATATCGTATCCGGTTGTCCATTTGCCGATATCATTTTCACGGCGCAGATTATATGTACCGCTTTTGAAGGCTTCAAAAGCAATGTCGTCATCGCGGTAATAGCTGAAGATGACCGTGTCAAAATTATAATGCCCGGCATTGACGGGCAAATCACGGCCCCAGTAATCTGGCACTTTTTCGTAGGTAATGCTGCGCCCTGTATCGACCGCAGAAATTTTATAGGGGCCGCTGCCCAGCGGCGGGGTCAAGGTGGTTTTGGAAATGTCATGCCCTTCCGCCGTCCAGTAATGTTTAGGCAATACCGTCATCATTGCCAGAATAAGTGCGGTTTCCGCATCATAACCTTCGCCGAAATCAAAACGGATGCTGTCTTCATCCAGTTTTGTGACTTTATCGACCATGCCGTAAACGCGCTGCCGGACGGGATGCCCGTATTTGCGGTAGGAGTCATAGCTGAAAATCACATCATCCGGCGTCATCGGCGTGCCGTCATGGAAGCGCGCTTGCGGATTCAGGTTGAAGATAATAAAGGAGCGGTCTTCCGGTATCTGAATTGTTTCGGCAACCAGACCGTAGAGCGTAAAAGGCTCATCCCAAACACGCGTCATCAGCTTGTCTTGCGTTAACTCAAGGTGGCTGGCGACACTTCCTTTTATAATCAGATTGTTCAAATTGTCGAAATGACCGATGACCGCCTGATTTAAAACACCGCCTTGCGGCGCATCGGGATTGGCGTAATCAAGATGTATGAAATCCGCCGCATATTTCGGTGCGCCATGCATGGCCAGCGCATGAACGGGCGGCGGCAAGTCATCGGCATGGGAAATTGCGGGTTGGAAAAAAGCAGCAAAAACAAAAAGGTAGAAAATTTTTTGAAAGAATTTTCTCATATGATTTTGTCGATTTTCTCATGCCTCAGGCGGCATGCCCTATTTTTTCTTCCAGCAGTTCGGCCAGACTGATTTGCGGTCTTGCGCCCATATGCGTCAATGCTTCGGAAGCGGCAATCGCCCCCATGCGTCCGCAGACATCCAGCTTGCGGCCATTGGTATAGCCATGCAGAAATCCTGCCGCATAAAGGTCACCGGCACCTGTGGTATCCACGACCTTCCCGACGGGCTCGGCAGCAATATCAATAACTTTGTCAGGCGTGACGATCACGGAGCCGTTCGCGCCGCGTGTCAGCACAGCCAGTTCGCAATTTTGCTGGACGGCGTAAACGACATCTTCAAAGCTGTCGACTTCGAACAACATTTTGTATTCATTTTCGTTCCCGAACAGAATATCGACATGATTGACGACAAGATCATGGAATTCTTCGCGGTGGCGCTCGACACAGAACACATCCGAAAGGGCGAGGGCGACTTGCACACCCGTTTCATGCCCGATTTCCGCAGCCTGACGGAAGGCCTGTTTCGCACGGCTGCGGTCGAACAGATAACCTTCCAGATAAACGATTTTGGCGGACTGAATCAGTTCGGGGCGGATATCCGTCGGCGCGATCCAGACGCTGGCACCAAGAAAGGTGCACATGGTGCGCTGTCCGTCCGGAGTCACCAGAATAAGGCAACGTGCCGTCGGCGGGCCGTCCTCAAGGCGCGGCGTATCATAGGTGACGCCCATGGATTTCATATCATGCTGGAAAACATCGCCGAGCTGGTCCTGTGCGACCTTGCCGATAAAACCCGCCTGACTTCCCAGCGATGCAAGGGCGGCAATCGTATTGGCAACGGAGCCGCCGGAAATTTCAACACCCGGTCCCATTTTGCCGTAAAGTTCGCTGGCCTGATCAGCCTCGATCAGCGCCATCGTGCCTTTTGTCAGTTGCTCCTGCACCAGAAACACCTCTTCGGTATGGGACAGAACATCGACGATTGCATTGCCGATCCCGACGACACTCAGTTGTTTGCTGCTCATGCTCTTATACTCTTCCGTTTCTTTATTATTGTCTTTGGTTCTTTATAAATAGTCTGCTATGGTTCAAAAAAAAATTACAGACGTCAAGACTAATGACAGAACGCGAACAAAAAAGACAGAAAATTCTCGCCGCAGCGCTGGAATTGGCCGCAAAAAGGGCGTGGGACTCCGTCTCTCTTTTAGACATTTCCCGCGAAGCCGGATTGCCGCATCAGGACATCACCGCTGTTTTTCCGCAGAAATACGACATCACCGAAGCCGTGTTGCGCGATATAGACGATCATATGAGCATTGAGGATCTCGGTCTGGACGAGGCGAGGGATTCGCTGAAAGACAGACTGTTTGAAGTTGTGATGTTCCGCTTTGACCTGCTGAACGAAAACAGGGAGGCAATGGTCTCGATGCTGAAACCGGCGATGCAGTCACTGGAACAGGCCGCACGGCACAAGCAGGGTTTTTGCCACAGCATGCGCCTGATCATGGAAAAGGCGGAGATGGATTGCAACCATGTGCTGAAAGAAGATATTTTGATTGCGGCGCTGGCACTGGTCTATATGATGACGGTAAAAATCTGGCTGAAGGATGACAGCCCGGACATGACAAAGACAATGGCGGCGCTGGATCGCTATCTGGCGCGGATGCTGAAAATTTTACCCTTGTCAGACAGGGCGGAAGCGGCGTAGAAAAGCGTCTGGTCAAAAACAAGAAGTTCTGTTAGGCTGAACATTGGGAGAAGGTACAACAAAGAAGCGATGCTCTTGAATTTCATCAGATATTTACTGCTGTTGATGACGGCCGCATGCTTATTTCTGCATACGTCCGCCGCCTATGCCGAGACCGTTGAAAAGATTCGGATCGAAGGCGCGGAGCGTATTGAACCCGCGACGGTCATGACCTATCTGGACATCCAGCCCGGCGATGACCTGACGCAGGACAGGCTGAACCAAAGCCTGAAAACGCTGTTCGGTACGGGGCTTTTCGCCGATATCGACTTTTATATGCAGGGCCGTGATCTGGTCGTGCAGGTGATGGAAAACCCTGTCATCAATAAAATCGCTTTTGAAGGCAATAAACAATTAAAGAATGAAGACCTGCTGGCGGAAATCCGTTTGCGCCCGCGCGTCGTTTTTACCCGCACAAAAGTACAGACGGATGTGGAGCGGTTGCTGGAGGTTTATCGTCTCAGCGGTTTGTTCTCGGCCAATATTGAACCGAAAATCATTAAGCTGGATCAAAACCGCGTCAATCTGGTCTTTGAAATTTATGAAGGCCCGAAAACGCGTATCCGCAATATCAGCTTTCTTGGTAATCAGCACTTCAGCAATGCGAAACTGGAAGGCGTCATCCGCAGCCGCGAGGCGGCATGGTACCGCTTCCTGTCCGCGAATGATAAATACGACCCCGACCGTTTGGCATTTGACCGTGAATTGCTGCGCCGTTTCTATCTGAACAGCGGCTATGCCGATTTTCAGATTACCTCCGCCGTTGCGGAATTGTCGCAGGACCGCAAGGACTTTTTCCTGACCTTTACGCTGGAAGAGGGCGAGCGCTATCGTATCGGCAAGATCAGCGTGGAAAACAATGTGCAGGAATTGCAGGCGGATTGGGTGCGCGGACTGATCGATCTGAAAGAAGGCGCGTGGTATAATGCCGAGGCGGTTGAAAATACGGTCGTGAACCTGACAACGGAGATCGGCAACAGGCAATATGCCTTTATCGATGTACGCCCGCGTGTGGAGCGTCGCCGGGCGGATAGACAGGTTGATCTTGTCTTTGTTGTCAATGAAAGCGCCAAGGCCTTCATCAATAATATCAACATCAGCGGTAACGTCCGGACGCTGGATCAGGTTGTCCGCCGTGAAATGCTGCTGGTGGAAGGCGACCCGTTCAACCGCACCAGAATTCAAAAATCAAAACAGAATGTCAAAGACCTCGATTTCTTTGAAGAGGTGGAAATACGCACCGTGCCGACGGCTGTGGAAGACAAGGTTGATATTGAAGTTGAAGTGCAGGAAAAATCCACGGGCGAGCTGATGATCGGTGCGGGTTTCTCGACAGCCGATGGCCCGCTGGCCGATTTCCGCCTGCGTGAGCGTAACTTCCTCGGCAAAGGGCAAATGCTGGACTTTACAACGACATTGTCCGGCGTTCGTACGGAGTTTGAATTCGGCTTTACCGAGCCTTATTTCCTGAACCGCGATTTACAGGCCGGTTTCAATGTCTTCCACATTACGCGTGATTTGCAGGATGTCAGCTCCTATGACCGCCGTCAGACGGGCGGGCGGTTGTTTACCGATTACCCGCTGGCGAAAAACCTGCGCCAGACCTTGTCATACCGTCTTGAAAAGAACGAGATTACCAATGTGCAGCCGACAGCTTCGTTGTTTATCCAGCTGCAGCAAGGCAAGCGCGTGACCTCTGCCGTTGCGCAGCGTCTGACTTATGATACGCGTAACAGCACGACAGACCCGACGGAAGGCGGTATTTTCCGCTTTGATACGGAAGTCGCCGGTCTGGGTGGGGATGCGCGTTATCTCAGCACCCGTATCGGCGGAAATTATTACTGGCCTCTGACCAAGCAATGGATTGTCAGCGTCTTGGGAGAAGCCGGTCATATCGTGGCCTTTGGCGGACAGACAATTCAGATTAATGAGCGTTTCAGTCTGGGCGGCACGACATTGCGCGGTTTTGAGCGCTCCGGCGTAGGTCCGCGTGACTTTGCGACGTCGGATGCTCTGGGCGGCAATACCTTCTATCGCGGTTCCGCCGAAGTCGGCTTTCCGCTTGGATTGCCGGAGGAATTCCAGATCCGCGGTCACATGTTCAGCGATTTCGGTAGCTTATGGGGTATTGACGGCAGCGGTGCGGGGCTTGTCGGTGAAGATGCCAGTCTGCGTCTGTCCGTTGGTGCAGGTGTGTCGTGGAAGTCGCCGCTGGGACCGATCCGCGTGGATGTGACGGCGCCGATTCTGAAAGAAGACTTTGACATTACGCAGGTTTTAAGCTTTAGTTTCGGAACAAGCTTCTAAAGCTTCGAAAAGATTCGCAAAATAGGTTCAAAAAAAGGGGGCAAGGTGATGAAGAATTCACCCGTATTCGCTGTATCAATGAAAAAGACCGTGTTGCATATATTGGCCGTACTGGCTTGCGCCGGGCTGCTTTTCAGCGGAACGCCTGCAGCGGCGGAAACAAAGGCGGCAAATGCCGCAACGGATGGTCAGTTGACGATCGGTATCGTTGATATGGATTTGCTGATGCAAAAATCATCTGCCGCCAAACATGTCCGCAGCCAGATTGATAAAAAACGCAGTACGTATCAGGGGGAACTGAAAGCACTGGATCAAAAACTGGCGGCAACAAAGCAGGATTTGATGAAAGGCGACGCAAAGCTGACGCCGGAAGACTTGAAGAAAAAGCAAAGCATCTTCTATGAAAAAGTGGTCGCGGCGCAAAAGAAAACACAGACCGAGCAGCGTGCCATGGATGCGGCTGTCGAGCGCAGTCTGAACGAGCTGCGTAAAAAAACCGCGCTGATTATCCGCGATGTTGCCAAAGAGCGTAAAATCGATGTCGTTCTGTCGCATCAGGCCGTGATTATCGCGGCAAGCGCATTGGATATCACGGATGAAGTGCTGGCGCGGCTGGATAAAGACATGAAAACCCTGCCTGTGAAATGGTAAACCTGTTTTCATCTCTTAAAAACACGGGATAAGTGTATGGCAGATCAGCGCTTCTTTAAAAACTCAGGCCCCTTTACATTGCAGGAGATTGCAGGCATTGCAGAGGCATCGCTTTCCGATGGCGCGGCGGGAGCAAAGCTGTGTGAAGATGTGGCACCGCTGGATCAGGCGCAGGAGATTCATGTCAGCTTCCTCGACAATAAAAAATATCTGGATCAATTTAAAATGACAACGGCGGGCGCCTGCTTTGTGCGTCCCGAACTGGCGCAATATGCGCCGGAAAAAACCGTCTGCCTGATTGCGGATAACCCTTATAAAGCCTATGCGCTGGCTGCACAGAAATTTTATCCCGAAGCCGCGGCGGAGACGGAACAGATTGCGCCAAGCGCTGTGATTGACGAGAGCGCATCGCTTGGTAAGGGCTGCGTTGTCGGACCGGGTGCGGTCATCGGCCCGCATGTAAAAATCGGCAAACAGACCCGCATTCAGCCGGGGGCGGTGATTGAAGAAGCCGTGGAAATCGGCGATGACTGCATTATCGGCGCCAATGCGGTATTGAGCCATTGTCTGATCGGCAATCGCGTACATATTTATCCCGGTGTTTGTATCGGGCAGCGCGGTTTTGGCTTTGCGATTGATCCGGCGGGCTTCGTATCCGTGCCGCAGCTGGGGCGCGTGGTGGTGGAAGATGATGTTGAAATCGGCGCGAATGCAACGATTGACCGCGGCGCAGGACCGGATACGCTGATCGGGTCGGGAACGCGTATCGACAATCTTGTCCAGATCGGGCATAACGTGCAGATCGGCAGCAATTGTGTGATCGTTGCGCAGACAGGTATTTCCGGCAGCACGGAAATCGGTGATTTTGTGATGCTGGGCGGGCAGTCAGGCATTGCGGGACATTTGAAAATCGGATCGGGGGCGCGGATTGCCGCGCAATCGGGTATTATGCGTGATATCGCGCCGGGCAGCGGCGATTATATGGGCTCGCCCGCCGTACCGCTGCGGCAGTTTATGAAGCAGGTTGCCGTTCTGTCAAAACTGGCAGGCGGAAAAAAGAAAAGTAAAAAGTAACGAAAAATCTGAGGTCTTTCGCTATGAGTAAAGAATTTGTCATCGACGCGGAACGCATTATGAAGATGATTCCGCACCGTTATCCATTATTGCTGGTAGACCGCATTCTGGAACTGGAAAAGGGCGAGCGCGCCGTGGGGTTGAAAAACGTCACGATGAATGAGCAATTCTTCCAGGGCCATTTTCCGGGCGCGCCGGTCATGCCGGGCGTGCTGATTATCGAGGCAATGGCACAGACATCTGCATTGCTGGTGGTGGAAACCATCGGAAAAGAGCTGGAAGGCACGCTGGTCTATTTCATGGCGATTGATGATGCAAAATTCAGAAAGCCTGTTGTTCCGGGGGATGCCCTGCATATCCATGTCGAAAAACAGCGGTCACGCGGCATGGTTTGGCGGTTTATCTGCAAGGCAATAGTTGGGGACACATTATGTGCCGAAGCCGTTGTGACGGCGATGATCGTTGACCGTGAAACCAGAAAACAGGCATGAGGGAAGAATGACAAATAACATCCATGAAACGGCGATTGTCGCCTCCGGCGCAAAATTGGGTGCTGATGTAAAAATCGGTCCTTACTGCGTGGTCGGTGAAAATGTTGTATTGGGCGATCGTGTCGAACTGAAATCCCATGTTGTGGTCGAAGGGCGCACCACAGTGGGCGAGGAAACAGTCATCTTTCCCTTTGCCTCCATCGGTCACCCGCCGCAAGATTTGAAATTCAAAGGGGAAGAATCCGAACTGATTATCGGCAAGCGCAATAAAATCCGCGAACATGTGACGATGAATCCCGGCACGGCGGATGACAGTATGAAAACAATTGTCGGTGATGACTGCCTGTTTATGATGGGGTCGCATGTGGCGCATGACTGCATGGTCGGCAATCAGGTTATTCTGGCGAATAACGCGACGCTGGCGGGGCATGTCCATGTCGGTGATTTTGTTATTCTGGGCGGGCTGTCTGCCGTTCACCAGTTTGTCCGTATCGGCTCGCACGCTTTTATTGGCGGTATGTCGGGCGTTGAACATGACGTTATTCCCTATGGCATGGTCAAAGGCGAGCGCGCCTATCTGGCAGGGCTGAACTATGTCGGTCTGGAGCGCCGCGGCTTTGAAAAAGATCAGGTGCAAACGCTGCTGAAAGTCTTCCGCCAGCTGTTTAAAGGCGAGGGGACATTGGCTGACCGCATGAATGCGGTTGCGGATGAACATGCCAATGATGATTTTGTCATGACGATGGTGAATTTTATAAACAGCCGGGAAAACCGCGCCCTGTGCCTGCCGCGCACCGGTTAACGGGGGCTTTATGCCGGAACAAAGCACGATAAACGCAAATGAAGAAACACGCCGCCTTGGTATTGTCGCCGGCGGCGGCGGTTTACCAAAAGCCGTGATCGACAGCTGCGTTGCCAATAAAAAACCTTTCTTCATTCTCGCTTTGCAGGGGTTTACCGATCCCGCACTTATTGACGGACATCCGCATGAATGGGTGCGTCTGGGTGCTTTGGGGCAGGCATTCTCTATTTTAAAAAATGAAAATGTGACCGATATCGTGATGGCGGGGCGTTTGCGCCGCCCGTCTTTGCAGGAAATCCGCCCCGATGCGCGCGGGATGCAGTTTTTTGCCAAATACGGCACGGCGGTGCTGGGAGATGACGGTATTTTGCGTGCGGTGTCACGGGAACTGGAGCTGGAAGGCTTTACGGTGATCGGCGCACAGGATGCGGCGGAGGATATTTTGGTTCCGCAAGGATTGCTGACCAAGAAAGGTCCGCAGAAACGGCATAAGCAGGATATTGCCCATGGCTGGAAAATTGCCTCCTTGCTGGGCGAGGCGGATGTCGGACAATCTGTTGTGCTGCAGGAAGGCTTGGTGCTGGGCGTGGAGGCGATTGAAGGCACGGATGCGCTGATGAAACGCTGTACGGCATTGCGCCGTGCGGGGTTGTTGCCGGTGCTGGTTAAGCGCTGTAAGCCCAAGCAGGATTTGCGGGCGGATTTGCCGACCATCGGACTGGAAACCGTGGAAACGGCGCGTGATGCGGGTTTTGCCGGTATCGCGGCCGAGGCCGGAAAAACCGTCTTTCTTGACCGTGAGGCCGCACTTGCCGCTGCGAATAAGGCAGGCATGTTTATTTATGGCGTGACGGCGGATGATATAAACGATTTTCAGGCGTAAAGGATATGGATGCAACGGCGCGGCACATCTATATGATCGCAGGCGAAGCATCGGGAGACATTCTCGGCGCAGGTATCATGAAACAGCTGAAAGAAAAGGCGGCGGGTGATCTCCGCTTTTCCGGTATCGGCGGCGAGCTGATGGCGGCGGAGGGGATGTCTTCCCTGTTTCCGATGGAAACCCTCTCCGTGATGGGAGTGTGGGAGGTTTTGCCGCGCATTCCCGATCTGCTGGCGCGTATCAGACAAACGGTGCGCGATATTGAAGAAAAACAGCCTGATATTCTGGTGACGATCGACTCGCCGGATTTTTGTTTCCGCGTGGCAAAAGCCGTTAAAAAACGCGGCAAGGCCAAAATGCCGATCGTGCATGATGTTGCGCCCAGCGTCTGGGCATGGCGGCCGGGGCGGGCGAGACAAGTCGCGCAATTTCTGGATCATCTGCTGGCACTGCTGCCGTTCGAGCCGCCTTATTTTGAAAAAGAAGGGCTGGCCTGTACCTTCACAGGGCATCCGGTCATGGAAAACGAGGCTTTGGTCAAAGCGGATGGTGCGCGTTTCCGTGCGGAAAACGGTATTGCCGCCAATGAGTCTTTGCTATGTGTGCTGCCGGGCAGCCGTATGTCGGAACTGACGCGGATGCTGCCGGTTTTTCGACAGACAGTTGAAAAGCTGAAAGCGGATCATAAAGGATTGAAGCTGGTCACCGTCACATTCCCGCATTTGCAGGAGGTGATTGAAAAAGCCTTTGACGGCCTGAATGTCATCATCAAGACAGCGGGAAAATATGATACCTTCGCCGCAGCGGATGCGGCTTTGGCAACATCGGGAACCGTGGCGCTGGAGCTGGCAGCAGTCGGCACGCCTGCCGTGATCGGCTACCGCATGAGCGCATTGAACGGCTTTCTGGCAAAATTGCTGGTGAAGGGCAAATATGCCAGCCTGCCCAATATCATTCTGGATGCGCCCGTTCTGCCGGAGCTGCTGCTGGAAAACTGCACGGTGGATAATCTGGTGCGGGAGGTCGGAACATTGCTGGATGACGGCGCGGCAGCGGAGGCGCAACGCAAGGCTTTTGCCGATATGCGGCAGAAATTTGAAGGGCTATCACCCTCCGCAACAGCCGCAGATGTTATTTTGTCATTAATGTGACGGTTTCGGTTTCGGCTTTTCCGGCTTGCGTACATAATCCGCATATTCATCGCGGTAAACAGCAAACAGAAAGGCCATCAGCAGGCCGGGAAGCCATGATCCGAGAATAAGGGACATGCCGATTTTTGTTTGCCCTGAAGAATCATCAGAAACTGCTGTTTGACTAATTTCTGCCGCTTTGGAAAAACGCGTCTGCATATCGGCATTGTCGGAAACACTGACAGTGCTGCGGGCTTCGTCCAGATGTTCGGCCACTGCTGAGCTGTTGATCATGTTCGGCAGTGATTCATCAACGGATGACCAGTCAAAATCACCGTCTTTGTTGTCCAGATCGGTCAGCATGTTTTTGAAATCGGTTTCCGAAATCGCCAGCCCGTCTTCGCCGCCATTGGTATAAAGACTGCCGAAGAAGCTTTGCGCGGCATCTTTAATCTGATATTCCGTGGCCATGACATCATCGGCCAGTTCCAGCACTTTATCACGCTGTCCCAGCTGTTCATAGGCGGCCTGATCGCCTTTCAACTTGTTATAGGTGGTGACTTGCGTCAGCAGATCGGCTTTTTGTTCCTGCAGCTCTGCCATGACGGTCTCGCTATTGGCAAGGCCTTGCGTATCCATTTCCTCATGGCTGATATTGCCCGTGATCGCCATAAAGGGCAGGACGGCAGCCGCCGTCAAACCGACCACCCAATGGGTAAAATCATTATTGGTTTTATCAACGACGTGATAACCGATATTTTTCGCCTGATATTTCAGATTTTCCGCACTCATGCTACAGCCTCGTTTTATATCATTATTTGCGCAATATATTAACATAAGATTATTAAAAGTCAAGAAAAAGAAGGGAAAAATCCTATGCGCGGCGCGGGGAAACGCGCTATGATAAGCTTATACGAAGGGAAGGATAAAAAATGCTGACAGAACTGATGTTTTTCGGTTGCGGCGCGGCTTTAGGGGCGGCGGTGCTTTGGCTTGTCTTCCGCAAGCGGCTGTCGGGAGAGGAAGCGGCGGTTCTGCGCACCAAACTGGAACTGGCGGAAGAACATCACGAAAAACTGGCCGAAGAAAAGCAGAAATTCGTCGAACAGATGCAGGAGAAAATGGGCGACAGCTTCAAAGCCATGAGTCAGGAAGCACTCAACGCCAACCGCGAGACTTTTCTGGCACTGGCAAAGGAAAAGCTGAAACAATCGCAGGATGACGCACTGCATGATCTGGACAAACGCCATAAAGCCATTCAGGAACTGGTGAAACCGGTCAGCGACAGCCTCGAGAAAATGGATCAGAAAATCGGCGTGCTGGAAAAAGAACGCCAGAATGCCTATGGCGAGCTGAAGCAATATCTTTCCAGTATGAAACTCGATCAGGAAAAGCTGCGCGGCGAAACCGCCTCGCTGGTACAGGCTTTGCGCTCACCGTCACAGCGCGGGCAATGGGGCGAATTGCAGCTGAAACGCACGCTGGAAATGGCCGGATTGGTCAAAGGCGTGCATTACGAAGAACAAGTCACGGTCAAAGGCGAGGGGCTGCACCAGCGCCCTGATGTTGTCGTGAAAATGCCGGGCGGCCAGTCCATCGTCATTGATGCGAAAGTGCCGCTGGATGCCTATCTCGATTCCCTGAAAGACGGTATTTCGGAGGAGGAGCGCATGCGCGCCCTTGACCGCCATGCCGCGCATGTCCGCGCCCGCATCAAGGAACTCAGCAGCAAAGCCTATTGGGAACAATTCGACACGCCGGAATTTGTCGTGATGTTCCTGCCCGGTGAAAGCTATTTCAGCGCGGCGCTGGAACGCGACCCGTCATTGCTGGAGGCAGGGATTGACCACCGCGTGTTGCCTGCATCCCCGACAACGCTGATTTCGCTGCTCAAAGCGGTCAGCTATGGCTGGCGTCAGGAAAAACTCGCCCAGAATGCACAGGAAATTTCCATGCTCGGCAAAGACCTTTATAAACGCCTTGCCGTCTTTGGCGGCCATATGCACAAGGTCGGCAAAGGCATTGCCGGCGCGATGAGCAGCTATAATCAGGCCGTCGGTTCGCTGGAGCGCAATGTTTTCTCCGCGGCCCGTAAATTCGACGCGCTGGAGGTCACAACCGACCAAACCCAGCTCCCCGATCTTGACCCGCTGGACCAAAGTCCGCGCCCGCTGCTCAGCGAGGATATCAAAACCACGCTGCCTGATGCCGCACCCGCAGATGATACGGAAGATGACGGCGCCGAAGAGCCGCCGAAAAAAGCGCGGAAAAAAGCCTGAAAATAAAAAAAAGCCGGACGGCCTGTAAGCCGGGTTCTGTCGAGGACGGTTATTCATCTGGGACGCATGTTGCCATGCGCCTCTAGCAATCTACCCGGGCGACGGGCGCGGAAATGCGCCATATGCCGCCCCTATTTGATCTTGCTCCCGGCGGGGTTTACCATGCCGTCTGCCGTTACCGGAGACGCGGTGCGCTCTTACCGCACCATTTCACCCTTACCCGACCGAAGTCAGGCGGTATCTTTCTGTTGCACTAGCCGTAACAGCGGATAAATCCGCTGCCCCCGGTCGTTAACCGGCGCCGTATTTCCGTGGAGCCCGGACTTTCCTCGGCACGTTCAAAACGCGCCGCAACCGTCCGGCCATCCGGCTGAGGGGAACTCTACACTTAAAAAAGTTTGACCGCAACTGTCATGCCGTCGGTGGTGGGCAAAAGGATGGAGCAGTATTTTTTCGGATCCGCCATACGGGCATTGAAAGTCTTCATGATCTCATTCGTGCTTTGGCGGATACGGGCGGGCAGGGGCTCGTCCTCTTTCAGGAACACCGCACCGGACAGCAGCGTGTTATCGGCGGCAATCAAACCGCCTTTGCGGATATTTTTTTCCGCCCAGTCGAGATAATCCAGATATTGCCGCTTATCCGCATCAATAAACACCATATCAAAAGGCGCTTTATCTTCCAGAGCATGCAGCTGCCCCAACGCATCACCATGCATCAATGTGACATTTTTAACCTTTTTCAGCGTTTCTTCCGCCAGCGCAAAGCGGGCATCATCACGCTCAATCGTATAAATGCGTCCGCCTTTCGGCACGGCGCGGGACATCCACAGCGCGGAATATCCCGCCAATGTGCCGATTTCAACAATATTTTTCGCATTGCTGAGCTTGATTAGAAATTGCAGTAATTTGCCGTCCTCGGCGGCGATCTGGATCGGCTCGGTCGATGTTTCGGTGCGGCGTACCACATCCAGCAGCGCGGCATCCTCTGCCGCGAAAAGTGCGCGAATATAATCTTGTTGCCTGTTCATATCTTCAGTTATAAAGGATCAGCGTTAAAAAACGGTAAGGATGACAGAGAATGCCCGAATTGCCTGAGGTGGAAACGGTACGGCGCGGATTAATCCCCGTGCTGGAAAACCGCAAAATCACGGAATATATCCAGAACAGACCGGATTTACGCTTTCCGATTCCCGCGGATATGCGCCGCGCATTGCAGGGCGCAACGGTGACGGCACTCAGGCGGCGGGGAAAATATCTGATTCTCGATGTTGATAGCGGCTTCCATGTCTGCTGGCATCTGGGTATGTCGGGGCAGATGCGTATAGATCGCGCGGAAGAAAAACATGACCATATTATTCTGAAAACGGAAGAGGGACGCAGCGTCAGCTTCAACGATCCGCGCCGCTTCGGCTATGTGCTGACGGCAAAGGCGGGGGAGCTTGATAACATGCCGCATTTCCAAAAAATGGGTCCCGAACCGCTGGATGATGCGCATTTTCACGGCGGTTATCTGTTTGAAAGATTCGCAGACCGGAAAGCACCGCTGAAATCTGCGCTGCTGGATCAGCATATCGTCGCAGGACTGGGCAATATCTATGTTTGCGAAGCGCTGTATCACGCAGGGCTGCATCCGGCGACAGCAGCGGGCAAGCTTGATGAGATGCAATGCCGCGTGCTGGTCGATGCCGTGCGCCGCGTTATCAGCCGTGCGATCGAAGCGGGCGGGTCAACGCTGGGCGATGCGCGCTATGTACAGCCATCGGGCGAGCTGGGCTATTTTCAGCTGGAAATGGCGGCCTATGGGCGCGAAGGTGAAAAATGCGGGCTGAACGGCTGCAACGGCACGATCGAGCGCATTGTGCAGGCGGGACGTTCAAGCTTTTATTGTCCCCTCCATCAATTGCCGTTATAGTATCAGGCGATATAAGGGAGAAATATGATGAAGATCAAAAATTGCCTTGCCGCATGCGCCGTGGCGTTGCCGCTGTTCTTTGCGGGCGCGGCTTTTGCGTCCTCTTCCCA
The DNA here is from genome assembly GCA_013285465.1 of Pseudomonadota bacterium. Classification (NCBI taxonomy): domain Bacteria; kingdom Pseudomonadati; phylum Pseudomonadota; species Pseudomonadota bacterium. Next base: position 1,139,140 of record CP053449.1, read on the forward strand.
GTTTTTTACCGCTGTCTCCGATCTGCCTTTGATGCCGGGTTTTATCGAGCAGCTGGATGAAAATATGGTGTTCGACAAGCCGGAAGGCCGCATCATCGAAACCGAAGCCGTCGGCAAAGCGGAGCGGGACGGGGCGGAGCGTTTTTATCTTGAAACCCTGCCGCAGCTGGGCTGGAAGTTTATCGGCGGCAGCCGCTTCGAGCGCGAAGGGGAAGTGCTGGAAATCGGCTTTGCAGAGCAGGAACAGGGCTATATCAGCATTCATATCATCGTTAAACCGAAAGGATAAGCGCCATGAGTGATTTTATTAAAACGGAAATTATTGACGGCAAAGTCGGTGTGATCCGCCTGGATCGCCCTGATGCGCTGAACGCGCTCTGCGGTCAGCTGATGGATGAACTCTCTGCCGCGCTGGATATTTTCGAAGCCGATGAAAATATCGGCTGTATGATTATCACCGGCAATGAAAAAGCCTTTGCCGCAGGCGCGGATATCAAGGAAATGCAGTCGAAAAGCTTTTCCGATGTTTATGTCGGCAATATGCTGAACAAAAACTGGGAACGGCTGTTGACCTGCCGCAAACCGGTGATTGCGGCGGTTGCGGGTTATGCGCTGGGCGGCGGTTGTGAACTCGCGATGATGTGCGATATCCTTCTTGCTGCGGATAATGCGAAATTCGGCCAGCCTGAAATTAAAATCGGCACATTGCCCGGTATTGGCGGCACGCAGCGCTTAACGCGTTTGATCGGCAAGCCGAAAGCCATGGAAATGTGTCTGACGGGCCGCATGATCGGCGCGGAAGAAGCGGTGCAGGCCGGGCTTGCAGCGCGTGTCGTGCCGCTGGACAAACTGATGGATGAGGCGCTGGAGGCGGCAAAAACAATCGCCGATATGTCGCTGCCTGCCGTGATGATGGTCAAAGAAGCGGTGAATCGCGCCTATGAAACCACATTGGCCGAAGGGCTGCATTTTGAACGCCGGTTGTTCTATGCCAGCTTTGCCACCGAGGATCAAAAAGAGGGTATGCAGGCCTTTATCGAGAAGCGCGCGGCGAATTTTTCCGGAAAATAACGCGCGGCGGCTTTTTTTACGTATTTTCTGTAAAAATCCTGTTGACTTGAGGTATGAAACCCTCTAAAAAGGCGTTTGTGTATTGGTTTCACCAAACGGCGAGGCAGTGTTTCAGGGTAGGAAATCCCGCGCTTTTGACCGTTTTTGAAGAACAACTAGGAAGGTTTGTATGGCACATCATAAGTCTGCAAAAAAACGTATTCGTCGTAACGATCGCCGCCGCGTCATCAACAAAGACCGGGTTTCGCGTATTCGCACCTTTATCCGCAAGGTAGAGGAAGCCATTGGTTCCGGCGATAAAACTGCGGCTGATGCTGCATTTAAACTGGCGCAGCCTGAAATTCAGCGCGGCGTTACCAAAGGCGTGTTGCACCAGAATACGGTTGCACGCAAATTGTCGCGCCTGTCGCGACGCATTAAGGCTCTGGCTGCTTAATTCCACGCCGGCGCTTTTTTAAACTCAAGTCTTTTCAGCCGTAAGGCTGTTATATATTTTTATTGCGTAATACGAGAGCCGTTTCATAGAGGAGACGTGTGTGATGAATTCTGAGTCTTTAAAAGATGAATTTCGCCCGTTAAGGGACGAAAAACAATATAAAACAACACTTCGTGAGCTGGGCGAATTGCGCCGTGCATTTGACAAGGAAGTGAACCCCAATCTGAACAAATATGATCCCGAAGTCGTTGCTGCCAGCAAACAGGCAGTGGACGAGCTGATCGGTGAACTGGAAGAGCGTGTGCGCGATTACGAATCCCGCCGCAATACGACCCCGCCGGCATATTCCTTTGGCGGCTACGCGGCCGGCGGCCGGCGCTAAAAAAAACGCCCGACATCTCTATCGGGCGTTCTCTCAATTCTTTGACAATGATCTGATGTTACATTGATGCCTGTACGCCTTTTTTGCGTTTTTGACCCGGATGCCGTACGCCGGGCTTTTGCCCGTTATTGAGTTTAATGCCGTCCAGTGCCTGTTCAAGGCGGTTCATGCCTGCGCCGTGTTCTCTGTGCAGATCGGCGGGAAGATGGCTGATGCCTTGCTCCAGACGCGATAATTGCTCGGGCGAGAACAGGTATTTGTTGTCGCGCGCTTCCATCAGCTTGGCTTCAACCGTCAGCAGGTTATCCAGTTTGGCACGCGCCGTACCGGCGGCGAATTTCGATTGATTAAGAGAGGTAGAGGTCATCAGGTCTTTGCCTTGTTTGGGCTTTTGACCATCATTCTTTTTGCCGTCATTTTTCTTTTTACCGCCCAGCATATCCTGCTTTTGCGGCTGAAAATCCTGCAATAATCCCATAACCTGATCCACAAACAAGCCGATACCGAGCGCATCGCCCATTTTCGGTTGCTGAAATTTTGACGTGGCTTTGTTGTCTTTTTTTCCTTTTGTGGAGGTAATATCGGTGGCGCCGGAAGGGGCGGTGCTGCCGCCAAAACGTGTTTCGGCCTCGAGAATGCGCTTTTCTGAAGAGACATGTTTCAGGCTGTCTTCAATCTTGCTGGCTTCAAGGTTTTCGGCCTTGCCTTCGGTCATTGACGGTGCTTTTGGTGTCATATTTTTTCCCTGCACGATATACAATTATGCTCCCATTATACCATGGAGTGGAGGTTGCGTCAAACGGCATTATGTAATGCCTGCGCAGCGAAAAGATAAAGACTTTCTTTACCATTCCCTGCTAGAATGAAAATTAGGCCAGTATAAGGATTCTGACGGTGATCGGCGATTCTTCCGATACCGTTTTTAATGATGAGGAGCAAAACAAGTGGCAACGATCGGTCCCGTACAAACTCCGGTGACAAACACCTTCCAGCCCGGCATTGGTAATAATAATGACCGCGCGGGAACTGTTGAACAGGAAGCACGCACCAATCAGGTGCAGCCGCGCGGCGCTGAGTCGGCGGAGAGTCAGCGTTCGGAAAGCCGCACCTCACTGCGGGAGCGTACGCAGGAGAATAATGACCGTGCAGAGGCGCAAGCTGCGGAGCGCCGCGCTGCGGCAAGCGAAGCCGCTGATGAGCAGGGGCGCGGCCGCATTGTTGATGTCGAAGTATAGAGTTTTTCGAAAAGAGTAAAAGTGATTTTGGTTTGATTTAAAGTGACGGCCTCGTGAAGAAACGGGCCGATTTCCCTCCAACAGTATATCTTGCCCCGTGCGGTTTTCGTGCGGGGCGTTTTTTTTGTGCTTGAAAGTGATGGGGAAGGGTAAAAAAAAGACCCGCCGGAAGCGGGTCTTTTTAAAAACTGTTTTATGCTGCTTTAAGAAACATTTTGGAGAACATCTTCAAGCTTTTCTGCAGCAGATTTTTCATCAATATCTTCGATCGCAGCAACTTCGCGTGCAAGACGCTCAAGAGCGGCCTGATAGATTTGACGCTCACTGTAAGACTGTTCGCCCTGATCTTCGTTGCGGCGCAAATCGCGCAGAACTTCAGCAATCGCAACCGGATCACCGGAATTGATTTTGGTTTCATATTCCTGTGCGCGACGGCTCCACATCGTGCGTTTTACGCGGGAGCGTCCTTTCAAAGTCGTCAAAGCCTCTTTCAGGCGGTCGCCGGAGGAAAGTTTACGAAGGCCGGAGCTTTTGATCTTGCTGATCGGAAGCTTCAGGCGCATGCGGTCCTGTTCAAAGCTGATGGTGTACAGTGTGACATCAACACCGCTGATGGTCTGGGTTTCAATACCTTCCACTTTACCAACGCCATGCGCCGGGTAAACAACGAAATCGCCTGTCTCGAAATCCGAAGAATTCGCTTTTTTGCTTACTACCATCTTTTTTTGTGCCGTTTTTTTGGTCGCCATGTGATTATCAGCTCCTCAATTGGTCTTTGCCCATAAATTTACCGCAAGGCAGGGAACACGTTATTTATTTTGCGTACATCCCCGTTTTTATTACACTTTTTCTGCCTCATAGAACATAAGATACATGAAAATCGGCAAAATAGCAAGAAGAATCTCTGTCGTTGGAAAAACCTGTTTATTCTCAGGCTTTTACGATTTTCCCTGCATGGGCGCTATCCGCGCTTTTGGCGGCATTGCGCGTATCTATGACAAGACTGCTGTGCGCTGCAACAAAGCCGTAATCAATATCGCTGTGGTCGGTCACGATGATAACGGCATCCTGGGCGGTTAGATTTTCCGCCGTTAAAGCGGTGGAGGCCATGCCGACAAATGCCGGATGTTCACGCAGGGGCGGGATTTTATCGACAAAAGGGTCATGGAAGCAGATATCGGCCTGCTGCGCCTTCAGAAGCTCCATAATCGCAAAGGCGGGGCTTTCGCGCACATCGGCGACATTCTTTTTATAGGCCACGCCGATCAGCATGACTTTTGCGCCGTTTAGCGGTTTTGCGAATTTTTCATTCAGCGCTTCGGCCAGCTTATGCATGACATAGGCGGGCATGGAGATATTGATCTCTCCCGCGAGTTCAATAAAACGGGTCGTAATGCCGTGTTCGCGCGCTTTCCAGCTAAGGTAAAACGGGTCAATCGGAATGCAGTGGCCGCCCAGACCGGGGCCGGGATAAAAAGGCATATAGCCGAAAGGTTTTGTCTTTGCCGCTTCGATGACTTCCCAGATATCAATATCAAGACGGTCATAAATGGTTTTCAGCTCATTAACCAAGGCGATATTGACGGCACGGAAGATGTTTTCCGTCAATTTGACGGCCTCTGCCGTTGCGGGGGAGGAAACAGGAACGGTTTTACCGCCCAGCACGCGGTTATAAAATGCCTGTGCCAGTGCCAGCGCATGTTCACCGTCACCACCGACGACTTTCGGAATGGAGGAGGTCGTAAATTCCAGATTACCCGGATCTTCGCGTTCGGGCGAATAGGCCAGAAAGAAATCCGCACCGGATTTCAGACCGGATTTTTCTTCCAGAATCGGGCGCATCACATCCTGCGTTGTGCCGGGATAGGTCGTGGATTCCAGAACAACCAGCTGGCCCGGACGCAGATGTGCGGCAATTTGTTCCGTCGTATTGATAATATAGGACAGATCGGGTTCGCGGTAACGCGTCAGCGGTGTGGGAACGCAGATAATAACGGCATCGGCTTGCATCAATGTGGCAAGATCACCTGTCGGGCGGAATTGCTGTTTTTTGACAAAGCCGGACACGCGGTCATTATGAATGTTGCCGATATAGGATTGGCCTTTTTCCAGTTTTTCGATTTTGGAGGAATCGACATCAAAGCCGATGGTCTGGAAATCCGCATCGCAGGCGGCGCAGGAGAGCGGCAGTCCGACATAGCCGAGCCCGATAACGCCGATCACGGCAGTGCCGTTTTCGAATTTTTCCAGCAGAGCGGCGACATCAACGGAAGGCGTTGCGGCGGCAAGTTGTGCGACAGGGGTGGACATGGCGGTTTTCCTATGTTTTAGCCGTTATTTTCAAGCGTGATGAGTTCTACGCCCTCATTCACCTGCATGTCAACGGCAATATTTACATTTGCGACGGTTCCGGCTGCGGGGGCGCTGATCGTATGCTCCATTTTCATGGCTTCGATAACCGCCAGCGCTTGACCTTTCAGGACTTTGTCACCTTTGGCGACATGCAGGGCAATGACGCGGCCGGTCATCGGCGCGGTCAAAGCGCCTTCTGCGACGCCGCTATGATCCCCGGCATCCAGCGGTGCGCGCCAGTTCAGAACCAGATGCGGCAATTTGTCGCAGAACAGATAGAGTTTGCCCTTTTGCGTGATACTGGCGGCGTGATAAGCGGTACCGCCGATATGGATGGTTTCGCTCTCCGTGCAGAAATCCGCCTCGAAGACCGTATCGCCGGTTGTGACGGCGGCAAGATTATCGTCCAAAAGATGGCAGCTGATAATCCGGTCGGCGATTTTGTAACGGCGTATCATCGGCTGCTCACCATTCATGCGCCAGCCGGAAGAAATACCTTTTAAATCATATCCGTATTTAAAGCAGCTAATCTCGGCTCTTAATAGTGTAACGGCAGCGACTGCGCATGATAGGGGCGTCGGTTCCTCTTTGCGGAACAAGTCCTGCTCATAGTTTTCGATGAATTTCGTTGATAAATCCTGCGGAGTCTCGCCTGCAAAAGCGGGATGGCGGCACAGGGTTTCGAGAAAACGGATATTGTTTTTCGGCCCGACAAGGCGCGTTTCGTGCAGGACATCCGCCATCGCCGCGCAGGCGGCTTCACGGTTTTCCGCATGAATAACGAGTTTTGCGATCATCGGATCATAGTAGGCCGAGACGGTATCACCTGCGCGGATGCCGGTTTCAACCCGCAATGCGGCACGGCTTTCCGGCCATGTCAGATGGCTGATTTTACCTGTTGCGGGCAGGAAATTCGTATCCGGGTCTTCGGCATAAATCCGCGCTTCGAAAGCATGTCCGGTGACCTGCACATCCTTTTGCTGCAAAGGCAGCGCGTTTCCGGCGGCAACCAGCAGCTGCCATTCAACCAGATCGAGCCCTGTCACCATTTCCGTGACCGGATGTTCGACCTGCAGACGGGTATTCATTTCCATGAAATAGAAATTCTCGTTATCATCGGTCAGAAATTCCACAGTACCTGCGCCGGTATAGTCAATGGCTGTGGCGGTTTTTCGCGCAGCATCGGCAATGCGTTCCCGCGCCGCAGCGGACAGACCGGGGGCAGGGGCTTCCTCTATAATTTTTTGTTGGCGGCGCTGTACGGAGCAATCGCGCTCGGACAGGGCAAGGACGTTACCATGACTGTCGCCGAAAATCTGGACTTCGATATGGCGGGGCGCGTCCAAGAATTTCTCCAATAAGACATGATCATTGCCGAAAGAAGACTGCGCCTCGCGTTTTGCGGCGGCCAGCGCTTCTTTAAATTCTTTTTTGCCGCGGACAATGCGCATGCCTTTACCGCCGCCGCCCGCCGATGCTTTGATCAAAAGCGGAAAGCCGATTTTTTCAGCCTCTTTCAACAGCAGCGTTTCGGATTGTTCTGCGCCGTGATAGCCGGGCAGCATCGGCACGCCCGCTTTTTCCATCAGGGATTTGGCAGTGCTTTTTTCACCCATCGCGCGGATGGCATCGGCGGAGGGACCGATAAAAGCCATGCCGGCCTTTGTGACGGCTTCGGCAAAGCCGGCATTCTCGGATAAAAAACCGTATCCCGGATGCACGGCTTCTGCACCGCTCTCTTTGGCGGCGGCAAGAATGCGGGGGATGTTCAGATAGCTTTCCTGCGGTGCGGCCGTACCGATCATCACGGCTTCATCCGCCATGTCCACATGCAGGGCGTTCCGGTCAATATCGGAATAGACGGCAACGGTGCGGATGCCGAGCCTGCGGCAGGTCTGCATAATCCGGCAGGCGATTTCTCCGCGATTGGCAATCAGCAGCTTTTTGAACATTTTTTCAACTTTTCCAAAGCTTTTTGTTGTTGGAACTTTATCTTTGTTTATAATTGTGTAAAAAGGAGAAAGCAAGGAAAAGGGAGTTGCAGGCAAGACTGAGTTCCTAGAGTTTCAATCCTCTGATCTCGCTGCCTTTTTGTTGTTCTGTGTTAATCTAATTTAAAGTATTGATCGGTTAAGATAACGATATGATGTGGGTAAGACGCTTTATTATTGTCTGTTTAATTGTTGCGTTTATGACGCCGATGGCAGGCTGTGCCTCCTCGCGCGATCAGGCTGCGGCCTATAAGGCGCCGACGGAGATTGCAGACCCTCTGGAACCTGTGAACCGCGCGATGTTCGGTTTTAACAATCTTGTTGATATGGTGCTGTTCGAGCCGGTGGCCAAAGTTTACCGCTTTGTCATTCCGTCGCCTGTGCGTGATTCGGTACAGAATTTCATGCGCAATCTCAGAACGCCTGTCACATTTGCCCATAATGTGCTGCAAGGCGAGATCGGCGATGCCGGTGTAAGCGCCGCACGTTTTGTTATGAACTCCACGATCGGTATCGGCGGATTATTTGATGTTGCGGCGACGCAAGGGCTGGAATATGAGCGTGAAGACCTTGGTCAGACGCTTGGCAAATGGGGAATTGGGCACGGTTTTTATATTGTCCTGCCGATTCTGGGGCCGTCCTCCCTGCGTGACGGCATCGGCCTGGCCGGTGACACGCTTATTGATCCGGTGCGCTATCTGGCCTTCCACAACGAACATGAGTGGATGTTTTATACACGCGGCGGCTTAGAAGCGCTGGATGAACGCGCCCGCGCAATAGCAGCCATTCAGGATTTGCGTCAGAACAGTCATGATTACTACGCCGTCGTGCGCAGTATCTATGGACAGAAGCGCTATGGTTTGGTACATGATGACCCCTACGCCCATCTTGAATATATGGAGATGGAAGAGGACTTTTAAGAGCCTTGAACGTCAGGGGTTTGACGGCGTATAGACAGTTTTTGGGGTATGTAAGATAATGTGGAAATATAACCGCATCCTTTTCGCAGTTTTTCTGGTGTGTTTCACACTGCCGCTTCCTTTGCGCGCAGCGGATGGCGCAACGCTGTCCCGGCAGGAACAGATTGTCCAGACACTTGGTGACGACGCGCTAAAAGAGCTGGTGCAGAAAGAGATCACGCAGGCGCAGCGCGAAAAGAAAATGGCGAAACTGCTGGATAAATATTTCGATCTGGACAGAATCGCAAAGCTTTCTCTTGGCAGAAATTGGAAAATTGCGAATGATACGCAGAAAAAAGAGTATTTAAAGCTTTTCCGCCATATGGTTATACGCACTTATGCCAGCCGTTTCGGCGAATATTCCGGTGAAGTTTTTGAAGTGACGGGCTATCGTGAATTGAATAAGCGCGACAGCCTCGTGCACAGCAAAATTGTTCCGGCAGACAGATCACCTGTCACCGTTGACTGGCGTTTGCGCGCAGGTAAAGACAGTGACTTCCTCGTGATTGATGTGATGGTGGAAGGCGTCAGCATGATGCAGACGCAGCGTTCGGAGTTTGATTCACTGATCAGTCAGCACAATGGCGATTTCGACGCTTTTCTGGCCGCGCTGAAATAATTTTTTTGCATTTTCTTTTTTAGTAATTTCAAACATATATCACTTTATGTCATTTTGCGGTAATTTTATTATTGCAAATCGGGTATTATCCGATACGATATTTCCTATTCGTGTTTTTTAAGACAATAAAATAACAACGAAAAGGAATGCGCCCATGGCAGACGACATCCTTAAAAAGCTTGTCAAAGGCTTCGAAGCCTTTCGAAAAGAACACTACGAAACCAATCCCGATAAGATGAAAGACGTTGTTGAAAACGGTCAGCGGCCGAAGGCACTGATTTTTTCCTGTTCCGATTCCCGTAACGGGCCGGAAATGCTGATGGGCGTGGAGCCGGGAGATATTTTTGTCGGTCGCCAGATTGCCGCGCTGATACCGCCTCATGATGAAAAAGACGATGATGACACAATTGCTGCGACAATTGAATTTGCGGTCAACACGCTGAAAGTCGAAAATATTATTGTCATGGGGCATACCTCCTGCGGCGGTATCAAGGGACTTGTTGACGGTGTCAGAAGCGGTGCGGTCGGTAGCTGGATTCAGCGCGCCCGCGAAATTAAAGACAAGGTCAAGCTGCGTTTGGGTGACAAGGCTTCGGATAAGGATTTACTGCTGGCTGAGGTGGAAAAGGAAAGCGTTTTGTGGAGTGTGGAAAATCTTCGCAAATATCCCGTTGTAGAAAAGGCCTTGCAGGAAGGGCGGCTACAGATTCACGCATGGCATTTCGATATGCAGAACGGTGTATTGAACGCTTATAATCCGCAAACACATAGTTTTGAACCATTATCCGGCGCGGATAAGCAGAAGCAGGAGCACGTGCATGATGACAATTGTGTTCCGTTTCCCAAAAAACGGGCGAGAAATAACAAAGGCGGGTTCCGTCGTTAAACGCGCTTTCGAATAGCAATCAAGCATATACTTCTTGACAGGGATTATGTCCGGTCATAAGATGCGCCTCCGTTGCATGGCAATCACTGCCGCAACGCGGCACATATTTTATTTTATTCGAAAGGACATATAAGTTTATGACTGAGAAAACTGCAAAAACGGCAAAAGATCCGGTTGAAGTCACAGATGATTCCGTCACCCTGAATGTCGGTGATGAAAAAGTAACCCTCACGGAAGAAAATGTTGTAAAAAGCGGCAAGCAATTGCTGAAAGCGACACTGTTGACGGTTGGGTTAATTCTCGGCGGTGCGGTTGTCGGCGCTGTTGCCGGCGCTATGATTTTTTCCGGCGCGGCGGCTGTTGCTGCCTCGATCACGGGATTTTTCGCGGGCGGCGTTCTTGGGCGTCTGGTCGGCGGCGAAGTTATCAAACGCACGGATGCCTATAAAGGTATGAAAAAAATCGCTGACGCTGAAAAGAAAGAGCCGGGTTCGCTCGATCGTTTCTTCAAGGCGGTTGAGAATAAACTCGACAATGCGGCAAAACTGAAAAAAGGCGGCGCGCAAAAAGCCTTTGGCGACGCGCAAGAGCCGAAAGCCGTTACGACAGAGCCTGCAGCAACACAAGATGCCGCGCCTGTTAAAACAGAGAAAAAATCTCTGAAAAAGTAATTTTCCTGCTTGCAGGATAAAGAATACAAAGGAAAGCCCGCTTGGTAACAGGCGGGTTTTTCTTTAGCCGGAGCGCAGATACTGGATGGCGTTATCGCGTTCAAACAGATAGAGCAGGGTACGCAGTGCCTGTCCGCGCGGCGTTTGCAAATCGGGGTCTTGTGCGATAATCAGCCGCGCATCATCCCGCGCGATTTTTACCAGACGGGCATGGTCGTGCAGATTGGCCAGTTTAAATTCGGGCATACCGCTTTGCCGCGTTCCCAGCAGTTCCCCTGCGCCGCGCAGTTTTAAATCCTCCTCGGCAATCAGAAAGCCGTCTTCGGTGTTGCGGATGGTGGTCAGACGCTTTTTGCCGGTTTCGCCTATTTTCGGGTCATAAACCAGAATACAGGCCGATTCCTCATCGCTGCGTCCGACGCGCCCGCGCAGCTGGTGCAGCTGCGACAAGCCGAAACGCTCGGCATGTTCGATCACCATGACGGTGGCTTCGGGCACATCGACACCGACCTCGATCACGGTTGTGGAGACCAGAACATCAATTTCCCCCGCGACAAAGCGCTGCATCACCGCATCTTTTTCCGCCGCATTCATACGTCCGTGCAGCAAACCTGTGCGGTCGCCGAAAACCTGTTGCAGGGTTAGCCAGCGTTCCTCGGCGGCGGCAAGGTCCATCACCTCCGATTCTTCGACCAGCGGGCAGATCCAATAGGCACGGGCATCTGTTTCAATTTTGCGCTTCAGCCCTGCGACGACCTCTTCCAGCCGCGCGGTCGAAACAAGGCGGGTATCAATCGGCTTGCGTCCTGCGGGCTTTTCGTCAAGGCGGCTGAAATCCATATCGCCATAGGCGGTCAGCGTCAATGTGCGCGGGATCGGTGTTGCCGTCATCACCAGAATATCGCAATCCTTGCCTTTTCCCGCCAGTTTCAGCCGTTGATGTACACCAAAGCGGTGCTGCTCATCGACAACCGCAAGGCCGAGATCATGGAAAATAACGTCATCCTGAAACAGTGCATGGGTACCGATAATGATTTTGGCGCTGCCGTCGGCGATTTTCTCTAGAATCTCCTGCCGCGCTTTGCCTTTATGCCGTCCGGTCAATATAACGGTTTCAAGCCCCAGCGTAGCGGCATAGTCGCTAATGGTTTTGCTGTGCTGCTGCGCCAGAATTTCCGTGGGAGCCATCAGCGCGGCCTGTGCGCCGGAGGCCACGGCATTAAGCATCGCAAAAAAGGCAACAACGGTTTTCCCGCTACCGACATCACCCTGCAACAGCCGCAGCATCCGCATGGGTTCATGCATATCGGCATTGATTTCTTTGATGGCTCTTTCCTGTGCACTTGTCAGCTGAAAGGGCAGAGCTTTGCGGAGGGTATCGGCCATTTTTCCGGGCGGTCCCATGGCACGACCGCCAATCTGGCGGTTATGATTGCGGACAAGGGTAATGGCCAGCTGATTGGCCAGCAATTCGTCATAGGCCAGCCGCTCCCGCTCCGGTTTACGCGGGGATAAATCCTCTTCGCTTTCCGGATGATGGGCTTTTAAGACGGCCTCTCTCCAGCCGGGCCATTTTTCCTGCGCAAGGAAGGCCGCGTCCAGCCATTCCGGCAGTACGGGAACCTGCGGCAGCGTTTGCGAGATGATCTTGTGCATCATACGGTGGGTTAATCCGGCGGTCATCGGATAGACGGGTTCGACAATTTCGATTTTATCACGCTCGGCTTCCGTTCCGACCATTTCGGGATGCGGCATTTGCAATGTGCCGTGGAAATATTCGGCTTCGCCGCTGATAATGCGGGTTGCGCCGATCGGGAATTGCGCCTCCAGCCAGGGCTTTTTGGCGTGGAAATAGACCAGATCAACCGTGCCGGTCTCATCGCTACAGCGGATTCGGTACGGGCGCGCCCGCGACGGGGCGGGGATGTGTTTGTCGATTTTTACGGTTAAGGTGACAATGCGTCCGTTTGGCGCATTGGCGATTTTCGGGGCAAAGCGGCGGTCAATATAGCGCACGGGCAAATGCCAAAGCAGAGAGGCAAGCTTTTCGCTGCCAACCAGTTTTTCGACCAGTTTTGCCGTGCGCGGCCCCACGCCTTTCAGGGCGCGGACGGAGGTGAAAATCGGATCAAGAACAAAGGGGCGCATTCTTCTCTGTCATTATTATGGCGGCGGGATCAGGTCTCGTCTTTGATCTGCCGGTTCAGTTTGAAGACGAAAGAGGCCAGTCCCACCATAATCAGCCCAAACATAACCAAAGCCAAAGGCCATGCGGCGGAGTTGGTAAAATGTTCCGCGCTGAAATAGCCGATATAGCAAAGCATGCCGAGACTGCTGGCAAACAGTAATGTGCGGCTTTTGACAATGGTGCTGAGATAGATAAAGCCGGAAGTGATGCCGAGGAGCAGGATTTCCAGCGGGCTGTTCTCGATAATCTCGAAACTTCCTGCCATCGTGCAGACGGAGCCGATGAAATAACCGAAAGGTGCCAGCAGGGCATGCGGTGATTTACCCAGACTGTAAGAAATGCTCATCAGCATGATACCGACAATCAGACAAATAATTTCATCATCCAGCTTGGTCAAGTCCAGAGCGGTGGTAATGAAAATCATCAGAAAACACAGCGTCGTAAAGGCCAGTAATGTGCGCTTTTTTGCGATAAAAGTTCCGCCCTGTTGCAAAGCCATCACGCCGGTCATAAATAACGCGCCGTGACGCGGGTCGCCGCCGGTTGAAAACGCATCCAGCATCACCAGAATGCCTGTCGGTTGCAGAATCGCGGCAATCAGGAAGAGGGGCGTGACGGCTTTGGCGAATTTGTCTTCCTTCATAAACAGCAATGCCAGAAGATAAGCGCTGAAACCGGATCCCATTGTCACAATCAGGCGTCCGGCAGTGTTCATATCGCCCCAGAACATGCCGATAAAGACGGCGATACCGGCGAAAATAAACAACCCGCCCAGATAGCTGAGCAATGTTTGCAGAATGCTGCCTTGCCGGTCTTCCGGATTGGCGGCGGCTTCAAGCATTGCCTCCTTGATGTCATCAAGCGTCAGACTGTATTCTTGTGCCAGCGCGGCGATTTTGGCGAGGGCGTCGCTTTTCTTGCTGCTCATTCCGCGCGTCCTTTTGTCTCATCTTCCATCACCCATCCCAGAAAAGTGAAGGAATTGCCGTAGTAATAGTGATTGCCGTCAGTACCGGAAACCTCGAAGGAAAAAGAGGCATTGCCTTTTTTCAAGCGGTAGTTGCGGTAGCGACCGCTGCGCCCCATCGAAAACATAAATCCGGCAAGGCTGTCATTACTGCGGCGGTAATCGGTATCAAGCGTATAACCGTCGGGTGATATGACATTTTTATCAAGTGTCAGCCCGGAGAGGAATTCAGGCATTTCAACATTTTTGTCTTCCAGCAGCCTGTCCCCGTTTTCTTGCAGAAACTCGCGGAAATAAGCGTGGTTGAGGGCGCGTGCCGTCCGGTGCTGCGCATCATAGCGGTAAACAACGGGGAAATTGTTATTGCGGTAATAATCATGTTCACGCTTCTGGTTCGGCGTGACAATCGCGGCCAGTTTTCCGGTTTTATCATCGACTTTTAACGATAGGCTGACAGGGGAGTTTAAGTTGCTGTGATACTGGTTGGCGGTAAACAGAAAATCATATTGCGGCGGTGTCGCCAGCATGCGGGGCAGGGTGCTGGCCACCATAAACAGTACGACCAGCAGGATCGGCAACAGAATACCTGTCAGCAATATAAGATTGTCTTTTACAAATTTCTGAAATGCCATATGCTTGTCCCCAACGGTTAGAGATATGAATACAAACACTATTGCACAGGACAACATGCAAGACAATACGCTTGAAAACACCCGTAAAAAACTGATTTTTCGCAGCTGGCACCGCGGTACGCGGGAGATTGACCTGCTGCTGGGGCGCTTTGCCGATGCGCATCTGCCCGGCTTTGATGCGGGGGAATTGCAGCAATATGAAGACCTGCTGGTGAACAGCGATCCCGATCTTTATAACTGGATTACCGGCAAGGAAACGCCTCCTGCCAATCTCGGCAGTGATGTCTTGCAAAAACTGATCAATTTTCACAGCTAAAACAACTCTTTCAGCACCACCGTTAAGAATTTGGAAAGCTTTCTTCTGTAACATAAGAAAGTTATTATTCTTCTGACATGGTGAGGGTCGGGTTATGGATGTTCTGGCAATTCTTTATATTATCGCCAATATAATGGCCTCTGTCAGTTATATCCCGCAAATCATGACACTTTTGAAAGATACCACACATTCCGAATCCGTGGCATTGATGTCATGGGTGCTGTGGCTGGGGGCGTCGGCTATCAGTCTGACATATTTTATCGTCCGCGTGCAGGACCCCGTCGTGATCTTTTCCAGCAGCATGAATTTCACCGGTTGCGCCGTTGTTCTTAGTCTGCTGGTCTTCAACCGCTTTATCAAAGCGCAAGATATCTGCCTTTATGACCTGATCAAGAAACCCGTTGTCGAGCCTGTTATCGACGAAGAACCGATTGTTTAGGGCAAAAGCAAAATCTCTTCTACAATTTTTCTTAACTTTCCTTATGATATAATTCTTGGAAGGGATAAGAAAATAATCCGGAGGAAAATAATGCCCTATAAAATTCTATGCGGTTTCGCGGCGGCCATTCTTTGCGTATTGACGGTTTTGCCGCAGGCGCGCGCCTTTTCGCCGACGGGTTATTCCAGCGTGGAGCGCAAAGAGGCCACGGAGCCTTTTTACATCGCCATGCTGTTCTACAAACTGATTGATTACCGTCCGAATTTTGCGGCATGGATTACCGAAACGCCGGAATATAAGGCGATGCCGGCGATTGAGCAGGATATGTATCTTGATGAGAAGGTCGGTTATTTCAAAAGCCTTTTCTTCGATATCGAAGAAAACGCGCCGATTATTGTTAATGTCAAGACGCAGCTTTCCCCCTATAGTCGTGAGCATGGCGGCTTTTTCATTGAAAGCTTCCGTCCCGATCTGTTCTTCAGCTATGAATATATGGGCAACCGTTTCGCGATTATTCCGACCGATATCGATTCTTATCAATGGTATCAGGTCTCGCAAACCGATCTGGAAGATACGGGCGTGAATTTTGAAAAATCAACACCGATTGACGTACAGCTTTTGCTGGTGCCGTCGGCGGCTGACAGCAGCAAGCCGACACAGCTGGGGGACTTCGAACATTGGGTCATTAATGCAACGGTGAAAGAGATACAAATCTGGGCGCCGGGCGGCGGCCGTCTTCTGTGGGTGGCGCAAAAAAGCGCCGGGCAGGATAATACGCTGCTGGAATTGTTTAAAGAGTAGTGATAGGCTACAGGCCGTATAGCGGCCGCACGGATGATTGTTCCCGTTCGTCCGGCGTAACGGAAACAATATTTGAAATAATTTTATTGCCGCCATGTTTACAATGCTTAGCCAGTTTCTAAAGCCCATTCTGGGCAAACGCGACCATATTCCGACAACCGCTATCAGCCCCGTTGATCCCGAAGACGGCACAAGAGGGCGTCCGCGCAAAGAAAACAAGCGCAGCGGTAAGAAAGAAACGCAGGCGGATACGGAAGACAGTATGAGTTTTTCTCTTGATGCGGTGAAGGGGATCCTGCAACAGCAGCTGGCCGAAGACCTGGATATGTATGAAAAGGTCAATGTCGTGATTACCGCGCTGAAAGCCAAACAGGTGCGGGAAATTACCGTCGGTGCGGATGAGCAACCGCTGGAAGCGCTTGAAAAACTGGCGCGGCATTACGGCGTCGCATCCCCCCTTGCAAAAAAATAGCGGAAGCTTTTAAAATACGGCAATCAAACAACCTGTAACAGAAGGATTGCCGAAAATGTCTGTGATGCAACGTCTTGTCATTCTTGCCGTGGTTTTCGCCCTGATGGTGTTTTCGCTGCCGTCACAGGCGGCGGCGCAGAAACAGTTGCCGCAAAGCCGCGAGCAAATCCAATTATCTTATGCGCCGGTCGTCAAACAAACGGCACCGGCTGTCGTGAATATCTATACGCAGAAAATGGTACAGCAGCGGGCAAGCCTCGGTCTGGGCCCCTTTATGAATGATCCGTTTTTCCGGCGTTTTTTCGGGCAGGAACTCTATGGTATGCCGATGCGCAAACGGCTTGAAAGCTCGCTCGGTTCCGGCGTTATTGTCGCGGAGGACGGGTTGATTGTCAGTAACGCGCATGTCATCAAAGATGCGCAGGAAATCGTTGTTGTGACAAATGACGGGCAGGAATATCAGGCGCAGAACGTGCTGGTGGATGAACGCACTGATCTTGCCGTTCTGAAAATTGATACGGAGGGGCGGAAACTGCCGGTGATTAGGCTGGGAGACAGCGACAGACTCGAAGTCGGCGATATCGTATTGGCGATCGGTAACCCCTTTGGTGTCGGGCAGACGGTCACCAGCGGAATCGTTTCAGCTGTTGCACGTACGGCGGCAGGTATCAGCGATTATAACTTCTTTATCCAGACCGATGCGGCGATTAATCCCGGCAATTCCGGCGGTGCTCTGGTCGGGTTGAACGGCAGGCTGATCGGCGTGAATACGGCGATTTTTTCGCGTGACGGCGGTTCGCTTGGAATCGGCTTTGCCATCCCGTCTAATATGGTGCAAATGGTGATTGATGCGGCGCGCAGCGGCGGAGAATTGCGGCGCTCTTGGTTTGGCGTGGGCGCGCAAGGGCTGACATCCGATATCGCACAGGGGCTGGGGCTGGACAGCGCGCGCGGTGCCCTGATTACAGGGGTGCATCCGGCCAGTCCTGCGGCGAAAGCAGGGCTGAAAACAGGAGATGTCGTAACGCATCTGAACGGCAAGCAGGTCGAAGACCCTGTGGCGTTGCGGTTTCGTGCGGCGCTTGTGAAAATCGGGGACAAGATCGTTCTGGATATTGTGCGCAAGGGCAAAAAGTCGCAGATCAGCTTTGCAGCGATTGCGCCGCCTGAAAATCCGCCACGCAACGAAACTGCGCTGACAGGGGCGCATCCGTTGACCGGAACGGTGGTTGCCAATATTTCTCCTGCCGTGCTGGAAGATATGGGAGACAGCAAAATCGGCGCAGATTCAGGGGTGGTGATCACCAATATCCGTCAACCAAGCCGTCTCGGCTTGCAAGCCGGCGATGTTGTGCAGCAGATTAACGGAGTGGATATCAAGACTGTCCGCCAATTGACGGATGTGCTGAGAAAACCTGCACGGGTCTGGAATATCTTGATCGGTCGCGGCGGACAGGTTATCCAGATACGGCTTGCCGGGTAAGGCGTTTGCTCAAGAAAGCCTTCTAAAAAACTGTTTTCAAAGGCGGATTTTTGCCTGTGTTATCTCCTTGTGAAATAAGGGCTTGTTTTGCCCTTTGAACATGGGAGCGAATGCTTTAGGATAATGCCAGCATAACGATTGACAGCCTTGCCGATTGGTTGTATTTCACTTAACTAAACAAGAATAAAAAGAACAACATCATGATGGAAAACGGCTTTTTACTGAACTATCTTCCGATCCTGATTTTTCTGGTGATCGCAACGGGAATGGCGCTTCTCGCCGTCCTCGCCTCATGGCTTGTCGGCCGGCAGAATCCCGACTCCGAGAAAATCTCCGCCTATGAATGCGGGTTCGAACCCTTTTCCGATGCGCATCATAAATTTGATGTGCGTTTTTATCTGGTGGCGATTCTTTTCATTATTTTTGATCTTGAAGTGGCTTTTCTGTTTCCCTGGGCGGTTACGCTGGGAAAAACCGGATTATTCGGCTTCTGGTCGATGGTGCTGTTCCTGTCTATTCTGACGGTCGGTTTCATTTATGAATGGAAAAAAGGAGCGTTGGAATGGGAGTAACGGGAAAAACAGACGGTCTTCCTCCCGGGCAGGCGCAAAATGCTCTGGTCAATGCGGCGATGGAAGAAATGAATGACCGCGGCTTTGTTGTTGCGAAATTCGATAAATTGCTGGACTGGGCGCGTACCGGTTCGCTCTGGCCGATGACATTCGGTCTGGCCTGCTGTGCGGTGGAAATGATCCACAGCTATATGAGCCGCTATGACCTTGACCGTTTCGGCGTTATTCCGCGCCCCAGCCCGCGCCAATCCGATGTGATGATTGTTGCCGGAACCCTGACGAATAAAATGGCGCCCGCTTTGCGTAAGGTTTACGACCAAATGGCGGAGCCGCGCTGGGTGATTTCGATGGGCTCCTGCGCCAATGGCGGCGGTTATTACCATTACTCCTATTCGGTGGTGCGCGGTTGTGACCGTGTCGTGCCTGTCGATATTTACGTTCCCGGCTGCCCGCCGACGGCCGAGGCGCTGGTTTACGGCATTTTGCTGCTGCAAAAGAAAATCCAGCGCGAAGGCAGTAACAAGCTTATCGTGCGGGGGCAGGCTTAGAAACATGGCAAAACGCGGCAACAAAGACAAAATCGCACTCAAGCAGCTTGGTCAGCATATCAAGCGCGCTTTGAAAAATGCGATCCTGCATTACGAGCTGGAACGCGATACGGAGCTTGTTCTGATGGTCGAGCGCACGAAAATCCGTGACGTTCTGGCCTTTCTGAAAGATGACACGCAATGTGCTTTCAAACAATTGATTGATATTTGCGGTGCCGATTATCCTGAGCATCACGAACGTTTTGAAGTTGTCTATCAATTGCTGAGCATGAAGCATAACCGCCGTATCCGCATCAAACTGGAAACGGATGAAGCCACACCGATTCCCAGCGTCAATGACCTTTTTAGTGCGGCAAACTGGCTTGAGCGTGAAGTCTGGGATATGTATGGCGTGTTTTTTGAGGATCATCCCGATCTGCGCCGCATCCTGACCGATTACGGTTTTCAGGGGCATCCCCTGCGCAAGGATTTCCCGCTGACGGGTTTTGTCGAAGTCCGTTATGACGAAGACACGAAACGCGTGGTTTATGAGCCGGTGGAACTGATGCAGGATTTCCGCCGCTTTGATTACACCAGCCCGTGGGAAGCGATGAGCGACCCCAATCTGTTCGGCGATGAAAAAGCCGTACGTCCGGGCTTTATGGGCGGAGGTGACAAAGCATGACGCCGGAAGCAGCTGTAACGGAAGAAATGGTCTCGGTCGCGGGACAAACACAAATCAAGCCCTTTACGATGAATTTCGGGCCGCAGCATCCTGCCGCGCATGGCGTGTTGCGTCTGGTCATGGAAATGGACGGCGAGATCGTGGAGCGTTGCGATCCGCATATCGGCCTGCTGCATCGCGGCACGGAAAAGCTGATCGAATATAAAACCTATACGCAGGCCGTGCCGTATTTTGACCGTCTGGATTACGTCGCGCCGATGAATCAGGAACATGCTTTCGCATTGGCGACGGAAAATCTGCTAGGCATCGAAGTGCCGGAGCGGGCGCAGTATATCCGCGTCCTGTTTTCCGAGCTGACGCGCATTTTGAACCATTTGCTGAATATCACGACTTTTGCGCTCGATGTCGGGGCGATTACACCGTCGCTATGGGGTTTTGAAGAACGTGAAAAAGGTATGGAATTCTATGACCGTATTTGCGGCGCACGCATTCACGCCAATTATTTCCGCCCCGGCGGCGTACATCAGGATATGCCCGAAGGTCTGGCCGAGGATATGTATGACTATGCCGAACAAATTCCGGTCTTTTTGAATGATCTGGAAGAATTGCTGACCGAAAACCGTATTTTCAAACAGCGTACCGTCGATATCGGCGTGGCGACAAAGGAAGAGGCGCTGGACTGGGGATTTACCGGACCGATGCTGCGGGCCTCCGGTGTGGCGTGGGATTTGCGTAAAAGCCAGCCCTATGAAGTCTATGACCGTATGGATTTTGACATTCCGGTCGGCAAAACCGGCGATTGCTATGCGCGTTACCTGATCCGTATGGAAGAAATGCGCCAATCGGCGAAAATCATGAAACAGGCTATCGCCGAAATGCCGAAAGGCGCGGTGATGGTTGACAATAACAAGATTGCGCCGCCGAAACGCGCGGATATGAAACAGTCGATGGAGGCGATGATCCATCACTTCAAACTGTATACCGAAGGCTATCATGTGCCGAAAGGCGAGACCTATGCCGCTGTGGAAGCCCCGAAAGGCGAATTCGGCGTCTATCTGGTCTCCGACGGCAGCAGCAAACCTTACCGTTGCCATATGCGCGCGCCGGGCTTTGCGCATTTGGCGGCTTTGGATCATCTGTCGCGCGGGCATATGCTGGCGGATGCGGTGGCAATCATCGGGGCGATGGATATTGTATTTGGAGAAATCGACCGCTGATACGCAGCGGTGATGACAAGGTGAAAGAAAAATGGGCAGTTTACGCGTCACAAAATTCGATCAGCCGAAAAGCTTCAAATTTTCGAAAGAAAATATGGCGAAGATTGAGGATATCCTGAAAAAATATCCGTCCAACCAGAAGCAAAGCGCGGTGATGCCGCTCTTGGATCTGGCGCAGCGTCAGCATGGCGGCTGGATTCCTGAAGCGGCGATGGAGGAAATCGGCCGCGTGTTGGATATGCCGCGCTTGAAAGTTTTTGAAGTTGCGACATTCTACACGATGTATAATTTGACACCCGTCGGCGAATATTTGCTGCAATTCTGCACCACAACCCCTTGCTGGCTGTGCGGTAGCGGCGACATCGTCAAAGCGGCGGAGGAGCATCTGGGCGCAAAAATCGGTGAAACCACCAAAGACGGTAAATTCACACTGGTTGAGGTCGAATGCCTCGGCGCCTGCGTGAATGCGCCGATGGTACAGGTCAATGACGATTATTACGAAGACCTGACGCCTGAATTGATTGTGACGCTGCTAAAAGATTTGAAAGCCGGCAAGAAGATCAGCTTCGGCTCACAGACCGGTCGCAAAGGCTCTTGCGCGCAGGACGGCCCGACCACGCTGGAGTCGCAAGCGAAAAAGGCGAAGGTCGCCATGGCTGAAGATCAGAAAAAAAGCGGTAAGAAGGGGTAAGTGACACATGTTGCAGGATAAAGACCGCATTTTCACCAATCTTTACGGCTGGGACGGCACCGATCTGAAATCATCGAAAAAACGCGGTGATTGGAGCAATACGAAAAAGCTGATCGGTAAAGGTCGCGAATGGCTTATCGAGGAAATGAAAGCCTCCGGTATGCGCGGACGCGGCGGTGCAGGTTTCCCGACGGGGCTGAAATGGTCTTTTATGCCCAAAGACAGCGGTAAACCGCAATATCTGGTTGTGAATGCCGATGAATCCGAACCCGGTACCTGTAAAGACCGCGATATCCTGCGTCACGAACCGCATAAACTGATTGAAGGCTGTCTGCTGGCAGGTTTCGCCATCAGCGCCAATACCGGATATATCTATATCCGCGGTGAATTTTATAATGAGGCGATGGCACTGCAAAAAGCCATTGATGAAGCCTATGATGCCGGATTGCTCGGTAAAAACGCCGCGAAATCGGGATGGGATTTTGATCTCTATATTCATCGCGGGGCAGGGGCTTATATCTGCGGCGAGGAAAGCGCGCTCCTGAACTCGCTGGAAGGCAAAAAAGGCATGCCGCGCAACAAGCCGCCCTTTCCGGCGATGGCAGGGCTTTATGCCTGCCCGACGACCGTCAATAATGTTGAGACAATTGCGGCGGTGCCGGATATTATGCGACGCGGCGGCAGCTGGTTTTCATCCTTTGGTAACGAGAACAACCGCGGCACGAAACTGTTTTGCATTTCCGGTCATGTCAACCGCCCCTGTAATGTGGAGGAATCTCTGAGTATTCCGCTGCATGAATTGATTGAAAAACATGCGGGCGGCGTGCGCGGCGGCTGGGATAATCTTTTGGCGGTTCTGCCGGGCGGATCATCCACGCCCATTCTGCCGCGCCATATCTGCGACACGGTACTGATGGATTTTGACAGCCTGAAAGCCGTGCAGTCCAGCCTTGGCACGGCGGCGGTGATTGTGATGGATAAATCCACCGATGTCGTGCAGGCGATTACGCGTCTGTCGCAATTTTACTGGCATGAAAGCTGCGGCCAATGCACGCCCTGCCGTGAAGGGACGGGCTGGATATGGCGCATGATGAAGCAAATGACCACAGGCGAAGCGTCAATCAAGGATATCGATATGCTGCTGGATGTCTGCGGGCAGATGGAGGGCAACTCGATTTGCGCCCATGCCGATGCCGCGGCCTGGCCGATACAGGGCTTGATGCGCCATTTCCGCGATGAGGTTGAGCGCCGCATCATCGAATACCGCAAAACGCAGGCGGCTTGAAGAGTTTAGAAGAGTAGAAGGACAAGACGATGCCGAAATTGACAATCGACGATATTGAAGTCACGGTCGAACCCGGTACATCGCTGTTACAGGCAGCGGAGCAGCTCGGAATTGAAATTCCGCGTTTCTGCTATCACGACAAATTGTCGGTTCCGGCGAATTGCCGCATGTGCCTTGTCGAAGTTGAGGGCGCGCCGAAACTGGCTGCCAGTTGCGCCATGCCTTGCGGTGAAAATATGAATGTGAAGACCGGCTCGGAAAAAGTACGCCGCGCCCGTCAGGGAATGATGGAATTCCTGCTGATTAACCATCCGCTGGACTGTCCGATCTGCGATCAGGGCGGCGAATGCGATTTGCAGGATCAGGCCATGGCCTATGGTTTTGACCGCAGCCGTTTTGAGGAAGACAAACGCGCGGTCAAAGATAAAGAACTGGGCCCGGTTGTAAAAACGGTGATGACACGCTGCATCCATTGCACACGCTGTGTTCGTTTCGGCGATGAAGTTGCGGGAACGCAGGAGCTGGGTGTGCTGAACCGCGGCGAGCATCTGGAAATCGGCACTTATGTTGAACAAATGATGACATCGGAACTGTCGGGCAATCTGGTTGATGTCTGTCCGGTCGGCGCATTGACGGCAAAACCTTATGCTTTTATCGCCCGCCCGTGGGAACTGGTGAAAACGGAAAGCATTGATGCGCTGGATGCGGTCGGCTCGAATATCCGCATTGATTGCCGCGGCAACCAGATTATGCGCATTTTGCCGCGCCTGCATGAAGATGTGAACGAGGAATGGATTTCCGACAAAACCCGCCATGCCTGTGACGGGCTGCGCGTAAATCGCCTTGACCGCCCTTATCTGCGCGATGCGAAAGGCAAATTGAAGCCTGCCTCATGGACGGATGCATTTGAAGCGGTGGCTGAACGTTTAAAAGGCGTGGATGGCAAGAAAGTCGCCGCCGTAACGGGTGATCTTTGTGACGTTGAATCAATGATGGCGCTGAAAGACCTGATGGCAGGGCTGGGCAGCCCGCATATGGAATGCCGTCAGGACGGTGCGAAATTTGATCCGTATCAGCCATGCGGTTACGGTTTTAACACAACGATTGCCGGTGTGGAAGAGGCGGATGCCATTCTGCTGATCGGTACCAATCCGCGCTGGGAAGCGGCAATGCTGAATGCCCGCATCCATAAAAACTGGCGTGCCAATAACACAAAAATCGGTTTCATTGGCCCGCGTGCCGATCTGAACTATGAATATGCGCATCTGGGCACCGGTTCGGACGCGCTGGAAGACCTGCTGGCCGGCAAACACAGTTTTGCCGCAGTATTGGAAAAAGCTGAAAAGCCGATGCTGATATTGGGCATGGGGGCTGTGCGCCGCGATGACGGCTTGGCCGTTCACGCGATGGCGCGCGCGGTTGCTGAAAAATTCGGCATGGTGCGTGATGATTGGAACGGCTTTAACCTATTGCAGTTGGCGGCGGCCCGTATGGGGGCTTTGTCCATCGGTTTTGTGCCGGATCAGGCGCGGGGCGGGCTGGATATGGACGGTATTATCGCCGCATCGAAAACAGGTGATATCGAGATTCTGTATGCGCTGGGCGCAGATGAGCTTCCCTATGACCGCCTGAGCAAAAAGACTTTTGTGATTTATCAGGGCCATCACGGTGATGCTGGTGCGGCGCGGGCGGATGTGATCTTCCCCGGTGCGGCCTATACGGAAAAACCCGGCCTGTATGTCAATCTGGAAGGGCGCGTGCAAACGGCACGCAAAGCGGCGTTTCCACCCGGCGATGCGCGGGAGGACTGGACAATTCTCAGAGCGCTGTCCTCGCATATGGGTTATCCGCTGCCCTATGATAATCCGGCGGAGCTTCGCGCACGCCTGATTCAGGAAAACGAGATGTTTGATCATATTGATCAAATTCCGCATGCGGCATGGAAAACATTTGCGGCAGATGCAGGCGATGTGAAAAAACTGCCTTTCCGTCTGCCGGTGGCCAATTTTTACAAAACCTGTCCGGTTAGCCGTGTCTCGGTAACGATGCAGGAATGCACGGACGCTTTTGTTGATAAAACAATGGAGAAGAAACGGGCAAATGCTTGAAACTCTTTTAGGATATATTGTTCCGACCGCGATTATTGTGGCCAAGATCGTGTTGATCATTTTGCCGCTTCTGGTCGCCGTGGCGTATCTGACCTATGCCGAGCGCAAGGTGATGGCTGCCATGCAAATGCGGCAGGGGCCGATGATGGTCGGGCCCTTTGGTTTGCTGCAGCCGCTGGCTGACGGTATCAAGCTCTTTGCGAAGGAAACGATTTTGCCGGTGCGCTCCAGCAAGGTGATTTTCGTGATCGCGCCGATGCTGACCTTTATGCTCAGCCTTGTCGCATGGGCGGTTATTCCCTTTGATGAAGGCATGGTGCTGGCCGATATCAATGTCGGCGTGCTGTATCTGTTCGCAATTTCCTCGCTGGGGGTTTACGGCATTCTGATGGCGGGCTGGGCATCCAACTCACGCTATGCCTTCCTTGGCGGCTTGCGCTCTGCTGCGCAGATGGTCTCTTATGAGGTCTCCATCGGTTTTGTGATTATTACGGTGCTGCTGACGACGGGGTCGCTTAATCTCAGCGATATCGTTATGGCCGAGCGGACATGGTGGATGAATTTACTGCTGTTCCCGATGTTCGTGGTGTTCCTGATTTCCGCATTGGCGGAAACAAACCGCGCCCCCTTTGATCTGCCCGAGGGTGAGTCAGAGCTGGTCGGCGGTTATAACGTCGAATATTCGGCCATGACTTTCGCGCTGTTCTTCCTGGGCGAATACGCCAATATGATTTTGATGAGCGGTATGACGGTTGTGCTGTTCCTCGGCGGCTGGCTGCCGCCCTTCGGAATGGAAATCGCGTGGCTGTCATGGGTGCCGGGGCTGATCTGGTTCGGCGCGAAAACGGCGGCGGTTCTGTTTGTTTTTGTATGGTCGCGGGCGACATTGCCGCGCTACCGCTATGACCAGCTGATGCGTCTTGGCTGGAAAGTGTTTTTACCCTTTACGCTGTTCTGGGTCATTGTGGTTGCCGGAACATTGCTGGCAAATAACAGCCTGCCGGTGTTTTAAGAAAGGTTTTTGACGAATGAGCTTTACAGACAGAATGGTGCGCGGCTTTCTTTTGACCGAACTGGTGCGCGGTTTTTGGCTGACATTCAAATATATGTTCAAGCCGAAAGTGACATTGAACTATCCGTTTGAAAAAGGCCCAATCAGCCCGCGTTTTCGCGGTGAGCATGCATTGCGCCGCTATCCGAACGGAGAGGAACGCTGTATCGCCTGTAAATTATGCGAGGCGATCTGCCCCGCCATGGCCATTACGATCGAGGCCGAACCGCGCGATGACGGCAGCCGCCGCACAACGCGCTATGACATTGACATGATCAAATGCATCTATTGCGGTTTGTGTCAGGAAGCCTGCCCCGTTGACGCAATTGTCGAAGGGCCGAATTTCGAATATGCGACGGAAACGCGCGAAGAGCTTTATTACAATAAGGAAAAACTGCTGGAAAACGGCGATATCTGGGAGGCGCAGATCGCCCGTAATATCGAAGCCGATGCACCTTACCGGTAAGCCGAGAAAAGAACGAAGGACAAAAACATGATTGAAGCCCTGGTATTCTATATGTTCGCATCCGTGCTGATCGCCAGCGGCGTGATGGTAATCACGGCGCGGAACTCCGTGCATTCCGTCCTGTTTCTGATTTTGGCTTTTTTCAACGCCGCCGGATTATTTGTGCTATTGGGCGCGGAATTTGTCGCGATGATCCTTGTGATCGTCTATGTCGGTGCTGTGGCTGTGCTGTTCCTGTTTGTCGTGATGATGCTGGATGTCGGGCGCGTGAATATCAAGGAGGGGCTGGTCAGCTATCTGCCGATTGGCGGGTTGGTCGGGCTTGTCTTGCTGGCAGAGCTGGTCTGGCTTTACTGGACATGGGAATTCTCCGCAGGGGCCGTGCAGAACCGCCTTGCACCGATGAGCACGGATGCCGGTGTCACCAACACCCATGCGCTGGGGCAAATTCTTTACACGCAGAATGTCTATCTGTTCCAGACGGCGGGTTTGATCCTGCTGGTGTCAATGATCGGCGCGATTGTGCTGACACTCAGAACGCGGCCCGGTGTGCGTAAGCAGAAAGTCAGCGATCAGGTTTCGCGCCGTCCGGCGGATGCGATGGAAATCCAACAGGTTGAAACCGGAGCGGGAGTACAATAATGGACGCAGCATGGTTTGAAATCACAATGACGCATTATCTGGTGGTCAGCGCCGTGCTGTTCATTCTGGGTGTGTTCGGTATTTTCTTAAACCGCCGTAATCTGATCGTCATCCTGATGTCGATCGAGCTGATGCTGCTTTCCGTCACGGTCAATATGGTGACCTTTTCCGCCTATCTGCAGGATTTGACGGGGCAGGTATTTGCGATGTTTATTTTGACGGTTGCGGCGGCAGAGGCCGCCATCGGGCTCGCCATTCTTGTGGTGTTCTTCCGTAACCGCGGCACAATCGCCGTTGATGAAATTACGGCGATGAAGGGGTAAGAAGACAATGGAACAATTTGCAGTCATTCTTCCGCTGATGGGCGCAATTATCGCAGGGTTCTTTGGCCGTGTGATCGGTGATCGTGGTGCTCAATTCGTGACCTGCGCCTTTATGCTGCTGGCGGCTTTTATCTCGATCGGTATTTTTCGCGACCTGTCGGCGGGCGGTGAAACGCTGCATGTGCCGCTGTTTACATGGATTCAATCCGGTACGCTGGATGTGGCCTGGGCGCTGCGCTTTGACACGCTGTCGGCGGTGATGATCACGGTCGTGAATGTTGTCTCCGCCGCGGTGCATGTTTACTCCATCGGCTATATGAGTCATGACAAATGCAAGGCGCGTTTTATGGCCTATCTCAGCCTGTTTACCTTTGCGATGCTGATGCTGGTCACGGCGGACAACCTATTGCAGATGTTCTTCGGCTGGGAAGGGGTCGGTCTGGCCTCCTATCTGTTGATCGGTTTCTGGAACCATAAACCCAGTGCCAATGCGGCGGCGGTCAAAGCCTTTATCGTCAACCGTATCGGTGACTTCGGCCTGATACTGGGCGTGATGACGCTGTTCGCGATTTTCGGAACGCTTGATTTTGATGCGATTTTCTCCGATACCGAAAATGCCGCCCATGCGATGTTCGTGTTTATGGGCTATGACATTCATGCGCTGTCTCTGGCCTGCGGCTTGCTGTTCATCGGCGCGATGGGTAAATCCGCACAGCTGGGTCTGCATACATGGCTGCCCGATGCGATGGAAGGCCCGACGCCTGTTTCCGCACTAATCCACGCCGCGACGATGGTCACCGCAGGGGTGTTCCTTGTGGCGCGTATGTCGCCGCTGTTTGAATATGCGCCCGTGGTGCAGGAATTTATCACGGTTGTCGGTGCGCTGACGGCGCTGATTGCGGCGACGATTGCGCTGACGCAATTTGATATCAAACGGGTGATTGCCTATTCGACGATGAGCCAGCTGGGCTATATGTTTTTTGCGCTCGGCGTGTCTGCCTATGGTGCGGCGATTTTCCACCTTTTCACCCACGCATTTTTCAAGGCGCTGCTGTTCCTTGGCGCGGGCTCCGTCATCCATGCCATGTCCGATGAACAGGATATGCGCTATATGGGCGGCATCTGGAAGAAAATTCCGGTGACCTATGCGGTGATGTGGATTGGCTCACTGGCACTTGCCGGTATTCCGTGGTTCGCGGGATATTTCTCCAAAGATCTGATTTTGGAGGCCGCCTTTGCCGCACATTCCCCCGTCGGTACATTTGCTTTCTGGTGCGGTATTATTGCCGCCTTTCTGACGGCATTCTATTCCTGGCGTCTGCTGTTTATGACCTTCCACGGCCAGCCGCGCGCGGATGAAAAAGTCATGGCGCATATCCATGAAGCGCCTTCGGTGATGCGTTTGCCGCTTTACGTTCTGGCTGCAGGCTCTTTATTCGCCGGCAGCATTTTCGCGGGACGCTTTGTCGGTGAGGGGCGGATGGAGTTCTGGCGGGAAAGCCTGTTTGTGCTGCCTGGCAATGACACAATTGAAGCCGCGCATCATGCACCGCATTGGGTCGCTTTGCTGCCGGTCGGTATTGCGACAGCGGGGATTGTGCTGGCCTATCTGTTCTATATGGTGGCCAGAACATTGCCGCAGTCTTTCACAACGACTTTCCCGGCTATTCACCGCCTGTTGTTCAATAAATGGTATTTTGACGAGATTTACGATGCCGTTTTCGTCCGCACGGCGCATAAGCTGGGCTATGCGCTCTGGAAGGGCGGTGATGAAATGATTATTGACCGTCTCGGTCCTGACGGCGTTGCCAAAACAATGTCGCTGACCGGAGAAAAGGTCGCAGATGCGGAAACGGGCTATGTCTACCATTATGCTTTCGCGATGCTGGTCGGCGTGGCTGTCCTGACGGGGCTCTATTTCTACAAGGTTTACGGATAAATAAGGAAGAAGAATTGTGAACAATTTTCCGATACTTTCGCTTATCACGTTCCTGCCGCTGTTCGGCGCATTCTTCATCCTGCTGATTAACAGCAAGAATGATGAAGATGTGACCCGCAATGCGCGTTACGTGGCATTGTTTACGTCATTATTTACCTTCGGCGTTTCGCTGGTGATGTATGCGATGTTCAAGCCCGGCAATCCGGGGTTTCAGCTGGTGGAAACATGGCATTGGATGCCGTCGCTGAAAATCAATTACAAGATGGGCGTGGACGGTATTTCCGTTCTGTTCGTACTGCTGTCGACCTTTTTGACACCGATTTGTATTCTGGCCAGCTGGTTTTCCATCAACAAACATGTCAAAGAATATATGATCGCCTTTATGGTGCTGGAAACCATGATGGTCGGCATGTTCTGTGCGCTTGATCTGGTCGTGTTCTATATTTTCTTCGAGGCCGTGCTGATCCCGATGTTCATTATCATCGGTGTATGGGGCGGTCCGCGCCGCGTTTATGCCGCGTTTAAATTTTTCCTATATACGCTGCTCGGTTCCGTGCTGATGCTGCTGGCGGTGCTGGCGATGTATGTTTATACCGGCACGACGGATATTATGGTGCTGATGGAAAAAACGCATTTCCCGCTGCAGATGCAATATTGGCTGTTCTTGGCCTTTTTCGCTTCTTTTGCGGTCAAGGTGCCGATGTGGCCGGTGCATACATGGCTTCCCGATGCGCATGTCGAGGCACCGACGGCAGGCTCCGTCATTCTGGCAGGGGTGCTGTTGAAAATGGGCGGATACGGCTTCCTGAGGTTTTCCGTACCGATGCTGCCGGTTGCGACAGCTTATTTCACGCCTTATATCTATGCACTCAGCATTATCGCGATTATCTATACCTCGCTGGTCGCGCTGGCGCAAAAGGACATGAAAAAGCTGATCGCTTATTCCTCCGTGGCGCATATGGGTTTTGTGACGCTTGGTATCTTTACGCTGACCGAACAGGGGATGGAGGGCGCGATGTTCCAGATGCTCTCGCATGGTGTTGTCTCGGCGGCACTGTTCCTGTGCGTCGGCGTTGTTTATGACCGTTTGCACACGCGGGATATCGGGCGCTATGGCGGTGTGGTCAATGTTATGCCGCGTTATGCGACGGTGTTTATGATCTTTATGCTTGGCTCCATCGGTTTGCCGGGGACAAGCGGCTTTGTCGGCGAGTTTCTGGCTTTGCTGGGTGCGTTCCGCGTCAATACGACGGTGGCGGTTCTGGCGGCGACAGGGGTTGTACTGGGCGCAGCCTATATGCTGTATCTCTACCGTGCCGTTGTTTTCGGACCGCTGGAACATGATGATGTCCGCCGGATGCCCGATCTCTCCGCCCGCGAAATCAGCATGTTTGTGCCGCTGGCCTTTTTGGTTATCTGGATGGGGGTCTACCCGTCAGCGGTATTGAAAACGATTTCGCCGGCTGTCGATAAAACGATCAGACTGTACCAACAGGGAATCGAATATGCGGCGGAACATGAGCTGCCAATAAAAGAGAATGCGGCCGCGCCGCAGACGGAAGGATTAAAAGAATGATTGTCGGAACATTTGATCTGTTGCCCGTGGCGCCGGAAATTCTTGTGGCGGTAATGGGGATGCTGCTTTTGGTTCTTGGCGTTTTTCTGGGAGATAAGAGCTTCCGCCTGATTTCCTGGTACACGGTTCTCAGCTTTGCCGTAACAGCGGCCTTGTTGCTGCGTTTCCCTGACGGAACGATTCCGGCCTTCGGCGGGTTGTTTATTTCCGAGCCTTTTGCCGTTTTCATGAAAATACTGGTCTTGTTCGGCGGGGCGCTGTCGGTGCTGATGGCGATGCAATATGCCGAAAGGCAGAAAATAGCGCGGTTTGAATATCCTGTATTGGTGCTGTTCTCCGTACTTGGCATGATGATGATGCTGTCGGCAAATGATCTGATCTCGCTTTATATGGGACTGGAACTGCAAAGCCTGCCGCTTTACGTGCTGGCGGCACTAAACCGTGACAGCCTGAAATCCTCCGAGGCAGGCGTGAAATATTTTGTGCTGGGCGCCTTATCTTCCGGACTGCTGCTTTACGGTTGCTCGATGGTCTACGGCTTTGCCGGAACCACCAGCTTCCCCGGTATTGCCGATTCAATGTCTTTGATGGAAGGTGCGCCGTCCATGGGGCTGGTCATTGGTCTGGTCTTTATGCTGTCGGGACTGGCCTTTAAAGTATCCGCCGTGCCCTTCCATATGTGGACACCGGACGTCTATGAAGGCGCACCGGCTTCGGTTGTCAGCTTTTTTGCCATGGTGCCGAAAATCGCGGCGATGGGGCTGCTGGTACGCGTCACGATGAGCGCTTTCGGCGGGATTGCCGACCAGTGGCAGCAGGTGATCTGGGTGATTGCGGCGGGATCGATGATTGTCGGTGCCTTTGCAGCCTTGCGGCAAACCAATATCCGGCGTTTGATGGCCTATAGCTCCATCGGTCATATGGGTTATGCGCTGATTGGCCTTGCCGCAGCCAGCGCCGAAGGTGTGCGCGGGTTGATGCTGTATATGGTGATTTACATGATTACGACAGGCGGCGTGTTTGCCGTGATCCTGATGATGACGCGCCGCGGACAACAGGCGGAGGAAATCGACGATCTGGCAGGACTGGCAAAATACAATCCGATCATGGCGGCCTGTATGGCATTGCTGATGTTCTCTATGGCAGGTATTCCGCCGGTTGCAGGTTTCTTCGGCAAGCTGTTCATTTTTCAGGCAGCTGTCGCGCAGGGCTTTTACTGTCTGGCAATCATCGGTGTGTTGTCCAGCGTTGTCGCGGCCTATTACTATCTGCGCGTCATCCGCGTCATGTATTTTGACGAACCGGTGAACGAGCTCGACCGTGTTGACGATGCGCCCGCCTTATTCGTGATGCGTGGTGCGACTGTCTTCGCGCTGATCTTTGCCGTCATTATCTGGCCGGTCTTTGAAACGCTGACCCATGCTGTCGAAAGGCTGCTGGGGGCATGACGGCATTTCCCGGCGGTGTGACGCACCGGCATGTTGAAACAGTGGACAGTACCAATCTTTTCGCACGCGGCTGTCTGGAACATGGCACGGTTATAACAGCAGGCCGCCAAACAGCAGGGCGCGGGCGCTATGGCCGTGATTGGTCTTCCCCTGAAGGCAATCTCTATTTATCACTGGTCTGGAAAGTGCGTGATTTTGCCGCTGCCGGGCAATATGCGTTTTTAACGGCTCTGGCCATGGCTGACGCGCTGAAAGCCGCGACAGGTGATGACGGTTTGCCGCTGCAATTGAAATGGCCGAATGATGTCCTGCTTGGCGGCAAAAAGCTTTGCGGCATTTTGCTGGAGGCGGAAACAAAGGATGATCAAGTCTATCTTATTATCGGCACAGGCGTTAATCTTGCCGGTGCGCCGGATTATGCCTGTGACTTGAAATCCGCAACGGGCAAGATTGTAACGCCGCAGGAAATGGCGCAGCATTTTGTCAGCAGTTTTGCAGCATGGGACGCGCGCTTGCAGAGGCAAGGTTTTGATACGGTGCGTGAAAACTGGCTGGCACAAGCGCATAGCATCGGCACAAAGCTTGAGGTAAAATTACCGCAAGAGGCTTTCTCCGGCAAATTTGCCGGTATTGATACAGGCGGCGCATTGCTGCTGGAACAGGAAAACGGCGCCCTGCGCACCGTGACATCAGGAGAGGTATTTTTTACATGATGACGGATTTTGAATGGGAGAAAGACAAGCTCTATTTCCTGCCGCTGGGCGGTTGCGGATTATTCGGCGCAAATCTGACCCTCTACGGCTTTAACGGCAAATGGCTGATGGTCGATTGCGGTATGGGCTTTCCCGATGACACGATGCCCAGCGTTGACCTGCTGGTGCCGGATATCACATTTTTGAAACAAGAACGCGATAATCTGATCGCTTGTGTCCTGACCCATGCACATGAAGACCATATCGGTGCATTGGAATATCTGTGGCCTGAACTGAAATGCCCGCTTTATGCCACGCCGTTTACGGCGGCAATGATCCGCAGCAAATTCTCCGAACATAGCTGGGCGGATCAGGCAGAGATTCATACCGTTCCTGTCGGCGGCGAGATTAAAGACCTTGCACCGTTTCATATCCGTATGATCGGTATGGCGCATTCCATTCCCGAGGCGCAATCGCTGGTGATAACGGCGGGGGATTTGCAACCGGTCTTGCATACGGGTGACTGGAAGCTGGATGCAACGCCTTGCGTCGGTGATGAAACCGATGAAACGGCTTTGGCCGCTTTGGGGGCGGCGG
Organism: Pseudomonadota bacterium; assembly: GCA_013285465.1. Lineage (NCBI taxonomy): Bacteria > Pseudomonadati > Pseudomonadota > Pseudomonadota bacterium. The sequence goes on from CP053449.1 coordinate 1,172,859, forward strand.
GCGGCGTGCTGGCAGTGGTCGGCGATTCCACCAATGCGATGCTGGAAGGTCATTCCGCCTCCGAACAGGTCGTACAGGACAGCCTGACGAAACTGTTTGCCGATTATCCTGACAGCCGGATTTTCGTGACCTGTTTCGCCTCGAATGTGGCGCGGATGTATAATATTGCCCGTGCGGCAGAGGCCAATGGCCGCAGTGTCGGCGTGTCGGGACGTTCCCTGTGGCGTTCTTATGAAGTCTCAAAAGCCTGCGGTTATTTGACCGATATTCCGCCATTTCTGGAAGACCGCGAAGCAATGGCGCAACCGCGTGAGAAATCCGTGATTGTCCTGACAGGTTCGCAAGGGGAAAGCCGTGCCGCTGTGGCGCGTATCGCCCGTGGTGAACACCCCTGCATCCGTCCTGAAAGGGGGGATGTGCTGTTTTTCTCCGCCCTGCGTATTCCGGGGAATGAGGCGATGATTGACCGCTCGCTGTCGCGCTTTTGGGAGATGGATGTCGAAATTGTCAGCAAACAGACTCATCCGGAAAACCCCGTCCATGTTTCCGGCCACCCGTATCGCGGCGAGCTGGAAAAACTGTATAAATGGGTACAGCCGAAAATCGCCGTTCCCGTACATGGTGAGGCCATGCAGATGGACCACCACGCGGAACTGGCCGAAAAATGCGGGATCAAACATGTAATGACAGGCATGACAGGCACGGTTTACAGCCTGTGCCCCGAAAACGGCGTAACGGTGCTGGATGAAGTGCCGCATGGCCTGCTGGCGGTTGAAGGGCCGCGTATGATGCCGATCCATGACGAAACACTGGCCGTGCGCCGCCGCATTACCTTCAACGGCGCGGTGGTGGTCAGTATCGTGATGGACGGGCGCGGCAATCTGAAAGACCTGCCGCAGATTACCGCCCTCGGTCTTGCCGATGAAACCAGCGAGGAAGGCCAAGCCGTTCTGAAACAGGCAAGCGAGGCGGTGGCAAAAACACTGGCCAATCTGCCGGAAGATCTTCGTCTATGCAGTGATGAAGGCACGCAGCATGAATTCTCGGAAAAGGCGCGCATCGCCGCGCGCAAATTCTTCCATAGCTATTGCGGCAAACGCCCGCAAACCCGCGTCCATCTGTTCGTTTGATTTTTTTAACTTTTTTGCGGTTATAATGGACAGATGTTCAAATATTTCTGTATTGCTGTTCTGGCTTGTGCCCTGTTTATCTGCCCCGAGGCGGCGCGGGCGGATGACACGGATTTACAGCAATTAAGGCAGGATGCCCGCACCGGTTCTTCAACCGCGCAATATCTGCTGGGGATGAAATATCTGGAAGGCGACGGCGTCGCGCAGGACCCCGCGGCAGCAAGTCAATGGCTAACGGAGGCGGCAAGCCGCGGGCATGAAGAAGCCTTGAAGATGCTGTCAGACATACCTTTTCATGAAACGAATGATATAAATCTTTTGCAGCGATTGGCGAATGGCGGCAATCCCGATGCACAGATGCGTTTAGGTGAAATCTATTACAAGGGTGAAGGCGTCGCACAGGATTTGGTGGCGGCCTATATGTGGTTTGCGCTGGCGGCGATGCAGCTACCAAGCGGCGAGGCAAAGAATAACGCAATTATCGCACGTGTACGAGTTTCCGCTAGTCTGACGGAAGAGCAGTTGTTTGAAGGCAAAAAACGTGTCGGCGCGTGGCGTAAAAGTTCTGATCAGCCAATTTCCGTAACGCCTGTGCAGGCAGCGTATAATGATGATTTTCAAAAATATCAGAATGCTGCGCAGCGCGGCGATGCGGCGGCGCAGCTTGCGCTAGCGAAAATGTATTTCAATGGTATAGGGATAGAGCAAGACCTCATTGAGGGTTATAAATGGATTCATCTGTCACTTATGCCCCCCGGCTTGTCCGGCAAGGAGCGCGGTAAAGCCTCAGTATTGCAGAGAAAATGGCAATATCGCATGAGTATGGAAGACATACGCGCGGCGGAACAACGTGCTGTGGATTTGCATAAGGGCATCAGATAAAAGCAACAGGACGAAAGTGCCGCTCTTTACGCTTCTTCTTTCTTACCGCGCTTTTTCGGCTGTTTTTTCTGCTTGGCAGGCGGCGATGGTTTTTTCGCACTTTCGTAGTGAAAGCTTAACGCATCATCCTCTACCGAAACCTGCACGCTGCCGCCTTTTTCAAGCTTGCCGAACAGGATTTCATCCGCCAGCGGCTCTTTCAAATGTTTCTGGATTTTACGGGCGAGGGGGCGTGCGCCCATAGCAGGGTCAAATCCCTGCTTGCCCAGCCAGCGCCGCGCCTTTTGATCCAGTTCGATAATGACATTGCGGTCAGCCAGTTGCGCTTCCAGCTCCATCACGAATTTATCGACAATCCGGTCAAGAACTTCAGGCGACAGGCTGTTAAAGGGTACAATCGCATCCAGACGGTTGCGGAATTCGGGGGTGAACATGCGCTCGATGGCTTCGCTATCTTCACCGATACGGTTTTCGCGCTCAAAGCCAACGGCAGGGCGGGCGATTTCCGCCGCGCCCGCATTACTGGTCATGATCAGAATGACATTGCGGAAATCAATGGTTTTGCCGTTATTATCGGTCAGCTTGCCGTAATCCATCACCTGCAGCAAAATATTGAACAGATCGGGATGCGCCTTTTCAATCTCGTCCAGCAGCAGCACGCAATGCGGGTTCTGGTCAACCGCGTCGGTCATCAACCCGCCTTGGTCAAAACCGACATAGCCGGGCGGTGCACCAATCAGGCGGGAAACGGCATGCGCCTCCATATATTCCGACATGTCAAAGCGCTTGAGTTCAATGCCGAGACCGCGTGCGAGCTGCCGCGCCACTTCGGTTTTACCGACACCGGTCGGACCGGTGAACAGATAACAGCCGACAGGTTTTTCCGGCTCACGCAATCCGGCGCGGGACAGCTTAATCGCACTGGCCAGCGTATGGATGGCTTCATCCTGCCCGAAGACCATATTTTTCAGGTCGCGTTCAAGATTGCCCAACACCTGACGGTCATCGGAACTGATGGTGCGCGCCGGAATGCGGGCGATTTTTGCGACAATATCTTCAATTTCCGGCACATCAATGATTTTCTTGCGCTTGTCTTCGGGGCGCAGTTTTTGCGCCGCACCGGATTCATCCAGTACGTCAATGGCCTTATCGGGCAGTTTGCGGTCATTGATATAGCGGATGCTAAGATCAACAGCCGCCTTGATGGCCTCATCCGTATAGGTGATGCCGTGATGTTCCTCGTAATATTTGCGTAACCCGCGCAGAATTTTGATTGTGTCACCGGCAGAGGGTTCACGCACATCGATTTTCTGGAAGCGGCGGACAAGGGCGCGGTCTTTTTCAAAATGGTTGCGGTATTCCTTATAGGTGGTGGAACCGATGCAACGCAGCTCACCTTGCGCCAGAGAGGGTTTGAGCAGGTTGCTGGCGTCCATCGCCCCGCTGGAGCTTGCGCCCGCGCCGATGACGGTATGGATCTCATCAATAAACAGGATGGCGTTGTCCTGCTGTTTGATGGCGGAAATCACGGCTTTTAAGCGTTCCTCGAAATCGCCGCGGTAACGTGTCCCGGCCAGCAATGCGCCCATATCCAGCGCAAAAATCGTGGCATCTTTCAGCACTTCGGGTACATTGCCTTCGGTGATATGTAGGGCAAGGCCTTCGGCAATCGCGGTTTTACCGACGCCGGGGTCGCCGACATAAAGCGGATTGTTTTTGGTGCGGCGGCAAAGAACCTGAATAGTGCGTTCCAATTCGTCTTCGCGCCCGATCAGCGGATCAATTTTGCCATCCGACGCTTTTTTGTTCAGATTGACGCAATAGGCGTTCAATGCTTCGCGGCCTTTCTTCACCTCGGCATCTTCTTCGGCCTCGGCATCCGTTCCCAGAACGGGGCGGTCCTCGCCATAGCCGGGGACTTTCGCAATGCCGTGCGAGATATAATTGATGGCGTCAAAACGCGTCATTTCGCGCGCGGCCAGAAAATAAACGGCATGACTGTCCTGTTCGGAAAACAGGGCGACCAGCACATTGGCACCTGTGACTTCTTCGCGTCCTGCTGATTGCACATGGATGGCGGCGCGTTGCAAGACGCGCTGGAAACTGTTGGTCGGGCGGGCTTCCTGTTGGTCGGGGCGGATCAGCGTGGTCAATTCTTCATCCAGATAGATGGTGACATCTTCGGCAAGTCCGGGGACATCGACACCGCAGGCGCGCAGCACGGCAACGGCATCAGGGTCTTCGGTCAAGGCCAGCAGCAAATGTTCCAGCGTCACCAGCTCATGGCGGCGGGAGCCTGCATGGTTCAAAGCGCGGTGCAATGTCTGTTCCAGATGTGCTGATAACATGGCTTTAATCCTTTTTCCTTAGTCTTTTTCCATCGTGCATTGTAGCGGATGTTCGTGCTTTTTGGCAAAACCCATCACTTGTCCGACCTTCGTTTCCGCGACCTCATAGGTGTAAACGCCGCATAATCCGACGCCTTTGCGGTGGACGGTCATCATAATTTCGACCGCTTCATTTTCATCCTTGCCGAAAAAACGCTCCAGAACCGTGACGACAAAATCCATCGGCGTGTAATCATCATTCAGCAGCAGCACTTTATACATTGACGGTTTTTGCAGCTTGGGTTTGACGCGCGTCAACACGCCCGATTCTTCACGGTGGTCGGGGCGGCCCGCACCGTCTTTTTTGTCGCCCATGCGTATGTGGTGTCGTGTTCTCATGTCGTCAACAATCTTGAAAGGCAGGACAGTTTGAAACTGCTTTTTTTATTATACACGGTTTTTACGTGGGGGAAAACCGGACAAAGCGGCAGACCCCGCAATATTTTTCTGCGGGGCTGTTTTAAAATGTGAAAACGGGTTACGATGATATGTTGCAATCGTGACAGTACCGGAAGGTCGAAATGCCGTATCATGTTCGTTTCTCTTATTTTCTGATG